>JBFLZG010000073.1:0-20002 GCA_040756235.1 bacterium | reverse complement strand
GCCTCTTTCTTGTAGGGGCGACGCATGCGTCGCCCTCTTTTGTTCGTCGTCCCGGCCCGTCTGCGCAGCGCGTGTGAGCCGGGATCCAGAAGGGTGCATCGCGCACAGCGGTCGTTACCGGGTAACAGGAACTGGACCCCGGCCTGCGCCGGGGTGACGGAAAGACGGAGTGCAGGCTTCGGATTCCGGCCGCGCGCCTCTTTCTTGTAGGGGCGACGCATGCGTCGCCCTCTTTTGTTCGTCGTCTCGGCCCGGCTGCGGAGCGCGTGTGGCTTTTCACGTTGCCTTTGTGCGTCTGCATTGGAATAATCCAGGGTCGAACGCGACCCGGAGAAATTCATGGACGATCGTCTTGCCGCCCTGGTGTCACGGCGGGATGTTCTCAAGTGGGGTGCGGCCCTGGGTTCCGCCGGCCTCCTGTCCCGTTCCTTGCTCGGACCGCCGCCGTCCGAGGCCTTCCCGGCGGACCCTTTCTTTGCAGGCGTGTGCCGCATGGTCTACCACGAGAACCCCTGGGGGCCGCATCCCGCGGCGGTCGAAGCCATCCGGGAAGTGCTCGCAAAGGGGCTGGCCGGCGCGGGCATCAACCGCTACGACGACTATCTCCAGAACGACCTGAAACATGCCATCCTGCGGCACAACGGACTCGAGGGATCGCTCACCGCGGAAAACGTGATCCTGGGTGTGGGCTCCTCGGAGGTCCTGTTCATGGCCGCAGACGCCTTCACCTCGCCGGAGCGGCCTCTGCTGACGGAGTGGATCACGTACCGGATCATCCTGCAGAGGGCCGGCCAGAACGGAGCCGAGGTGATCCGGGTCCCGCTCCGGGGCGACTGGGAGCCGGATCTCGACCGTATGCTGGATGCGGCTCAGGAGGCCGCGGAATCGGGCAAGCCGATCGGGCTCGTTCACTTCAACCTCATCAACAACCCTGCAGGGACCTTCCTGGAGCGCGACCGTTTCGACGCTTTCGCGCGCCGCCTCTACGAGGTCTCGCCCGAGACCGTGCTCCTTTGCGACGACTCGGACCGGGAATACATGGATGCCGACAAGCAGCCGCTCCTGTTCGGCCCGGCACGTCACGTTGCGGAGGGCAGGCGGATGCTCCATGTCCAGACCTTCTCCCACATCTTCGGCCTGACCGGGCTCCGCGTCGGCTACGGGCTTGCTCCTGCGGAGGTGGTCCGGGCGATGGAGGCCCGCAAGATTTTTGCGGGCGTGAACGTGGCCGGGCATCAGGCGGCCCTGGCCAGCCTGGCAAACGCGGACGAGCAGATCCGGCGCTGCCATCGGGCGTGCACGGAAAGCCGCGCCTGGCTGGACACGGCCCTGTCCGCACTGGGGCTCGAGCATCTGCCTTCCCAGGGGCACTACATCCTCATCAACCTGGGCTCGATGGACGGCACGATCGCTGTGCTGCGCATGTTCTTCGTGCAGAAGGTCTTCATCCGATGGGGCTCCGAGTGGGGCATGGACAACTGGATCCGCGTGAACCCGGGGACCGAGTGGGAGAACGAGCGTTTCATCGAGGCCCTCCGGTGGGTGCTCGACACGGGAAGCGCCGGCCTCTCCGCGCGGGAGTACCTCGACACCACGGAGGGGAAGAGACTCGCCGCAGCGGCTGTCGAGCGAGGGTTTCCGCCCCGGGCAATCGCCCGGGCCCTGGCGCCGGTACCGGCCCCAAGGCCCCCCCTTTAGAAAAGGGGGGTTCGGGGGGATTTTCCGGCCGCGCGCCTCTTTCTTGTAGGGGCGACGCATGCGTCGCCCTTCTGACGGATGACGAAACGGAGCCCTCATGTACTACGCAGAGCCGATCTACAGACCTCCTTCCGAGGCGGGCAGCCTGCTCGTTCAGGCGACCGTCGGATGCGCGAGCGCGGCACGGGGCCAATGCTACTTCTGCGGGTCCTGGGTCCTGGACCGTGTTGTGCCGGAAAAGAAGTTCCGGGTGCGGCCGATCCGCGACATCGTCGACGACCTGGAGGAGGCCCGCGCCAGCGCCGGAAGCGGCGTTCGCCGGATCTTCTTCCTGGATTCCAACGCCATGGTCATGCGCACCCGCGGACTCGTGGAGATCACCGAGCGCGCCTACGCGCTCTTCCCTCACCTGGAAAGGGTGAGCGTCTACGCCTGCGCTTCGGACATCCTGCGCAAGCCGCCGCAGGATCTGGCGCGCATCCGCGAAGCCGGGCTCAAGCTGCTCTATGTGGGGCTGGAGAGCGGAAACGAGCAGGTCCTGGGGTTGCACAACAAAGGTTCGACCGTCGAGGAGACCGCACAGGCTTGCCTGAAGGCCAGGGAGGCAGGCCTGGAGGTCTCGGTCACGGTGATCCTGGGGCTGGGCGGAAGGGGCTTGAGCCGGCCGCACGCCGTGGACACCGGGCGCGCCATCAGCCGCATGCAACCCGACTACGTCGGCGCCCTGACCCTCATGGCGGTCCCGGGCACCCCGGTGGAGGATTGGATCCGGGAGGGCACTTTCGAGGTGCTCTCCCAGGAGGAAATCCTGGAGGAGCTCAGGCTCATGCTGGAGAACGTGGAGGTCCGACGCAAGGTCGTCTTCCGCACCAACCACGCTTCCAACTACCTTCCCCTGAGAGGCGACCTGCCGTCGGACCGGGAGCGCATGCTCGAGACCATCCGCAAGGCACAGGCGCGGAAGATCCCGCTGCGGCCGGAATCTGTGCGAGGCTTGTAGGCTGGGACCGGGATACCGGGTAGGGCACAGCTCGTAGGGGCGACCGGTCGGTCGCCCCCACCAAAGGCCCGCGGAAACGAGGGACCGAGATGACCCAACGCGACAGACCTCCGGACCCGGAATCCGGGAGCACTCCCCGCCTCACCATCCGCCGGGCTGCACGCAAGCCTCGGTGTAGCCTTCCGCGAGGGTGGCGGTGGCGGAATTGGCCCACCATTTCATGTTGTCGGGCGGTCCTTCTTCGGCTTCCTCCTGACTTCCCAGGTTCCAGATCCAGCCCCCCGTCGGGTCCGCGGTGGCACAGGGCGCCAGCTCCGTGTCCCACTTGATGAGCAAGGAGTTGACCCCCGTGAACGGGTTCGGAGGGATCTCGCCGTTCATCATGTACTTGGCAAGACAGGTAAGCCACTCGTCCGATGGAACCCCGTCTCCCGGCTCGCCGCAGGCCGTGAAGATGGGCTGGGCGGCGAACATCATCTCACCATCGAAAATACCTATGATATTGCCTTGGGCGGTGTAGAAGGACCCCAGAATCCCTTTCAGGGTTGCGACCTTCGCCTCGAGCTGCATATCGATGAAGCGCGGGATCGCAACGACCGCCAGGGTGCCGAGCATGACGATGATCATGACGAGCTCGACCAGAGTGAACCCTCGACGCCCGAGAAAGCCAGCCTTTCTTTTCATGCCTGTCGTGCCTCCCCAGACATCGCTCTCTCCGTCACCGTGTGCCGGGCGCAGCTCGTAGGGGCGACCGGCCGGTCGCCCTACAGTGCTCCGCGGACATGAGTGGCCGGGATGAACCGATGAACGCGACCTCGGGACCCGGAATCCGGCCGCATTCCGACGGCTCGTTATTGGCCGGGCTGCACGCAAGCCTCGGTCATGCCTTCCGCCAGGGTGGTCGTGCTGGAGTTGGCCCACCATTTCATGTTGCTGGGCGGCCCTTCTTCGCCTTCTTCCTGGCTGCCCAGGTTCCAGATCCAACCTCCCGTGGGATCCGCGGTCTCACAGGGCGCCAGCTCCGCGTCCCACTTGACGACCACGGAGTTGTTCCCGGTGAACGGGTTCGGGGGAATCTGGCCGTTCATGGCATAGGTAGCGATGCAGACGAGCCATTCATCAGACGGCGGGCCATCGTCTCCCGGCTCTCCGCAAGCATCGATCAGGCCCTTGGCAGCGTACATCATCTCGCCGTCGATCACGCTGACGAGGTTGCTCTGGGCCGTGTAAAAAGACCCCAGCATCCCCTTCAGGGTCCCCACCTTTGCTTCGAGCTGCATGTCGAGAAAGCGCGGAATCGCGACCACGGCCAGGATGCCGAGCATCACGATGATCATCACGAGCTCGACCAGAGTGAAGCCCCGACGTCCCGGAAAGCCAGACATTCTTTTCATCACTTTCCTACCTCCCTAGAGATCACTCTTTCCCTCCTTCCGGAGGAGGCCCGCGGAGCGGGCGACCATCCGGCAAGCCAGCTATTTCCCTCATTCCGTCGCAGGAGACTGTGTCATGGTTCGTCATCCCCGGCCAAGGCCGCGTCGCGGCCGCGAGCCGGGATCCCGGGGTGCAGCGGGATTGCCGCTCGCGCGGGGATGACGGGCCGGTTATGACACCGCCTCGCCAGGCCGGGGTCCAGTCCCTGCTCCCGGCAATTCCAGAAGTCCCCGCGGCCGCCTCCCGGATCCCGTGCCGGGCGCTCGCGGTAACGACCCAAGGCACGGCGCTCCCGAAGGCCACCGGCTCAGGCGTGCACGCCAGTGATTTCGGACTGTGGGACCACAATCTTGAGGAAAAATCGTTTCGGTTGTGATGGAGTTGTCTCGTATGGTAGATTCTGCCCCGGCTCTCACCTGCACCAGGAGGAGACCATGAACACCTACCGCCCGGCGCAAGAACAGGACGAGTACACCCACCCGCCCACCGGCGAATCCCACTTCAACGAGAGCATGTATTTCAACTTCTTCAATCACGACCGCGCGCAGCCCTCCGGCGGATTCGTGCGCATCGGCAACCGGCCCAATGAAGGCAAGGCCGAGGTGACCCTGCTCTATTACCTGGCCGACGGAGGAGTCCTGTTCAACTTCCAGAGACCCCAGATCAAGAACAATCTGGCCTTCGACGCCGCGAACATGCACTTCGAGGTGATCCGTCCCTTCCGGGAGCTCGCGGTCCGCTATCAGGGACCTGCCTTCCATCTGCTGGAGCCCCTGGCCCTCGCCAACCCGAAGGAGGCCCTGAGCCAGGCCCGGGCCGTGACGGTCGAGCTGGAGCTGGCGGTGGAAGGCCTGAGCGAGGTGTACGGCGGCGTGAGCGACCAGGACAGCCTCGGGAGCGAGGAGGTCTCCTTTGCAAAGGCCCACTACGAGCAGCACATCAACAGCAAAGGATTCCTGACCGCCGACGGCAGACGGTTCGAGATCGACGGTCTCGGCCTGCGCGATCATTCCTGGGGGCCCCGCTACTGGCAGGCGCCCAAGTACTACCGGTGGCTCACCGTCCAGTTCGACCGCGGCCACGGCCTCATGCTCACCGTCTTTGCGAGCCCTTCCGGCAAGACCGCCATGAGCGGCTTCCTGCACCGCAGCGGCCGGAACACGCTCATTCACGAGGTCGAGATCGAAACGAGCTACGCGGAAAGCGGCCCGTACCAGAAGGAGATCCGGGCCAGGTTCACGACCGAGAAGGGGGAGAAGCTCTCGCTGAACGGCCGCGTCCTCTCCCTTGTTCCGCTGCGGAACCGCAGGAAGGATCAGACCACGAGGATCTGTGAAGGCTTCACCCGGTACGAGCTGGACGGGAAGGTCGGCTACGGCATCTCGGAGTACCTCGACCAGGAATGAAGTAGCACGTCATCCCGGCCCATGTGCGGAGCGCGTGCGAGCCGGGATCCAGAAGGGTGCATCATGCACAGCGGTAGTTGCCCGGTGACAGGGACTGGATTCCGGCCTGCGCCGGAATGACGGAAAGAATCCCGGCCCATGCGCGGAACGCGTGCGAGCCGGGATCCAGAAGGGTGCATCATGCACAGCGGTAGTTGCCGGGTGACAGGGACTGGATTCCGGCCTGCGCCGGAACGACGGAAAGAATCCCGGCCCATGTGCGGAGCGCGTGCGAGCCGGGATCCAGTAGGGTGCATCGTGCACAGCGGTAGTTGCCCGGTGACAGGGACTGGATTCCGGCCTGCGCCGGAATGACGGTTGACGAGGAGCAGCTATGGACCTCGCCGAAAAGCTCAGCCAGCTCATCCGGGAGTGGGAAAAGGCCGACAGCGTGGAGATCCGCGAGCTCGAGCGGGTGACCACGGGCGCCTCGCGGCAGACGTGGCTGTTCAGAGCCCTCATCGGGAAACAGGGACGGACGACCGAGCGGCCCATGGTGCTCCGGAAGGACCCCAAGGTCGGCCTGGGTTATTCCAGACGGTCCGAGGAATTCGCGGTCATCAGGAAGGCCTACGAAAACGGCATTCCCGTGCCGCGGCCCCTGTACCAGAGCGACGATGCCCTGGACACCCCCTTCTTCATCATGGAGCGGGTCTTCGGCGACACCTACCCCAAGCGGCTCCTGAACGACGACAAGTACGCGCAGACCAGGGATCGATGGGCCCGCGATCTGGGGCGCATCCTCGCCCGCATCCACCGCATCCCGCTCACTGACGAGCTCGCGTTCCTCAAACGGCCTTCCCCCCTCGAGCTGATCGAGCACAACGAGAACGTCTGGCGCGGCACGAAGCTCAACGAGTCTCCGGCCCTCGAGTACGCTTTTCACTGGCTCAAGACGCACGTTCCTCAAGGCCCCCCGGCCTGTTTCATCCACGCCGATTTCCGCATGGGGAACATCCTGTTCGATGAAACCGGAGTGAAGGCGATCCTCGATTGGGAGCTCGCCCAGATCGGCGATCCCATGTACGACATCGGGGTGATCTGCACCAAGTCCTGGCGCTTCGACAAGCCCGAGAACCGCGTGGGCGGGTTCGGGAAAGAGGAAGATTTCCTGCGCGGCTACGAGGACGGAGAGGGGTTCCCGATCGACCGCGAACGGATCCGGTATTGGGAGGTGCTGTCCAACTGCTTCTGGGCCGCGGTCACGGTAGCCCAATCCCGCTTCTTCCTCGAACAGCCCAAGGGCGATCTCGAGTACGCCAAGCTCGGAAGGCGGACATCGGAGTGCGAGGTGGAGCTCGTCGGCCTGCTGCGAGATGCGAGGTGAGCCCGCCATGACCATGAACCGGCCGTCCAAGGAAGAGATCGTAAAAGCGGTGACGGACTATCTCAAGGACGAGGTGGCGCCGAAGCTCACCGGCCGCCCCCGTTTCCAGGTCCTCATTGCGGCCAGTCTCCTCGAGATCGTCCTGAGAGAGCTGTCCCTCGATCCGCGCTCTTTTTTCGAGCCCGAGGAGTTGGACAGGCTCGTGGCGCCCGAAGCTCCGCCGGACGCCTCCCTCGCCGAAAAGGAAGCCCTTCTCTGCAGGAAGATCCGCGACGGCGCTTTCGACGCGGCCGGGCCTGCCCGGGAGCGGCTGCTCGCCTATCTGGCCGGAGAGACCCGCTACAAGATCCAGGTGGACAATCCCAAGTGGTGAGAGGCTTTCTCAAACACGTAGTGAGAGAGGGGGAGCCGTCATGAGCGAAGTGACGAGGATGGGGCAGATCGATTCCTCGCTTTTCCCGAACCTGGTGCGGGATGGGATTCCTTGCGTGAAGAGGATGGGGCTGCAGGTCGTGGAGCTGGCCCCACGCCGCGTCACCCTTCGGATGCCCCTGGCAGGCAACGAAAACCACATCGGCATCATGTACGCCGGCATCCTGTTCACGATCGCCGAGATCCCGGGCGGCGCTCTTTTCCTTTCCACGTTCGACATCACCAAGGCGGTGCCCATCGTCAAAGGGATGGACATCCGCTTCAAGAAGCCTGCCACGACGGACGTGACCATCACCGTGGAGATCGGCCAGGAAGAAGTCGATCGGATCAACCGCGAGTTGGAGGCTCAGGGCAAGAGCGACTTCGTCCTGAACGGCCAGATCAAGGACCTGAACGGTGCGGTCGTGTGCGAATCCAAGGGCATGTACCAGCTCCGCCGCATCTGAGGGACCCTGATTCCGGCACACCCATCCAATACGACCAGGCGGTGAGCGCGCGGCGTGAGCACTCGGTAGGATGGACAAAGCCGAAGGCGTGTCCACCAGTCACGGCTGCAGACCGCGAGCGTGGCGGCCCGGCAATCTTCAACACCTGCTGCCGCGGTAGCCCCGTCGCTGGTGGAACCCCTTCTCACATCTGCTGCAAGCCGGCCGCTGCGAATTTCTTCAATTCGGGATTGACAATAGACAGACTCCCTTATACGTTACCTTCTCTTCTTGCTCCTTTGCCGCCTGCAGGTTTCTCAAAGCGCGTACGGAGTCAGGCTCCGCCATGCATGACCGCACGGGGCAAACAGCCGAACCGGCGCAAGGAGCGGATTCAGACAGGGTCCGCATCCGGAGAGAAGTCCGTGTCAGGAAGAAGAAAGCCCGGAAGGACCCTCTCCGAAAGATCCGTCGCACCTTGGGCCACGTCACGCCGGAGGCCGTGCAACGCGCGATCGACCTGTTCATCGAGGGCGCCGCAGTCGCCCTGATCCTGCTCGCGCCTCTTCCGCTCGGCTCCGTCGCACCGTGGGCCCGTTCCGCCCTGTTCCTCTGCGCCAGCTTCCTCCTGCTCCTGTGGATCGTGAAGTCGGCGCTCGCGGGCCGCATCGAGCTCGTGCGCGCGGGCGGGGTCTGGGCCCTGTTGCTCGCCTACCTGATCCTGCTCGGCTTTCAGCTCCTGCCGCTGCCCGAAGGAGTGCTCGCCTGGCTGTCGCCGAAAGCTGCCGAGCTTTACGGCCGGCTCATTCCCGGGTATCCGGAAACCTCGGGCTCCATGCCCCTCTCCCTCAACCCCCATGCGACGACTCTCGAGATCTACCGCGTCGCCACCCTCTTCATTCTCCTGTTCGTCCTCGTCCACCAGGTCCGGCGGCGCCGGCAGGTCAACGTGCTCCTGTGGAGCCTGGTCGGCCTCGGTCTGTTCGAGAGCCTGTACGGCCTGGGAGAGCGCTTCTCCGGGAACCCGCACATCTTCTGGGTGAAGCCGCCCGACCAGATCAGCCTGCACGGGACCTATTACAACCGGAACCATTTCGCCGGTCTGATGGAAATGCTGACCCCGGCCGCCTTCGGCTTCCTCATGACCTTCCTGGCGAGAAAACGGAAATCTTTCTGGCGATCCTCCAACCTGCCGTTCATCAGACGCGTATCCGAGAGCCTTTCCAAGGCCAGGGTCTATCGCGACCTCCTCCTCGGGCTCCTGGTGGCCACCATGTTCGTCTGCGGCGCCCTGTCGCTGTCGCGGGGCGGCATTCTGGGCCTGCTCATCGGCTCGGCCATCCTGTTCACCTTTGCCGTCCGGCGCGGCGGCAGCGGCCACGAGCCTGAGGGCCCCAAACCCCAGCGGCTGGCGGTCGCCCTGGCCGCAGTGCTGCTCCTCTCCCTGGGGATCCTCTTTTACCAGGGGCTGGGCAGCGTCATCGACCGCTTCGAGCAGCTCACGGAGGAGTCGTCCTCCTGGTCCGGCAGGGCCGAGCTGCGGCAGGCCGGCCTCGAGATGATCCGGGATTTTCCGCTTCTGGGCGCGGGCGGCGGCACTTTCGGCGACGTGTTCCCGGCCTATCAGCCCGCCCGTTACGGCGACAAGCTCGCTCTCTATCTGCACAACGACTGGCTCCAGGTCGTCTCCGAGACCGGACTGGCGGGCGCCCTGATCCTGTACGCCGCGCTGGCGATCCTTCTCCTCAGGCTCCTCAAACGGATCCGCACACGGAAGGACAACTACTGCCGCTTCGTTTTCGCGGGCTCCTTCGCCGGCGTCGCGGCCATGCTGGTGCACAGCCTCTTCGACTTCAACCTCTACATGGTTGCGGCCAACGGGGTGATCTTCGTGGTCCTGCTGTCCGTCTGCCACGCGGCGGCCCACATGAAAGGGCTCCGCAAGGACTCGGCCGAGAGCTTCCTGTACCGCACGATCCCCGTGCCGGCGTGGCCGCAACGGGCGCTCCTCATCGGGCTCGGGGCCGCGGGTTTCCTGGCCGTGGCCGGTCAGCCGGCGAGGACCGTGGCGGCCAACGTGGCGTTCAGCCGGTACCAGAGCTGGGCCCAGGGCGAGCCTGACCACTACTATTTCTGGAGGCCGCGCGTCCCGGCGACCGCCGATGCGGCCAAGGAGCAGCTCGACCGGGCGAGCCTTCTGATGCCGGCTTCTCCCGAGGTTGCCTTCCACCAGGCCCTCTGTCGGGTACGGCACATCGAGGAAGAGATCCAGGCGCTGGCCCGTGAGATCGCGGCCGGCGTCCTGCTGAAAGACTACGCCTTCGACGCTCAGAACCCGGTCCAGAACCTGGCGCAGCAGATGACCCGCGACGTAACCCGGCAGGAGATCCGGATCGATGAGAGCTCGGCCGAGTTCCAGACTCTGGTCTCCGCCTTTCTGCTTCCGGCAAAGCGGCGCCTTCAGGAGTCGATCCTGCACGATCTCAGCCAGGCGCACGAGCACTTCCAAGAGGCCATCCGGATGGCGCCCACGGTGCCCTGGTACCACATGGATGCGGCAGTCGCGTACGCCAGTCTGCTCGTTTCCGGACCCGACCTGGATCACGCGAGGCCCCGGCTGGACAAGCTCGTCCGGGATGCCCTGTCCCTGGCGCCTGAGAGACCCTCCACTCTGTACCACGCCGGCTGGTACTCCATCATGCGCGATCTTCACTTCCCGCCAGCCGAAAAAAGCGGCGAAGACGGTTCGTTCGGGCAGCAGCAGGCCATGGCCGGGCTCAAGAAAGCGATCGAAGGAGAGCCCCGGCGCTACGCGGTCCCCGCCTACACATTGCTCCTGGACGAGGCCAAGGCCGACCCCCGCACGCTCATCGATCTCACTCCGGAAACGATCTTTTCCAGGACCAGGCTGTTCCGCTACCTCCAGGGCCGGCGCATCTGGCCCGTGGCTCTCGACACGGCCGATCAGGTTCTCCGTCTCGTCGGTTTGGACCCGGCCAGCGACGAAGTGCCGCCCGATCTGGCAGCCGTCCCGGACAACTTCATGGTCGCTCAACAGTATAGCCTGGCGCGGCTCCAGCTCCTGAGAAGACTCGGCTCGCCCGATCTTGCCGCCTCGGAGGACGCCCGCTACGGACGACTGCTGGGCGTGCGCTGCCTGGCCCTTGTCCAGGACGCCGGCCGGCTGGCGCGTCTCGGAAGGACCACCGAGGCTCTGAAGGGCTGCCAGGATTGCCTCCGCATGGACTGGAACTACCTGGACGCTCTGCTCGAGCACGCGGAAATCGTCTCCCGGCCCGGTCTGGACAGGAGCGGCGAGCTCAAGGCCGGCGCGCTCGACGGGCTCATGCGCGTTCTTCTGCAGAACCCTGCGGCGACCGCCGAACAGTGCGATCGCGTCCGCCGCATACTGGAGGCGCTCGAACCCGGCACGCCGCCGGAGCACCTGAAGCGCCAGTTCGTGGATGCGCTGGCAAGCCGGACCTGCGGCGACCCCGGCAGGGCTTCCCAGCTCCTGGAGGCCATGCTGCTCGTCAAGGTGCCCACTTTCTCCTTCTGGCACCAGAGGCACCTGATCCATTACGAGCTGGGCGAGTGCCTGGAAGCCCTGGGCAGGACCGAGGAGGCCGCACGGCAGTATTTCCATGCCCTGACGCTCGCGCCTGCTCATCGTCCGGCCCTGGCGCGGCTGGCGGCGATGGGCGTTCGGGAGCCGCCTCCCGAGCCGGCCGTGGAACCGGGTGCGCCTCCGGCGGAGCAAGGGGTTGCGCAGGGGCCCGGATCTGAGACGGCGGCTTCCGCGCAGCCTGCGGCTTCCGCCGCCGACCCGTCGGCGCCGCCATCGTCACCGCCGCCGGCGCCCCTTGCATTCGCACAGGTCCTGCAAGGCGCCGCGTCCCCGGAAGAGCGTCTCCGGGCGTTGACTCCGGATGCGCCCTGGGAGATCGATTTCTCCGGCAAGGTCGAGCTGCTCGGGACCACGGTGCTGGCAGGCGGCGGAGCGCAGCAGGGGCCGGGCGACCTCTCTCCGGCGGTGACGGATGGCTCCGTGCCTGACGGAACTGCGGCGGCCGGAGGTTTCGAAGCCCGTTATTACTGGACCATTCTCGACGACCTCGATGCGGCCGACTACGAGGTCAGCTACGTATACCTCGACGCAGGCGGCAGTCCTCTGTTCGTGGACCGCAGGCCGTTGCAGCCGGGCCGCGAGGAGCCGTCCCGGTCCCTTGACGCAGGAATCGGCACCGTGCTCCTCCACGGCCACACCATTCCTTTTCCGCCCTCCGCAGCGGTCAACGTCCAGATCCAGGTGCGCAGTCTGCCCAAGGGCAAACTGGCCGCTCAGCCGCTCCTTCCCGCCACCGGCGAAAAGCGGGTCATCCTCGGTCTCGCGCCCTGATCTCGGTTTTCATCCCTTCTCCCCTCGCCGAGGGGAGAAGGCCAGGATGAGGGGTGCGTCTGCCCCTTACTTCCCCCTCACCCTCGCCCTGTCCCCCGAACCCGGGGGAGAGGGAATTTCGTGCCGGCTCTTCTCCCTTGACAGGCGCATGAGAGCAACGGAGAATTCCCGCATCCCGCCACCCGCCATGCCTTCAGGAGGATGTCCATGACCAGCCCCGGCACCAGACCCAAGGCGACCGGCACCCTCACAGTCGGCAACATCCTGCGCGTCGCGGCCGCGCGCTTTGCGGACAAGGAGGCCGTCTACTGCTCCGCAACCGGACGCAGGTTCTCCTTCCGCCGGCTCAACGAGCGCGCGAACCGGCTGGCCGGCGGCCTCACCTCCCTCGGACTTTCCAAGGGCGATGTAGCCGCCTTCCTCTGCACCAACAGGGCCGAGATCCTGGAGATCTACTTCGCCCTCGCCAAGACCGGCGTGATCGGCATTCCCATCAACTACCGTCTGGCCCCTGCGGAGATGATCGAGCTGATGCGCTACTGCGATGCGCAGGCGCTGCTGTTCGATCCGTGGTTTCCGGAAGTCGCGGCCCAGGTTCAGCCGAAGCTTTCGCGGGTGAAGCATTTCATCGGCATGGGAGAGAACTTGCCCGCCTTCGCGACCGGCTACGAGGGGCTGCTCGCCGCCTCTTCTCCGGAAGAGCCGAAGGTCGAGATCTCGGAGGAGGACTACCACTACTTCAACCTGACCTCGGGGACGACGGGGCTCCCCAAGGCCTACCTCCTCACCAACTACAACAATGCCACCGCCATTGTCATGGCTCTCATGCACGACCTGACTCCCGGGGACGTGATCCTCACGGCCTTTCCCATTTTCGGCAGGGTCGGCTTCGCCTGGTGCGCTCTCGGGCTCATCACCGGGGCCCGAGTCGTGATCCATCAGTTCCAGGCCCAGAAGATGCTCGAGCTCATCCAGTCCGAGCGGGTCACGATCTCCAACTGGGTCCCGACCATGGCGAGCTTCGTCCTGGCCCAGCCGGACCTCGAGAAGTACGACCTGAGCTCTCTTCGCGCCCTCGTGTTCTCGGCCGCTCCGCTGCCGCAGAGCCTCCAGCAGCAGGTCCGCAAGCGGATCTGCCCCAACCTGTACGAATACTACGGGCTGCAGGAGACCGGAATCCTCACGCAGCTCGGCCCCGAAGAGAAGAACCGCAAGCCCGACTCGGTCGGTAAAGTGGTCTTTACGGCCGAAGTGCGGATCGTGGACCACCAGGACCGGGACCTCCCGGCAGGCGAGGTCGGACAGATCCTCGGCCGCGCGCCCGCCGCAACCGGCGGTTACTTCAAGAACGAGGAAAAGACCCGGGAGGTCTTCCGGGACGGTTGGGTCCACACGGGAGACCTGGGGAGGTTCGACGAGGAGGGGTTCCTCTATCTGGCGGGCCGGGCCAAGGACATGATCATCTCGGGCGGCCAGAACGTCTTCTCCGTGGAGGTGGAGGACACCCTCATGAGCCACCCGGCGGTGGCCGACTGCGCGGTCATCGGCCTGCCGGACGAGACCTGGGGCGAGAAGGTGACCGCCGTGGTCGTCAAGGCGCCGGGCGCACAGGTCTCCGAAGAGGAGCTCATCCGCCACTGCAAGGAGCGGATCGCCGGCTTCAAGACGCCCAAGACGATCCTCTGGTGGGAAGGGCTCCTGCCGAGGACCCCGACCGGCAAGGTGACCAAGTTCGTCCTGGTGGAGAAGTACTCAAAGAGCTGAAGCGCCAATCTTTCTTTGTCATTCCGGCGAAGGCGGCTGTGTCATATTCCGTCATCCCGGACAGCGGTTCCATCCGGCCGTCAGGACGGGGCACCACAACCGATGGGCCAAAAGCCCGAACTGCGCGAGCGAGCGGGTTGAGCACTCGGTAGGGTGGACAAAGCCGCAGGCGTGTCCACCAATCACGGCGCAGACTCGCGAGACCAGGACGGGCGCGGCAAGCAGCGCCCCTACAAGGCCTGTCTGAAACAAAGGCCGACGTGACGTACCCTCGTCTTCTCCGTCATTCCGGCGCACCCCGGATCGGAGTCCGGGGCAGGGGCCGGAATCCAGTCCCTGCTCCCCGTACTTGCAGTCGCCCTCCTGCGGGTCTCTTGACCTGCCTCGCGTTTTGGTCATAACGTGAATCAGGTGCATGAATCAGAGTTCACCCCACCATTGCCATGGCAAGCTCAAAGCCTTCGCCGGCCCGGCCGCGCCCGGGAGGTCAAGATGATCGGTTTGAATCTCAACCAAGAAGAACAAGCGGCCCTGAGGGACCTCAAGGCCAGGTTGGCCAATGAGGTCGGCCCGGTCACTCTCTTACTTTTTGGATCCAAGGTGAAAGGAGAGGGGACGCCTGAATCAGACCTGGACGTGTTCATACAAGTCCCGGAATATACGTTCGAGATCGAATCAATAATCGACGACATCATTTTCGAGATCAACCTCCGTCACGGCGTCTTCATCTCTTCTGTCATCTTCGGCGAAAACGAGCTGGCGGGAGGCCCTCTTTCCGAATCCCCCTTGTACAAGAACGTTCGGAGTCACGGGGTGAGGCTATGACGGAGGGTGAAAAGCTTGTTGAACTTGCTCGTTATCGACTGAGGCAGGCAGAAGAAACCTGCGAAGAAGCTGAATACCTCCTTGCCGGCGGGAAAAGTCCCCGCTCCGTCATGAACCGAGTCTATTACAGCATGTATTACGCCGTCCTCGCTTTGCTCATCTTCGAACCGTATTCCTCTTCAAAGCACAGCGGGGTCTTGAGTTACTTCAACAGGCGATTCATCAAGGAAAGCCTACTGCCGGAAGCACTCGGTCGATCCCTCAACAAGGCCTTCGAGCTGAGGCAACGGGGAGACTACCGGGAGTTCGCCGATCTTTCAGCCGATCAGGTCCGCCCCTTCTTGGATGACGCAAGAATATTCATCACTGAAGTGAAGAAATATCTTCTGAAGAAGGGGGTGTAGGATGCAAGATTGGAAAAGCAGAAAGCGTTGCTGGACGGAACAGAGGGCAGCGCGAACTTCGCGAGCGAACGGGTTGAGCACTCGGTAGGGTGGACAAAGCCGCAGGCGTGTCCACCAACCATGGCTGCAGCTCGCGAGCGTGGCGATCCACCAGCCACCGCGATTCGCTTTTCTGTCGGGTTTCGCGGCACTCCTCCCTCGACAGCTTTGCCCTCCGGGCAAAACACGGCTCGGCCCTCGACGCCGGGCACTGATCCGACCCAATTTCCCGAGCCGAGCCGGAACCAAGCTGGTTGGGTGGGCCAGGGGGTGCGACGAGATTTGAAGCATTTTGCTTCGTCGGGGTTTGGGCTTTTCCGTCACCCCGGCGGACGCCGAGGTCCAGTCCTTGCGTTCGGGCGTGACACTCCTCTAGACTTGGATAGCTGGGATAGAAATCGTATTTGCCGGCCGTGAGGTCGAATCGCGCCGGCCGAAGCTTCGGGGTGGAGTGCGGGGATAACGTCGGTTCGCAGGAGAATTGGAATGAAAGACGACGAACTGCTCGAACGCATAACATTAGACCCAAAAATCATGGTGGGGAAGCCTGTTATCCGCGGGACTCGGTTAACCGTTGACTACATCCTCAATCTTCTGGCCCATAGTGCAACCGAGAAAGAGATCCTGGATGAGTACAACACGCTCACCGCAGACGACATACGTGCGTGTTTCCTTTTCGCTACCAAAGCGCTCAAGAGCACAGACTTCATGCCTTTGGCAGCGGAACCGACATGATGAAATTCATCGTTGACGAATGTACCGGGCCCGCAGTCGCGGCCTGGTTGCGGAGCAAAAATTACGAGGTATTCTCGGTGTTCGATCAGTCACGTGGAATGGATGATGCCCACATCATCCAAAAGGCTCGGGCAGAGGGATGGGTTCTCATAACAACTTCATCGTGGTGTGATCCTGCTTCGGCTTGAGGATGAGCGTCCTGCCGCAAAGATTACGAGTACTTTCACGTCTGATAGAACTCTACTCGGAGAAGATTCCGGATTCCTTCCTTGTCGCAACCGAGAAACAAGTCAGATTTGGCAGAAGATGAGGTCAATACCTATTTCGCCAACTCGATCTCCAGGCCTACAGTGTCGCCGTCGCGGATCGTGATGCCGGCGCCCTGGCACTCGACGAACCCGATGGCGCGGGAGCGGACGCTGTCCAAGTCTGCCTCGATCCGCTGCATGGCGTCCCTCGAAACATCACGGCTGCTGCGCTTCTGTTTACCCTCGCCTTGGTGCTCGGAAACGGTCGCCTCTTCCGAAGAACGCCCCGTCCCCTCAGGTATGATGTAAGCCGCTACCAACGTCGCCTCGGTCCAGCCTCCGGGCTCGTTCGTGACCAACAGAGGCAGGCTCCCGCGCCCCCCGAGTAGTTCCGAACCCTGGAGGCCGGAAAAGACGAAGCACCGGTCCGCCTTCTCGCCGGCGTCCCCGGCCGGAGCGAGACCGCCGATCCTCACTCTCTTCCCTGACAAGTCCACCGTCCAGAGCTCGCACTCGGAGCCCCTGCGATTCGAGTCGAAGTCGTAACCCACGACCCAGAGCGAGAACCTGGAAGGCGGCGGCGCTGGCGGCCCGCCGGTCTCACCGGCGTGGGCGGAGATCCAGGCGGCCCGCTGCCTGGTCTTCGCCCTTTCGCCAAAGCCGAGATCCGGAGTGTCCCATTGGCGCACGACGTTCGCTGGATCGAGGAACCTCTTGATGTACCCGCTCTCGCCGCCTCCCAGAGCGCGCACCTTGCGCCCTCGCCTGAGGAGATCTTTGACTCTTCCCAGGTAAGGAGCTCCTGCTGAACGAGCTTCCTGTGCGGAAGAGCCGGTGAACCACAAACGGGTGTTCCCGGCGCGGACCCGTTCCAGTGCCCGCACATAGTCCGCGCACGCTTTCGCGTACTCGAGGGAGGCCCGCACGAGAGCGATCCGGGCCTTCACCTTTCCGTCCCTCGCCAGAGTCTCTGCCTTGGACACAGAGTAATCGAGCTTCGCGAGAAGCTGGGGCGTAAAAAGTCTCACGACCTCTTCGTAAGGGTTCTGGCGCGCAAGGTGGAATCCGCAAGACACCGCAGCGGCTTCCAGCGTCTCGTAGTAATCCTTCATAACCCCGGCCGCTTCGCAGTAGAACTTCGTGTAGAAGTCCTCGAGAAGCGCATCTACGTCTTGACCAGGGTCCCACAACAGCCTCGCGGCGACGTAGTATACGAGGCCGTTCGATCCCAAGTTCTCGGCGTACTGCGTGGCCAGGCCGAAGAGACCGAGCTTGTGGAAGTAGGGGATATCCTGTTTCAAGGTGTGGACAATTGGCCAAGGAAGCTCGAGCCAGGAAACCTTGTAGTAGTACTCGTATAGCGCCACCTTGCCAGCGATCTGGCGCCATCCTTTCAGGTACTCGTTGTAGGCACGGTTGTAAGGGCAGTTGGGGTCAGAGAGGGCGTGGTTGTGGCACATGAAGCGGCAGAGCTGAATCACGGAGCTGTGGTTGGCCTTCAGCAACGGGTCGAGCGGAGGAGCCACATAGCAGTGATAGGCGATGCTCTTCAGCAGGAGATCCGGATACGCATTTCGTACAATTTCAGAGACAGTATTGTAGAACAGCAGCATCCTGCGGGACAGTGAGTTGTGAGCGCCCGAACCAAGCTCGTCCTCGGCCCTGCAGTTCGGACATTCGCAGAAGGCGAGGCCATCCATGGGATCCAGGGAGACGATCTTGAGATCTGGCTCGGCCTCCCTGAGCTTGATGATGTTCGCAGCCACCTCAGCCACGACCTCGGGATTGGAAGTGCAAAGCTGGACCTGCCCTTTGCGGCCTCTTCCGCCGCCACGTTTGCCGCCAACCAGTGCATAGTATTCCGGATGTCGGGAGAAGTACTTCTCGGGTGGGAGCAGCCGGTCGAAAGTATGAACGAACCACTTGGTCTTGAATTCGCCCTGACAGTCCACGGCCACGTTCATGCCGTTTCTACGCGCCCACTCGCCCTTTCCGACCCACCGCCATCGAAACCCCGGCTCGCCCACCGCGTCGATCTCGCCGATCTTCACCGTCGAGGCGGACGGCACCACCTCCCCGAGCTCCCCCGGCATGAACCAGCGCACCCCGAGCTGCTTCTCCAGGAACCGCTCCACGGCGTAATACATCGCCAGCTCGGTCTTCCCTGCGAGAAGCACCGCGCCGCTTCCGCTCTTGATGAGATATCCCTCCTGGGATAGACCCTTCCAGTCGGACTCGCGCACCTCCAATCCGACCCGCTTCGCTTCCTCAACCGCATCATTTCCGCCGACCAAGACCTGGCAGGCCATTCTTCTTCCCTCTCCCCTGGAGGGGAGAGGGTCAGGGTGAGGGGTGATCGAACGAACCGCCACCTTCGCCCCCGAGATCTTCCCCAGATATTGCGCCAGCTCCTCGGCTGGCCCTCTGGCCAGCTCTCCGACAGCCACCACCTCGCACTTGACCGCTCCACTGTCCACGAGGACACTCCCGCCGGGCTCCGCCCCACAGTGTCCCATACTCAGAAGGATGCCCCCAGCCACGACCAAAGCCAAAGCCCCAAGGCACGCCGGGACCCATCTTACGAGCACTCGCAAGCGCCCGCCCCCCCTAC
This sequence comes from bacterium, assembly GCA_040756235.1. Lineage (GTDB taxonomy): Bacteria > Desulfobacterota > DSWW01 > DSWW01 > DSWW01 > JBFLZG01. The sequence goes on along the minus strand of JBFLZG010000073.1, from coordinate 1,216 downwards.
AAGCGTTCATGCACCCCATCCTTTCGCATCACGACTCGCACTTTTTCGTAAATGTGATATTCTGAATTCAGAAAACTGAACCTTGGAGGTACACGATGGATTCGGTCAAAGCATCCGTTGCCGAAATCAAGGCCAGAGGCCAGTTGACAATACCCAAAAAGATACGAGAAATGAGCGACCTCGAGGAAGGTCAGGTCGTCTCGATCATCCCTGTTGGCGACTCCCTGATCATCACGCCCAAGAGACTCGAGCTTGAGGAAGCCAGAAGACAGATGAAGAGGATCCTCAAGGCGTCAGGCCTTTCCCTTAAAGACTTGCTTGCGGGGCTCGAGAAAGAGAGACAAACCATGTACAGGGAGTCTCATGAGAAAAGAAGGACTTAGAATATTCCTGGACTCAAACGTCATCATCTCAGGACTCTTTTCAGACAGGGGAGCGCCCGCCATCCTCCTCGACCTGCTCAGCCTCGGACTGCCGGTCCTTTGCGGAGCAACCGGGGAGTTCAACATCGTGGAGATCGAAAGGAACCTGAAGAAAAAGATGCCTGAAGTTTTATCCAAATATCACGAGTACCTCCCGCTGCTCAAGCTCGAAATCATTCCGGTGCCCTCTGCGAGAGAGATCCGCGATATCGAAGGCCATGTCGCCGACAAAGACCTCCCGGTTCTAGCCTCGGCCATAAAGGCCAAAGCGGATTTTCTGGTAACCGGAGACAAAAAGGACTTCGGCAAGGCAAAGGCCGGAAGATCAGGCAGCTATTCGTTCAAGATCGTGAGCCCCGCCGAGCTTCTTCACACACTCCTGCCCGAAATCCTCCGGCTCCTGAAGGCGGAATAAGGGAGCGGATGTCCCTGCGATACGATATGCCTCTTCTCGCAGAAGGCCTCTTGGGCAGGTGCCGCTCCACTCCTCGCCGGCCGAACCCCATCACTGTGAAATGTTTTTACCGCTTTCGGAAATTCAGCTCCAACGTTTGATTCTCGATTCGATAATTCTCCTGCGGCACTGGAAAAGGCTGACCCTCCGATGCCGCCTAAGTACCTGAAAACCATCAGCATGCGGACACGAAAAAAGATTTGTCATCCGTACTTCGGTCTGGCATAGTAATCGCATTTTAGTCACCCCGACTCTGTTGATTTCCCCTTTCTTCGTTCTTCTCCCCCACTTTTGCAAAGGGGGGCCGGGGGGGATTTCAGACAGGTAGGGTGGACAAAGC
>JBFLZG010000072.1:0-70607 GCA_040756235.1 bacterium | reverse complement strand
GGCTTTCTAGGGGCGCAGCTTGCTGCGCCCGTCCCGGCGTTGTAGGGGCGACGCATGCGTCGCCCTCCCGGGGGTTCGGGAGCCCGCCCGGGGAACGGCTGCAGCTCCGTAGCGCAGGGACTGGATTCCGGCCTGCGCCGGGATGACCCCCTGTACCCGCACGGCCTCTCTTCGCAGGGACGGCGTAGGCGGAGGTAGCGGGCTTACGATGCGCCCAGGAGCTTGGAGCTCTTGGAGACGTCCTCCGCCTTCACCCAGAGGAGCGCGGCGAACCTGCCCTTGCCGTCCGAGGCCGCGTCTACGGTGGTCACGTTGATGCCGGCTTTGCCGAGCTTCTCCAGGATCTCGGCCATCGCTCCCACCTTGTCGTCTCCCTGGACCAGGAACACGGTCTTCTTTTCGCCCGCATCCACGCCCGCCTGCTTCAGGGCCCTCTTGAAGGCCGCCGTGTTCTCGGGCACGAAATCGATCTGGGCGCGCCGCCGTCCCCTCGGGAATCCCGTGAGCGCGAGGAGGTTGACTCCCTTGTCCCTGAGCGCCCCCAGCAGGCGCGCCGCCTCGCCCGGCTTGTCGGCAACGCCCACCTTGAAATAGTCTTTCTTGCGGATCGTGGTTGCCATCTCTTTCCTCCTCTGTTGTAGTTCCCCCAACCAGCCGCCGCCACCTGCCTGACACTATATACTTGCATGAACGACAGCTGCAACGCCAAATCAAATGTTGGATGCGAAAACGCCCGATGTGTTCTCGCGCAGGGCATCCCGGGCTTGCCGCCCGGCCCGCCTGCCGCCAGGGCTCAGGATGAGAAGGCAGCGCAGAGCTCAGGCGCAGAGACGCGTTTCTTTGACAAAGACCTCCTTCTCTCATAGCATGTACCCCACCATGGACGGCCTGCTTCCCGCCGCATTGCACCGTTGCGCCCCTGAGCCGCACCGCTCGGCTGCTTACCTTTGGAACGTCCGCCGCACCTCCTGCCTGGACGAGCACGCCCATCGAGCTAGCGCGATGGAGCGGAATCGCAACCAGCGCCGCAGGAGCGCGCCATGAGGAGATCCGCTCCGGCGCGGGTGCCCGCGGAGACAGAGCCCGGTACCACCGTTGTCCGGACCAACTGCTTCGAGTGCCATTCCAAGTGTGGCGTGCTGGCCTACGTGAACCGGGGGCGCCTCGTCAAGGTCAAGGGCGATCCCGAGGATCCGCGCAGCCGGGGCGTGATGTGCACCAAGGGGCAGGCAGCGGTTCAGATCCTCTACTCGCCCGATCGCCTGAATCACTGCCTGATGCGGACCCGGCCCAAAGGCGATCCGGACCCCGGCTGGACAAGGATCTCCTACCCGGAGGCCATGGACCGCATTCACGAGCGGATCATCCGGTACCGCGGCGAGCACGGAGCCCGCTCGATCGCCGTGGGCCAGGGCACGGGCCGGGGCATGAACCAGTGGACCATGCGCCTCGGCAACACGATCGGCCAGAACCACATGATCTCGCCGGGCCACATCTGCATGGGCCCCATGCTTTCCGCTTCCCTCATCAGTCTGGGGGGCATGCCCTTTCTCGACGGCGCGGACGCGGCCCATGCCCGGTGCTACGTCGTCTGGGGAGCCAACCCGCTCTGGACCGAGGCCGGCATCGCGGCGAGCCGTTTTCAGCAGTTCAAACGCAACGGCGGCAGGCTCGTTGTCATCGATCCCTTCTTCCTCATGCCGTTGTCCCACAAGGCCGACCTCTGGCTCCCGCTGCGTCCCGGCTCGGACAGCGCCATGGTCATGGCCTGGATCCAGGTGATCCTGGAGGAGCGACTCTTTCAGGCGGGCTTCCTGACGAGCTGGACCAACGCCTGTGATCTGGTGGATCTGAGCCACGGCTTCTGTGTCTCCGAAGCCGACTTCGCGGGCAGCGGCGATCCGCACGCCCGCGTGGTCTGGGACACGAGCAGCCGCCGGGTGAGGCGGGCCGGAGAGCCCGGGGTCGAGCCCGCGCTGTTCGGCAGCTTCGACGTCGAAGGCCGGCATCTGAAGACCGCCCTGCAGATGCTCGCCGATCAGGCCGCCGAATGTCCGCCCGAGCGGGCCGAACCCCTCACCTGGGTGCAGGCGGACAAGATCCGGGCCGCCGCCAGGATGTACGCGCAGAACAGCCCGGGCTCGGCGATCGACGCCATGCAGGGGATCGCGGAGACGCCTTCCTGCCTGCAGACCCTGCGGGGGCTGCTGGTGCTCATGATGCTCACGGCGAACGTGGACGAGAAGGGGGGCAACGTCTTCCATCCCTTCTGGCGCGAGATGGTGGAGACCCGCCTCACGGGCCGGTCGTCGCCCGACAACGAGCGCGACCGGCTGGCCGACCGCCGCGCGACCCTGTACCCGGCCAGCCAGCCCAAGGCGTTCTGGGATGCGATCCTCACGGGCAGGCCGTACCCCGTCAGGATGCTGATCCAGGTGGCCGGAAACCCGGTGGCGTACAACGAGAACACGCCCAAGGTGAGGCGCGCCCTGGAGAAGCTGGACTTCCTGGTGGTCCGGGACTACTTCATGTCGCCTGCGGCCCGCCTTGCGGACATCGTCATGCCCGCCGCTCACTGGACCGAGCGCGACTATATCGCCGACGAAGTCTGCGGCCGCTGGACCTACGCCCAGCAGAAATGCGTGGAGCCCCTGTTCGAGCGGAAGTCGGACCTCAGCTTCCTGCGGGACCTCGGCCGTCGCCTGGACCCCGAGATGTGGCCATGGGCCACGGATGAGGAGCTTCTCGACTTCCAGCTCGAGCCGCTCGGGATCACCTGGGAGGAGCTCAAGAAGAAGCATTGCCACGAGGTGGCGCCTGAGGGATACCGGAGATACGCCTCGGGGGAGCCGGCCTGGCGCATCCAGACGCCCTCGGGAAAATTCGAGCTCTACTCCACGGTCCTCAAGACGCTCGGCTTCGATCCGGTTCCGCGCCACCGGGAGCCGCTGCCGCCAGCGGCCGCGCGCGCGGCCGGCTCGGGCGGCCGAAACTACCCGCTTACGCTCATCACCGGTGTGCGGGTCCCTTATTTCTACAACGGCACCCTGCACAACATCCCCTGGCTCAGGTGCATGCAGTCCGACCCGGCATGTTTCATCAACCGCAGGACCGCCCTCGAGCTGGGCCTCCGGGAGCGGGAATGGGTCGCGGTCGAGACGCCGTACGGGAGGACCCGGGCGCGCGCCCGCCTCACCGAGGGGATCCATCCGCAAGTCGTGGTCGCGCAGCACGGATGGTGGAGCGGCTGCCGGGAGCTGAAGCTCGGAGACTACCCGGGCGACGAGGCGAACGTGAACAACTGCGTGGGAGACGAGCCTTTCGGCAAGGAGACCTTCACGCCTTTCATGCGGGGCCTGCCGTGCCGGGTGGTGCCGGCGCGAAGCGTCGGAAGCGATGCCGGAGCAGAGAGCACATGAGCTCTGACTCCAAGCGCTACGGGATGGTCATCGACCTGGATCTGTGCGTGGGGTGCCGCGGTTGCGAGGTCGCCTGCCGCCAGGAGCACGATCTGAAGCCGCGTCTCGGCGAGGAGCTGGACTTGAGGACCGGCCGCGTCCCGTACTGGACGAAAGTGGAGACGGTAGGGCCTTGCGGCGTCTTTCCGGACCTGGACATGTTCTACTTTCCGAGGATGTGCAACCATTGCGCGGCGGCACCGTGCGTGGAGGCCTGCCCGACCGGAGCCATGGCGGTGCGGGAGGACGGGATCGTCTCCCTGGAGACCGGCCGCTGCATCACCTGCCTCAAGTGCATGGACGCCTGTCCTTTCCGGGCGATCTTCTACGACCGGCAGGAGGACTCGGTGAGCAAGTGCACGTTTTGCGCGCACCGCATCGATCACGGTCTGGAGCCTGCCTGCGTCTCCACCTGCATGAGCGGCTGCCGCATCTTCGGCGATCTGAACGATCCGGAGAGCGAGGCGAGCCGGATGCTGAGCGAACGAGAGGTCGAGGTGCTCCCGCTTCCGGTATCCTGGGAGAGCGAGGCCAGGCCGAATGTCTTCTATTTGCGCAGGCAGCCGATGAAACACACTCGAGACAACAGGAGGAGACGAGGAGGATGAAGACGATTCAAGGATTTCCCTCGACCATGCAGGACGACTATCAGCTCAACCTGATCAACATCATCAAGCACGCGGCCCGGAATTTCGACCAGCAGGAGGTCGCCTGCAAGACGCCGACCGGCATGTTCCGGTACACCTACGCGGACGCCTACCAGAGGATCCAGCGGCTTGCCGGCGCGCTCCGCAAGCTCGGCGTCGGGATCGGGGACCGGGTGGGCGTCATGGACTGGAACTCCCATCGGAATTACGAGGCGTATTTCGGCATCCCGGGCATGGGGGCGGTCATGCTCCTCATGAACCTGCGCCTGGCGCCTCACGATCTCGCTTACGTGGTGAACCACGCGCAGACCAAGATCGTCATCGTGGACGAGTTCCTCGTTCCCCTGGTCGAAGCCGTTGCCCCGCAGTGTCCGACGGTGCGCGGCTACGTGGTGCTCACGGACAAGAAGATCGGCGAAGTCCGGACCAAGCTCCAGCCGCTCTACAGCTACGAGGAGCTGCTGCGTGACGCCGCCCCGGAGTACGACTGGCCCAACATGGACGAGAAGTCCGCCTGCGCCGCCTGCTATACGACCGGCACGACGGGCAAGCCCAAGGGGGTCTACTACTCGCACCGGAGCAACTACCTGCACGCCATGGCGATCGGCAACAACACGGAGCTTTCGCCCAGGGACTGCTTTTTCCAGCTCGTGCCCATGTTCCACGCCATGGGCTGGGGCGGCGCGTATTTCACCACCCTGGCGGGGGCCAAGCTGGTGCTGCCGGGCATGTACAACCTGCAGCGGCTGGACGAGCTGGCGGCCATCATGATCGAGGAGAAGGTCACGGCCTCGGCCGGGGCACCGGCGCTGCTCATGCCGATGCTCGAGTACATCCGCAGGCTCGACAAGAAGCCGGATTTCCGCGGCGCCCGCATCCTGAGCGGCGCCAGCGAGCCGCCCCTGTCCATGATGAAGGACTACCTCGAGCTGACCGGAGCCGAGATCATCCACGCCTACGGCGCCACCGAGACCTCCCCTCTGGCGAGCATCAACCGGCTCAAGCCCTGGCTGGACGGATGGTCCGAGAGCGAGAAATGGGACCTCAGGAGGAAGCAGGGGTACGTCGTCAGCGGTCTGGACGTGAAGCTCACGGACCCCGATGGGAAGGAGATCCCCCACGACGGGAAGGCGGCCGGAGAGTTCTGCCTGCGCGGGCCGTGGATCACGGGCAGCTACTACAACCCCGAGGCGCCGTCCGCCCAGTTCACCGCCGACGGATACTGGAAGAGCGGCGACGCCGGGACGATGGACGCCGAGGGTTACCTCAAGATCACGGACCGGGTGAAGGACATCATCAAGAGCGGCGGCGAGTGGATTTCTTCCGTGGACATGGAGAACGCGATCGTCGGCCACCCGGCGGTGCTGGAGGCGGCCGTGGTCGGCGTGGCCCATCCCAAGTGGGAAGAAAGGCCCCTCGCCCTGGTCATCCTCAGGGAGGAGCACAGGGGAAAGGTGACCAAGCAGGACATCCTGAACCATCTGGCCAAGTCTTTTGCCAAGTGGCAGCTTCCGGACGAGGTCCTGTTCGTCACGGAGATCTCCAAGACGAGCGTCGGCAAGATCGACAAGAAGGTGATCCGGGAAAAATACAAGAGCACCTATCTATAATTTGCTCCTCTTTTTCTTCCTCGTTCTCTCAGGTCTGACGCCGCCCCGCTCCTCCCGGCAGTGGTGAGGAGAGGGGCGCGCTTTCTTCTGGCCCCTGCATTCTTTCGTCAGTCCCATATAACAAAGGGTTGTTGCGCAAATTTTAATTGACTTCCGGGAAGGCTCCATTCTAATTTCGGCTTGACGCGCCGCGTGAATGGAAGGGCGCTCAACCATCGGAGTCATGACACGATCTGCCGAGGAGGACCCGCTCGATGAGAAACCGCAGGCTCTGGTTGTTCGTGCTTCTTCCTGCTCTTTGGGGATTCGGCTGCTCCGGAGACGACGACGGGGAGAGTCGCAGCGACCCCGTGGAGTTGCCTCCCTCCGTAGAATCCCTGGCAGATCCGGTGGAAGTCTTCCGGGACGAATGGGGGATCCCCCACATCTACGGGAGCAGCCGGGGCGAGGTCCTCTTCATGCAGGGCTACGAAATGGCCCGGGACCGGATCTTCCACATGGACCACTTCCGGCGCTACGTCTACGGCACCCAGGCCGAGGTCTACGGCGAGAGCTTCCTCGCCGACGACGTCACCAAGCGCGTGATCGGGTTCCGGCGCCTCGCCGAGGAGAACCTTGTCTTCCTGGAGAGGGAGCATCCGGAAATCGTGAGCTTCGTCCAGTCCTACTGCAACGGCGTGAACGCCTACATCGAGGACATGAAGGCCGGCAGGAACGGGGCCGCGAGGCCGATCGAGTTCGACCGCATCGCTCCGGACTACTGGCCCGAGCCCTGGCAGGCGAGAGACGTCGTGGCCGTGGCCAAGGCTCTGGTCTTTTCTCAGAGCTTCCAGGGGCCGCTCGAGCTGCTCATCTCTCTCGCCTGGTGGCTTCTGATTCCCGAATCCGACGATCTGCTCCGATTCCAACCGCTGATGCCCACGTATATCCTCGAGCCCTTCCCCACGTCGGACTTCGATACGGTGACGGTGGCGTCGGCCGGGCCGGCTCGAGCTGAGGCGCTGGGGGCGGCGCTGGCCGGGGCGGACGAAGGCACCCGGCGCAGGCTGGCCGAGGTCCTGCTCACGCTGGCGGGACGCCTGGATCAGGCTTTCGCCAGATCGTGGCTGGGCAAGTCCGGAGGGAGCAACAACTGGGTGGTGGACGACAGCCTCACCGAGGGCGGGGCCTGCATCCTCTGCAACGATCCGCATATGCCCCTGGAGATCCCGTCCACGCTCATGGCCACCCATATCGTGGATTTGAGCGTGGACCAGACCGGGGCGATCGGCAACATCGCCCCCGGTGCGCCCATGGTCCTCATCGGCCACACGGCACACCTGGCCTGGGGCCTCACCAACGGTTTCGGCGACGTGACCGACCTTTACCGGGAACAGCTCGGCGCCGACAAGAGGACCGTTTACTTTCAAGGAAAGTGGGCGCCTCTGGACTTCTTCGACGAGACGATCCTCGTCCGTCCCGAGGGCGGTCTGCCGCAGGACGCAGTGCCGCAAACGCTTACGACGCGCTGGGTGCCCCATCACGGCCCCATCGTGAACGATCTCCTGCCGGAAGAGGTGGGCGGGATCCTCGAGCTGTTCGGGCTGGTCTTTTCGGCGCGCTGGCCGGGCTTCGACAGTGCGTCGACGGACCTGGTCTGCATGAAGGAGGTCCTGGACGCTACGACCGTCGAGGACGGCCTCCAGGCCATGCGGTACTTCAACAGCGGCGTCCTCAACTGGGTCTTCGCCGACACCTCGGGCAACATCGGCTACATGGCCGCAGGCCCCTATCCGGTGCGCGCCAACCCGGTCAGCGAATACCCTCCGTACTACCCGTTCACCGGCAGCGGCAGCCACGAATGGCAGGGTTACCTGGATCTCGCATCCAAGCCGCAGCTGTTCAATCCTTCGAAGGGCTACGTCGTCACGGCGAACAACACGATCGGCGACCAGACCCTGGACGACGACCCGGTCAACGACGAGGACTACTGGGGGCACTTCTTCGACCTGGGCGCCCGCGCCTGGCGCATCACGCAGCGCATCGAGCAGATGAAGGCCGCCGGGCCGATCCCCCTGGCCGACCTGGTCGAGCTGCAGGACGACGACCACCTGGTACTGGCGGACGTCTTTCTGCCCTATCTGCTCGAGAACCAGGCCGCGATCTGCGCGGAGCCGGGCGCGGACGCCTGCCGGGCCCTGGGCATCCTTGAGGCCTGGGACCGCCGGTGTGATCGTGACAGCACCGGCGCCTCCATCTTCAACGTCTGGTACACGCATTTCATCTACCGGACGCTCCAGGACGATCTGCCTTCTCTTCTGCTCGGCATGATCGGCCCTTACTTGCCGCAGATCGCAGGCCGGAACCTGGGGGCCTGGCTCGACGGGCGCGGCCCGGCGAGCGGCAAGAACTTCTTCGACGACAAGACGACCCCCGCTGAGGAAACGGCGGGCGACCAGATGACAGCGGCCCTCCAGGATGCGCTGGCCCAGCTCGCCGCCTTCTTCGGCCCGGAGCGGGCAATGGAAAGCTGGCGCTGGGGGGAGATCCACCTCAAGAAATTCCACCACCCGGTCTGGGACGACTTCAGCCTCGGTCCCTTCGAGAACGACGGCGGCCTCCACACGGTGGACCCGGCCGAGTATTCCATGGCTCGGTCCGACGGTTCGATCCAGTCGCTTCCGTACGAGCACGGGAACGAAGGGCCGGCCTTCCGGCTGTGCGTGGAGATGAAGGCGGACGAGTGGACCACCTACAACGTCCTGCCGGGCGGCGAGAGCTCTCATTGGGGGGACCCGCACTACGGCGATCAGATGCCGCTCTACCTGGCCAACGACTCTTTCCGGTTCTGGTACCTGCGCGAGGAGGTGGAGGAGCACGCCGCCGGCTACCGGCTCTACCCGCAGGGGTTTCCGGAGACGCCACTGACCGAATGAACGGCACCCAGGACCGTGGGCCCGCAGCCTGTCCGGGCTAGTCCCTCGACGGGCTCTCAGACTTGACGCCTCCTCTCTCCCTCAGCATCTGGACCATTCCCTCGTCAACGGGAAGCTCGACCTCTTCGGCCTCCCGGAGGTCCTGAGGAGCGTACGTTTGAAGCCCCCGCACAAATTCGAGGACGAATTTCGTAGAAATCGCGAGGGCCGTCTTGTCGATCTGATCGATGGAGCCCGGGATCGTATGGTAGTCAGAGCTGACGGCCCAGGGCCATGCCAACAGCAGCGGGTCTTCTCGCCAGCGCCGGATGTCGCTCCTCAAGGGCCCTCCTGTCAGCTCCTCGGCCAGTTTCCACGGGGATTGAACAGAACAGGCTGCGGGCGAACCCCATCATCGCCTGCACCTGCGCAAAGATCGCAGCCGCCGCTTGATGGGCCGAAAGAACGAAGGCGATGAGAGGATTGATCTGGCTGGTCAGAAATCCGGCACGTACTCGGCGCCGGATGTGCTACCATGTGGACGCTCGAAAGCACCTGGCCCCATCACCTCAGAAAGGGTGCTGCATGAAGAAAGTGTACATCGTGTCCAGGGTGGAAGAGGACAAGTGCGTGGGAGACAGGTTTTGCGAGAACGTCTGCCCCACCCGGGCCATCCGGATGGTGAACAAGAAGGCCGTGGTGGACGAGACCAGGTGCGCGGGGTGTCTCCACTGCCTCGATGCCTGCCGGGAAGGCGCCATCGGGGTCATCGGGCGGCCGGAGCCGTTGATCCTGGGCGTCGACACCAAGGGGATGGACCCGGCGGCAATCAGCGATCTGTGCGGTCGGGCCGGCCTCGATCCGGAAGAGAGGATCTGTGTCTGCATGGATGTCCGGGCCAGAGAGGTGGCAGGCGCGATCTTGCAGGGCGCCCGCTCTCCGGATGAGGTGAGTTTCCTGACCGGCGTTCGAACGTCGTGCGGGATGTGGTGCATGGCACCCGTGCAGCGGTTGCTGCAGGCCCGAGGCGAAGCCATGAAGCCCGAGAAGGGCTATCGATGGTATCCGATCGAGACCGGTCTGTGGAACATACCCGACCACGTGGCCCGAAAGTACCCGGAGTATCGCCTCGAAGAAGACCGGGAGCAGTTTCGTGAACGCTCTTTGGAGAACCTGGTTTCGATCTTCAAGGCGAAATAGACGGGTGGGAGGTCCTCATGCTCAACGCGGCTGTTTCCCCCCCGAGAATCATGCCGTCCCTGATGGGCCCGGCGCTTCCGTCCAGGAGGGCTGCCGAATTGCCCGGGATCGCGTCCCTGGAGGTCCGAGAGCTCTTTCCGGATATACCTGAAAAGATCTATCTCCACGGAGAGGATCTCTCCCGCATCCGGACGGCAACGGAACGGGCCCTCGACAACGTGGACATGGGGATGATCAGGCCCGGGGATTCGGTCAATCTCCTCTGCTCCGAGCATGGCTTCAGTATCCTGGAAGGCCATGCGTACGCAGAGATGCTCAAGACCATCAAGGAGGTGGTTCAGAACCGGACCGGCTGCGAGAACATCCGGTTGCGGTTCTGCGTCGGGGGCGCCCTGATCGAGGCCAGAGAGATGATTCCCCACTTTGGGCTGGCCGAGGCCTTTGGCGGCCGCGTCGCGGGTGTGGGACCCTTTGACCGGGGCATCCCCATCGAGACCGAAATCGGAACGCTCTACGGGCTCGCCAAGGTGTACGATGCGGACTGGATCATACACGCCCACTATGACGACCCGCGGGAGACCTATTTTCACCGCCTGGTCGGGCGCTCGCTCAAGGCCTTCACGATGAGCTACGCCAGACTCGAGACCCGGTCGGTCTACCACATGAACTTCGGCAGCCGGAGCAGCAACGTCGTCCCGCGGGCGATCTTCGAGTCTCCTTTTGTTCAGAAGAAATTCGCATTCACCTGCTTCCAGGTCACCTCCCCTGCCGGGATCATCGGAATCGATGCCGACAACGATCACCACCGCCTCGACCGCCGTCTTACGGTCAACACCCTGAGGTCCTATGGAAAGCTTCTGCGCCTCTTTGCCGAGATCGACGCGTGCATCGCCGTGCTCGACGCCGGAAGGTGGCCGTGGTACCTGCACGCCGGCGGCCTGACCTCGGGGAACCTGCTCAAGGGCCCGACAGACTATCTGGACCTGGAGATCGGATCCCCTCGAAAAAAATATCCTCTGACCCTGAACACGGCTGTCAAGGCCCTGGTCGTGAACCACTCGTGGAGAGAGCTCTTCGTGGACCTGGCCTCCTGGTATCCGACGATCGTGGCCGGCCCCGAGGTGGCAAGAGGGCTGCCGCAACGGGTGGTCAAGCGTGCCTTCATCGCCGAGGACCTGGAAAAGGCGATGGCGCATGCCTGCGAGCTCGCCCACACGGACAAGATGATCCTCTTCGACGGCAGCTACGGCGCGATCAACCTCACCTCGGCCCTGGGCGAGTACCTGCTCGAGAAAGCGCCCGGGGTCAGCCGGAAGGTGGACGCAGAGCTGCTGCCCATGTGGCTTAAGCAGAGAGGAATCGATCCGCAAGAGGCGTGACAGCGGAGATCAGCAAGCGGTTGATGTGACTCTGGTCCGAGGCCGTCTACCCGGGCTCCACACTCTTCTTGACACACAGTTACGTCACCTTGTTCGTGGACCTTGGCATCCGCCCTGAGCCGTTCTTTGCACGGGTCCGCTCTGCGGGGCTTGGCCGCTGGGCGGACCCGTGCTTCTCGCCGGCTGCGCTTACTCCTGCAGGGATATGGATAGTCTGATGACAGGGTCATAGTAGATGTAGAATCGTCCGGCGATCGCGTACACTCCCGCCGGAACGGGCTGGCCGTCGTCGTCCGTCCGGTCCCAGACCGTGCCGTACTGGTAGATGGGATCGAAGTCCGCCAGAGCGCCTGCCTCCATGGCGAAGGGAAGATCGCCGCAGCCTTCGAAGCGCAATGTCTTTACAACCTGATCCGCCCCGTTGAGAACGACCAGGTCGAGACAGGGATCCAGGATGCCCCATGGATGAGGCTGATTCTCCTCGATCGTATAGCGGATGCGGACCGGACTCTGACCCGGATAGGTGTCGCAGTCGGTCTCCAGGATGACCCGGTTGTACTCATCTTCCCAGAAAGCCCGGTGCGGGTTGGCCGGATCGCAGTAGTCCATCTCCACCTCGTCCCAGATCTCCATCGCGATCTCATTGCTGACCTTGCCCTGGTAACGGGCCTGGACGGTCAGCAGGCCGGGAGCCAGGGCCGTGAGGATGCCCTCCGGGCTTACGCTCGCCAGCGTCGGATCCGAGATCACCCACTCGACTTCGTTCGTCACATCGTTCAGCATCCACGGGTCGTAATACGCGTCAGCGTGGAACTGGTCGATGGAGCCCACCTTGAGAATGCCCTCGCTGGACTGCCTGTAAACGTACAGGTCCACGAGGATGGCTTCGGCAAGGACTTCCACCTCAACGGTGTTGCTGGTCAGGGATTCGTAGGTGGCGGTGACCGCCGTGTTGCCTTGGGCGTGGGCAGTCAGCAATCCCCCGGAGTCGAGTGTGGCAACATCGGCATCGGTCGAATGCCAGGCAACCTCGGTCGTGAGGTCGACCCAGGAGCCGGTCTCGAGCACTCCCCGCGCGAAGAACTCGGCCGTATCACCCACGAGCAGTCTCAAGGTGGACTCGAAATAGCAGTCGAAGCAGTCCGGCATGGTGATGCCGATGTCTGCAAACAGAGGAACGGGGTAATAGTAGCCGGGGAAGATCTCGAGCTGGACCACCTGCGGGTCTTCCACGGCGGTGATGGGATACGGCTCGGAGCAGAGATCCTCCACGCACGCCCGGACCTCGACCGAACCGGGGCCAAAGAAGGAAAGGGTCCCGTCGGCCGAGATCTCTGCAACCGCTTGATCGCTGACAGCCCAGGTGACGCTATCTGCGACGATCGTGTTGCCTCCGCCCGCTTCCTCCAGGGCTACGAAGGGTACCTTCTCTCCCAGGCCGACAGAAGAGGAACAGAACGGGGAGCTCTCGGGAGCCGGCGGCGCCGCAGAGCCGTTGTCCTCTGCGGAAGCCAGGACTTCCGGGAAGTAGTCGAGTGCCTGGTAGCAGGCAGCCCTCTCCACACGAACGGGGGATACGGACTCGTCATCGGAATGATCCGAGCTGCAGCTGATAAACACGGCGCATGCAAACAGAATGAGGGGCAGAGCGATTCTCGTGGTGGCCTTCATGGCTTTGTCCTCCTGCAGTAAGAGAGTGGTCAGGGCACCTCGCCCTGTCCAGTCCTCTGTCAAGGCGGCGACTCTGAAAAGACCGCCGGGCAGCCTTGGTCCGGAATCATCTGTTCGATATTCACGATGAAAGGCTCGGCGACCTCGACAGCTTGAAGTCGCTCGTCGTCACAGCTGACCTCACGGAGCGAGCTCAGACACAGACTCAGCTCGCCGGGGTCTGCCCCGAGCATACCTTCATCGACGGCAGCTACGATGTCGATGTATGCGGCGAAATCCTGGGAGGGGACGCCGAAGGCCGCGCCGAGAGTCGTGCTGACGCTGATCGAGGTGCGGCACTCGGTTTCCGTCACGCCTTCGAGGCAAGAGGTCAGCCGGTCGCAGATGGCGTCCATCAGGCTGACGGCGGCGTTTTCTGACGGCTCGCTATCCTGGCCGGGTTTCGAGGGGCCGGGGTTGCCGGTCTCCGTCCCTCCGCAGCCCGCAAGACGAAGGAAGGCCAGGAGGATCAGAAGGGAGCACACTCTATGAAGGAAAGGCCTCTTCATCCCTCTACTCCTTCCGGATAATCCTGGTCAGCGGAAACAGCTGAAAGTTCACCTGGAACACTGCTTCCGGGGACGGGTCCTGATTTGCGATCGCGAGGAGCTCCTTGCGGAATTTCTGGATGAGTTGCTTGATGTGCTTGAAATTCTTCTCAGAGAGGGCAAGGGTGAGCGATGAGATGTCTCTCTGCTGGGGCGGAAAGCTGTCAATCGCCTCTGACGCTCTTCGCAGCATTTCCCTGTGGTAGAGGGTGACCGAGGCGGAGGTGACCTCGTCTCCGGTCGTGATGAAGGCATCTGTCTGCACGACTCTGCCGGATTCGTCATGCCGGATGAGACCCAACGCCAGGAGGAGCTCGAGTGCCCTTCTCGCCTGCTGAGGCGATATCGGTGGTACCAGGATCTTGGCCACCCAATCCGGATCCTCAGAGAACGCCGGAAGGGACAAGAGCTCCCGGATGGGCAAGTTGTACCATTGGGAATAGTATTCGTACTGGTCCTTCCGAATAGGATGGATGTAGCGGAAGGGCCGAAAGCGCATGAGCTGCTCGGCATAGAATCGCTTCTCGTCGGCAGTCCGGGCCTGATTCAAGTGCACGACGGTTCGAAAGAACTCTCCTTCGGTCTTGTTGAGCTTCAGGGCATGGATGAACTTCCCGATGCTTTCCGGGGAAAGATTCCTCTTGCCCTCGATGACGAGCTTGAGGAGATTCGGGGAGCGGAACCCGGCCTTGCTGGAGAAATACCTGTAAGAAAAGTGCGGCTTGTTCTCCTTCAGGTACGCGTAAAGATCCTTCAGGTAGGTCCTGTAATTGTCGTATTCAAAGATAACGACCTCTTTCCTTTTTTCCCTGACGTTTCTCTGAGGCATCTCCGGCCCTGCCCTGTTGGATAAACCTGCTGGGGTGATTAACTAAATCCTATTTCCCGGCGGTCGGTCGGGTAAAGGAAAAAAGAAAGAAAGTGTATACTGACAGTATGCGCATGGTATGCGCATGGATTCATGGAGCGGGCGGGCTGTCTTGCTTGTCCCCCACCTTCCTCATATTCTGTTTGACCCGAACAGAGCATTCCATACGCGTCAGCGTCCGAAGATGCCTGAGAACACGGGAGCCTCAGCTCAAGGGCGATCAGAGACAGGAGTTTCCCATGAATCAGCGGCGGCCATACCGGTCTTTCGTGAGCTACATCGATCGCAGCAGGGAGTACTACGCCGCCCAAGGGTACTCGCAGCCGTACGGCTGGGCGCACCATCAGGACGTCCCGTTCGCCCCTCTCGAGAAGCCGCTGTCCGAGTGCCGCATAGGGCTGGTGACCACCGCAGGTAGACCGGCAGCACAGGGCCTGCCGCAGACCCTGGACTTGTACGCCATGGCGGCAAGACCGGCTCCCTTGCGCATGTTCACGGGCCACCTGTTCTGGGACAAAGCGGCCACCCACACGGACGATGTCGCTAGCTTCCTGCCGCTGAACCGTCTGTCCGAATACGCGGCCGGCGGCCGCATCGAGTCGGTCTCCCCACGCTTTTACGGGGTCCCCACCGAGTACAGCCAGGGCCGTACATGCCGTCTTCACACCCCAAAGATCCTGGAGTGGGCCCGTGAGGACCGTGTCGACGCCATGCTCCTTTCGGCACTCTGACCGGTCTGTCATCAGACCGTGAGTCTGGTCGCGCGACACCTCGAAGAGAACGGCATTCCCAGCGTGATCCTGGGCTCGGCACGTGACGTCGTCGAGGAATGCGGCGTCGCCCGCTTCGTGTTCAGCGACTTTCCTCTGGGAAACCCCTGCGGCAAACCCTGGGACGCCGCCATGCAGCGCTCGATTGTGGGAATTGCCCTGGATCTGCTGGAGAGGGCCTGGATGCCCCGCACCACGGTCCAGACCCCGTTCCGCTGGGGCAGCGACGAGTGGCGCGACTCCTTCATGCGGGTCGACGACAGTAACCGCGAAGCACTCGCCCGCGAGGGAGAAGAGCGCCGTCGTCTTCAGGCCGAAGCGAAGAAAGGGGACCGACACCATGGTGGGAAAGGTGGGGTTGAGTGAGCGGGGCAGCCCTTTTCACTTCCATGCAGGCGCCTGCGTCAAGTTGAGTCCATGACTTTCGGCCAAGGGGCTCCGGTCGCGGCCTTTCCACGAGATCCTGGCCTGGTTCCGGATGGACCGGCTCGCGGCTAACGTCCCTTCCCGCCTCAGAAACAGAAGGACGCGCTCCTCCTTGCGGGCGGTGTCCCATCCCGATGAACCCCCTTTGACTTCGCGGCGCCGTTGAAGAAAGATGCCCGGTCGAGACGGGAGGGGCGTGTTGGAGTCGGGACATCAGGCGGGCAGGGAGGGTCGAGTCCGATGGAGACAGGGGCGGCCGAAGCCGGGTTCGAGAAGGGAGCGGACATCCCTTCGCAGTTTCGAAGAGCGGTCGAGGAACGCGCCGATCAGGTCGCGTTCATCTTCAAGGAACGCCGGGTGAAATGGGGAGAGCTCGGGTCTCGGGTCTACCGGGTGGCGAACCGGCTGCTTGCGGGCGGTCTGGGAAAAGGGAGCCGCGCCGCCATCCTGTCCCGGAACTCGATCGAATACGTGGAAGCCTATTTCGGCACCCTCGTCGCCGGCGCCTGCGCCGTGCCCCTTCCCACCATGGCGGGCGCCGAGGCCTTCAAGGCCATGCTCAAGGACGCCGCACCGGCCGTGCTCTTCGTGTCCTCCGAGCTCGCCGGCACGATCGAGCCCTTTGTCGACGAGATCGCCTCCTTGCGGGACGGCGTGAAGGTCGGGCTCGACTTCGAGCATGCGTCCTGGCAGGCCTACGAGGCGTGGATCGGAGATGCGCCCGCGGAGCCGCCCCGCGGCGTCGAGATCGAGCCCGGCGACGAGTTCCACATCATCTACAGCTCGGGTACCACGGGGGTGCCGAAGGGGATCCGCCACAGCCACGGCAACCGGTGTGCCTTTGTCGAGAACTTCAATCCGATCTTTGCCATGCCCGGCATGGTGAACATCATCTCCACGCCCTTCTACTCGCACACGACCATGGTCACGTGGCTGCCCTCGATGTGCTGCGCCACCACGACCGTGCTCATGGACAAGTTCGATGTACGCGAGTTCCTGAGGCTGTGCGAGGCGGAGAAGGTGACGCTGGCCATGCTGGTGCCGGTCCAGTACGAGCGGATCCTGCGCGCCAAGGATCTCGAGACCACGGATCTCTCCTCCATGCTCATGAAGTACTCGACCAGCGCCCCTCTCCACCCTGACACGAAGAGGAGGATCCTCGAGAAGATTCCGGGCCAGCTGGTCGAGTTCTACGGCCTGACGGAAGGGGGGGTCGGCACCGTGCTGATTGCCTCGCAGTTCCCGGACAAACTGGACTCGGTCGGAATTCCGGTGCCGGGGTGCGAGATCAAGGTCATCGACGACGACGGCCGTGAGCTGCCCCGCGGCCAGACCGGCGAGATCGTGGGCAGAAACCAGGTCATGATGAGCGGATATCACAACCGCGACCGGGAGACCCGCGACATCCTCTGGTTCGATGCGGACGAACGCGCCTTCGTGCGCAGCGGCGACCTGGGCAGAATGGACGAGGACGGCTTCCTCTATGTCTCCGGCCGCAAGCGGGACATGATCATCTCGGGCGGCTTCAATGTCTTCGCGGTGGATCTCGAAAACGAGCTGCTGAAGCACGAGGCCGTGCGCGAAGCGGCCGTGATCGGGGTGCCGAGCGACCGGTGGGGAGAGACGCCGCTCGCCTTCGTGGTGGTGGACCCGGAAGCCGAGGAGACCGCCGAGAGCCTCCTGGAGTGGGTGAACCGCCGCCTCGGCAAGAACCAGCGGATATCCCGGGTGGAGCTCCGGGACGAGCTGCCGAAGAACCAGATCGGCAAGGTCCTGAAGAACGAGCTGAGAGCGCCCTACTGGAAGAAGTAGGCTGGGGGGGCGGCGCGCATCCTCGGCCGCCGGCTGAGAGGAAGGGCCGCGGGGGCGGATCCCGCCCGCAAGGGTCGGATGCCGCGATCCCGCGTTCCGTTCATCGGTCGGAGGTCCTGCTCACGCCTTCGAGCCGCCCCGGTTCAGGCCGCGGCCGTCTCGGGCTCCGGGGTGACGCGCACGCTCCGCGGGCCGCGCCGGTCGCGTCCCTGGCGGTGCAGGATGGCGGCCAGCCCGGTCAGGCAGCGCACCATCGCGCTCAGGGAGAGAAACACGGCCAGGTAAGCAACGAGCACCAGCGGAATGTAGACGCTCAGCACGCCGTAGAAGGGGACGCTTGGCTCGGGAATCATGGTCTTCTCTCCTTGTGTCGAAGGTTAGGGACACTACAGATCAATTCTCCATGCTCTTTTCGTTGCGGTGGGCAGCGGCGAGGATCGCTTCCGCCGCAGCCTTTGCATCCATGTTTTCCATGTTGAGGACCAGGTCATAGAGGTCCGGATCGTTCCAGTCCGCGTTGAAATACTTCTTCACGAAGTCTTCACGTTCCGCGTCGATCCGTGCGACGAGCCGCTTGGCCTCGTCCAGGGGAACCCCGGTCTCCTGCGCGACTCGCCGGGCCCTCACCGCGGGAGGCGCAATGAGCCGGACCTTGAACGTGTCCTTGCGCGGCAGGATGTAATGGGCCCCTCGGCCGACGATCACCGAGTGGCCGTTCTTCCCTATGTCCGATATCACCTTCGTCAGGTGACGGAGATATTCGTAAGACCATGGATGGCGGGCATCTTCGGTCCCGCCGGTCATGTCCACCGATGCGGTGAGCCCGTCTTCGTCCACACTTTCCACCGTGCTCCTGGGCACGTGGGCGCTCCTGGAAATCCGCTCGGCGATCTCGCGATCGAGGAAGTCGTACCCGAGGTCGCGGCAAAGCCGTCTTGCCACCTCCGAGCCGTCGCAGCCGTACTCCCTGGAGATCGTGATGACCGCCGGCCGATGGTTCCCGTTCACCCTGCGCTCGGGCTGCCTGGGCTTCGCCGGGGAAAGAGGCGTCTCGAAATCGAACAGCCGATCGAGCTCCTCGTCCGGGATGTCGAAGACGGTCCCGTGGGGTGCCAGCCTTTTCTCCCTGAAGAATTCCGGCAGCCGGTCGTCGAGCTTCGTGAAGCCGGCTCCGGCGTTGAACCGCCTCTCTGCAAGGAGGACCTCCTGGCCGTACCTCATCAGGGCTTCGGCCGTGAAGCGCGTCCCGCAGCGGGCGTTGATCATCTCCGGGACGGCGGCGAACCCCTCGGGGATGTCGAGGATCGCGAACGCCGTGAAGATGCACAGGCCTGCCGAGTCGAGCACGGCCGTGGCGACCTGGAGCTTCCGGGAAAGCTCGACCTGCCCCTTCGGATCGAGGGGATCGACCCTTCCGCCGACGCCCAGGATGTTGCTGGTGATGGCGTAGCCGATCGTGTGGTCCGCGCCCATCGTGCTGGTCGCGTAGGTGACCCCGATCCCCTTGATCGCCCGCGGATCGTAGGCGGGCAGGCTCTGGCGCTTTACGACCGGCACCTCGGTGACCCCGAAGGCCTGGCCGGTCACTGCTGCCCCGTTCCCCAGGATGCGCCCCAGGGGAGTGGCGCGTCCGATCTCCTCGACCAGTTCGATCGCTCCGGCAGCGTCCCCGAACTCCTTGACTCCGGCCGCCATGGCGATGCCGACGGCGCAGCCCACCTCGACCGTGTCGAGGCCGAGATCGTCGCAGAGCCGGTCGATGCGCGCGATGGCGTCCAGATCGTCGATCCCGCAGTTGGCCCCGTTGGCCCAGACCGTCTCGTACTCGAGGGCCGAGGTCACGTAGTTGCGATGTTCGTCCATGTAGACGTTCGAGCACTGGATGATGCAGTTCGTGCAGCCGGAGTGGCCGTGCTTGCCCCCTCTTTGCTCGATGACGTCGTGGATCCTCTCGCCGCTGATCTTCTCCGCTCCTTCGAACCTTCCTTCGCTGAAGTTGCGGGTCGGCAGACCGCCGGCCTCGTTGATCAGGTTGACGAGCACGTTCGTGCCGTAGGTCGCAAGCCCTCCGGTGCCGGCCTTGGTCACGGCGTGCGATTTCAGGGCATCCCGGAAGGCGGCGGCCGCCGTCTTGAAAGCGACAGGATCGGCGTACGCGACGCCGGGAGCGCCGCTGTCGTCGATCACGATCGCCTTCAGGCCCTTGGACCCCATGACCGCTCCCAGACCACCGCGTCCCGCGTGCCGGCACGGCCGGCCCTCGGTGTCCGTGACCGCGATCGAGGCCGCGGACATCATCCTCTCGCCGGCGGGTCCGATCGAGATGACGGCCACCTTCGGCCCGTGGTTCTCCTGCAGCTTGGCCACCAGGTCA
Source organism: bacterium (assembly GCA_040756235.1). Lineage (GTDB taxonomy): Bacteria > Desulfobacterota > DSWW01 > DSWW01 > DSWW01 > JBFLZG01. The sequence goes on along the minus strand of JBFLZG010000072.1, from coordinate 50,911 downwards.
TAGTTCTTCAGTCCCCGGTACGCTTCGGCGCTCAGGAGCTCGGCCCCGTCCCTGCGAATCAGCAGATAGAAGAGCCTCCCCTTCTCCGGCTGGCCCTCCACGACGATGCCGTGCACGCCGAGCCGGGCGAGCTTTGCCGATGCCGTGCCGCCCGCGTTGCTCTCCTTGATCGTGCCCGTGAGCGGGCTCTTGGCGCCCACCGAGAGCCTGCCCGAGTTGGCCGCAGAGGTCCCGGACAGCAGGCCGGGGGCGAAGACGAGCTTGTTCTTCTCGCCCAGGGGGTGGCACGTGGGCGGAACCTCTCTGGAGACGACCGTCGAGGTCAGCCCGCGGCCGCCGTGGCAGGCGTACGCGCCCGGTACCTCCGTCCGGATCGCCCGGGTCTTCATGTCGATTCGGATCAAGCAAGTTTTCATCTGGGTTCTCCTCATCTCGGCTTTTCGCTCCTTCGAGCCGAGATTTCCTGTGGAACCGGTCATGCGGCGATATCCACGAGCCTTTCGAGCGAGCTGCGGAGCGCTTCGGCGGTCAGCGGCTTTTCGAGCACCTCCCGCACGCCGAGTCTCCTTGCCTCCGCACAGATGCGCCGGTCGCCGTAAGCCGTGACGAGCACCTTCATGGATCTCGGGTGCGACCTCTGTATGCGCCCGAGGAGCTCCAGGCCGTCCATGCGCGCCAGCCTGTAGTCGGCGATCACAATGTCCACCTTCTTGCCGGCGAGCTCTTCGAGCGCCTGCTCGGCGGTCTCCACGGCGCGGCAGCGGCACCCCTCGGCCTCGAACAGAAGCGTGACCGAGTCGCGAATCCACTTGTCGTCATCCACCAGGAGGATGTCCATTTCTCGGAGCCTCTCGAAAACGTCCTGCGGGTGCCGTTGTCTTCGCGTCTTTTCCGGGGTTCCCATCGCCCTGCCTTTCTTGCCTTCGCTCGGACCTCTGTGCAACGGGTGTGCCATGGCCCCGAAGGACCAGAGGATCATGCTTTCCTGCGGTGTTGGCGCGCCGGAGCGTGCTTGCGAGGCGCGCCGGCGCAAGAGCTCGTGGAAGATTTGCGAGGCCTGCTTCGCAAATCTTCCAAGGGTCGCCTCATGCGGCGAGGGATGCGAGGGCAGTGGAGCGAATGCCGTCTGGTCAGGGACATCCTCGCTCCGCCTGCCTGGCCGGACCATCCCGTGCTCCTGGCCCGTTTCGGAAGCCTCGCGCTGCAGTCGGCCGTAGGGCTCGCACGGCGCAGGTTCAGCGGGGTGTGACGCAGGCGGTTGAACAACCCTTTCGGCTCTATTACCAAGGTTTCAGAAGAGGCTGGAACGACGAAACACCCGTGGCCGGAGAAAGCCGCTCAGAAAACGATCTCCCGTGACCGGGCCCGCCAGCAGCTAATGAATGAAGTCTCATTCATTGACTTCCGATCCCGCTTGTAGCAAGATAATCATTTCTGGCAGTTGCGGAAGTTCGTTCATCCAAGCACAGCGAGAGCGGGAGTAAAGTAGAAATGAAGAAATGGCTGCCCATTCTGATCACCGGACTGCTTCTTTCAGGATGCCTCTCAGCGAAGAAATCCGAGTTCGTGCAGCATGATTCTCAGCTCTTGAGCTGGGACAACGTGAAATACAGCCTCTCGGGTCATCAGAACCGTTCTGCAGATTCAACCACCGGGAGACCGGAGATGCAGCGTACCCCCCGTGATCCCAGAGGGGACCTGTTCCGCGGAGACTGATATCGGCCCATGACGTGCGGCAACCGCGAGGTGGCGATCCCAATGCAGCGAGGTTGCGACGACGTGGCTCGGGAAAACGCTGCGCTCACCGGAGTGCAACAGGGGTCCCGCATGAGACAGGCGAGGGCGGGGCACCAGCGCACTCCTGCCAAGAGACCGGCAGTCAACCCTCTTCTTGCAGCTTTTTTCTGTGGTACCGGAAGGTGTGGTGGTTGATGTGCAGCAGTCTGGCGGCCTGGGTCTCGTTACCTCCGGCCATCTGAACGGCCTGCTCGATATAGTGCCGCTCGAAGGCCCTCTGAACTGAGGGAAAGTCGATCCCCTCGGGGGGAATGGGGGGCAGCTGCGGATGCCCCTTAGCCCCGGCCTGTTCGTGTTGGCCGCCGGCGCGCCCCCCCACGTCGCCTTCCAGGCCCAGATCGCCGGCCGTCAGCTCCGGCCCCCTTCCGGTGAGCGCGGCCCTCTCGATCACGTTGCGAAGCTCCCGGACGTTGCCGGTCCATTCGCGTGACTTGAGCGCCTGCTCGGCCTCCGGGGTGAAGCCGGTGAAGGTGCGGCCGAATTCTTTTCCGAAGTGTACGAGGAAGTGCTTGGCCAGCGGGAGAATCCCGTCCCGTCGCTCGTTGAGAGACGGGACCTTCACGCGGATGACGCCGAGCCTGAAATAGAGATCTTTGCGGAAGGCGCCTTTTTTCATGAGCTCGTCCAGATCCTGGTTGGTGGCGGAAACCACCCGGGTCCGGACCTGGATCTTGCGTGTGGAGCCGAGGCGGTAGAACTCTCCTTCCTCCAGAAAGCGCAGGAGCTTGGCCTGGGCCTCGGGGCTCAGGTCGCCGACTTCGTCCAGAAACAGGGTTCCCCGGGCCGCCTCCTCGATGAGCCCCTTCTTGCCCGAGAGGCTGGCACCGCTGAAGGCGCCCTTCTCGTACCCAAACAGCTCGCTCTCGACGAGGTCCTTGGGGAGGGACGCGCAGTTGACCGTGACCAGGGGCCCGTTGAAGTTCGGGCTCCAGAAGTGAATGGCCCGGGCGACGAGCTCCTTGCCCGTGCCCGTCTCCCCTGTGATCAGGACCGGCGTGTTCGGGCTGCGCGCCACCTTGCGGATGAGCTCCATGACCTCCTGGAGCGCCTCGCTCTCGCCGATGAAGCCGGGAATGCTCTCCTTGAGAGAACGCTCCTGGAGGGCCTGGATCTCCTTGCGCAGCCGGATCGTATCCAGTGCGTTCCGGATCGTGACCTCGAGGCTGTCCATCTGGAGCGGCTTCACGATGTAGTCGTGCGCCCCGAGCTTCATGGCGGAGACGGCCGTAGCCACGTCCTCGTAGGCCGTGATCATGATGACGAGCGCCTCGGCCTCGGTGCGCCGGGTCTCCCGCAGCACCTCGATGCCGTTCATGCCCGGCAGTCCGATGTCCAGCAGGACGAGGTCCGGAGGATCGGCCTTCAGGGCCGCGAGCGCGTCCTCGCCCGTGGCGAAGGTCCTCACCCGGTAGGCGTCCGCAAAGGCGGTCTCGAGCCCGTCCCGGATGGACTGCTCGTCATCCACCACGTAAAGCGTGAAATGCGTCGTCATGCCGGAATCATCTCCCTGCGATCGGGATGGTGAAGACGAACTCGGCCCCCCCCAGGTCGCTCTCCGCGACGTCCAGGGTGCCGCCGTGGTCCTTGGCGATCCTCTGGCAGATGCTCAAGCCGATGCCGGTGCTCCCGTCCTTGGTGGTGAAAAAAGGATCGAAGATCTTCTCTCTCTGCTCCGGCGGCACCCCCGGCCCGGAGTCCGCGACGCTCACCCGGACACCGCCGTCCGCGCGGCGCGAGTCGATCTCGATCTTCGTCTCTCCCGTGCACCCCTTCATGGCGTCCGCGGCGTTGGTGATGAGGTTCAGGATCACCTGCGTGATCATCTGCGGGTCCGCTCGGCACTCCGGCAGGTCGGGCGTCAGGCGGCGTTCGAGCCGGATGCCGCGCTTGCGCAGGACGACCTCGCTCAGCTTGACCGCCTCCAGGATGCAGGCGTTCAGGTCGGTCGGAACGGTCCTGGGCTCGCCGGGCTTGGAGAAGTCCATGACCCTGCGGATGACGGCCTCGATCCGGTTCGAAGCCGCCTTCATCTCTTCCAGGATCTTTCTCGCTTTGTCGGGATCCCAGCCCCGGTCCAGGATCCTCTCCAGCGTGTTCAGGTAGATGTTGATGCCGGACAGGGGATTGCGGATCTCGTGGGCGATCCCGGCCGCCACGCGCCCCAAGGACTCCATCTTGCCCTGGAGCATGAGCAGGCGCTCCAGGCTCTTGGACTCGGTGAGGTCCATGAGATTGACGAGAATGGCGCCTCTTCCCTGGAACTCGAACCGGGTGGCACGGCAGTGGACCCACTTCATGTCGGACTTTCCGCCTTCCGGGTCGAGCTGGTAGAAACGGAAATCCGTGTCGAGGCTCTTCACCTCGCCCGATGTGATCCTCTGGTAGAAGGACCGCACCTTCTCCACGTCCTCGGGGTGAAGGTGCTCGGGATGGTCGAGATCGAACAGGTGCGGCAGTCGCCCGAGCAGGCGCCGCTGCTCGGGGTTCCGGTAGATGATCCTGCCGTCCTGGATGATCGAAATGCCGGTCAGAGAAAGCTCCACGACGTCGCGGAGGTTCTGCTGGGTCTCCTTCAGGATATCTTCCGGCCGCGGACCTTCGGAACGCACGAGGTTACCCCCTCTCTCACTCACTCGAGCCGACCCGTCTGCTTCAGCCTTGCGCCCGCGGGCTCGCAATCCAGGCCGCACGATTTCCCGAAATCCTTCAACGCCGGGTCTTGCGGCCCCGTCGCTTCCGGGGCATGCGCTCGATCGTAGTAGAGTCTGTCCCAACAGGCTCTAATTCAGAGGCTGTTCAGAAATGCCCAGATGCAAGGCGCACGAAATCCTGAGGAACGAGGCGTACATGGCCGTACGCCGCAGTGACGAAGGATGAGTGCAACGCCGCAGATGGGCGTTCGGGACAGCCTCTATAGTAGGCCATGCCCGATTTTTGGTCCAGCATCACGCCCCCGCACGGTCAGAAGACCCTCTCCACCGGATAGGCCAAGGGCTCGCTTCCTCGTTTCCCGTGCAGGCACGTGGTCCTCGGGAGGGTGGGGCGGACTCTCTCGGCCAGGGCCTCGATCTCCTCCACGGTGGGGGACCTCCAGGGATGCCCGGGCACCGGGAGATAGGCGTCGATCCGGAACGGGATCTGCGGATCGCAGGATGCGATGAAGGAGGCGATGCGCATCACTTCGGCCTCGTTGACATAGCCCGGAATGAAGACCGTCTCCGCACAGAGCCGCGGGCGGCCGAGCTTCGCCAGCGCTCCGAAGTGACTCAGAATGCTCCTGTTGCCGAAACCCGTGTAGTGGCGGTGCAGAGACGGAGTCACCGCCTTGATGCTGAAGACCACCTCGTCGAGCAGCGCGACCGGCGCCTCCAGCCTGCCGTTCGTGAGGAGCGAGACGGTGCAGTCTCTGGCGTCCTTCAGATACCTGAGGATCTCCAGCAGGGTGTCGTCGCAGAGCGGCTCTGCACCCATGAGAAAGACCTTTCGGATGGGGAGCGGGTCGAGCAACCCGATGAGCTCTCCGAGCTCGAGGTACCGCCCGGGTCTGGGGTTTCGGTGTGCGGGGTCGTAGATCCTGAGGCGTGTTTCGGGGAGGTGACAGTCCAGGACCTCTTTCTTGAGAAGGCAGATCCGGCAGCGGAGGTTGCATCCCCAGAAAAAAAGGCAGCAGATACCGTGCCGGCTGGCCCAGGTGATGTGATAAACACAAGTGCGTCTTGTCTTCAGCATTCGCTCGCTCGCGACCCGTTCTCCGAAGGGTGCTCTCTCCGGCTCGGGAGGAATTATACCATTCAACCCGAAATCGTCTGAACGGCCCTGCCCGGGAGACGGCTTGTCCTTCTTTCTTTGGCTAGGAGAAATTTATATCAGCCTGTCTTCGGAAGAGATCCTTCGTTGGAGGATCTTTTCATAACGCTGCCTAAGAAATGTGAAAGATCTTTTCGAGCCATTGAGACAGGCACTTGGGAGGAAGGCCTTTCGAGAGCGATTGACGACTTGTCTGCGATGAGATCGCAAAGATCGTTTTACAAGTACTAAGGAATTACAACGCATAACGAAGCTGACATTTCCGTTGACATCGGACCGGCAGTCGAAGAACATATTTGATGAGAAAGGGGAGAAAGTCAGCAGCATCTTCGCCCTGCTCCTCAGCGCTTTCTGAAGGACCCGAGATTTCTCGCCTCCCCCATCCGCTTCCGTAAGAGATGCCGGCGCCGCTTCGTGCAAGAGCGGAGTGTCACCCGGCAATGCCGGGATGGGCCCCTCGGGGGGAAGCGGCGCCCGAGTCCGCAAAGGCTCTCGGTGCACCATTCCGAGGAGCCGGAGGAGGGACGATCATGGGATCTCGTTTCAACATCGAGATGCAGCGGGCCGGTGGAGATCTCGAGCTCAGGCTTGCGGGCGACTTCAACGACGTCTCGGCCCATGAGCTGATCGAATGCCTCAGGGAGAACAGCAGGGACGTGAACGTCGCCATCATCGAAACCAACGGGCTCGAGTGCGTGCACGCGTCCGGTCAGGACATCTTCCGGCAGCGGCTCCATGACCTGAAGGACCTTTGCTACCGGCTGGTGTTCTACGGGAAGCACGCCCCGGAGCTGGCCCCTCCCTGGATCGAGTATTTCTGAGTCATGGACGCGCTCGACTCCCGTACTCACGGCGTTGACACTTCCGTACGCCCGCCTGTAGTCTGAGCACCCGCCAACAGCAGCTCCTTGTCCGGACGGACGGCCGCAGGGGCTTGGCACCACCACACAACGGCAAGTGAAGACTGGCAACCGACATGCCAGGCTGGCAGAGATCGCTGCTCGAGAAGAAATCCGTCGAGGACGCCTTTGCTCCTCCCGCCGGCTGCTCGCGCCGGAGCCTTCTGCCGGTCTCGCTCCTCTACCTCGCGCTGACCGTCGTCTTCACCATGCCCGTGGCCCTCGGGCTGCGGACTCGCCTCTGCGGCGACGTGGGCGACAACTACGCGTTCCTGTGGTGGCTCGAGTGGTTCGGCCGGGCGGTGACCGAGCTCCACGTCTCGCCTTTTCACTCCGACCAGATCGGCCACCCCCTGGGCGCCTCGTTCCAGCTCAACCCGACCACCCTGTTCAACGCGGTCCTCTCGCTCCCGCTCCAGCGCGTCTTTCCGATCGTGGCGGCCTACAACGTGATCGTGCTGTTCTCGTTCTGGGCCAGCGCGGTGGCCATGTACCTGCTGGCTTTCCATCTCATCGGACGGCGCCTGCCGTCTTTCGTGGCCGGGTTCCTGTTCGCTTTCTCGTCCTACCGGTTCGCGCACGCACTGGGGCACCTGACCACGATCTCTTCGGAGTGGCTGCCGCTTTACCTGCTCTTCCTGATCCGCTCACTGCGGGAGCCCGGCAAGAAGAATCTCGTTGCGGCCGCGATCTGCCTCGTGCTCAACGGCCTCTCCTGCTGGTACTACCTGGTCTACGGCTTCCTTTTCACCGCCTTCGTCGCGGTCTACTTTTCCGTCCCGTGGGGCGGCAAAGAAAGCGCGCGCGTTCTCAGGACCGCTTTCCTGATCTCGTGCGCGGCTGCTGTCGTGCTGTCGCCGCTCGTCGTGGGGATGGTCGCGGAGGCGGTCCGCGGGGGCCATGAGGCCGGGCACGCTCCGGAACAATACCCGGCCGACCTGCTGAGCTTCTTCATCCCTTCGTTCACCTCCACCTGGGGCATGCTCTTCCAGCCGGTCTGGGCCCACTTCCGGGCCAACCCCATCGAGGGCGCGACCTTCATCGGCTATTCCGTTCTGCTGCTTCTCCTGTGGGGTGTGCCAAAGGCTCCGCGAGCAGCCCGAAGCTTCTGGCTTGGCGCGCTGTTGCTGTTCTGGGTGCTGTCGCTGGGGCCTTTCCTCAATGTAGCGGGCAGGGCCCTGCCGTTGCCGCTGCCGTACCTTCTGCTTCATCGCGGGCTGCCCTTCTTCTCGCTCGCCGGCGTCCCTGCGCGCTTTCACGTGGTGACCACGGCATGCCTGGCGGTGCTGGCAGGATACGCCGTGAAAGCGTTGCAGGAGCGGGCCACGCATGAGGCGGGCAGGAAGGGACGGCTGCGGTTCGCCGCGGCCGGTCTGGCGCTGCTCTGCGCGCTGGACCATCTGCACGTTCCGGTGTTCACGGCCAGACACTTCGTTTCGCCCTTTTACAGCTGCCTGGGCGAGGACCCGCGGGACTACGCCCTCATCGACCTCACGCTCAGGGGCAAAGCTCTGTTCTGCACCACGGTGCACGGGAAGAAGCTGGTGGGGGGTTACGTGGCGAGACCGTCCCCGCGGTATCAGGAGCTCATCCGGAGCTCGGACGTGCTCCGCACCGTCTTTTCCGGAGAGATGACGGGGCCCGGGAAGGGAGGGGCGGCCGCGGATCAGGCTCGTGAAGAGCTGGCCCGGCTCGGGGTGGAGCTGCTCATCTATCCCAGGCCTCCCGAACTCGGTCCGGTGTGCGAGAGGATCCGGCGAGCCCTGGGTCGACAGGTCGCCTGCGAAGACGGGGCAGGGGAGGGCGGTCCGCTCTCTGAGGTGCGCGCAACCGGAGGGGCTGCGGAAACGTGGATCCGATCCGTGGAGGCGGCCTGGCCTGACGCCGGCTGGCCCGACCGGATGCGGCTGGCACTCGGACTCCGGTTCGTGCTCGCGTCCCATCCCGAGCTTCTGCCCACGGACGATCCGGTCGCAGCCATCGGACGGTCGGAGCGGATCGTAAGGGATCTCTGGCACTTCCCGGTTACCTACGAGGATGACGGCATTCGCGTCTACCGGGTTCCGCCGCCGGGAGAGCAGCAATAGCTTCTGTAGGGGCGCCGCTTGCCGCGCCCTTCCCGGTTACCAGCCACCAGGAGTGCACGATGGACAACGAGGAGCTCTCGAATCAGCTGACGCGGTTCTGCCGGGCGCAGCTACAGGATGCCGGGGCCGTGGTCAGCCGCGTGCGCAAGGCTCCGGGTCATGCCGGCTTCTCCTACTTCTTCGACGTGACACGCGGGGCCGCGACCGAGGGCTACGTGCTCCGGCTTCCGCCGCCGGGTGTGAAGCTCGAGGGCACGGCCGATGTGCTGCGTCAGGTGTGCGCTCTGAAGGCCCTGGACGGAACGGGCGTTCCCCATGCGCCCGTGGTGTGGTCGGGTGACGACCCGCAGTGGTTCGGAACCCCCTTCTTCGTCACGCCCCGGCTTGCCGGCAATGTCCTGAGCCTGAAAGACGTCGAAGCGTTTGCGGGCCTGCCCGCCGAGGTGCGACGGCGGATGGCCGAGCAGGCCATGACGGCCCTCGCGGGCATCCACCAGGTGGACTGGAGAGCCAAGGCAGGAACCCTCGGCGCGCCGATCGAGCTCGACCTCGACGTCCTGCGCTGGGAACGTTTCTGCGAGCGCGCGGCCGAGCCGCAAGCCCTGGCCCTTTTTCCGACGGTGCGTGCGAGGTTGTTGGAGCGCAAACCGAAGAATCCGCAGATCGGGCTCTACCACGGAGACTACCAGTGGGGGAATCTGTTCTATGCGCCGGACGGCACCCTGCTGGCCGTGCTGGATTGGGAGCTCACGGGAATCGGAGCCACCCTGAACGACCTCGGCTGGATCCTCACGTTCAGCGAGCCCGGAGCGTGGGCGCTCGAGGATGGGGTGCTGGGCAGGGGGCTTCTTCCGGCCCCGGACGATCTCCTGGGCATGTATGTCAAAGCGCTGGGGTCCGAGCCTGCCGACGTATCCTGGTTCCGGGCCCTTGCCGCCTACAAGTTCGCCGTCATCACCGGATTCAATCTGATGCTGCACCGGCGCGGCAAGCGCCACGACCCGGAGTGGGAAGTGCTGAAGGATTCCATGCCCAGCCTGATGACGTATGCCCTCGAATGCCTGGGCGGCTGATCCCGCGCCGGGGCTTTCATGCGCAGGAGTGCTTCGGCTGGAGAGTGCCTCCTGTCATCGTCCCGCCAGGGTGATCCTGCTCACGGCGCGTCCTCCAGCGATGGAATGCAGGGGACGTTCATCCCGCCCGACGCTTCCACGGGGTACCGTAGGGGCGCTGCTTGCTGCGCCCTTGCTGGGATCCAGAAGGCCGCGCTCGCCCCAGGCGTTCCGGCCCTTTCCGGGACCCCGATCCGCGGTTCGGGCGGAACGGCTGGCCAGGGCTGACCCGGAAGCGGAATCACGGGGCTTATTCAGTCTGTGATCGCATCGCATTATCTGAAATCGCGGACAGGGGGCTTCGGATTCACTATCTGGATGTCCGACGTGAATTCCTCGTCCAGAATTGATACCATTTCTTCCCGGCCTCTAAAGAAGATGTGCCGCCCAGAGAGGAGACGCGATTTTCTGATGTAACTCGGCCGCCTTTGCGTTTCACGCTCGACAATATACGCACTCGCACTTCCGCCAGGCTCTGGCGTACGTCTGCCAGCGCACGCGTAGAAATCGAATCCGATCCTTGGGGCCTGGGACAGCCGGAGGCTTCGATGAAGTCATTCACTATCTCCCATACTTCCTTGCCGCCCTGTCCCATCGTCTCGTATTTCTCGGCGTCGAGGAACAGATGGACGAGGCCGTCGCCACTCTCATTCCTGCAAAGTGCAAGCGAGAGGTCACACGATAACGGAAACGTTCCGATGTGCGTTGCGAACCGAGAAAAGAATTCGTTTGCGATCTCGTCTCTATCAGCGTGATTAGCCCAGTGAAAGGCCACTGAGTATTTCATGTTCGTTCCTCCCAACGTGCTCTTAACCTGCCGGCAGTAAGCATGCCATCGCCTTCGATGATCTCGATTTCCCCACAAAGCTGGCAGCTCAGCTCGTGCCGCGGCTAGTGGGACAGTGAACCTAGCAAAAGCTAGCTCCCACAGTGGTGCACCGCCTGATGCGGCAGTCTCCCCTATTACTTCGCCGTACGCACTACACGGAGATCATCAAAAAGGGATTTCTTGTCACCCCTCCCCGCCGAATTGCAGGAAGTGGTGGCGCCCAGCCCGAATGCTCGGGTAGAGAAATCTGAGGCGGCTTAAGAAACCCCAGATTCATATCAAGGAAACAGAGATGGCGGCGGAAAAGGTCGGGCAGGCTGATGGAACATCTGAGTCGGTGGTTCCGGTTCCGGAATGGAGCCGGGGCATTCAGTATGCTGGAGCTTGACCTTTTCCTCCAGTTTGATCGGGTGACCACCAGCGTCCTCGCCTTCCCAATAGAAAATCGCATATCCATTGCATAAGACATGAGAGCCCTTGGAGTTTCGGAGCGTTGTTTCCATCTGCTCAACGGAACACCACGCGGGATCCCTGTCGGCGCCTCCTGCACGCACTTTCACTTCTCTTCGTGTTAGAGGGCGGACCGGGCCGAGACTATTATTGGCATAGGTTTGAGATCCCCAGTCCCGACCCCTCGGATCTTCAATGTGCCCAGAGGCACTGACCTTATAGGCCACTTTGCCCCCCTTCTCTTTGAAGACCGTGGTCCAGCCCCAGTTGGGTACGTTCGAGTCCAGCCTGTTCCCCTGCTCCACTACCTTTGGAAATTGGATTTCGACAATAGCTTTATTTGCCTTCAGATATTCGAGTCTATCTGTAGCTTTCTGAACGCCCTGTCCGTTCGGGCATTTCTTAATGTATTCCTCGTAGGTGGAATACCAGTCCTCCTTTTGTGCCTTCTTGAAAAAAACGGGGTCCATGTTCGTTTGCACTTCCCTGAGATGTGCACCGTTGGGATAATGACTGAGATACTTGTCATATGATTCAACGGTGTCGACTTGCTTCGCCCACTCAAACATCAACGGTTCCATGCGAGCGAGAAGAACATCTTTGTTCTTCGAGGATAAACCACTGAGGTATCGGTTAAACGAGGAAAAGTCATCTCTTTTGAGTGTCTTGAAAATCAGGGGGTCCAACTGCTTTTCTATCTCCGCGTGGGGATAGCCGTCGGGATATATCTCCAGAGAGTGGAAATAGGAATCGACTTGGGCCTGCTCCTTCCGCTCCTGTTCTGTCAGCGAGTTGGTCCACCTTAGCAGGGCGGCAAAACCCGCCAGAGTGACAACAACGGAGACAATAACGGCTGCCGCGATCCGCAGCCGGAAGAATCTGGGCCTTGAGCGGAAAGTGAGCTTCTGATCCTCAGGCATATTGCTATGGGATGAAGGTCTTGGGTTTGGCATCATTCCCTTCTATGGATCCTTCAGTTGCCATTTTGGAAAACCTCCTTGTGGGAAAGGGTGAAGTTCTCGCTGAGTCAAATTCACACTAAATTTGACCGGATTCTCTGTTGGAGTGCGAGGAGATAAGTATCCTCCGAAAGCAAAGCCAACTTGACCGAGAGATTTATTCAAGCATAAACGGCGTTGTCAAGTCCCCCTCTTCCATTTTTCTATTAGCAGTTAAGCCAAGAGGTAGACGGAGTAGTCGAGGGGGGATAGACTGACGGGGCCGGTCAGCCCATTTCGTCGACAAAGCTTGGAGGTTCGTCTCTTGGGTTCCTTATTATAGATCCGCCGGTTGACCTCTCCTCGGTTTGCCTCGACCTAGAAGATGGGGCAGAAACAGGCATGGCGGGTTACTCTGAACGTTCCGGACGGCTCCCAGAGACCGGCTCTGCCCTCACGTCAATAGTCCATCCCTGAGATCTTGTGCTCTCGGCGCTCCCTTCCGATTGCACATAACTTGCTCCAAGGATGTCCGGGACGGCCTGCCTCCTCGATGATCCGAGCGGAAGCTCGATGTCCCGGCCCCGAAGGGCGGCCATCGACCCGAGTCCGGCGCCCCTGATGGTCACACTTCGATCACCAGTCTGCCATTGGCCGGGTCATCTTCGTCGTCGGCCGGGAACACGCAGTCGTAATTCCAGGTGGTCTTGAGCCGGGTGCTGTCCCAGACGTTGGTGCTGGGTTGGCGGTAGTTGAAGTACAGGGTCTTGTTGCGGTGCTTGTCGGCAGCCAGAAAGCGGGCGATGGATTCGGGATCGGGGTGCTGGTGGCGGGAGCCGTTGGTGGAGACCGCGAAACGCGTGCAATCGATGAGCCCGGGGAAGGCCTTTGACGTGTTGCCGCTGGAACCGTGATGGCTGACCTTGACGAGATCGAAGCGATATTTGCCGCCCTCGGCTTGCGCCAGCGGCTCAAGGGCCTTCTCTAGCACCTCGGAGTGGGAGTCGGCGGCGAGCAGGATCCGCTTGCTCTCGAACTCGGCGATGAAGGCGATTGAAGCGCCGTTGGCCTCGTTACGGTCGGCCTCATAATCCTTGGCGACGAGGGCATCGACGTTGAGCGCGCCGAAGGGCTCGAACTGCGGGCCCAGCGGATCGGGATCGACGTCCGGGTCGAAGGTACGGATGTTCGCTTGCTTGAGCTCCCGGTCCCACTCCGGGAGCAGCTCGGCCAGCTTGTCGTTGCTGGGTGACAGCAGGCGGATCGTGAGGCCGTCGGCGATCTCGATCGGCTCATGCGCCTCGGGGTTGTCGGTGGATACGATCTCGCTTTCGAACTCGGCGTTCCAGGGCCATTCGAAATTGACGATACCGCGGGCGAGCTTCTCACCTTGGCGGGCGCTGAGAGGCTCGAGGATAGGCCTTCGGGTCTGCGCCGCTGCGAGCTGCGGCCGGGAGTTGTACCAGACCCTCCTGGGCGTGAACGGCGGGGTGTCCTGGCGTATCATCGGGATCGCGCCGGCAATGTGGTCGGCGTCGATGTGGGACATGACGAATAGCTCGACATTGTCGAGATTCTCGAGCTGGCTCCTGATGGCGCGGTAAGTGCCGCTGCGGCCGAGGTCGACCACGAGATGGTGGAGATTCACTGAGCTTCCCCAGCTCACCACGATACAATCGCCGTCCATTCCAGGGTGCAGGGTCACGCGAAACGTCATCGGCTTCTCCTCACAGTCGGACAGCGGTGAACGGTTGGTCAGGATCGACCCGGGTCGACACAGGAGCAACGAAGCGGCGGGCATCCTCGGCCTCGGGAACGTCGCTGCCGATCTGCGCCAGGGTCAGCGTGAGCATGCGGATCGATGCCGAGAAAAACGGGATACCGCGGTCGATTCCCTCGCGCAGGTGCTTGAACGCCTGCGTCAGGTCGTCGAGGCTCTGCGCCTGCGCGACGCGACGGCAGCCGAGCAAGATCGGCCCGTCCGGAATCCCGGGGAACCAGCGACTCAGGTTCTCGACCCATCGATCCCAATGCTGTCTTTCTGTGCTTACAGCTTGCGCGATGAGGATGATCGCGCCGGCGGTCGCCACCAGCGGCCCCTTGACCTTGCCATAGAGTGCAATCTCAGGATCGAAGAGCCCCTCCGGGTCCTCTCCCTGCAGGACGCTTTTGAACATGTCACCGGTGCGGCTCAGGCGGCCGGATGCCAGAAACTCGAGTAGCCCGAACCAGCGTGGGTCGTGGACGCTGAGTGTGAGGCGGCCGGGCACCTCGCGATCAACAGGGCTCGGGCGGACGCGGTCGTAGAGGAATCTGATCCTTTCGTCTTCGTGGCGCTGCGCACCCCACCATGGCCACGGTACCGAGGCGAGGTCGATCTGGCCGCCAGTCACGAAGGAGATCCAGCGGGGAAACTTGGCGGCCAGGACATTGGCCGGAGGATCCTGCTCCTTGAGTCGGCGAATCAACTCGATGCCTTCATGTGGATCGGGCGTCTCGCGGAACCAGGTGGCGTACTCGTCGTCCCCTTGTGGCCTCCAGTCCATGAACCCACCGGCGGTCGCCCAGTCGCGCGCGCCCCCTCGTGTCGCGTCGGCCACCTGGTCCCAGGCGTTGATTGCCGCGGGTACGGAAGCAGCGAACACGTCCGGAATGCCCTTGGTCAGGCCGTAGAGTGCGTCGATCTTCTCCCGGCTCTTCATCATCAACGCGCCAAGCCGCTCGGATCCGGTAGAAAGCGGTGCGATCGCGCGGCGGGCCGCTTCTTTAGGGTAGCGGTCGGATCGGACGATTCCGGCGTACTGCTGCCAGCCGAGGTACTCGTGCGGCGAAGCGTCCATGGTAATCATCTCCGCCCGAACCTCGCCGTCCTGGACCAGGAGCTCGCGCGAGATGTCGGCGCCGCGCGGCCGTGTGATTTCGACGCCATAGTACCCGCCGCGCGGCAGGTCGAACACCGCGGGCGCCCCGCAGCGGACCTCCCCGCCGACGACGGCGACCGGCTTTTCCTGGCTCCACCAGTCCTTCGCTATCTTGCCGTCGGCATCGGCGAGCAGACGCACCGTGGCTATCGCCCCGGCCTCGAGACGACCCTGGGCCAACGGCTGTTGCAGCGTGATCCGGAGCTGGGTCATGGCGTCACTTCCAGCTTCACGTAGGCGACTGGAACCCGCAGCGTTCGCTCGTGCTCCTGGATGCTGGGAGGAGTGTCAGGCAGCATTCCCCTGAAGCACCACCGTCCCTCATGGAGCTCAAAAGTACAACACATCTCGTTGGCCGCTTCTGAGCTGTGCCTCCTCTGCGTTGGCTCCGCGCCTTCAGGATCTACGCACTCGATCTCGACCTGACCCCAGAAGTCCAGGTCCGAGATGGTCACATAGGAGTGGGCCACCAGCGGCTCGTCGATGACGTTGAAGTCGAACGAGCTCGCGTCGAGAGCGTTCGGTTTGCTGCGCTTGGCGAGCGGCTCCGGAACCCGATGCCGCACGAGCTGATCGACCGTGCTGAGGAGGCTGCCGGTGGTCGTGCGCCAGACACCGGTAGCGCCGTCCGCTGCTGCGAAGCTCATGGCGTCGATCATCGAGCTCGTGAACACGCTGACGGTGCCCTTGATCCCGAATGCCTCCTCGCCATCTATGGTGGGGAACAGTACGAACTGCTGGGGCGGAATCGAGTGCTTGCGCTGGAACGAGGCTACCGACACCACGCGTGAGCCTATGCCGGCCTCGTTCCTGTAAAAGTCGTCGGCGTCGGTGCGGCAGCAGTCGAGCAGGTAGACCTGCTGGATGGCGGGCGAGTTCCTCATCGTGCCGCGCAGGACGTCCAGGTCGATGGCGCCGTCGAACTCTGCCCCCGGCTCTCCGAAATCGTGCAGCAACAAAGCCGCCTGCTGGCCCAGCGATGCGCCATGGCCGCAGAAGTAGAACACCGCCAGGTTGTCCTGATGGGTGCCCACGCGATCGGCCCAGTGGCGTGCCGCCTCCTTCACGTTGGCGAGGGTGGCTGCGGGCAATTGGACCTGCGGCGCCCCGGCCGGTCGGGGGGGCTGATAGATGCTGGGTTGCGCGTCCGAGATCATAAGAGAAACGCTCGACAACGGTTTCGCCGCGTTTTTGAACGAGGTGAGGAACCAGTCCGCCATCGCCCGTGCGGAGATCGGCGGCGAGGTCAGCTGGCGCAGATCTCCAGCCACCGGGCTCGCGCCCGCGCCCTTGCCGTACGCGTAGCGTCCAACCCCGATGATCAGGACGTGCGTCCCGGGAGCTTCAGGCGCCCGCGCGGCGTCGAGAAATATCCGTGAAGCGTCGGAAATGGGATGTTCCTTTCCTTCCCCCAAGGCTCAAGCAGTGGGCCGAGGATCGGACACGTGGCATCCGTCCGCCGAAGTCTCCGGACGGTCCGTGCTTCTTGTCGCGGAACATCGCCGCCATCAACGCGAAGGTGAGTAAATGAGTGGTGGATGAGAAAACGTATTTTGTATGAATAAACCTAGAAAAGATCCCCTTCTAAGTCAAGGAAAAATGAATGACAGCAAGCGGCCAGGTTTTCCTTGACATACAATAAAGCTACATTTTATTGTTTCTGGGGTCGGATGAACCCCCTGCCGCCGGGAGGCAACATGGAAAGACGAACGGGAACGGCACGCGCCCTGTTCACGGCGATGCTGACTCTGGGCATCGGAAGCGGTTTCCTGATCGGCACCGCCTGCGCGGTGGAGCTCCCCAGGGGGGTGGAGCAGGGAGTGACCTTTGTTCCCGACCGGATCATCGTCAAGTTCAAGAGTGCGGCCGGCAAGAGCGCGGCGGCGGACTCCCTGGGGAAGGTGTCCGCGGTCGAGGTGCGGAGGCTGAAGCACCTGGGTCTCGTGATCGCGCAGACCCGAGACAAGGGAGTCGATCTGGACCTTGCCCTGGAGGGCCTCAAGCGCGATTCCGCGGTCGAATTTGCAGAGAAGGCCCCCATCTATCGCGTGCACCTCACGCCTCCGGACCCGGAGTTCGGCCAGCAGTGGCCGCTGGAAAACACGGGGCAGTCCGGGTCGACTCCGGACGCCGACATCGACGCCACGGACGCCTGGGACATCGAGGACGGAAGCGCCAACACCATCGTGGTGGCCGTGATCGACTCGGGAATCGACTACACGCACCCGGACCTGGATGCGAACGTCTGGACGAACCCGGGCGAGGATGCCTGGAGCGATCCTCTGGACCCGACCACGGGGAACGGGATCGACGACGACGGCAACGGGTTCGTGGATGACTGGAAGGGCTGGGATTTCGTGGGCGAGAACGTCCTCATCAACACGCCGGACAACGACCCCAGGGATGCGTACGGCCACGGCACCCACGTGGCCGGGATCGTGGGGGCTGCGACGAACGAGGCCGGCGGGGTGGGCGTGAACTACAACGCAAAGGTCCTGCCGATCAAGATCGGGGACGACTCCGGCGGGATCAACACTCTCAAAGCCATCGAAGCCATCGACTACCTCATCGACCTGAAGACCCGCGCCGCAAACGGCGAGTCCAATCTGCGCGTGGCGAACGCCAGCTGGGGCGGCCCCGTTCCCCTGACCGCGCTGCAGACCGCGATCGACGCCGCGGGAGACGCGGGCATCCTCTTCATTGCCTCCGCGGGCAACGGCGGATTGGACGGGGAGGGCGACGACATCGACCATCCGCCTTTCCTTCAGGGCAACTGGCCGGCGGCGTTCGATTCGAAGACCCTTATCAGCGTGGCCGCAACGAGCGGCATCGACTCTCTCGCGGGTTTCTCGAACTTCGGAGCGGTCGGCGTCGACCTGGGAGCGCCGGGGCTGGCCTACTTCAGCACCATGCCCACCTACGACGTGGTCCTGACGACGGAGTACGGGTATTCCCTGAACTATGATTTCCTCTCCGGCACCTCGATGGCTGCGCCTTGCGTCGCCGGGGCGGCCAGCCTTGTGCTTGCGAAGGACCCTTCCCTGAGCGCGTGCGAGGTCAAGAGCCTCATCATGGAGTACACGGACCCGCTGCCAACCCTTGACGGCTTGACGGTTACCGGAGGCAGGCTCAACGTCGGACGCGCGATCGTGGGGGCCCCCGTGGACAGCGACCTGGACGGCACGGTGGACGTCTGCGACGATGATGACGACGACGACGGCTGCCCGGACACGATCGACCCCGCCCCGTTTGCCTGGAGCGGTGACGGAGACGGAGACACCTACGCCAGCGACTGCGACTGCGACGACGGCGACCCGAACGTGCATCCCGGCGCGACGGAGATACCCGAAAACGGCATCGACGACGACTGCAACCCCGCTACGCCGGACCAGCCCGTCGGCTGGGCCGCCGCAGCCCCTGCGGAGGCTTCCACGACCCGCGGCGCCGCCATCGCCGATGCCTCCGGAGCGGCCAACGCCCTGGCGGCGGCTCTTCTGCCCATCGGACTCATGGTCGCCTGGCGGATCCGAAGAAGACTGCTCTGGCTCTAGCGTGGGCCCTTGCCCTTTCCTGATCTTGCTCCAAAGGCAGGCTCTCGGGTGACGAACATCCAAGGGAGGCCCCTGAGCGGAGGAGGCACACATGACTGCGGAATCGAGGATGAGGCACACGGTCCGTCTTCCGATCTGGCCGGCGCTGCTGGCCTTCGTCGTGGTCTTGTTCGCCGCCGGCTGCGGCGATGATGAGGATTCGGACGGGAGTGTCGCGGGAGAGGAGAAGGTCAGCTCTCCCGGGGAGTACCAGGGCTACTCCTCGGCGCAGTACACGGGCTTCCAGACATCTTCGGTATACGTGACCATGCGCGACGAGGTCCGCCTCGCCGTGGACATCCACCTGCCCACGGGGGGGCCGGCACAGTCTTTCCCCGTTCTCTTGATGATGACCCCGTATCACCGGGCGAGCGTCCTCGAGGACGGGACGATCCAGGACCCCATGTCGAGCCCGAGCTCGGGCTACAGGGTCCTGTCCTCTTACGGCTACGCGATCGTCGTGGCCGACGTGCGCGGAACCGGGGCCTCCTTCGGCACCCGTTACACGATCTTCTCCCCGGAAGAGGCGGAGGACGGGGACGACCTGATCGACTGGATCGTGGCCCAGCCCTGGTGCGACGGAAATGTCGGGATGATGGGTCAGTCCTACCTGGCCACCATGCAGTATCTGGCCGCTGCCTACCGCAACCCTCATCTCAAGGCCATCATTCCCAGATACACGCTGCTGGACATCTATGACGTGGTCTACCCGCAGGGCATTCTGGACGCCAATTTCATCGAGATCTACGATGTGGGGATGCTGGCCTACAACCTGAACATCCCCATGCCGTCGATGGGCATATGGCCTTGCAAGCCCGTGGACGAGGACGTGCGCGGGATCCTCCGGTTTTTGGCGAGCTTCGAGCACCTCGGTAACTTCGGCATGATGGAATCGGCGTTGACGGTGCCCTACCGGGACGATCTACTGGTCGACCCGTGGGGAGGGGCCTATGGGTTTCGAGACCTCTGCCCGGCCGGGTACCTGGATGCGATCGAGGATTCCGGGGTCGCCATCTACAACATGGGGGGCTGGTACGAGCCCTACGTGCGGGACACCATTTCTTTTCAGGAGACCCTGGGCAACCGGGACAAGATTCTCATCGGGCCCTATGACCACAGGAAGGGTTTCGAGGGAAGCACGATTGAATACCTGCGCTTCTTCGACCGCTACCTGAAGGGGATCCCGAACGGGATCGACGAGGAGCCCCCGTACTACATCCGCACCATCGGCACGGACGAGTGGCGGTTCCTGGATGCCTGGCCCCTTCCGGAACAGGTCATCACGCCATACTACTTCGGACCGGGGAACGAGCTGACGACTTCCGCGCCCCTCGAGGATCTGGCCGTGGACACGTACGAGGTCGACTACTCCACCTACTCCGCAAAGGAAACGCGCTGGATGTCTCTGTTCGGCACCGACAGCAACTACGACGAGCGGGCCGAGCAGGACTTGAAATGCCTCGCCTACACGACAGCTCCCCTGACCGAGGATCTCGAGGTGACCGGCCACCCGATCCTCTACCTGTATGTCACCTCCACCGCGGAGGACGGTGATTTCTTCGTTTACCTGGAAGACCTCCACGAGGACGGCTTCGTCGAATATGTCACCGAAGGGCTGCTCCGGGCCTCGATGCGCAGGCTGAGCCCGCGCCCGTGGGCACCGGAGCTGCCGTGGCACAGCTGTTACCGGGCGGATGCAATGCCCCTCGTCCCGGGCGAAACGGCGGAGCTGGTGATCGATCTCTACCCCACGTCGAAGCTGTTTCGCAGCGGGCACCGCATACGTATCGCCATTGCCGGCGCTGACGATGGGAACTTCGACACCCCGGTTCTCAGCCCGGCGCCGACGCTCCGGGTCTTTCGGGACCGGGTTCAGGCTTCCAGGATCGATCTCCCCATTGTCCCCTGATACTGTGCTTTTCACGAACAGGCGACTAACGCAGATCCTGTAAGGAAGAACAGCCTCGTTTCGCCCCAGCCAAGCGCTGCGCCGGTGAGTGAGCCTGCTCTGCGCCCCCGCCGAGAATGCCCCCCGGAGCGCCCGCCGGAAAAATACATCCCCCTGCTCCACGAAAATACAGCCGCCGACCCATTCTCGAATCGCACTCCTCCGTTAATCTGTTCTTAGTGGCTCTGCCGCAGCGGGAGGTTCGCCTGCGAGACAGCCGGAACAGGGAACGCCGAGGCGGGAACCCTGGCAGAGGCATGGCCGGTCTGGCAATCGGGCACAGCCGTGCAAATCCCGTCGGCGGCAGCAGGCGGCGTGCGCCGCCGGGGCCTCCTGTCCCGCGCTGGGCGAGATGGGACCGAGATGTATTCGTGACTCACCAGCAGGAGGGTAAAACAATGGCCATTCGGTCCGAGCGGCATGAGCATGGGCGCCGGCGAGCGCCTCTGAAAAATGGCGGCAGTCGCGTTGCCCAAGGCCTGGGGTGGTTCAGCATCGGCCTGGGACTCGCCGAGCTCGCGGCGCCTGAAAAGGTCGGGCGCCTGATCGGCATTCGCGACAAGACTCGAAGGCGCGCGCTGATACGCTCCTACGGCGCTCGTGAGGTGGCGGTAGGAGTCGGGCTCCTGTCCGGGACCAAGCCCGCAGCCTGGCTGTGGGGGCGGCTGGCGGGCGACGCCGTGGATATCGCCTCGCTGGGTGCGGCCATGCGGACCAAGGGCGCGAGCCGCACAAGACTGGCGGCAACGACCGCGGCGGTCCTGCCGGTGATGGGGCTGGATGCCTATTGCGCCGTCCGATCGACCCGCGACTCCTCCCGCACGCGCGTGGAGAAAACGATCAGCGTCAACCGGTCCCCGGAGGATGTGTATTTCTTCTGGAAGGACCCCGAGAAATTCTCGACCTTCCTGGACCGGCTCGATTCTCTTCGCATGACGGGAGGCAAGCGGCGGCACGGGGAGGTGAAGGCATCGACGAAAAACGCGTGGCCGTCGGACGCCGAGATCGTGCAGGATGAGCCGGGCGCGCGCATCGCCTGGCGCTCCGCGGACGCAAAACACTCCGGGGCGGTGCGCTTCGAGCGGGCGCCGGGCGCGCGCGGCACGGTGGTCCGGCTCGAGCTCGAGTACCCTCGCTCGAGCTTCGCCAGGGTGCTGGGCGCCGTATCCGGTCTTCAGCTCGAGCGGGCCCTGCGCCTGCTGAAGCAGATCCTCGAGACCGGCGACATCGTCCGCTCGGATGCGAGCATTCATGCCGGCATGCACCCGGCGCAACCGCCGGCGGAACCGCAGACGGATGGAGAAGGCGTGCAACGCGGAGCCGTGGCCACGGCTCCGCCGCTGCCGGTCGAGTTCCCCTGAATTTCCATATACCCGTGGAGGAAACACCGTGAAAGCCATTTGTTGGATGGGCAAGAGAGAGGTACGGGTCGAGCAGGTACCGGATCCGAAGATCCTCGACCCGCGCGACGCCATCGTGAAGGTCACGTCGACGGCCATCTGCGGCTCGGACCTGCATCTGTACGGCGGATTTGTCCCCACCATGGAAAAGGGCGACATTCTCGGCCATGAATTCATGGGCGAGGTCGTCGAGACCGGAAGGGACGTGCACAACATTCAAAAGGGGGACCGGGTGGTCGTCCCGTTCACGATCTCGTGCGGCAGCTGCTTCTCCTGTCAGAACGCGCTCTTTTCCCTCTGTGAGAACACCAACCCGAACGCCTGGATGGCGGAGAAATTCTGGGGGCACTCGCCTGCAGGCATTTACGGTTACTCGCACCTCACGGGCGGGTTCGCCGGCGGACAGGCCGAATACGTGCGCGTGCCTTTCGCGGACGTCGGCCCGCTCAAGGTGCCGGAGGGAATGGGAGACGAGCAGGTCCTGTTCCTCTCCGACATCTTTCCGACCGGGTACATGGGCGCCGAGATGTGCGGCATACAGCCCGGCGATACGATCGCGGTCTGGGGCTGTGGGCCGGTCGGCCAGTTCGCCATGAAGAGCGCCTTTCTGCTCGGCGCGGAGCGGGTCATCGGGATCGATCGCTTTCCCGAGCGGCTCCAGATGGCGCGGGAGAAGGTCGGGGCGGAGACGATCGATTACGAAGAGAACGATCTTCAGGGGACGCTCAAGGAGATGACGGGAGGGCGGGGACCTGATGCCTGCATCGACGCGGTCGGAATGGAGGCGCACACGCCGGGTCCGGTGTACGCCTACGATCGCGTCAAGCAGGCGTTCATGGCCGAGACCGACAGGCCGATCGCGCTGCGTGAGGCCATCATGGCATGCCGCAACGGCGGCACGGTTTCCGTGGTCGGGGTCTACGGCGGTTTCATCGACAAGTTCCCGTTCGGATCGGTCATGAACCGCTCGCTGACGATCCGGGCCGGCCAGTGCCACGTCCAGCGGTATATGCGGCCGCTCCTCGAGCGGATTCAGAGGGGCGAGATCGACCCGAGCTTCGTCATCACACACCGCATGCCCCTGGACGACGGGCCGCTGGCGTACGAGATGTTCCGCAAGAAGCAGGACAACTGCATCAAGGTCGTGCTGAGGCCGCACTGAAAGGGGAAAGGTGGTCACCCCCGGCTGTGGCAGCCGGGCGGCCGCGAGCAGCATCCGGGGGCAGAGGGATTCGCGCTTTGCGCGGCTGTGTCGCAACCCTTGTTCCCAAGGGCACCGCGGCGCGGCTAATGATTTCCGTCATTCCGGCGAAGGAGGGTGTGTCATAAATCCGGTCAGACCCTCGTGCGACCACTCATTCCGGAGGACTCGGAGGCGCGGCCGCACGATTTCCGTCATTCCGGCGAAGGCCGGAATCCAGCCCCTGCACCGCGTGATTTCAGCTCGTTGCGGCAGCAGGCTTCTGGATCCCGGCTCACACGCGCTCCGCACATGGGCCGGGATGACGAATTATGAGACAGCCTCTTTTCGCGGGAATGACGCGCCCTGGTCGGAGCGTTCCGTGGCAAACCTGCCCTGCGAGGTGGGCTGAGGCTCCGCCGCCTGCCCCAGGTTGCGGAGAAACACCGCGGCCTTGCCGTTCACGCCGACCGTGCCGTCGTAGTACATGTTCACGACCGGCACCCCGGTCTCGGCGCTGATCTGCCTGAAGATGGCGCTGGTGGTGGTCCCCGGCATGCAGGTGAAGGGCGACACGTTCACGATGAGCTCGGCCCGGTCCCTGCTGATGAAGGAACAGGCCCGCCCCACGCTGAGCATGGCCTCGGCGGTATATTCCACGGGGAAGTACTTGCTGCCGTGCTCGATCATCGCCTCCATCGAAGGCTCGTGCCGGTCCCGGAGCAGCTCTCCTGCGGCCTCGTAGGCGCGGTGCTCCAGCCGCGTCATGAAGTTGTTCTTCACGTAGGCCTTGAGGATCTCCCCGGGCTGGAGCCTCTTGCGCGCCTCGTAGCGATAGATGTAGGAAGTGTACAGGATCCACTCGCTGATCGGCGCCAGCCAGGGCTCGCACCCGTTTTCCAGCACGCACTCCACGATGCGGTCGCAGGAGAAGGGATTGCACCGGACGAAGATTTCGCCCACGATGCCGACCAGGGGTTTACGCACGTCCCGCATCGGGACTGCGGAAAAAGCCGCGTGCGCGTCCTCGATGACCCCGGTGTAGGGGCGGCCGGTGCGGAAGGCCTGGGCGGAGGCTCGGAGCACCGACTCGAAGGTGCGCCGGGCCTCCCCGGGCTCGCGCTCGTACGGGGCGACCCGGCAATAGAGCTTGTAGATCACGTCACCCGCCAGAACGCCCTTCCAGAGATCTTTGCGGAGCGCGTCCTCGAGGCCGAGGTAAGCGTTGTGGGCCGAGGGGGACAGGATCGTCAGGTCCTCGTACCCGAGCTTGTTGAACAGGACCCGCTGCAGGGTCGCGTACTGGCCGAACCGGCAGGGGCCGTCGCTGGTCGGCATGAACAGCGCCACCTCGTCCGGCCGCAGGCCCCGGGCTTCCAGGGTGTGCAGGATGTTGCCGGTCGTGACGTGCGCCGGCAGGCACTCGCTGCCCCGCGTGTGCTTGCGGCCGAGCTCGAACTGCTCGGAGGTGATCTCCGGAAGGGGCAGGCTGCGGTAGCCGTGCTTTTCGAAAGCGGCGCCGAACATCGTGACCACGGCCGGGTGCATGGGAGGCAGAAGGATCTGTTTGTTCCTGAGATCGGTCGGCTCGCGCTTCACGTAGAGGTAGCTCTTGTCCGGCCCGTCTTCCCGATACCTGGCCATGACGTCCGCGAAAGCTTCCAGGCGGGTGCTGTATCCGGCGTCCGCGCTGTGCTCGTCCATCTCCAGGATGAGGAACGGCCGGCTGCCGAGGATTTCTTCCACGTAGGTGAGAATGAAGGAATCCGGCCCGCAGGAAAAATTGGTGAGGTAAAGGAGAAAGAGGTTCTTGCGCTCCTTCACGTAGCGAGCCGCGTCCAGGATGCGCTGGCCGTAATACCAGAACATGTTGCGGAAAAAGGGATCGAGGTCCTTCTCGTCAAAGGGCAGGAATTCGTAAGGGATCACCCGAAAGCCCAGCTCCGAGAGCTTCCTGGGGATCTCGAGGTTGACCCCGCCGTCGTACACGTTGTAGGGCCTCCCGACCACGACGACCGCCTTCTGTCCGGAAGCTTCCGTCTCTGCAAGGATGCGCCGCCCCTCCTCGGCGCACCTGGCGCGGAAATCGTTCAGGGCCTCGAGGCCGGCCTTCCAGGCCTGCCGCACCCGGCTGCGACCGAACCCGAACCGCGCGAGCGAGGCATGGAGCTCCCGCACGTTCATCCAGTCGGGCAGAGAGAAGTCGACGACCGGGTGGAGCAGCCGGTCCCGGAGGCTTTCGGACAGGAGCTCGGAGGATTGTGCGATCGAGGGGCTCGCCTGCACGTAGGGACAGAAGGCGGCCTTGGTGGTGAACCGCGTCTTCTGGCCGTTGATCAGGTGGGGCAGGAAGACGAGGCCGCGGCCTTCGTCCAGGGCCTTGCGGACGTGGCCGAGAAAGACCTTGACGGGAAAGCAGAACTCCGCCGAGGAGACGGAGATGCCGGCCTCGGTGATCTCGCGGTCGGTCTGCTTCGTGACGCGCGTCGGGATGCCGAGGCGATGAAAAAAAGCGCTCCAGAGAGGGAGATAAGCGTGGAAGGACAGGGCGCTCGGCAGGGTCACCTCGAGGGACGCACTCTCCTTCGTCTGGAATGAGGCGGCCTTTTTGAAGAGCCTTCTCCTGGTTTCAAAGGGCTCGTAGAGCGCGTTCGCTTTTCTCCGGGTCTCCTCCGGCTCCCGCCCGCACAGATACCCCCAGGACGGCGCGGCATCGTCTCCCTCGATCTTGGCGTGCGTGATCTTGCAGTGGTTGACGCAGAAGTCGCACTGCGAATACGAGACCTGGATGCGGCGTGCGAACAGGTCCAACCCGCGGAACCGGGTCGCCCTGCCGGAGCCTTCCACCCGTTCACGGGCCAGGTGCGCCGCGCCGATGGAGCCCGCCACGTGGCAGAAGTGGGACGTGAGGATCTCGCGGCCCAGGATCGCCTCGAAAGCCGCCACGAGCCCCTTGTTCTTTGCCGTGGCGCCCTGGAAGAGAATCCTGTCGCCCGTGACCGGCCGGTTCCCCACCACCTTGGTCAGGTAGTTGAAGCAGACCGAGTAGAGCACGGCCGCCATCGACTCTTCCCGGGTGAATCCCTCGCGCAGCAGTTTTTCGACGTCCCGCTCCATGAAGACCGTACACCGCTCCGAGGTGAAGGGCGGGGCGATGCCTTGCACGATGTCGCCGATCTCCTGCAGCCGGATGCCCAGCTTGGCCGCCTGCTCCTCGACGAAAGAGCCGGTCCCGGCCGCGCAGACGTAGTTCATGTTGACGTGGTCGACGCGGCCGCCCTGCATGTGCACGTACTTGGAGTCCTGGCCGCCGATCTCGAACAGGGTCTCGATGCCTTCCCCGAACTGGAACAGGGCGCCGCGGGCGTGGGCGGTGATCTCGTTGACGATCTCGTCCGCCCCCAGGATCTGCCCGACCAGCTTTCTGCCGGAGCCGGTCGTGCCGCAGGCGTCGACCGTGCAGGCCGCCCCCGACTCGGCGAGCACACGGCTCGTGGCCTCGAGGAGCTTCTTCATCGCGCCGATCGGGTCGCCCGCGGTTCTCCGGTAGATGTCCAGGACGACCTTCTTCTCCTCGGTCAGCAGGGCGATCTTGGTGGACGTGGACCCGACGTCCATGCCCAGGCTGACGCGGTGCGTCCCGCCGAGCGGTTCGAGGAGCCGGATCTCGTTTCCCGCTTCGTCGATTTCCTCCCGGTAGGCTGCGGAAGGAGTGAAGCGGGAGCGCTCGAGGACCAGGGGCGGCCGGTAGCGTTCCGCGGCCCGCCCTTCGGTCTGGGAAGCTTGCGGGAGCCGCGAGCCTGCCGCGGCCCGCTTGGTGCCGTTCGCCAGCAGCGCGGCGCCCACGGCCGGGGCCAGGTGCGGGTGGTCGACGAAGAGCAACTCCCCCCCGAGGAGGCGCGCGAGCCAGCGCATCACTTCCCGGTTCAGGGCGACCCCTCCGATCACCACGGTCCTGCCTTTCAACGACTCGCCGAGCAGGAGCGTGTTGGTGATGGTGAAAGAGAGGCCGCGGCAAAGGCCGCACCAGAGCTGCGGGATGGTGTAGCCCTCCTGCTGTCGGTGGATGAGATCGGACTTGGCGAAGACCGCGCAACGCGCCGCCACCGACGGCGGGTCGTCGGTGCCGCCGAAGCGCGCGGTCTCGGTGAGGCCGAGCCCCATGCGTCCCGCCTGCTGGTCCAGAAAGGAGCCGGTTCCGGCGGCGCAGACCGAGTTGGCGCGGAAATCCAGGAGCTTTCCCTCTGCATTGATCTTGATCAGCGAGATGCTGCTCGAGCCGAGGTAGAGGATGTTGTTGAAGGCGCCGGCCAGATGAAGGCTGCCCCGGATCATGGCCTGAACTTCGTCGACGGGGGGCCCGCTGCGGCTTTCCAGGAGGCCGCACAGGGAGCCCGTGACCCCGGCGGCGGTTCCGTTCTCATCGAGCAGGCTCTGAAAACGCCCGAGCCCGGTGAGCGGCCGGCCTCCGTGCCGGATGAACTCCTGGTCCGCGATCCTTCCACCTTCGTCGAGGATGACGGCTTTCGTATAACAGGATCCTATGTCGATGCCGATCTTCATGGCGATGCTCCGCATGGAATCTGCTACGGGAAAAGTCGGGGCGAATATTATCGACCAACGGATTTCGCCAAGTCAAGCGAACGAGGTTTCGGCAACAGTGTTTTAGACTTG
Source organism: bacterium (assembly GCA_040756235.1). Classification (GTDB taxonomy): domain Bacteria; phylum Desulfobacterota; class DSWW01; order DSWW01; family DSWW01; genus JBFLZG01. Next base: position 23,279 of record JBFLZG010000072.1, on the reverse strand, counting down.
CCGAGAACAACCCGCGGGCGGGCGGCCGGCATTCACATCGCCCTTGCGTCGCACGAGACGCTTGACAACAAAAGCGCATCCGTTCCATGAAGGAAGGCAGCTCGTCTCCACGCACGCCCGCCCGGGGGGGGTCGCACTTGAACGAACCACTGCTGGCCGCCGCCGTCGCCGTCACGCTGCTTTTCGCGTTCATCAACGGGCTGCACGACGGGGGCAACGTGATCGCCACGATCGTCAGCTCCAGGTCGATGGAACCCCGGAAGGCGGTGGCCCTGGGCGCGCTGGGCGAGCTTGCCGGCGCCCTGCTTCTCGGCACGGCGGTGGCCAGGACCGTGGCCGCAAGGATCTTGAATCCCGAGCTCCTGCAGGGCCTCGGCGGCCGGGACCTGCACCTCCTCATCATCGGCGCGGTCGGCGCCGCCATCGCCTGGAATCTCTTCACCTGGGTGCTCAGGCTGCCTTCCAGCAGCTCTCACGCCCTCATCGGAGGCCTGCTGGGTGCGGGCTGGGTGACCCTCGGACATACCGCCATCGTGCCGGGTGAGGTCCTGAAGACCGTGGTGGCGCCTCTCTTCCTGGCGCCCCTGGTCGGGTTGCCGGCCGGCTTCCTGGTGTTTTCCGCCCTCAGGACCTGGTTCGGTCAGGCCCATACCGGCATCCGCCACTTCTTCGTGGCGCTGCAGACGCCGAGCGTCCTGTTTCTCGCCGCCACGCAGGGGTCCAACGACTCCCAGAAGGCGATGGGCGTCATCGCGATGGCGCTTGCGGCCGCCGAGGCGAGCTTTCCCGGGGATCGGTCGCTGCCCCTGTGGGTGGTGGCGGGCTGCGGCACGGCCCTTGCCTTGGGGATGTGGGCCGGCGGATGGCGCATCGTGAAGACAGTGGGGTACAATATCTTCAGGATGCAGCCCGCCCACTCCTTTTCCTCGCAGTTCGCGGCTGCATCGATCATCGCGTGCGCTTCGCTCCTGGGGGGGCCCGTGAGCACTTCCCAAGTCGTCGCGTCTTCCGTGATGGGCGTCGGCGCGTCCCGGCGCCTGAGCGCCGTGCGCTGGTCTCTGGCTCGCAACATCATGAATGCCTGGATCGTGACGATCCCCCTTTCAGGTCTGCTGGGAGCCGGCGCATGCTGGGTCCTGATACAGATCCTCGTGCGCTAGGAGGCTGTCCATAAGTGCCCATCTGCTGCGTTGCGCTCATGGGGCGTCGAGGTCCCGGGGCAGCCTGCCCCGGCGAAAGCCGGGGTCATTGCGGCGTACTCCCATGTACGCCTCATTCCTCGGGATTTGACTCGCGCCGTCCATGGCGCTCGCCCTCCGGGCGCATCATCCTGAGGGATGATGCGTCCAATTCCGCTGTCCTGCGGAATTGTCGCGCGCCTTGCATCTGGACATTTCTGAACAGCCTCCCGGAGCCGAATTCTTGGACAGGCTCCTAGCTAGGCGTATCGCAAAGGAACGATCGGAAAGGAACCTGAAGCCGTGGCATTCTGGAGACTCTTTTCGCCGAGGAGAAAGGTCGATTTCTACGAGCTCCTCCTGCGGCAGGCGGAGAAGACCCTGGGCGGCTGCGACGCCCTCCTCAGATTCTTCCAGGGTCAGACCGGGGCCGAAGAGGTGCGCCGCTGGGAGCAGGAGGCGGACGACGTGCGCCGCGTCCTCATCGACGAGCTCAACCAGACCTTCATCACCCCGATCGACCGCGAAGACATCTTCGGCCTTTCCCGCGCGATCGACGACGTGCTGGACCACGCCAAGAACACGGTGGACGAGATGGAAGTCTTCGAGGTGCGCAGCAACAGCCATTTGTGCGGGATGGCGGCCCTGCTGAAAGAGGGCGCCGAGCAGCTCGCCGCCGCCATGCGGCACCTGAAGAACAACCCGAACGTGGCCACCGACTACGCGCTGAGTGCCAAGCGGACCGAGAACGGCATGAACAAGAAGTACCTCGCGGCGCTGCGGGACCTCTTCGCGGGCGAGGATCTGCGGCTCATGTTCAGCCTGCGGGAGATCTACCGCCATCTCAACCGCAGCGCCGACCGCGTCGATGAGGCCGCGAACATCATCGGCGACATCGTCGTGAAGATGGTATGAGCGGGCTGGCGCGACCGGTCTCCGGCCGGCCCGCGCAATTCGTCATTGACATCCGGCCGGTCCGGGCCTTACAGTCCCGCCCAGGAGAGGTGATCCGTAAGAGATCACGGCCCCGGTTAACGCCCGGGACAGCAACGGCACCACCCCTTCTTCACATAGCCTGACGGGAGCCCCCACGATGCTTTCAGGCAACCCTCAATCCATGGGTCGAAGTCTGGATGAAAAGGAGCTGGAGATCCGCTCCTTTGAAGCCGAGAAAGACAGCCTCCTGCGCCGCAGAGCGGAAGAGGACCTCCAGAGACGCGGAGACCATTACCGCGCGTTCATTCACAACGCCACGGAGGGGATCTATCGCATCGAGTTCGATCCGCCGATTCCCACGGATGCGTCGGAGGACGAGCAGTATCGCCACATCTTCGAGAGCGCGGTCATCGCCGAGTGCAATGACCGGTGGGGTCGCATGTACGGATTCGAGACCGGGGAAGAAACGCAAGGTCGAAGGTTGATCGACTTCTGTCCTCCCGACGATCCGTACATCAACCGAGCTTTCCGCGATATCATCCGGGCGGGATACCGACTGGCGGATTACGAAACGCGGGAGAGAGACCGGTCCGGAACGTTCCGATATTTCCTGAACAGCGTGGTCGGCATCGTCGAGGACGGTAAGGTCGTACGGGTGTGGGGCATCCAGCACGACATCACCGAACGCAAGCAGATGGAAGAGGAGCTCAGAAAGGCGCTTTCGGAAATCAGGAAGTTGAAAGAACGCATCGAGACGGAAAGCTCTTTTCTCCAGAAAGAGATCAAGTGCGAGCACAATTTCGAGGAAATCATCGGCCGCAGCGACGCGCTCCAGTACGTTCTGTACCGGTGCGAACAGGTGGCCCCGACGGATGCAACCGTCCTTGTCCTCGGGGAGACGGGCACCGGAAAAGAGCTCATCGCCCGTGCGATCCACTCCATCAGCCCGTGCCAGGGGCGGCCCCTGTTGAAGGTGAGCTGCGCGAACTTTCCGGGCAACCTCATGGAGAGCGAGCTGTTCGGACACGAGAAGGGCGCTTTCACGGGTGCCGTGCAGAGGCAGATGGGGCGCTTCGAAGTCGCCCACGGCACGACGATCTTTCTGGATGAAATCGGAGAGCTTCCCCTGGGGCTCCAGGGGAAGCTCTTGCGCGTTCTGCAGGACGGCGAGTTCGAGCGGATCGGAAGCCACCGTACCATCAAGGTGAACGTGCGTGTCATTGCGGCCACGAACAGGGACCTCCTGAACGAGGTGCGCCAGGGCCGCTTCCGCGAAGATCTCTATTACCGCCTCAACGTTTTTCCCATCACCGTGCCGCCTCTGCGGGAGCGCCGGGAGGACATTCCGCTGCTGGTCCGGCATTTCCTGAACGTGTTCAACAAGAAGATCGGCAAGCACATCGATACGGTCCCGCACGAGACCATGGAAGGGCTTCTGAACGAACCCTGGCCGGGAAACATACGGGAGCTACGGAACGTGATCGAGCAGGCCGTGATCACGGCCCCTGACACGACGCTGCGGGTGGGCTTTCTCAAGGGCATGCACCGGAACGTTCAGGCTGGCCAAAGCCTCGAAGACGTGGAACGGGATCACATCGTCCGGACGCTGAACCGCACGGACTGGCAGATCAACGGCAAGGGAGGGGCGGCTGCGCTCCTCGGCCTGCACCCGAGCACCCTGCGCTTTCGCATGAAGAGGCTGGACATCCAGAGGCCCGGCCATTAGGAGCTCGTTGAAAAACTGGCTCCGCACAGGCTGTTCAAAAATGCCCAGATGCAAGGCAGGCGAAATTCTGAGGAATGAGGCTACCCGAAAATCGGGCGGACAGGCGGGGAGCCTGTCCCGGCGAAGGCCGGGAACGAAGAACGAGCCGAACGCAGCAGATGGGCGTTTTTCAACAGCCTGTTAGGCCGCGGACAGGCGGGATGGCGATACCCCGAGATGCGTTCTTTTCGTCATTCCGGCGCAGGCCGGAATCCGGTCCCTGCTCCCCGTAATTACAGCTCTTCCGATGCAACCTTCTGGATCCCGGCTCACACGCGCTCCGCATATGGGCCGGGATGACGAATCATGACACAGCCTCACAGGCTGGAATCCAGCCCCGGCACCCCGACATTTGTAGGGGCGACCGGCCGGTCGCCCCAACGAGACCACGCCCAAGCAGCGGCCCCCGGGCCGCACTCCCCTTCCGCTATCAACGTCTTGAGAGCGTCGCGAAATATTGAGACCCGGTGCCTCCCCGACCTTCTCGTCCTTCCAGGATTGTCCCCTCTTTTCAGCACCTTGAGTCGTCTTTCCAGCCACGCCCTCCCTGGCATTCGGCTTGAATAACCGTGTGGGGACGAACCTGGGAGTCCGAGAGCCGTCACAGACCCCCTGCGGTCGAAAGGAGGAAGTGCATATGGCAGCCAAGGCGAAGAAGCTGAGGGCAGTGGTTCTGGGCGGGTGCGGTGCCCAGGGGAGTTTTGCGGTCAGGGACATGCTCAAGCGGGGCGTATTTGAGGAAATCGCGGTTGCAGACCTCAACCTCGAGGCCGCCAAGAAGCTGGCGGGAGAGCTGAAGAGCCCCCGAGTCTCTGCCAGGAAGGTCGACATCCTGGACGCGAAGTCCCTCCGGGCGTCCATCGAGGACGCGGATCTGGTCATGAACTGCACGGGTCCCTACTACCTTCTGGCACCCAAGGTCGTGGATGCCGCGATCGAGGCCGGCAAGGACTACATCGATTTCTGCGACGACATCGCGGCCCACGAGGAGATCATCAAGAAGAACCGGAAGGCCGTTGAAAAGGGCCTCACCATTCTCGTAGGCGTCGGGGTCAGCCCGGGAATCGCACCCTTGATGGTCATGCACGCCGCCAGCCAGATGGACGAGGTCGACGACGTGGCCTTCCCGCAGATGATCCACGACAACGAGCCGGAGGGGCCCGCGGTCATTTATCACATGATGGCGAACTTCTTCGGCAAGATACCGGTGATCCGGGGAGGGAAGAGGGTTTACCTGGATGCCTTCGAGGAAGAGGAGGAGGTGGATTTCGGGCCTCCCCTGGGAAAGGGGAAGGTCGCACCCTTCGGACACCCGGAGATCTTCACGCTGCCGCGGGTGCTGCCGGGGATCAAGAACATGGCCATCAAGATCGGCTCCTACCCCGTGGAGGTTTACGAGGCCATGAAGTTTCTGGCCCAGGCCGGCCTGGCCAGCACGGATCCGTTGAAGGTGAAGGGCCAGGATGTCGTTCCTCGTGACTTCCTCATCTCCTTGCTGATGTCCGGGCGCCGGGAAGAGGTGCAGAAGACCGGTTACATCTCGTCCATGGTGGTGGAGGTCAAGGGGAAGAAGGACGGCCACGCCATGACCATCCGATACAACTTCAACGGCCTGATGGGGCCGAACACGGGGATCCCGTGCTCGGTCGGCGCGGAGTGGATCGTTCAAGGCAAGATCACAAAGAAGGGGGTGGTCTTCCCCGAGGAGTGCATCGACCCGAAGCCCTTTATCGACGAGGTGCTGAAGAGGGTCGGCGAGGTGTCGCCTCTGTCCGTGAAAGAGACGGTCATCGTGGGTCGAGATTGGATTCAGCGGTAGCCGTCGGTCGGCTTCGAGTCTCCGCCCCGGCACCGCGGAGCCTTTATCCCGGTCCGAGTGAAGAGCGCGTGTTTCAGTCTGCAGCTCCTGTCACGTGAGTGACGGAGCGAAGGATCGAGAGTCCCCCTGACAAAGGTGAAATATGGAGCTACTCGTGATCCGTGTCGTTGTTCGGCCCGCCAAGAGAATGGAGTTCCTGCAAGCGATTCAGAAGATCCTGGATGGCTCGAGGATGTGGCCGGGCTGCGGGAAGGGCGTTCTCTGTCATGTGCTGGAGGACGAGAATGATTTTCACTTGATGCAGGAATGGGATTCCAGGCCCGAGCTCGATGCCTACCTCGGAAGCAAGGATTTTCACGCTCTGCTGGGAGCCATGAAGGTCTTGGGCGAGGCGCGGGAAGTCCGCATCTTCTCGAACGGCACGAGCAAGGAGAAGAAGCCGGTGCGCAAGCCGCAGGGAGAGATGCCCTTACCGAAGGGTATCTCTTGATTCCGCCGCGCAAGGACCTCCTGGGAGGCACCCGATGACAGGCAAAGACCGTCACGTGTTTGCAGGATTCTCCGCCGCGATTCTGCTGGCCACGTTCCTGTGTGGGGCATGGGCCGTCTCTGCAGCAGGCAAGGAGGCTTGGAAGGTTCACGACGATCTGTTCTCGATGAGCTTTCCCACGGACAAGGAGGGATGGGCGTGCGGCCGCTCCGGTGTCATTCTGCACACATCGGACGGCGGCGCCACGTGGGAACGGCAGGCAAGCGGGGTCGAGTTCACCCTGACGAGCATCGATTTCACGGATCGCGAGAACGGCTGGGCGGTGGGGAACAAGGGGACGATCCTGCACACGGCGGATGGAGGCAGGACGTGGAAGAGGCAGACCAGCCCGATTGACTACTTCCACATGTGCGTGGCCTTCCGGACTCCTCAGAAAGGTTTCATCGCCTCGGAGCGGACCCACATCCTGGCCACGCAGGACGGCGGCGAGACGTGGCAGGTGCGGTTCAAGGACGAGGATTTCATCCTGAAGGCGCTCTCCTTCTGCGATGACCTGCACGGCTGGGCCGTCGGGGAGTTCGGCTACATCTATGCGACCGTGGACGGGGGACAGAGCTGGCAGAAGCAGGCAGGGCTCTATGACCTGGACGAGGAGACCGGCTCCTTGAAGGGGGGGACGTTCCTGTACGACGTGGTGGCGTTGGATCCTCGGACCGCCTGGGCGGTCGGCATTCAGGGAGCCGTGAAGCGAACGACGGACGGCGGGAAAACCTGGGAGGACGTGGATCTCGAGCTGCCTCCCGTGCAGCTCTACTGCATCAGCTGGGACGGTGCGGAGGCGCTGCGGATCGGGGGTAGGGGATTGTGCGTGACGTCGACCGATCGGGGCGAGAGCTGGCAGGAAGCCCGGTTCGAGCCTCCCATCGGCTATAGCTGGATCTATGGGCTCGCCCCCCTGAGCAAGGGCCAGGGGGCGGCATGCGGTGATGAGGGGGCGATCTACCTCTCGGGGAGTCCGAACTGGCATCGAGTCGGGTACTAGGAGGCTATCGATGACGGAACCTAGGCGCTCCTGGATGGGCCGCTTCAACCGGTTCTGCACTTCCCACCGCCCGGCCGTTTTGGCCGTGATCCTGTCGGTCGCACTTGCCTCCGGGGCCGGTATTCTGCGCATCCGGGGGGAGGTCATCATCGAAGAGCTCTTGCCGTACGCCCACCCTTATCTGCGCATCATGTCGAGTTTCTCCGAGGTCTTCGGCAGCGGCGGCTCCTTCGTCGCGATCGCCCTGGAAGCCAGGGAAGGCGACGTCTTCAAGACGGACACGCTCAAGAAGATCCAGGCGATCGATCAGGAGGTCTCCCTCTGGGACGAGGTCTACCGGGCTCTGACCGTCTCGATCGCGAGCCGTACGACGAAGGTGGTGAAGCCGGTGGGGGAGGGCGAGATCAAGGTCGAGTCTTTGATGTGGCCGAATCTGCCGGAGACGGAGGAGCAGATTGCGGAGCTGAAAAGGAACATTTTTTCGGACCCGAACCTGAGGGGGATCCTGGTCTCCCGCGACGGCACGGCCGCCATGATCATGACGCAGTTCAAGGAGAACATCTCCTATGAGCGCTCCTTCGAGCTGCTGAAACGGCTGGATCGCCAGTACTCGGATGAGGAGACCCAGATCCACCTGGTCGGGTTTCCGGCCCTGATGGGATGGATCTACGGCTACAAGGCCCAGATCCTCCTGGTGATGGGGATGAGCGTGGGCCTGATCGTGCTGGTCTTGTATTTCTCGTTTCAGAACCTCATGGGCATGGTGGTTCCCTTGAGCTTCGGCCTGGTGAGCACCGCCATGGGGCTCGGCTTCATCGGCTGGACCGGGATCAACTTCAGCCCTCTCCTGTACGTGCTGGCCTTCCTGGTGGTCGCGCGCATGGTGAGCCACTCGGTGCAGATCACGCACCGGTACATGGAGCTCTACGTGGAGAAGCGGGATCGTGTCCAGGCCTGCTTCGACACGATGCAAAGCATGATCATTCCGAACTGGGCTGCGGTCAGCACCGAGGTGGCAGGCTTTCTGGTCCTCTTTCTGGTGAAGATCGCCCTCATGCAGTACGTGGCGATCTTCATGACCGTATGGATGATGACCATCGCCCTGTGCGGCATCTTCACGCCCATCCTGTGCAGTTACATGCCGCTGGCCAGGGCCAGCGAGAGCTGGGTGCGGAAGAGCGCCCGGATGAGCTGGCTGGACCGGCTCTGCACGGGTGCCAGCGCCTTCTCCACGGGCAAGGGGAAGGCGGTGATCGTGCTGGCGGTGGCGGCTCTCGTCGGCTTTTTCGCCTATGCGTGGCCGCAGCTCAAGATCGGGGACCCCAGCCCGGGTACGCCCCTGCTCTGGCCGGAGCACCGCTACAACCAGGACCAGGCGATGGTGGACCGGACCTTCGACGTATCCTCGGAAGACTTCACCCTTTACTTCGGGGGAGAGCCCGGATCGATTTACGACGATCCGGCCATCCTCAAGACCTTCGAGCGCTTCGACCGGCACATGCAGAGACGGCTTCCGGACATCTACAAGTCCAGCGACTCGATCCTGGGGCTGATGAAGACGATCCATTTCATCCTGCACGACGGAGACATGGTGTGGAGGGAGCTCCCTCACGATCCGGAGCCGATGACCAGCCTGATCGGCTGGACCCGGGACCAGGTGGACGTCTACACCATGGCCCGCTATTTCGATCACGCCATGAGCAAGGGGCAGATCACGCTCTATTTCTCGGATCACACGTCGGACAACCTGCTCCGCATCCACCAGGCGGCCAGCGAGTTTTTTGACCGGAACCCCATGAAGCTCGCCAAGGGGGAGTTCCATCTGGCCGGGGGGCGGATCGGCATGGAAATGGCCACCAACGAGGAGATGAAGCGGACCCACCTGCAGGTGGACGGCATGGTGCTGGTGGCGATCTTCCTGCTGTGCCTGATGTTCTATCGTTCTCTGGTCGGAGCGTTCATGTTCACAGGGCCCCTGGTGCTGGCCAACATGATCGCCTACGGATACATGGGGGTCGCCGGTATCGGGCTCACCATCAACACCCTTCCGGTGGCTGCAGTCGGTGTCGGTGTCGGGGTGGACTTTGCCATATACATTTATAATCGGTGCCGGGAAGAATTCGCGCTGGTGGGCCCGGTCTCGGGGAAAGCCACGGCCGCGCAGTGGGTCGCGGTCATCACGCGCGCGGTGCGGACCTCGGGGAAGGCGGTCATCCTGACCGGGCTCACGGTCGTTCTGCCCATCTCGACCTGGTACTTCGTCTCGGACATGAAATTCCAGGCCCAGGTGGGGTTGTTCCTGGCCATGATCCTGTCCGCGAACGTGCTGTTTGCCATCACCCTGCACCCGCTCATGCTCTACATCATCCGGCCGAAGTTCATCCTGCGAGGGGCCGCCGCGGGCCCGGCAGGACAGAACCTTCTTCCAAAGCAGGAAAGGGCCATGAAGGCGTCGGTGTCATAACGCAAAAACGCAAAGGGGGGCCACGATGAAGAAACCGATTTTCCACTCGTGGGTGTTGCTGCTGACCTTCGCGGCGGTTTTCTGGGGCCGGCCGGCTTTCGGGAAACAGTTTCTGATCTGGGACAAGCCGCTGAACCTGGGCGCCTATCTGTCACAGACCCTGCAGTTCAGCCTGAAAGGGGACAAATACGACACCGAAGAGGACCTGCAGCAGGCGCTCATGAGCCTGTTCGTGGAGGCGGACTATCGGCCGAGCACGGATCTCGTGTTCTATGCCTCGAGCCTGACCGCGATCGACTGGATCTACGAGCTCAAGAGCAACGACGCCTCCTGGAGGGAGAAGCTCCTCAGCCGGTCCCGGGACGAGCTCTACATCGACGACGCCTACTGGCAGCTCCTGAAAGAGGCGCACGTCACCTGGACGCCGGGTACGTTCTACTTTCGTGTCGGCAAGCAGATCGTGTCCTGGGGGGAAATGGACTTCTTCAGGATCATGGATCAGATCAACCCCCTGGACAACCGCCGCGGGTTCTCGGACGTGGAGTTCGAGTCCACCGTGATTCCCATCTGGCTCGTGCGCACGGAGTGGTGGCCGCGGCTGGATGCCGCCTGGCTTGAGGAAATGGGGGTCCAGTTCATTTTCAACCCGAATGCGGACTTCATCCCGGACCAGGGCCTGACCACGGGCAACGATGCGGGCGGGATCTGGTCGGCCGCGTATCGGTTCGAGAACCCGCTCTTTCCCTTCGGAGTAGGCACTCCCGACGTGTACGTGGGCGCTCTGGACGAGACTCTCGAGGAGCCGGATGAGTGGTCGGAAGACGGGTTCGAGTACGGGGTGCGGATCTCGGCCCGGATCCAGGGCAGCATTCTCACGTTGAACGGTTTCTACGGGCGGGAGAACGCGCCGGTGGAGCTCCTGACCGGCTACCAGTGGGACCCGGTGCTCACCGAGATGCTCGGCCAGCCGATCCCGTTTCTCGGCACGGCCTCGGACGGCACCTCGATCCTCTATCCCACCTATGCCGGCAAGTTCCCGCGCCAGAAATACGTGGGCGTCACGTGGACCTCGGACTTGCCGTTCCGGATCGGCTTCCTGGGCGGAGTCAATCCGGTGCTGCGGGCCGAGGTGAAGTACCAGATTGACAAGACCTTCAAGGACCTCGCCGAAGGCCAGTACTATGAGTCCGATTTTCTGGACACGGGCTGGGCGCTCGATTGGAAGGTCAAGATCCCCGCGTTGAACCCCAGGGCCTATTTCACGGTGAGCCCGCAGTTCTTCTTCAACCGGATCCTGGACTATCCTTCCGGGTTCAAGCTCTATGACCTGCCGGACGAGAACTACTACACCTTCACCGTTTATCTGGCCACCTCCTACATCAACGGCAAACTGGTCCCGGACTTTGCGTGGGCGTGGGACACGAACAACGCCGCCAACCTCTTCCTGAGCTCCCTCACGTACAGCCCAAGCAACCGGTGGGATCTGACGGTAGAGGCAGGATTCATGCAGGGACAGGATCTGAACCGCTCCTTCTGGCTGTTCCGGAACAAGGACTACATGGCGCTCAAGATCAAGTACAACTGGGGTTGATCGTCAGCGGACCGGAGTGGAGTGGCCGACTTTGACTCGCCATACTGAGGAGGAGAAAAGAATGAAGACCACGAGGGTTCTCGGTCCGGCTGTGTTTCTCTTGGCTCAGCTGCTCTTCCAGCCGCTGGTCGCGGCAGCCGAAAAATACTACACCCCGGTGAACAAGCTCCTGGAGGTCAAGGACATCCTGGACGACCCGGAGCCTTTCTACACCAAGTGCAACTACTACAAGGATTTCATTCCCCAGCAGGTCTGGGACCAGATCGTCACGGACGAACAGAAGAGCAAGGAGGTCTGGGAGCAGGCCGTAGGGCTGAAGGCACCCGATCTGGTTGGAAAGATCGCCCCGGAGATCAAACCCGGCCCGTACACCCTGGCGGACAAGGCGAAGTACCCCTTCAAGGACCTGATGATACCGGTCGTCTATCAGATGTGGAACGAACCGGGTACGGAGGGGCAGCCCAACCACTTCGGATGTTTCACCGAGGTCGAGGTAATCCCCACCCAGCAGCTCTGGCACGGGCTTCCCGTGGCCGAGGCCACGCTGAAGAACATGGGGCAGACCAAGCAGGACGCCCAGGGGTACATGGTGCTCGACAGCTACAAGGCAGGGTTTCCTTTTCCGAGGCCTTCGGGCGACCACATGGGGCTCCAGCTGCTCTACAACTGGAAGAAGCGCAAGGTGGCCCCGGACAGCAGCCTTCAATACGACCTGACGCTCGGCATCGACAGCCGCTGGAACATCGACCACCGCGGCATCGCAGACTACTACTGGCTGAGGACCCAGGGCCGGGTCCAGTACCCTCCTCTCGGGTGGTTGGACGAGAGGGCCGAGAAGGCCCAGGAGGAGATGATCCAGACCTATATCGTACTGGCGCCCCGTGACCTCTACGGAAATGTCTACAACATCACTTTTTACGGGGACCCGCACAAGGAGAGCAACTTTCTGGCGTACGTGAATCTTCTCCGGAGGGTGCGGAAGCTTTCCAGCTCGGACAGGCAGGACCAGGCGGTCGGACAGGACATGTGCTATGACGACGCGGACGGTTTCGCTCAGGACCTGACCCCGGACCGCTACCCCTACGAGTACAAGATCATCGAGGAGCGCGAGTTCCTGTTCCCCGCCTACACGCTGGAGGGGAAGTCGTGGTTCGACAGCAAGGAGAAGTTCAAGTGGAAGGAGCTCAAGCTCGAACGCCGGCCGTGCTGGGTCGTCGAGATGATCCAGAAGGACTCCAACTACATCTACAGCAAGAGGATCGCCTATTTCGACAAGGAGACGCTCTGGCCTCTCTACTTTGCCTACTATGATCAAAAGGGCCGGCTGTACCGGGATGTCCTGTACGAGTGGGGGTTCGTCAAACCGCTCGGCTATTACAACTACTTCAATGTGCTCAACCGCGACTTCATCGACGTGCACAGCACGTTCACCCGGGGGCTCGGTTATCCCGCCCTGTGGCTGAATCGGGACGACATGAGCTTGCGCGAGATGATGAAGGCAAAATAGGGAAAGATTGATCTTGAAGAGGCCGCGGTCGGGCGGAACGGCGAGCCGAAAGCGGAACGGTGCTCGTGACCATGGAGGGAAGCCGATGTTTTCGCTCAAAGACAAGGTGGCGGTGATTACGGGGGGCGCCTCCGGGATCGGCAAGGCAACGGCGCTGAGGTTCGCCAAGGCCGGGGCCGCGGTCGTGCTGGCCGATGTCCAGGATGGGCGTGAGGTCGCAAAAGAAGCCGGTGGCCTGTTCGTGAAGACGGATGTCTCTCAGGAGCCTCAGGTACAGGACCTCCTGGAGACCGCTCTTTCCAGGTACGGAAAGCTGGACATCCTGGTGAACAACGCCGGCATCGGGGAAGGGGGCGAGATCCGGGAGATCACGGAGGCGCAGTTCGATCGCATCTTCCGGGTGAATACGAAGGGGGTCCTGTGGGGCTTGAAGCATGCGGCGTCGCGCATCGCGGACGGCGGCTCGATCATCAATACCAGTTCCTATGCCGGCGTGGCGGCTTTCCCGAGCTACGGGTCCTACACGGCGTCCAAGTGCGCCGTCATCGGCCTCACCAAGACGGCGGCTCTGGAGTTTGCGCCCCGGGGAGTCCGGGTCAACGCGGTCTGCCCGGGTACGATCGACACGCCCATCAATGCCGGGCCGATGGCCCAGGTCGAGATGCTCCTGGCCAGCCACCTTCACCCCCTCCGCAGGATTGGCCGCCCCGAAGAAGTGGCCGCCCTGTTCCATTTTCTCGCCTCCGACGAAAGCGCCTTCATCACCGGGCTGGCGATCCCGATCGATGGAGGTTTGAGCGCAGGTATCGGTCTGGGGATTGTCGAGCCGCTGGTCGGCCTGATTACCGGCGAAGGTCCGAAGTGAACGAGACGCAAGACGGGTAGCCGCCACAGAAGGAGATCTTCCATGGTGAAACCGAAGGTGACGGGCGTGCAGCACGTCGGGTTGGGCGTGCGGAACATCGAGGCCAGCAGGCAGTTCTACAGGGATGTCCTGGAGTGCAAGGCTCGCATGGCGGAGTTCGGAGCGCTGTACAACGCCATGCCCGATTTCTTCCGGACTTCGTCGCACGTGTTCGACGGCTGCATGTACATGCAGGAGAGGGAGAGCATTGTCATTGAATGCATCCAGCGGTTCGAGCCTTCGCCGCGGCCGATCCACAAGCAGGTGCGGTTCGGTGACATCGGCGTGAACAAGATTACGGTCGAAGTGGCGGATGTCGAGAGATTCTGCGAGTCGCACAAGGACAGGATCCGCTTTGTCTCCACCCCGAAATCCGTCAGGCTTCCGGGCTGGGGGGATTACCGCTTCGTGTTCGGCACCGACCCGGACGGCAACCTCGTCGAGTTTGTCTCCAGCTCGAACATCCGCACACAGGGGGCGCTCGGCGCCATCCGCTCGGTGGGGATCAGCGTCACGGACCTCGCGCGGTCGATGGAGTTCTACAAAGGGTACCTCGACTTCGACACGGTGGTGGTCGAGCCTCACGACTGTTTCTCCGGGCTGGTGGGCGAGGTGAGCGGTTCCGGGGAAACGGAGGTGCGCTCGTGCCTTCTTGCCAACAGCAACGGCTTCCACATGCTCGAGCTGTACGAGGTGTCGAAGCCCCGCGGAAGGTCGATCCCGTTCCATGTCCTCTGGGGTGACTACGGCTACCTGGAGAGTTGCTGCATAACGGAAGACGTTCTCGGCCTGGCGAGATTCCTGATGAAGGAAGGCCTCGAGCTCATCAGCTGTCCCACGCCTCTGGAGGTGCATGAAGAGGCCGTATCCGGAACGGCGTGGTTCATCTACGCGCGGGACCCGGACGGGATTCCGGTGGAGCTCCTGGAAATGCCCAGCTAGAACAGGGGGACGTCATGCCTGGCGCCGCTTGTGCGAGGCGTTGTAGCGGCGCTGCTGGCTGCGCCCTTTGTTCGTCTCCCGGCCCATGCGGCGTAGCGCGTGTGAGCCGGGATCCGGCAGCCTGCCCGCAAGAGACGGTAGCAGGGACTGGATTCCGGCCTGCGCCGGAATGACGGAAGAGCGTACCTCGGAGGATCGGCATCCCGCCTGTTCACTGGTTCTTGGTTTAAGCGCAGCCCTGGGCGGCAGGTCTGCGCGAATAGCACTTCGAAGGGAGAGCGAGCCATGAGAAGAGGGGGTAATGGCTGGAGCGGAGTCGAAAGCCTGTTGGTTCTTGCGGGGATCGCCGTTCTGCTCGCGATCGCAGGCTGCGGGGATGACGATGATTCGCAAACGGGGGGAGAGACTCTGGCGGCAAGTTGCAGCGCCGGGCCGTGCGACCTCGTCATCGTGGACGGCAGGGTCGTGGATCCTCTGACCTCGACGGACAGGACGGCCGCAGTGGGCATCCAGGACGGCAGAATCGACGTGATCGAGAGCTCCCCCGAAGCGGTGTCCGATCTGGTCGCGAGCGCCGCTCGGGTCATCGATGCCGACGGCCTGGTGGTGGCCCCCGGGTTCATCAACATCCACGGGCACGAGGCCGACGTCGAGGGGACCACGATGGTTTCGGTCCGGGACGGAATTACCACCTATATCGGCGGCAACTGCGGCTCCTTGCCGTGGCTCGGTGATCCGGTCCCGGCCCAAGACTTTTTCGCGAGCGTGGAGGCGGCCGGTCTCTACACGAACTACGCCGCCTATACGGGTCACAATACGCTCAGGCTCAGATCCGGCGTTCCGGATGCCATGACGCCGGCAACTCAGGAGCAGATCGCCCAGATGGTCGAAATGGCCGCGCAGGACCTGGCGGCAGGAGCCCTGGGCGTATCGTACGGTCCCTTTTACCATCCCGGGGCGGCCTATGAAGAGATGATCGCCCTGGCCGTGAAGTCGGCCGAGCTCGGAGGTGGCGATGCCATCCACGTGCGCTATGCCCTGCCGCTGCCCGATCCCGGCTTGCCCGTCGCGGCCCTGAATGAAGGGATCCAGCTGGCGACCGAATCGGGCGTCCCTCTGCTCATCTCGCACGAAGGCGGCCCGCTCCTGGGGGCAGGCAGTGCGGGGACCGGGGCCGAGTTCATTTTCCGGGGCCTGGAGGAAGGCGTGAACCTGGGATCCGACATGATCTCCGGATGGCCGTTCGGCGTTACCAGCATCCTGGCGCCCGTCTTCCTGGAGCCGCCCTATGTGCCCTGGATGATCGACGAGCTCATCGAGATGCTCGGCAATCCGATCACCGACTGGGCGGTGGTCAAGTCCGTGATCATCGACGGCGCGGTCTACATGCAGGCAGGGGAGCATTTCGACAGCCTCGAGGAATTCAGGTACGTACGAGACACCGTCTTCGCGGGCGCGGCGGAAGATCCCAATGTCACATACGGCTACGTTTTTAAAGAATACTGGTATGCTCTGTGGTTGAGCCTTCCCTTTGTCATGGTGGAAACGGACAGCTACGTCGCACGTGACCCTGCAACAGGAGAATATGTCGCCGCCCCTTGGGTGGCCGGGAACTTCGCCCATTTCTGGGGCTACTGGATCCGCGAGGGACAGCTCTGCAATCTTTCGACCGCCGTGTACAAGACCTCGACCCTGGCTGCCCTCTGGCTCGGTCTCGATAAGAAAGGAAGGGTCCAGGTCGGATGTGATGCCGATCTCGTCCTGTTCGATCCGGACACGATCATGGACGCGAACCTGCTGGCGAATCCGGTTTCCCTGGAGCCTCCGGTCGGCATTCCCTACGTGATCGTCAATGGGGAGCTGGTCGTCGATCAAGGCGAGCTTTCAGGATCGAAGCCGGGGCAGATGATCCGGCGGACCTGGACGGTCCCTGGACAGATGCCCGGACCGTGGCAACAGCAGCAGGACTGAGGCGGCCTTTGCCCTGCCTTTTACTCACAATTTCGGGTCCAACCGGCTTAGCGCCGGAGTCGCAATCCCCTCCCCCCGTGCGCGGGGGAGAGGGTCAGGGTGAGGGGGAAACAGGCGCAACTGCACCCCTCATCCTGACCTTCTCCCCTCGGCGAGGGGAGAAGGTAGAAGACCAACAACTGTTCCAGAATGGGCGCATTGCATAGGGCAGGCGTTGCCGAGCAAGGCCTGAAAAGCGGGCGAGCTACGCCGATTCGCCGGCAGGACGGACGTATGCCGCATGGCATGCCAACGGACGGACCAAACCGCTGAATCTCGCGAGCGAGCCGCTGTAACCGCTGAAGTGCTGTAACCGGGAGGTTGCCGCGGCCCTGCGAGCCTCGCAATCTCCGGCAATTCATCCAGGCGCCACGTCCTGGCGGGCAAGGCGACCCCCACGGAATAATGTCACCGTACTTGTGAAAAGCAGTACTTGAGGCGAGCTCGTGAGGAAGGAGGTATTCTTGTCATGCAGATCTCGGGTGGTGAATTGCTTGCGAGGTGCCTGGCTAACGAGGGCGTGAGGTTTGTCTTCGGATTGCCCTGCCCCGAGATTGACCCGTTTCTGGCGAAGCTGGACGCGCACAAGCTGCGATTCGTTCCGGTCCGCCACGAGGCCGCTGCCGTCCACATGGCCGAGGGCCTGTACAAGACCACCGGGCAGGTGGCGGCGGTGGTCGGCAACCCGGGCCCCGGCTCGGCGAATCTGGTTCCCGGTGTCGCAACGGCGCGGCACGAGGGGGTGCCCGTGGTGGTGATCACGGCCCAGCACCGCCTCGGCATCGTCTACCCTTCGCCCCCGTCCACGTTCCAGGGCCAGGACCAGCTCGATCTGTTCAAGCCGATGGTGAAGTGGGGCGGGCCGATCCTTTCCTGGGAACGCATTCCGGAGGTCGTGCGCATCGCCTTTCGGGAGATGTGGAGCGGCCGGCCCGGGCCCGTGCACCTGGAGGTGCCCATGCCGGTGATGTACGGGAGCGACGACGAGCAGAAGGTGCGGGTCGTCGCTCCCGAGATGTATCGGGCTGCCCAGCCGCAGCCTTCCGAAGGTCAGCTCCAGGCGGCTGCGGACCTTCTTGCGGCGGCACAAAGGCCGCTCGTCATCGCCGGCTCGGGCGTGGATCGGGCAGGGGCGAACGCGGCGCTTCTGGAGATCGTGGCGCTGCTCGATTGTCCGGTCCTCTCCACCATGGCCGGGCGGTCCGTGGTGCCGTTCGATCATCCGAACCTGATCTACAGCTTCGGTCGCGGCGCCGACGTCGTGAAACAGGAGGCGGACGTCGTTCTGGTGGCGGCTTCGAGACTCGGCAACCTCGACCTCCCTTATGACAAGTATTGGGGCGATCCGACTCGGCAGAAGATCATCCAGATCGATATCGACCCGCGCAACATAGCAGTCACCCGCCCCGTGACGCTGCCCATCATCGCCGAGGCGAAGGCGAGCCTCGAACGACTCGTTCAACTCCTGAAAGCCGGAAAGGTGCGGCGCGCGGGCGGGAAGGACCTGGCCCGCTATCGCCAGGCCGCTCGGGCCTGGTGGGAAGACCAGTTCCGGGCGGTCAAGGAGTGGCGAGGTCCGGGCATCCACCCGGCGCACGCGGCCCAGGCCGTGGGCAAGGTCTTCGGTAAAGACGCGCTGTACCATGCGGACGGCGGGATGACGTCGCTCTGGCTGCACTGGTTCCTCCCGGCCACGCGGCCACGCTCCTATGTGAACATCCTGGAGCTCGGCATGCTCGGGATCGGAATTCCGTCGGCGATCGGCGCGAAGCTGGGGAGCCCGGAGCGTGAGGTCGTGTGCGTGACCGGGGACGGCGCCGCAGGGTTCAACTTCATGGAGATGCAGTCAGCGGCGCGGGAGAGCCTCAAGATCAGCGTCATCGTGTTTGCCGAGGGCGCGTGGACCATGGAGGAACCGAACGAGCTCATGCAGTTCGGCAAGACGTTCGGTACCGGGATGGGAACCGTACGATGGGACAAGGTCGCTGAAGGTCTCGGCTGCCGCGGGGAGCACGTGGAGAGGCTCGAAGACCTCGAGCCCGCGCTCGAGCGAGCCAGGGCTGCGGCCGGCCCGGCCGTCGTGTGCGTGCAGACCGATCACGCAGCCAATCTGGCCGTGCCGCAGGAGTTCCTGATGAGGTTCCTGGAGGTGTACTGGGGCCCGCAGGGCTAGAGGCTGTCGTCATTCCGGCGCAGGCCGGAATCCAGTCCCTGCCACCCATGATTTGCAGCAGCGCTTGTGGCAGGCTTCTGGATCCCGGCTCACACGCGCTCCGCAGGTGGGCCGGGATGACGCAATAGGCGGGGCGCAGCAAGCAGCGCCCCTACGAGGGCTCGTGCGGCAGGTCCGGCTCTTCCCGTCATTCCGGCGCAGGAGGCTGTGTCGCCATCGCCGGCCAAGGCCGCATTGAGCGGGCGGAGCGAGGACACGCAGTGTTGCGGACATTGCGAGGGAGCCACGGGCGACCGAAGCAACCCCCAGAGCCAGGGCGGTTGCTTCGCTACGCTCGCAATCTTCCTTTACCTTCAAGCCGCCCGGGCGGCCGCGAGCCGGGATGACGATCAGGTCCTGCCGAAATCGTCCTCGATCCGCTCGATATCGTCCTCGCCGAAGTAGTCGCCGGTCTGGATCTCGATGAAGGCCAGGTCCTGCGCGCCCGGGTTCATCACCCGGTGGAGAGCGCCCCTGGGGATGTCGATCGACTGGCCGGCTGCGACCGGGATCTCGTTCTCGTCCCGCGTCACGAGGGCGGTGCCCGCCAGCACGAACCAGTGCTCGGCCCTTCGTCGATGGCGCTGCAAGCTCAGGCGCTTGCCCGGGTACACGACGATGCGCTTGACCTTGTGGTCGGGCTCGTCGGAAAGCACCTGGTAGGTGCCCCAGGGGCGCTGGTCTTCTTCGAGTATCGGCATGCTGCCTCTCCGATTTCCCTCACACCTCCGAGCAGGAAGAGTGGGCTTTGCGGCTTTCTTCGCTTGCCAGGTGGACACGCTCGTTCTTTGGGGGCACCTGGACAATTAAGATGCTCCCTTGGGACTCGGAGATCCCCGCATTCCCGTGAGAGGCGAGCGGGCGAGGGCGGCCCGGCCTACTTCTCGAATCCTCGTCCTGCGCGGATCTGCGGTGACGACTCTTCAGCCCGATGGGCAGCCGTGGCCGCCAGCCGAGCTCCGGGATCGAAACGGGGCCCGTTCTTCTCCCCTCTCACGTAGATGCCTTCCAGCCGCTCGAGAACGCCGGCTCTTTGCAGTCCGGCAGGGCCCCCCTTCACCGCAACGAACGTGGCGGGCATCCCCGGTCTCAGCGATCCCAATTCCGTTTCCAGACCTACCAGGCAGGCTCCGGCCAGCGTGGCACACCGCACCGCCTCCTCGCGAGGAAGACCTGCATCCAGAAACAGCCGAAGCTCTCCCCAGGCGGCCTCTCCGTGGGGTACGCCGGGGCAGCCGCTGTCCGTGCCGAGGGCGATCGGAACTCCAAGGGCCCGGGCCTGAGCGATCTGCTCGAGCTGGCGGTCCAGCGTCTTCCGCGCGGTGTCCCTCTCCGACTCCGTGCAATCGGCTCTCCGGGAGCAGGCCTGCATGGGCACGGCCGTTGGCACCCAGACGATTTGCCGGTCCGCCATCTTCCCCAGGTTGTCCTTCCCCATGAAGTACCCGTGCTCGATGGAGTCGCAGCCTGCCTCGATGGCGATGCGGACCGGGAGGCAGCCATTGGCGTGCACCATGGTCCTGAGGCCGAGTCGGCGGGCGGCCTTCACGGCCCTCTCCAAAGCCTCCGGACTGAACTGCGGGACCGTTTCTTCTCCATAGCGTGAGAGGCTGTTGGGGCCTGACTGGATGATCTTGACGTGGGCTGCGCCCTGGGAAGCACAGCCGGAGATCGACTCGGCCAGGGTGAGGCCGGGAGGGGGCGGCCGGCCGATGATCGCCCCGTACCGGCCGGAGGCGTGCCAGGCCGCCGCCGGCGCATGCAGGTAGGTGCCGACAGACGAGAGGCATGCGCGCTTGTAGCGAAGCGCTTGCGAGCGGGGATCCCCGGCATCCCTTACGCTCAGCACGCCGTGGGCAGAATGCAGGCGGAGCCTTTCGGCGATCTCGGCTTGCGCCTGGTCGAAGGCGCGCCGCCGCCCTCCGTTGCCTCGGCCGGACGGGGCCGCCCCGGGCAGGCAGAGGTGCACGTGGGCGTCGGTCAGAGCAGGCAGAACGGTGCAATCCGAAAGATCGACCGCCGCGGTGTCAGGGTCCTGCCGCTCGAGCTGATCTCTGCCGATGCCGGTGATGAGGCCGCTCACGACCCGGATCCGAACGAGCCGTTCAGCCGAGCTGCCCGTGCCGTCGATCAGCCAGCCTGCCACAATGTCCACATCACCGGCCACAAGAGCCCCCGCCCAACATCCCTCTAATGCAAACGCATTTGGTGGTGAAACCCATTGTCACCCCTCACCTTGATCCTCTCCCCTCGGGAGGCTGTCGATAAACGGCCATCTGCGGCGTTGCGCTCATCCCTCGTCATTGCGGCGTACTGCCATGTACGCCTCATTCCTCGGGATTTCGCGCGCCTTGCATCTGGCCATTTCTCAACAGCCTCCCCAGAGGGTGTTTTTCGACACCCTCTCGGGGGGGAGAGGAAAGAGGCGACCGAGCAATCCCCTCGCCCCCTTTGGGGGAGAGGGCCAGGGTGAGGGGGCTGCAGCCGGATGCAGCATTTGTTCATGCGCTCGTATTAGAGCTGGAAGAGATTCTTCGTCGAGAAATTCGCGTCGCTCGTCAGGTGGACTCCCAGCCTCTTCAGGCCGGCTTCGTCGCCGGGCGACGGGATATGTGTAAGGTGCACCTCGCATCCGCGCAGATCCCTGAGCTTCTCCATCGCCATTTGAGCCGCCGGATTCGCGCCGGCACTGATGCTGAGCGCGATGAGGGCCTCCTCCAGGTTCATGCTCACCGCCCGGGAGCCCAACAGGTCCGCCTTCAGAGCATGGATGGATCCGATGATGCTCGGCGGCAGCAGGGGAATTCGGTCCGGGATGCCGGCGAGCTTCTTGATGGCGTTGAGGACGAGGCTGGTCGTGGCGTGCATGAGCGGTGAGTTCTTGCCCGTGATGATCGTGCCGTCCTTCATCGCCAGGGCCGCGCCCGAGTAAATGCCCTTGTTCCCTTTTCCGGAAGTCTTCGCCTCTTCCGCGGCTTGCCTCGCGGGCATGACGACGCCGCGGTCGTACGGCTTGAGCCCGAGCTCCCCCATGAGGAGCTCGGTCCTCTTGACCGTCTCCTCTTCGGCAAAGCCCATGGCGTACTCGCAGCGGGCGCGGAAGCGCCTCCGGATGATTTCCTGCCTGGAAGCCTCCCGGCAGGCCGCGTCGTCGATGATGGAGAAGCCGGCGCGGTTCACGCCCATGTCCGTAGGCGACCGGTAGACCCCGTCGCTTTCCATGAGGCGCTCCAGGATCCTCTTGAGGACCGGGAAGATCTCCACGTCCCGGTTGTAGTTGACGGCCGTCTCCCGGTACGCCTCCAGGTGGAAAGGGTCGATCATGTTGAAGTCGCCCAGGTCCGCGGTGGCCGCCTCGTAGGCGACGTTGACCGGATGCTTCAGCGCGAGGTTCCAGATCGGGAACGTCTCGAACTTCGCGTATCCGGCGCGGGCGCCGGCCTTGTCTTCGTGATAGAGCTGGGAGAGGCAGGTGGCGAGCTTGCCGCTGCCGGGGCCCGGGCCGGTCACCACCACGATCGGCTTGCGGGTGCGTATGTGCTCGTTGGCGCCGTACCCGTCCTCGCTCACGATCAGGTCCACGTCCGTGGGATATCCTCGCGTGGACTTGTGGGTGTACACCGGGATCTGGCTGCGGGCGAGCCGGTTCATGAAAATGCGCGCCGCGGGCTGGTCGTCGAAGCGGGTGATGACCACGGCCAGGACTTCGATGCCCCACTCCCGCAGGTCGTCGATGAGCTTGAGGGCGTCCACGTCGTAGGTGATGCCGAAATCGGCCCGCAGCTTCTTGCGGGCGATGTCGCCGGCGTAGATGCACAGCAGGATGTCCGCCTGGTCCTTGAGGTGCTGAAGCAGGCTCATCTTGACATTCGGGTCGAACCCGGGCAGCACCCTGGCCGCGTGGTAGTCGTAGAGCAGCTTGCCCCCGAACTCGAGATAGAGCTTGTCTCCGAACCGCTTCGCCCGCTCCAGGATGGCCGAGGTCTGCTCGGCCAGATACCGGCGGTTGTCGAAACCGATCGGGCCCGCCGCCCGCTGCGCGTATTCCTCGGGGACCGCTGGTTCCATACCGGTTGCACGCTTTTCCATACGTTGTCTCCTGTCCCCTATCGTCCTGCTGCCAGGGCGGCCAGAATGCGCGCGCTCCGGCTCATTTCGTCCGAGACCGGGATGCCCCGGCTCTCCAGCTCGCGGGCGATCTCAGGCATTCGAGACGCGTCCCCCTGAAGCCAGACCACCAGGGGTTTTCGATGCTTCCGGGACATCTCGGCCATGTGATCGAAATCGAAACACGCGACCCCGGCGAGAGGGGTGAACAGATGGGTGTAGACCGCGTCCACTCCGGGGTCGCTCATGACCGCTTCGACGGCGGTTCGATAGGTCTTTGTATGACCGTGCTTCTCGAGGGCAGGGTAGAGG
>JBFLZG010000071.1:0-26984 GCA_040756235.1 bacterium | reverse complement strand
TGTTCAGAAATGTCCAGATGCAAGGCGCACGAAATCCTGAGGAATGAGGCGTACATGGCAGTACGCCGCAATGACCCCGGCCTTCGCCGGGGCAGGCTCCCCCGCCTCTATGCCGCGCCAGTGCAACCCAGCAGATGGGCATTTATGGACAGCCTCCTAGCCCAGGCGGCCCGTCTTGGGGTCCCTGGAGAACGCAAGATCGGAGACCCTGCCAAACGGCTCCCCGCGCATGTCGACGATCTCGCATCCCCGGGCCCTGGCCTCGCCCGCCCGCGCCAGAACGTCGGCTGCGGCGGTCTCGTCGATCACGTAGATCATGTTCCCGCCGAGGGCAGCGTATCGCTGACCATAGCTGATCGGAACATCCGCG
Organism: bacterium; assembly: GCA_040756235.1. GTDB lineage: Bacteria > Desulfobacterota > DSWW01 > DSWW01 > DSWW01 > JBFLZG01. Next base: position 26,614 of record JBFLZG010000071.1, on the reverse strand, counting down.
GTGACCTCTCCGAGGATCGCCTCTCCGACCGGCCCGGTCTTGCGCGCGCCGCTGGCCAGCAGAACGACGGTGCGCGCCCGGTACACCTGCTCCGCCCCCATGGAAACGGCGTACCGAGGGCTTTCCTGGCGGCTGGCAAAATGCCCGTCCTCGACCGCATTGGAGACCGTGTTGTCGTCCAGCTTGACGAGCATCACCCGGTTGCCCTCGAACGGTATCCCGCTCTCGTGGAACGCCACGTGGCCCCGGCCGCCGACCCCCACGACCTGAAGATCGATGCCGCCGCACTCCTCGATCCTCCTCCAGTACGCGTCCAGGATCCGCTCCCGGATCATGCCGAGGTATCCGCCCGCTCCGGCCCGGATCACGACCGCCTTTCCCTTGTCCGTGCCCTGGAGCTCGTAGTCCCCTCTGCGCTCCTCGAGCGCTTTCATCAGCTGGTCCTGTTCGATCAGCGTCCCCCACGGCACGCAAGTCTCGCGGAACTTCTTTTCGAGGAGACCGAAGAATTCCGAGATCATGAAGTAAGAATAGGATTCAGCGTGCAGGGCGCGCTGCTGCGCGTTCTCCCCCGGAAGACCGACGTACTCGTCCAGGTTGAAGCTCCGCACCCGGCGCGCTTCGATGCACCCCGCGTTGAACGCCTTGGCGAGGTGCTTGTAGACACCGGTCGGAGAGCTCCCGGTCGCCAGACCGAGCACGTAGTCGCCTTTGAGGCCCAGCTTCTCACGGATGTCGCGCGCGATCAGATCGGCAGCGACCTGGCTCATCTGATCCCAGTCTTTCGCAACGTTGATCTTGAGCGGCATGCTTGACGCCTCCGGAGCCATGTTTCTTCTTGTTCCAGGCCCAAGGCCGGCCGGTCCCTACCCGATCGACGTCCTGACGGCATCGGCGACGAGCAAACAGTACTTCTGTGTCTCCTCGTCCGTGGGGCCTTCCACCATGACCCGGCACATGTTCTGGGTCCCGGAATACCTGACCAGCACGCGGCCCTGGTCCTTGAGGGCCGCCTCCGCATCCCGGATCGCCTCGGACACCCGCGGCAGGGTCGAGATGTCCGGCTTGCTCTTCACCTCCACGTTGATCAGCTTCTGCGGGAAGACGTCCATCCACCGCCCCAGCTCGGAAAGCGGCTTGCCGGCCCTCAGCATCGCGGCAATGAGCTGGATGGCGGTCAGGATGCCGTCTCCGGTCGTGTGATGATCCAGGAAGATGACGTGCCCCGACTCTTCCCCGCCGAGAACGCCGCCCAGCCGCAGCATGTCCTCGAGCACGTAGCGGTCGCCGACCTTGGCGGCGTGGTGCCGGAAGCCGTATTTCCGGCAAGCCACCATCAGACCCAGATTGCTCATGATCGTGCTCACGAGAAGATCATTCTTGAGCCGGCCCTGCTCCTTGAGCATCCTCGCGCAGATGACGAGGATCTGATCGCCGGTCATCTCCCGTCCCTTTTCGTCCACGGCGATCAGGCGGTCGCCGTCGCCGTCGAAGGCGAGCCCCACGTCCGCCCCCTTCTCGAGGACGGCCTTACGGAGGTCCTCCGTGTGCTGGGACCCGCAACGGTCGTTGATGTTGACGCCGTTCGGGGTGTTGTGGATCGCATCCAAGCGCGCGCCCAGCTCGGTGAACGTCTCGGGCGCAACCCGGTAAGTCGCTCCATTGGCCGTGTCCATGACGATCTTCATCCCCTCCATGGACAGGTCCCGGGGGAAGGTGTTCTTGAGGAAGACGATGTAGCGGCCGTGGACGTCGTCGATGCGAAAGGCCTGACCCATCTGCTGGGGGGGAGGGACCTTTTCGGCGAGCTTTCCCTCCAGGATCAGCTTCTCGATCACGTCCTCCTGCTCGTCGGAAAGCTTGTAACCGTTTCCGCCGAAGATCTTGATGCCGTTGTCCTGGAACGGATTGTGAGAGGCGGAAATGACGATCCCCGCATGGGCGCGCATGCTTTCCGTGATGAAGGCGATCCCCGGGGTCGGCAGCACCCCGACCAGGTAGGGACTGCCTCCCATCGACGTGATGCCGGACTCCAGCGCGCTCTCCAGCATGTAGCCGGAGATCCGGGTGTCCTTGCCGATGATGATCCGCGCCCTCCGGCCCTCTTTCTTCAGCAGGTGGGTGACGGCCTGTCCGACGGAGAAAGCCATCATGGCGTCCATCGGAGATCGGTTCGCTACGCCTCGGATTCCATCCGTACCGAATAGCTTGCCCATTTGTCCTCCTCGCTTGTCAGCGTTACATGGAACGGCTGTTTTCGAACAGCTCGAACGACGAAAGAAGGGCCCCGGCCCGCTCGCACAACGCGTCCACGATGCGCTGCAGCCAGGCGACGCCGTCCCGCGCAAGGGAGGAAGGCATCTTCTGGATCTGTTCGACGTAGCTCCCGTCTCTGCCCTGACGAACCTTTTCGAAGGCGCCGAGAAAGCGCTCGCGCAGCTCGGCTTCCCTGGAGTCCGACAGCTCTTGCTCGAAGAGCCCGGAGACGGCCCCCATGTTGCCGTGAAGCTCACATCCGGCCTTCGCATCCCCGGCACCGCCGGCCTCCCGGCAGCGGCATGCCCCGTGTGTGAGCGCGACCTTCTCCACCATGCTCCGCAGCCTGCTGGCGCGCTCCTTCCTGGCGAGCTTGAGCACGCCGACGGCGCCTTCGTAGAGGAGCTTGCCGAACTCCAGATTGTCGAAGAACGGCCGGCGCACCTCCCGGTACCAGCGCTCGAGCGCCACCAGGTTGGCCAGGAAGACGATGTTGTTCCTCAGGATGCGGGCAAGATTCGGGTAAGTGCGAAGCTTCAGCACGGTGGCCGTTTGCGGGTACGTCTTGCCCACGACCATCCGGCCGTCCTCGAGCACGTCTTTGCGCAGCACCGTGCCGGCAACCGAGACGTTCCCGTAGCCCAGCCGGAGAGGCCCCACCATGCCGCCCTGGCCCCCGAGAAAGATCGGGCGCTGGTTCAGCATGACCCCTCGGGGGACGTCGCCGATCAGGGAAGGAGTCGTCTTGTCCCCGTCCGGCGTGAAGTTGAAGTGAATGTAGGAGCTGCCGACCTCGCTGTGGTCCTTGCGGCTCGTGCCTCCCGCCATCAGGCAGTCGCAGAAGTTGATCAGACTGCCCAGCGTGACGAACGGAAAGAGGATGGTCTGTTTCAAGCCGACGCAGTGTGCGCCGTTGGCTTCTTCCTCGAGGAGGCACGCCTCGCGCACGTGCGCCCCCAGGCCCATGTTGGCTCTTTCCAGAAACACGGACCCTTTGAAATAGCCGCCCTTGAGCTCGACCCGGGAGCCGAGCTGGCAGTTGTCGATCGTGACCGGGGCTTCCGCCCCCAGCACGGCGCCGCCCGCAATCACGGTTGCCTGGCCGTAGATGCGGCATCCGGGGAAGATCTTGACGCCGCTGCCGGAGATGTTCTCCACCCGGACTTCGTCGCCGATGTCGAGCGTCAGCGGGTTGGGGATGTCCACGCCCTTGGCAATCAGATCCGCGATCTTCTGATGACTTCTTGGCTTGAGCTCCATCGACTCCTCCTCGAAGGCCTGGACCGGGCGAGCCTGCCGGACGAGCCGTTCAACCGACAGACCGCCCTTCCTCCCTCGGCTCATCCGCCGGCGTGCCTGAACACGGCGTTCCGGAAGAAGTTGACGAGCGCCTGCTTGCGGGTACGCTCTTCCAGCTGGCAGGGGATCAGCTTCTCCGGCGGCCACCGCAGCAGCGACATCTCGTATTCCATGATGTTCCCGTAAGCGTTGTTCAAGTACCAGGCATAAAGGAGACCGAACAGCAGGCCCGGAGGCACGAACCCTTCCCCGTCGTTCAGCGTGATCCGGAACGTGCGCCGGTCATGGGGGCTCGGAACCATGCGAGCGAGGGTCAGATACGCGCGCAGGCTCGCGTCGTCCAGGTAGCACTGCCGCTCCCGCAGCGGACGCAGCCTGATTTCATAGGACCGCGCCCCCCACCCTGCCCCGGCTTCCTCCTCGATCCACCGGCGCGACTCCAGATAGCGGCCGAGCAGCGACTCGCCGAGGGCGATCAGCAGGTTGTCCAGGAGCCGCTCGGGATCGCGGCACGCCTGCTCGTGGATCTTCAGGGCTCCGTCCTCGGGGTCGTAGTATCCCAGGACATTGTCCCACTCCTTGCTCCTGTTCCACCTCCCCGCAGGGACCACCCGCACTGCGCGGAAGAGCTCGAGGTGCTCGGGGCGGATGTCCCGGTTCTCCCAGATCATCGCCTCCAGGGTGGATCGAAGGCCCGGCGGCGAAAACCGCTTTTGCGCCAGGAGCGAGCCTACCGCCCTCCGGTAGGAGCACAGAGCGGGAGCGCGCTCGAAGGCCGAGGCCGCCGCAGGCATGAGCCGGCGGGCGGCGCGGGCCGGGCGGCGTTTCAGGCCGAGCCTCTGGTGCGCGAACAGCAGCACCCGCACCGCAGAGGCGAACTTCCGCGGGTCGTGATGGATCACGCTGGCGACCCTGAGCCGTTCCGTGGAGTAGACGGTCGCCTCCAGGGGAAGCAGCCCGAGCGCTTCCACCCGGTCGCGGTCGAGGTAGATGGGGCTCTTGCCCTCCAGGGCGTAGTTGCACAGCACGTTGCCCGGGATGTGCTCGAGGTTGGCGCTGAGCACGACGTCGAACAACCCCTCCGCGCCGCCCGGGACATTCTGATCATAGGCCTCCACCAGCTCGGACACATGAAACCCGCGGTCGCCGCTGCGCGCGGATATGTCGGTCTCGCCCTCCTGAATCCAGAAGTTGGCGCCCAGGATCTTCAGGGCCTTCCGGTTCTCCCGGATCGCATCCGCGATCGGCGGCACCTGCATGATCGGCATGATGCTCGTGTACAGGCTGCCCGGGGCGAACAGGATCAGGTCCGCCTCCCGGATCATGTTGCAGAGCCGGCCGCTCACCGCAGGGTTTCCGCAGAACTCCACGGACAAACGGTCGATGGGGAACCCGCGCCGGCTCAGGCCCGACTTCCTCTGCCCGCGCACGGCCACCCCGTTTCTGTATCTCAGGACGAGCTGGCCCGGGGTCGGCGTCGCGGGATGCAGACAGCCGGGCTTGACCCCCATGGCCCTGGCGAGGACCTCCAACCCCTTTTCCACGGCGCGGGCTCCCGGCGGGCGCTTCCCCGTGCCGCCGGAGGACCGGAAGATGGAAGCGACCAGGATCAGGTTGCCCAGGCAGTGGCCTCCCGGCCGAATGGTCGGGCCGGCGCCGCCCGGGGCCACGTGTCCGCCCAGCGTGCGGAAGAGCCTGGCAAGGGGCTCGGGGCAATGCCTCCTCAGCTCTCTGGGCACCACCAGGAGCGGGTTCGCCACGGGCCTGAAATCGCTCCAGCCGATCGGGAACCGGTGGTTGAAGATGCGGTGAATGACGCGCACGAGCCGGCCTGCCTGCGCGTCGTCCAGGCCGTAGGCGGCCTGGAGGTTTTCACGCAAGATGAGCGCCACGAGCGACTTGCGGAGATCGCCGACCCCGATGATGGGCAACTGCTGCAGGAGCAGCCCGGTCGAGCCCCCGTCGTCGGTCGTGCACACCACGACTTGCAGGAGAGGGAACTCCTGCTTGAGCCCCATGAAGGGGCTGTCGGGCCAGTCCTCCAGCTGAGGATTGCCGCCGACCACGGTCGAGAGCCCGGTTCCGCCTCCAAAAGTCACGACCCGCGTGTTCCTGCCCTCGAAGGCGCGGACCTCGTGAGCCAGACGCGCCACCGAGCTGCCGTGCGTCCCCTCCGGGGCTGCTCCGTTCAGCACGGCCTCCAGAAGCTGCTCCACGAGAGGACCGAGCTCGGATTCGTTCGTTCCCCGCAAGAACATCGATTCGACCTCCCGGCCCGCCCCGATTCTCCTGCCCGAGCCGGCGCTCCCGCCAAGCGCCCGGCGAAAATTCCAGAAGGCTTCTTATACACGGTTTTCGGCCTTGCCTCAATTTCGAAGACGAGGACGGCCGATGTTCTGAGAGGGCCCGGTTCAAGGCGGTGCCGAGACGCCCCTCGACCTTCGGCCTGTCACCTGGAAGCGGTCCCTCGGACGGAGGCGGTGAAGCGCTTGAAGATGTCCGCAAAGGCATACGGGCTCTGCGGTCGCACCGCTTTCCCGATCGAGCGCAGGATATTCGGGGCGGTAAAGCCGGCGCGGTGAATGGCTCATGGTCTGGAAGCAAGAGACCCGGGGATCGTTGCAGCCGACCCGATCTTTTTGGCTCCCCGAGAGGCTGGCCGCCTGAACGCGCACGCCCTGCCGCGAACGCGACCCCCTCCCGAGCCTCTCGCCGGCCTGCGCGCGAAAAAAAAGTTGCTCGAGGAAACTTCTCTATTCTGCTCGCCTTTCCCGTGCCGCGGAGGATCAACTCCAAGGCCGGGAAGCGTATGCGGCGCTTTTTTTCTTGACAGTCCGAAACAACAATATATAGTAGACCGGTATCTGCCGACCACAACCTGTAGTTTCTATCTTCCCTCTAAGTGTCTGATTTGAAAGCGGATCTACCGGTAGGGAAAGCCTCGAAAAGGAGAGGGCGGTCCATGCAGGTGAACCGGGTGAAAGCTGCCACCGAGCCATCGAAGTTTCTGCACCTGGGAGACGACAATTATTGCATTCGCAAGCGGGACAGCAAGATCGTCCCATTCGATCAGGAGAGGATCACGCAGGCGATCGTCAAGGCCATGCGCGCCGTCGGTCTGGAGGACGTGGACGAGGCGATTCGCTGCTCAAACGAGGTTTGCGACTCGGTGGTCAAGCAGTTCCACCGCAGGTCGATCCCGGCGGTCGAGCAGATCCAGGACATCGTCGAAGAGACGCTGATCCAAAGAGGACATGCCAAGACCGTCCGGGCCTACATCCTCTACCGTGAACAGCATGCCCGCATCCGCGACACCAAGAACCTGCTCCTGGACATCCGCAACACCATGGACGGGTACCTGAACCAGCAGGACTGGCGGGTGCGGGAAAACAGCAACGTGAATTACTCCCTGGGCGGGCTGATCCTGCACAACTCGGGAGCGGTGACCGCCAACTACTGGCTCAACCACATCTACACGAGGGACATCGCCCAGGCGCACCGCAACGGTACGATGCACATCCATGACCTGAGCATGTTCTCGGGGTACTGCGCGGGCTGGAGCCTGCGCCAGCTCCTGCTCGAGGGACTGGGCGGCGTGCCCAACAAGATCAGCTCCCTGCCGGCGCGGCACCTGAGCACGCTCGTCGCGCAGATGGTCAACTTCCTGGGCGTGCTGCAGAACGAGTGGGCCGGCGCCCAGGCCTTCTCGAGCTTCGACACCTACCTGGCGCCCTTCGTCCGGCACGACAAGATCACCTACCGGGACGTGAAACAGAACATCCAGAGCTTCATCTTCGGCGTGAACACCCCCAGCCGCTGGGGCTCCCAGGCGCCCTTTACGAACATCACCCTGGACTGGGTCGTGCCCAACGACCTCAAGGATGAGCCGGTCATCATCGGCGGCAAGCCCCAGCAGACCTGCTACGGTGACTACCAGAAGGAGATGGACTGGATCAACCGGGCTTTCCTCGAGGTGATGATGGAGGGCGACGCGGCCAGCCGCGGATTCCCTTACCCCATCCCCACCTACAACATCACCCCCGAGTTCGACTGGGACAGCGAGAACGCCGAGCTCCTGTTCGGCATGACCGCCAAGTACGGGACTCCCTACTTCCAGAACTTCCTCAACAGCGACCTCAAGCCGGGCGACGTCCGCTCCATGTGCTGCCGCCTCCAACTCGACAAGCGGGAGCTGAAGAAGAAAGGCGGAGGCCTGTTCGGCGCAGCGGAGCTGACCGGCTCGATCGGCGTCGTGACCATCAATCTGCCCCGCATCGGCTTTCTTTCCCGCTCCCGTGAGGAGTTCGACGGCCGCCTGGCACACGTCATGGACATGGCGCGCGATTCTCTGGAAATCAAGCGCCGGGTGATCACGCGCCTCATGGGCGAGGGGCTGTTCCCCTACTCGAAGCGCTATCTCGGGACCTGGGACAACCACTTTTCCACGATCGGGCTGGTCGGCATGAACGAGTGCTGCCGCAACCTGAACGACACGGACCTGACGAGCCAGGAAGGGAGGGAGTTCGCCCTGAGCGTGCTGGATACGATGAGGGAGAGGCTCATCTCCTACCAGGAGTCCACCGGCAACCTGTACAACCTGGAAGCCACGCCGGCCGAGTCCACCTCCTACCGGCTGGCCAAGATCGACAAGGAGCGCTTCCCGGGCATCCTGACGGCCGGCAAGGACGACCCTTACTACACGAATTCGACCCAGCTCCCGGTGGAGCACACGGCCGACCTCTTCCGCGCCCTGGATATCCAGGAAGAGCTGCAGATGAAGTACACGGGAGGGACGGTCTTCCACTGCTTCCTGGGAGAGAGCATCGAGGATACCGAGGCCTGCAAGAAGCTCGTCAGGTCCGTGGCCGAGAGCTATCGAGTCCCCTACTACACGATCTCGCCCACCTTCTCGGTCTGCACCGATCACGGCTACCTGAAAGGGGAGCAGCAGGTCTGCTCTCACTGCGGCAAGGAAACCGAGGTCTATGCCCGGATCGTGGGCTATTACCGGCCCGTGAAGAACTGGAACAAAGGCAAGGCCGAGGAGTACCGGGCCCGGCAGATGTTCCAGGTCCGGCTCGACGGGCGGGATGCTGCCGAAGGGGCGGTGAAGCCGGAGCCGGTCAAGCTGCCCGAGCGGACTGCGGAGAAGGGGGCCGGACTCCCCGGCAAGGGAGTCCTCAGCATACCGGTATTCGAGCTCGAGGCGGCGCGCAAGGACCGCTCCTCGCGCCCGCGCAACGGCTCGAGCGACTGGAAGCTCTTCACCAAGCCGAGCTGCCGGATGTGCGAGCAGGCCCGGGAGGAGCTCACCGCGAGCAACCTGTCCACGGAAATCTACGACCTCCAGGAAGCCACGGGGCGCAAGCTCTTCACCCTGTACTACCGGCAGATCCGCAAGCGCCTGCAGCGCAACACGAACGGCGAGATGGACCTGCCCATCCTCCTCAAGGTGGACAAGGAAGGCCAGGTCCTGGGGTGGGCCGCCGGGCTCCAGGAGATCCAGCAACTGCTTCACCGAGACCGCGCATGTCCTCCCTGCTGAAGCCGGACGACGAGAGCGCGGACTTCCGGCTCCAGGTCCGGATCTCCGGGTGGGTGAGAACATCGCTGCTGGATTTTCCGGGCAGGGTCGCTTCCACCCTGTTCCTGCCCGGGTGCAACTTCCGGTGCGCCTACTGCCACAATCCGGGTCTGGTAGCGCCCCCTGACCACGGCTCCGAGGAGCTCGAGGATCCGGAGAAGATCCTCTCATACCTGGACACGTACAGCCGGCTCCTGGAGGGAGTGTGCATCACCGGGGGCGAGCCGCTGCTCCAGCCCGGGCTCGAAGGCCTGTGCCGCGCCGTCCGGAACCTCGGACTGAAAGTGAAGCTCGACACCAACGGCTCTCTGCCCGAGCCCTTGGGACGGCTCCTGCGGCAGAGGCTCCTCGATTACGTAGCCGTCGACATCAAGGGTCCGCCGGGAAAGATCGCAGCCGTCGCGGGCACAGGGGCCCGGGAGGACTCTCTGACCCAGGACGTCGAGACCACGCTCGGGCTCCTGCGGCAGTCCGGTATCCCCTACGAGCTCAGGACCACGGTGGTCCCGGGGCTCCTCGAGCGCGAGGATCTGGTCGCCATCGGCCGTTGGCTGAAGGGCGCTCCCCGCTATTTCCTGCAGCAGTTCCGGCCCGGCCGTACGCTGGACCCCGGCCTGCAGAACCTCGAACCGTACCCGCCCGATTACCTGAAGGAGATCGCCGCCGAGCTCGCGGGCTGCTTCGGGCAGTGCACGGTCCGCGGCATCGGCTGAGCGGCCGCTGCCACTTGAGGTTGTGGACAAAGCCGCAGGCGTGTCCACCAACCGGGGCAAGATCGCGTGCAGTGGGTGCCCCGCCCTCGCTCGTCTCGGGCTCAGAACGCTCCGGCTCTTCCTCCCAAGGGTCGGAGACCACCGCCCTTCGGGCGGGTCATCCCGGCCACGGCCTGGTCAGACCCTTCATGCGACCGCTCATTCCGGAGCGCCCTGCGGCGCAGCCAGATGATTCCGTCATTCCGGCGAAGGCCGGAATCCAGTCCCTGTGCCCACTTACTCCGGGTGGTTTCGGTGCACCCTGCTGGATCCCGGCTCACACGCGCTCCGCAGGGGGGCCGGGATGACGAATTATGACACCAGGGTTTCGCGTGCCTTGCATCTGGGCATTTCTCACCAGCCTCAGGCAGTGTCCCATCTTGAAACCGGGTGGCTAGGGGGGGCACGCGCCTGACGGACCGGGTATTCGAGGGCCATCGATTGTGGCGGCGCACCCACCGCACCCGATCTCGCGCTGACCGGTGGACAACCTCGAGGAACTCCGCACGAATCGACAGCCTCCGCCCGTTTTCTGTATCATGGCTCACTTTCGTTGGTTCCACCCAGCCTCTCGCTCCAGGAGGGTGTCCCCGTGAACGACCGTATCCGAGCCATGGAAAAGATTTTTTCGCCCCGCTCGATCGCCTTCGTGGGCGCTTCCAACAAGCGGATGAAGTGGGGAGGGATCGTCTTCAGGAATCTGCGCAAGGGCGGCTACGAGGGCGAGATTTACCCGGTCAACCCGGGCGAGCAGGAGATTCAAGGGTACAAGGCCTATCCGGACGTCTCCTCCATCCCCGCCGATGTCGACCTCGCGATCTTCACGATCCCGGCGCACCTCGTGCCGGAAGCCATTTCAGACTGCGTCCGCAAGGGGGTGGGGGCGGGCGTGGTGATCACGGCCGGGTTCTCGGAGCTGGGCCCGGAGGGCCGTGTCCTGCAGGATGAGATGATCCGCAGGGCCAAGGCCGGGGGCATGGTCCTCGTGGGTCCCAACGGCCAGGGGATCGCGGTGCCCGAGAACAAGCTCTATCCCTGGCTGCCCATTTTCAGGCCGGCCCACGGATCGGTCGGGATCGCCAGCCAGAGCGGGAACGTGTCCACCGCGCTCGCGGAGCAGCTGGCCGAGCTCGGGTTCGGCTGTTCCAAGGTGATATCGGCGGGCAACTGCGCGGACCTGGGCTGGGGCGACTACCTCGGGTACTTTGCCGCGGACCCGGATACCCAGGTCGTCCTGCTCTACATCGAAGGCATCGAGGACGGGAGGAAATTCTTCGAATCCGCCAAGAAGGCCTCGCTGGCCAAGCCGATCGTGCTGCTCAAGGGCGGGAGAACCGAGGCCGGCACCCGGGCCGCGGCCAGCCACACGGGGGTCATGGCCGGATCGGACCACGTGTTCTCGTCCTTGTGCCGTCAGGCGGGCATCGTCCGCGCGGAGACCGCGGAACAGGCGGCCATCCTGGCCGCGGCCTTCGTTTCGACCTCTCTGCCGGCCGGACGACGGCTCGGCATCGTCACGGGCGGCGGCGGCTACGGGGTGCTCTCGGCCGACGCGGCAGCGAAGAGAGGACTCAACCTCGTGCGGCTCTCCGACGCAACCGTCGAGAAGCTGCGCAAGCACCTGCCGCCCTGGTGGTCGCCCAACAACCCCGTGGACATGGTGGGCAACCTGGGCGCCCACGGCGGCCCCATGGATCTTATCCCGATCCTGATGGAGAGCGGCGAGGTGGACGGAGTGATCTTCCTCAGCGCGGGCTGGCTCTACAACGCGCTCGACCCGGTGTATGCGACTCGGGACTTTCGCGAATCGGACCGCAAGGACATCCAGTTCCTCGTGGACCGGGACGTGGATTTTTGCCAAAAATTGGCGGATTACGCCACAAGCTGCGACAAGCCCCTGCTCATCCACTCGCCCGTGGCCCGGCTGGCGGTCAGGAGGCGCTACCCGGGGCTGCTCCGGATCATCGAGCGCCGGATCGTGCTCTACCCGGAGATCGACGACGCGGTCCAGACCTTTTCCCTCCTTGCAGAAAGGCAAGCATTCCTCGCGCGGGAGGCCAGGGGCGGCTGACGGCTTTGGCCGGCGCTGGGACGCTGTAGGGGCGAAAAATCTTTCGCCCCCGCCTGCAGGGCTGCCCGGATCAGCGCAACGCCGCAGATGGGCGTCTATTCCTTCCCCTGCCGGAGGCTGGCGAGAAATGCCCAGATGCAAGGCGCGCGAAGTTTGAGGAACGAGGCGTACTCTTGCCGTACGCCGCAGTGACCCCGGCCTGCGCCGGGGCAGGCTCCCCAAGGGCCTCCACGCCCCACGAGCGCAACGCCGCAGATGGGCGTTTATTCCGCCCCCTGCCAGAGGCTGGCGAGAAATGCCCAGATGCAAGGCGCGCGAAGTTTGAGGAACGAGGCGTACTCTTGCCGTACGCCGCAGTGACGATAAACGAGCGCAACGCCGCAGATGGGCGTTTATCGCCAGCCTCTATTGGGTGTCCATGAAGTCCAGGTAGGGCCTGGCTGCCTCCTCGTAGGCCCGCAGCATGGAGATGATGAGCACGATCGCGAGAGGGCCCAGCAGGATCCCGAGCGGTCCGAACGCCGAGATTCCGCCGATCAGGGAAAAGAAGATGAGGACCGGGTGGAGCTGGCTCTTGCCTCTCATGAGCAGAGGCCGCAGCAGGTTGTCGCACAGACCCACCACCACTACGCCCCACGCGGCCAGGAAGATGCCTGCCGCCACGTGGCCGGTCAGGATGAGGATCAGGGAGGCCGGTCCCCAGATGATGAAAGTCCCCACGATCGGGACCAGGCTGAAGACCGCCATGGCGACGCCCCACACGAGAGGAGGCAGGCCCGCGATCAGGAAACCGAGCGCGCCCAGGGCCCCCTGGGCCACGGCGGTCAGAAAGGTCCCGTAGAACGCGGACTCGCTCACCTCCTGGAACTTCTCGAACATCTCCGTCTCCAGGGTCCGAGGCAGCGGCGTCAGATGCATGACCCAGCTGAGAAAGGCCGAGCCGTCCTTGTAGCAATAGAAGAGGGCGAAAAGCAGCAGGAAGAACTGCCAAAGAGCGGTCGTGACGGCCATGACCGCACCGGTGCTCCACTTCACCAGGAGTCCGCTCGCCCTGCCGGCCAGGCCGGCCACGGTCTTTCCGACCTCGATGTTCCCCAGATTCAGATCGGGCACGATCCTCTTCTGCAGCTCCAGAGCTCTCTGTAGACTCTGGTCCAGAACGCCGCTCTCCACCTTTTCACTGATCCACTCATAGACCTGCACCGACTCCCTGGCAACCACGCCGAGCAGCACGAGACAAGGGATGATGATCAGGAGCAGGACCGTGAGGCAGGCCAGCAACGCTGCCAGGTTCCTGCGCCCCTTGGATCGGCGCAGAATCCAGGTGTAGATGGGATGGGAGAGCGTGGCCAGGATCATGGCCAGCAGGAAGATCTTGAGAAAAGGCCGGAGGACGATGTAGCCCAGGGTGAGGACGAGCAGGAGGCAGACGAGCAGAAACCAGCCGCCTTGCTCACCGAACCTTCGAGCTTGCTGCATGTGCGTCGAGCCTCACGGGAGTGGGAGCGCGCCGAAACCAGCCCTGCGCCGAGCCAATCGCCCGGCCTGGGCGCTGGTTGCGAGGTTGCCATTTCACCCGGCGGCTTGCAAGCCCCGAACCGTCCCGTCCGAATACCGCCGCTCCGAGGGCCGGCCCTCAGGCGATCAGGTCCGCCATGATCGTCTCCATGAAGCGGGAGACCTGGCTACGAATCTCCGCGGGGGACGTGACCCGGGGATCCATGAGATCGTACTGGATGTCCAGAAACGGGATGGACCGGCGCCGGAGCACCTCCCGGACGATGCCCGTGACGGCCAGCGCGTTCTTGCACCCCTGGTGGCTGGCCAGGAGCACCATGTCCGCCTGGTACTCGCCGACCAGCCGGACCAGGTCTTCATAATAGTTCTGCGCGGGCCCCCGCGTGTGGCGCGCCATCGGCCCCTTCATCATGTCCCAGGCGAGCCCGCGGATCATGGCTTCCGGGCCGGACGTGTCGATCAGGGAATACGATCGGTAGCCGAGCATGTCCATGACGACGACCGCGGCGAAGGTGTCCTCCATCCACCTGAACAGGCCCCCGTCGATCATGAACGGCGGGTTCCACAGGATGGCGCGGATCTTCTCCTCCTTCACCGCCCCTACGCCCGCACGCACGCGCCGCACGGCGTGGTCCCGCAGGCTCTTGCAGAACCGCGTGGCCTCGGGGGTGCCGGCCATCACCTCGTGCCCGAGGATGCTGAGAGTCATCAGGAGCCCGCCCAGCGGCGCCGGCCGGCGCCGCATCGTCTCCCTGAGCTCGAGCAGGTACTGGCTGGCCCGGTTCCGCTCCTCGCAGATCTCCCGGAGGCGGTCGTAGTCCATCCTGCGGCCCGTCTCCTGTTCCAGAAAGCGGATCATCTTCCGGAGCCCGCGCGCATAGTAGTCCAGACTTCGCTCGTTCGTTTCGAAGGGGTGGTCCAGACGGAACACCGGGACGCCCAGCACCTTCTGGAGCGGGACGTAGCCGGCCATGGCGCTGTCGCACGGCGAATTGGTGGTGAGAATCAGCCTGGGCTTGGGAAGCTCGCCGCCGAGGACCTGTCCCAGCGAGCTCTTGATGAACGAGCACATGTCTGCCGGGAAGCCGGCGTTCTCCGTACGGTCCAGGTTGGGGACGGCCGCATGGGGGTCGAGCAGGGGCAGGATCAGTCCCAGGGATTCGGCCATGAACGGCACGAAGCCCATGGCCCGGGGGATCTCCGGCGTGAGAAGCTCCTCGTACCAGACGAGGTTGTCGGGGTCCTTCACGTATGTTTCCAGGGTGTCGCACACGTACCGGATGATGAGGTGGATCCCTTCGCCCATGCAGTCCCGGTAGTTCATCCCGTGGTCCATGAGCCGGTGGATCCCGGCCGCGGATCGGATCCAGGGGAATCGCTTGTAGAGCCTCAGAAACTCCGCGGGCCCGACGCTCAGGAGAAGGGAAGCCAGCATGGAGAAGTTCCGGGCCTTCAGCGGAGCTTCCTTCAGTCGTGTGCGCAAAGGGACCTTGCCCATGGCGTCACCAGCTACTAGGTATTAGGTGTTGGGTGTTGGGACGCGAGACGCAGCCGATATGGGCATCCGGTGGGCAGGGCCGCCGGGAGCCGACACCGGATACCTGGAACCTGATACCCTTCCAGAGCCTGTCCCACAAGCTCTAGTTCGAGAGCCTGCTCAAAAATGCCCAGATGCAAGGCGCGCGAAATCCCGAGGAATGAGGCGTACATGGGAGTACGCCGCAATGACGAGGGATGAGCGCAACGCCGCAGATGGGCGTTTTGGGACAGGCTCTATCTACTTCCCCATGCTCTCCAGGAAAGCCTGCACCCGGGTCCGGAGCTGCCCCACGCCGCCCGGCTGGTATTCCCGCTCGAGGCGCAGGATCGGGAACCCGCGCGCCCTCAGATCCTGGGCGAGCACGTTGCCGTCGATCCCCCAGGTCTCACAGAACTTCATCTGCTCCAGGATGACGCCGTCCACCGATGCCTCTTCCGCCATGCGCACGATCCGCTCCAGCCTGCGGGGATAATCGTCATACATCCGCGGGCAGGAAAGGCGGTCGAGATACCTGCGTGCGATGGCCAGAAACGGGTCGCCGCCGCCGCACGACTCGTCCACCGGATCCAGCTGGTCGCGCAGCCCGCAGCAGTACGCGTCCTTGACCACCAGCGCGCCGGTCTGTTCCACCACCTCCGTGAACCCGACATCGTCGAGATGCGAGCCGACGAGCAGGACCCTGGCACGGTGCGAGGAGGGGCGCGCGGGGTGCGCTCTCAGCCGGTCGAGGACCCCTTCCAGGACCGGGTCCGCGACCTCCTTGGGAACGCTCGCCGCAAAGAGCGAGATCTCCTGCATCTCGGTGCCGCTGAGCCCCGGGGGGTCCTGCGACCTCGTGCCGTCCAGGTCGCGCAGGAGCCGGCGCGTGCGGTTCGTCTTGCGGATGCCTTGCCAGATCGCCTCCGCATCGTCGGGCAGGGAAAAGGCGGCCGCGAGCTTCCCCCAGAGGCCGGCGATCTCGTCACGGTACCATCGGAGGGCGTCTTCGTCGCGCAGGTGGGGAACGTCCACGAGCGCCACAAAGGAGGGCTTCAGAAAGTAGACCCAGTTGTCGTAGAGCCTGCGCAGGTGGTCGCAGCTCGGGGCGAAGACGAAGCCGTCCAGGAATTCGTACCCGCCCTGAAGCCCCTGTTCCAGGCAGTGGCGCGTGTAGGTGCAGTTGAAGATGCCCATGCAGCCGTCGGCCGCCTCGGTTCCGGCGCATCCCCTGGACCGCATCCGGAACGAGGCCAGCCCGTCCGTGTTGAGCACCTCTTCCGGAACATAGCTGCAGAAGAAGCCGATCGCACGCCCGCCCCGCTTGCGGAATCCGGCCAGCTCTTCGTTCTGCAGATTCTGCACCGCTTCTCGGATCGACTCGGGAAGCACGATCGGATTTCTCCTCACAAGGCTTGATTCCGGCTCGGAGGCTGTATCGTATTCGTCATCCCGGCCCACCTGCGCAGCGCGTGTGAGCCGGGATCCAGAAGCCTGCATCAAGAACAGCGGCAATCACGGGAGCAGGGACTGGATTCCGGCCTGCGCCGGAATGACGGAAGAGGCGTACCGTCATCCCGTGCCCCTGCTGCCCAGCGCGTGAGAGCCGGGATCCAGGGCAAGATCGCGTGCGGCGGGTGGCCCGCCTCTGTAGGGGCGTATGGCCATACGCCCCTACGTGAGCCCGTTGAGCTGCCCCCCCTCAGCTTCCGGCCGGGAACCCCAGCGACCTTGCGATCCCCCGCGCCGCCCGGAGCGCCGGGTTTTGGGGCGGCAGCTCCCAGAGAGGGCGGCCCGCCCGATCGAACCGGCTGAGCTCGTCATCCTCCGGGATCGCGCCTGCCAGGTCGACGCCTTCGGGAAGTCTTTCGGCCGCGCCCGCTGCCGAGCGGTTGGCGACGACCGACACGCGGACCTTGCCGACCATGCCGGCGATCACGTTGAGGGTGTCGGTGCTGCGGGTCGAGCCGTCCGTAACCACGAGGATGCGGGAGACCCGCCGGGTCACCTGGCGGTTGATCTGCTCGATGCCCGCTTCGGCATCGATGAGCACGGCCGAGAACGGATCCGCGACCAGGTCGATCGCCTGCCTCAAGAGCGTGTTGACCGGGCAGTAGCAGCCCTTTTCGCTGTTGTGCCCCATGGCGAACAGCGAGTAGCCGTCCCGCTCCAGGAGAGCCTCCATGACCAGGTAATCGAGGTCGATGGCGAGCCTCGCCTTCTCGGCCTCGTCCGCGGTCCGCGCCGAGGCGATGAGCCGCTCGCGCACGGCGGCGATCGTCCTGACCGCGCGCTCGCCGATGGCCGAGGCCAGCCCGCCGACCGGATCGGCATCGATCAGGAGCAGCGGCCTCACACCCGCTTCCAGAAGCGCCCGGGACAGCAGGGCGCAGCACGCGGTCTTTCCCACACCGCCCTTGCCGCAGATCGCCAGAATCGGTTTTTCCGCGTCCATGGCTCTACTCGCTGCCCTGGCCCCGCCCTTCCCGCAGCTCCTTCGGGCTTGCGGCATCCAGGCCGCGCGACATGGCCCCGAGGACTTCGAACAGGCTCATCTTCTCGAACACCCGATAGCGGAGGAGCCCCACCAGGTAGCCCACGCCGTAGGCGATTCCGTTGACGGCCTTGAAGAAGGCCTTCTCGAACCCGGAAAGCTCCACGAGCCGCACCGGGCCACCCTTGGATGTCTGACCGCTCATGGGCGTCTCCTTTGGCAGGGCGGATGCCTGCCGCCGCGCGAACCGGCCGTAGCCTGCGTCCGCAAGGTGTTCCCTGTACAGGACAGGGCCGAAGTCGAAAAGCGGGATGAACTTCGACAGGTCCATGGCGCTCCCTCGGAGCAGGAGCTCCCTGCGGCCCAGGGCGAGGCCCGGCTTCACCCGGCCGAGCAGGATGTCGTGCATGATGGCGCCTTCGATCGTGATCGAGATCTGCCCTCCTCTGGCCTCTCCGTCGAGCGTGACCCGGGCCGGATCGGCCGACAGATCCAGGAGGACCTTCTTGGACGGCTCCCCGCGGAAGGTGAAAGAGGCGGCGAGCCGCGCCTGCGAGACAACGATGCGGATGATGGACTCTATGGAGATCAGGCGGTCGAAGAAGGAGGCAAGGGCCTCGGTCTTGCGGAGCGCAGTCGATTCGCTCATGTCTTCCGATTCCTCCTCTGGATCACGATGTCCCGAAGGTTGTCGCACACCGGCTTCTCGTCGCACGTGTCGCAGGCGAGCTCCCGGCACTCGACCGTGCCGTCCACGCCCAGCACGAGCTTCTTGTGCCGGCCGGCCAGGATGTCGGCCTCGGCCGCGACCTGCCGGAGAGCCTCCACGTCCGCCCGGCTCGAGGTCACGAATACGACCTCCGCGGCCTCCACCTCGTCGAAGTCGCCCGTGAAGGCCGCGATCAGGGCCGAGCCCACGACCTGGAGATCGAGACCGGCCGCGCGGCCGGCCCGGCTCACCCGCACCCAGAGCCTGCCCGGGACCGATCTCACCATGTAGCCGGGCAGCCGGTGGAGCAGGTACTGGGCGCTGTCGATCGCGAACGGATCCGGCATCCGGCCTTCCTTCACCTCGAGGAGAACGACCTGCGCGAACGGGTGGCTCACGCCCGGCTCCATGGCCTCGAGGTCCGGGCCGAGGAGCGAAACGCAGCCCGGCCGGACGAGGCCGGGCTGCCAGGAGAGGAGCGCCATGGCCCGCGAGGAAGTCGAGGGGTGGCCGAGCTCCACGGCCACCTCGTCGGACAGGATGACCTCGGCCTTGCCCTCCCCCCGCCGCGTGAACCCGAAGCGACCCGAAAGCGCACCGGGGTCGAGAGGCGGAGCCCAGGACCGCGTCCTCGGCGCGCGCTCGGCCAGGAAGTCCCGTACCCTTCCGATCAGGGCCGCCATGTCCGCGGCCCGGGCTTCCGGCCTGGTATCTGTGCTCATCCGGTTCGCGGCGGATTCCATCGGATACGGCCTGCCTCACACTCGAGGGCGACGCATGCGTCGCCCCTACAAGAGCCGCCGCACGCCCGGCAGCACAGGCACCTTCAACTCCCCTTACCTTCGGCGAAGTCCGCGGCGATCACGGCCGCGCCGAGCGCGCCGACGAGCTGCGGATCGGCGCCGTTGAAGCGCTTCAGGCCGAGCCCGAGCTTCTGCTCGATCGCGTCCAGCACGCCCCGGTTCTTGGCCACCCCGCCGGTCATGACGATGTCTTCGGTCAGGCCGAGGCGGCGCGTCAGGGAGGCCACGCGGATCGCCAGCGACAGGAGCAGGCCCTTCACGATCCGGGAAAGCTCCACGCCGTCGTTGATCAGGTTGATGACCTCGCTTTCAGCGAAGACGCTGCACATGCTCGTGATCGTGCAGGGGGCGCCGCCGCCGAAATAATGCTCCTCCATCTGCCCGATCGGCATCTCCAGGGAGCGCGCCATGGCCTCGAGGAAGCGGCCGGTGCCGGCCGCGCACTTGTCGTTCATGGCGAAATCGAGAAGGTTGCCGCCGGAGTCGATGCAGATCACCTTGGTATCCTGGCCGCCCACGTCGATCACGGTGCGGGCGGAGGGCGCCAGCAGGTGGGCCCCCCGGCCATGGCAGGTGATCTCGGAGACGTTCCGGGTCGCGAAATCCACCTGGGTGCGGCCGTATCCGGTGCCCACGATGTAGGCCACGTCCGCAGCCGCCACGGCCGCGGCCGCCAGGGCCCGCTCGTAGATCTCGCGGGCGGTCCGCTTGGGGTTCGTCGAGCTCGGTCCCACGATCTGCCCGGCCACCTTGCGGTCCACGAGGACCACCGCCTTGGAGGCGGTCGAGCCGATGTCCACGCCTGCAGTGATCGCCATGCTGTCTCCCTCGCCACAACTCTTTAGGGGCGACGCATGCGTCGCCCTCGAGACTTCAACCTTCAGCCGCGAGACCCCGTTGCGAGCGTGGCGTCTCACCTGTGCCGGGGGTCGCCACGCCCTTCGTGCCTCGCAATATCCCGCTGCTGAAAACGACCTGGCCGCGCCCCTATTGAGCAACGACTATGCTTTGCCTTCCCTTAGCTTGCGCGGGTAGACGATCTCGTTGACGAACCGCTCCACCTCGAAATAGACGTCCTCGTAGGGCGTCACCCGCGGGTCGAACATGTCGAACTCGAAGACCAGCAGCGGGACCTCGGCCCGCCGGCACGCCTCCTTGAACAGGCCGATGCCGCCCCAGGCGTGCTTGCAGGCGATGTGCCCCGCGAAGATGCAGCAGTCCGCCTTCCAGGCCTCCAGCAGGTGCATGAAGTCGCGGATGTACATGTCCATGTCGCCCCGGAACTGCCTGGCCATGGGGTGGCAGTTGACGAGCTTTCGGGCCAGCCCGTAGAGCATGGTCTCGGGCGTCGCCGTGTCGATCAGCCCTTCATTGGCGTAGTAGCCGAAGATGTCGACCGGCACCGTGAGCCCCAGCTCGCGCTCGAACCAGTCGTAGATCTGCAGATCGGTCCAGACCGCGTCCTGGTACCAGACGGCACGGACACGCTCCTCGAAGAACTTCTCCTTGCGCTCGGTGCGCTCGCGAGCCTCCCGGAGGAGCGCGCGCGCGATCTTCAGCCCCTCGGGCGAGCCGGTGAACAGGATCTGCAGGAGAAGCGTGAAGGCCACGAGCTTGCTCGACTGGGTGAGAGGGACCTGCTTGCGCCATTCGAGCCACTCCCAGATCGCCTCGGTCGTCCCGTTGGAAATCTCGCAGACCTCGCGCAGCCGGTCGTAGTCCATCCTGCGGCCCGTGTGCTGCTCCAGAAAGGGAATGAGCTCCCGGAGCTGGCCGGCCACGTGGCGGACCGTCTCCTCGTTGTGGTAGTAAGGCACGTCCACGGCGAAGAACGGCACACCCGCGAGCTCCTGCATGACCTGCGTGCTCAGGACCTGGGCGTCGCACGGCGTGTTGATGCCCACGGTGCAGGCCGGCGCCGGGTAGAGTCCCTTGTGGATGGCCCCGATCGCGATCTTGTCGGCCGAGCAGCAGTCCGCCGGGATCCCGACCGCCTGGGCGCCGTCGATGAAGTCGAGGGTGTTCCGCTGGTTGCCGAGGATGCTGTGCAAGGCGCCGAGCAGCTCGATCGTGACGGGATGGACGCCTCCCAGGGCGTAGATCAACTCGGAGTTGAAGCCGAGGTTGTACCAGACGAAGGGCTTGCCCTCGTCGGCATGGGCGAGAAGCTTCTCGAGGTAGCTCGTGCAGCCCTCGAGCAGCCCGTTCAGGCCGTGTGCCGCCGGGTCGCCGCCGAAGAACTTCTGCAGCACCGGCAGGGTCTCGAAGATCTCCCGCCACTCGCGCGTCGCGAGGATTTCCTTGCTCGTCATCGCTCACCTCCGCAAGCCGCCTGCCTCTGGGCGCGGGCGATCTCGATTTTCTCCACGAAGGCCTGCACCCGGGTCTTGACCTGCCCGGTGGGCACGACGTTGTACTCCCGGGTCAGGGAAAGGACCGGAAAGGCGTTCTCCTTCTTGACCCTCTGCAAAATGTTGTGGAGCTCGGCGCCCCAGGGATCGCAGAAGATGATCCGCTCGAACACCACCCCGTCGGCCCGTGCCGCTCGGACCATGGCCTTGAGCTGTTCCCAACGCCTCGGGAAGTCGCCGATCATACGCGCGCAGGAGGCCATGAAGAAATACGCCCGCCCGATGGCGTCGAGCGGGTCGGCGGTCTCCGCGTCGATGGGATCGAGGGCCGAGCGGGCGCCGAAGCAAAGCTGGTCGGCGACCACGAGGGCGCCCTGGCTCTCGAGCGCCTCGACGTACTCCGGCTCGTCGAGCTCGGCGCCCACCAGCACGAGCCGGCCGCGCGCGGAGTCCAGTCCGGCCCGGCCCTGAAGGGCCTCGATCAGCCGGTCCGCCAGTTCGGTAAAGACCGTCGGTGGGACCACCTGCGAGGCGATGTGGACCGCGAGCGCCTCGGCCCCGGAGAGCCGGGGCTTGTCCTCCAGCCGCATCCGGTTGATGGTGTGGAGCCGCGCTCGCACTCCGTTGAACATCCGGATCGCATCCCGCAGGCGGTCCGCGCCGATCTTCACGCCGAAGTGCCGATCCAGGCCGTCGACCAGCTTCTTCAGCTCCCCCAGGTAGTAGCCGTAAAGGCTTTCGCGGGGCGTGCGCGGCACCGAAAGAAACCCGTGGAAGGGGATCGCCGTCTTCTTGACGAACACGTCGGCCGACCGGCGCACGTGGTCGCAGGTGTTGGTGGAAACCTCCCCGTCCAGGAAGTCGTAGGCCCCCTCCAGGGCGAGGCTCATCACGTGCCGCACGTACGTGCAGACGCGGCCGCTCAGGTAGGCGTCGCCCCGGGAGGAATCCTCGGAGCCGGCCCCCCGGAGTCGGAACGGCAGGGCGCCGGCGGCCAGGAGAATCTCCCTCGGCACATAGCTGCAGAAGTAGCCCACCACGGGCCTGCCCGCCGCTTTCCACGAGTCCACGTGCCGGTTGGTCTGGCCTCGAATGAGCGCGCGCACCTCGCGCAGGATCGCCTCTGGCATATCTTCTCCTTTGCTCGGAGCCGAAGTCTCGGACCGGCTCCTTGGAGCCGGCCGTGCCGGCTCTTGCCTACGTTGCCCTCGCGCGTTTGGAACCGGCTCCCTGAGAGCGCCTCACCAGGCGGCCCTCCCGCCCTCCTGCCGGACGGTCGGGAGCATCCAGGGAGCGGAGACCGCGCCACAGGGTTCGGACCGCGCGCGTGACCAGGGCATCCAGCGTCCCCTTGGAGAATACGGTCTGGCTGCCTCCCATGGAAAGCAGGATGATGCCGGTGGCCGAGCCGACCATGATTCCGGCAGCCTCCCAGGGATCGATGCCGCGGATCGCTCCTTCGCTTGCCGCCCGCTCCACCAGAGCGACCAGAACGGCCAGACAGGCCCGCTCCAACTCGGCAACGCGCTTTCGAAGCTGACCGGAGCAATTCGCGATGATCGCCGGCGTGGCCTCGCTGAAGATCATGCGGAAGTACCCGGGGTGCTCGTGAGAGAAATCGATGTAGACTTCGAGGAACCTGTCTATGCAGTCATCGAGGGGCGTCCGCTGCCACGGGACCTCCCGAAGCTTGGCGAGGAGCAGCTCGAGCCCTTCGGCGCAGACGCTGGTGAAGAGGTCGTCTTTGTTCAGGTAGTCGAGATAGACGGTCCGCTTGCTGTATCCGGCCTCCGCGGCCACCTGCTGCATGCTGGTCGCACGATAGCCGTTCTCGAACAGGAGCCTGCGCGCCGCGTCCAGGACCTCGTCGCGCCGGTTTCTTCGGATCCGCCTCTTGGACAGATCGGCCTCGGACATTCTCGCCGCCTCGTGCGCCCGCGCCGCTCCCTTGGGTAACCGATGGTTAGTAACCATTGGTTACCTTCTACGACGACCGCGCTCGAGCTGTCAAGCTTTTTCTGTGGTGCCTGAGTCGTTTGTTGGGGACGCTGCTTGCTGCGCCCTTCTTGCAGGGGCGGCCGGCCGGCCGCCCCTGCGAATAACGGGGTGCAGGAGGTTGCTTCGCAGAGCCTCGCAATCTCCGACTTCGCTTCGCTCGCAACAGGCTCCGCAGATGGGAGTTTTTCACCAGCCTGGGGACCCGCCGGGTCCCGGGGGGACTATCTGGCTCAGCGGGATCTCTTGCCGGATCCGGTCCCGGAGAGCACCTTCAGGGCCAGATCGGTGTTGGACACGCGGAAAACGAACAGGGCCTTCTCGACTTCCTCGAGGGCAGACCCGTACGTGTAGTCGATGTTGATATTTTCCTTGGCCAGCCGCTCGCAAATGGAGGCGAGCTGGCCGGGCCGGTTATCCAACACGGCCAGGATCACGTCTTCCGTGTTGACGGTGTAGCCGGCCTGGGTCAGGGCCTCCACGCTCGGCCCCGGCTCGGAGGTGATGAACCGGATCAGGGTGAGCAGAGAGGCCTCCTTCAGAATGGCGCCGTAGCTGGCCGTGGAAGCGATCCTGCGAGTGGTGACCTCGCGCGCCCGAAACAGTCCCTGGATGTACTCGGTCGGGTCCTGGATCGACATGGACGCGATGTTGATCCCCTTCTCTCCCAGCACCCGCGCCAGGCGGGAAAGCTCTCCCGGCTTGTTCTCCAGGAAAACGGCGAGCTGGATGGATTTTTGAAACATGGCCTGCGCCTTTCTCTCGCGAGGGGCTTGGAAGGGAGAAGACGATACCGCTTCTGATATGTTTATGGGAATTCGACGGCTCCGTCAAGGCGGCGCGCGGGCGGTCCGGAGCCGCGGCCCCCGGTTGACAGATTTTGTCCTCGGGGTCTATGTCTAGT
The DNA here is from genome assembly GCA_040756235.1 of bacterium. Classification (GTDB taxonomy): domain Bacteria; phylum Desulfobacterota; class DSWW01; order DSWW01; family DSWW01; genus JBFLZG01. Next base: position 2,362 of record JBFLZG010000071.1, on the reverse strand, counting down.
ACCGTCCTGGTGGCGAAAAGCGGTCAGGCGCACCGTTACCGCAGCAAGCGCCAAAAAAGGAGGCATTCCCATGCGGCTGGACGGAAAGAAGGCTCTCGTCACGGGCGCCGGACAGGGTATCGGCCGGGCGATCGCGCTGGAGCTGGCGCGCCAGGGGGCGGACATCGCGATCTGCGACATCAACCCGGAGACGGCGAAAGCTTGCGTGCAAGACGTGGCGGACCTGGGCCGGGAATCCATGCTCTGCGCGGTGGACGTGGCGGACCACGCAGCGGTCGCCGCTGCCGTCACGCGTGTTCTCGAGCGGTTCGCCACGATCGACATCCTCGTGAACAACGCGGGTTGGGACCGGATCATGCCGTTCCTGGAGACGCAGCCCGACTTCTGGGACCGCGTCATCGATATCAACTACAAAGGCGCCCTGAACTTCTGTCACGCCGTCTGCCCTCACATGGCGGATCGGAAAAAGGGGAAGGTCGTCAACGTCGCCAGCGATGCCGGCCGCGTGGGCAGTCTCGGGGAAACCGTTTACGCCGGCGCGAAGGGGGCCGTCATCGCCTTCACCAAGTCCCTTGCCCGCGAGATGGCCCGCTACGGGGTCCACGTGAACTGTGTCTGCCCGGGCCCGACCGACACCGAGCTTCTCCGCATGCAGCCCCAAAGCATGCAGCAGGCCCTCGAGCGGGCCATCCCCTTCCGCAGAGTCGCGCAGCCGGAGGAGATCGGGCGGGTGGTGGCGTTCTTCGCCTCGCCGATGTCAGACTACGTCACCGGCCAGGTCTTGAGTGTGAGCGGCGGGCTGACCATGGCAGGGTAGAGGCTGGGTTGGGGCCGGCTATGGATAGGCTGAGGCTAGATCATCTCTCGTCATACGTGGGAAGCACGCCCCGGGAGGCGTGTCCTTGATCCTGGGGCCCGAACAGCGGGATCTGCTTCTTCTGTTTCTGGACGCAGTACTTCCACACTTCCATGGCGAGGGAGTACCGGTCCAGGTCGGTGCGGCCGGGCGGAGTCTGCCCGGACCAGGGGTTTGCCGGGGGCTCCCCGCAGGCATTCAGGAGGTCTTCCGCTCCCGTCTCGTCCGGGAAGACTTCGCCGGCTTTCTTCAGCTCCCGCTCGGAGAGAAGATCCGGGCCCCGGAATTCCAGACCCATGAGATCCCGGACCCGGTTGTTGATCTGCCGGAGCCGGGGGTAATCTTCCAGCAGTCCCGGGAAGTGGTCGAAGACGATGAAGCCCGTAACGGCGGCGGCAATCAGAAGGAAAAGAGGGACCCAGCGCATCGAACCCTCCCCCCACGCTCAAGCCCGTCGCTTCAGCTTGTGGAACCTTACCCTAGCAGAAAGAACGTCGGATGGGAAGGGCAAAGTATGGCCGTCGGGCTGCTCCTCGTGAGGCCTGCGCATGAGATCGCCGCACGGAAACGGATGGGCTTTGCCCGCACGAGCAGACGGCCGGCCATCGACCGACCTCAGGCATAGCAGCGTCAGAAGCGATGGGTGAAGCGGCCGGCCATGGAGAGGTTGTGCAGGGCCTGGTCAGGGGTGAAGGGGCCGGTCAGGAAGTTGCCGTTGCGGGTGAGGGTGATCCCGTCCGAAGAGGTCCGGACCGAGGTGAACCCGTCCTGCAAGGCGGCCAGGATGGCCTCGCGGTTGGCAGGATTGTTCAGGAACACCTCGGCATTCTCCTTCCCCTTGTCGATCCTGACCAGCACGTGGCTATCGAACTCTTCCTCTCCGGTCTCGTACCCTTTGCGCGCGGCAAGCAAGTCCGCAATGCCCTGCATCCTGCCCCTGGCGCGGACCTCCATGTCGAACGGGCAGGGATAGTCCAGCCTCACCTGGAGCCTTCCCGGGGCGGTCCGGCTCTCGGCCAGGAAGCTCATCTGATAGGGGACCCCCATGTAGGTGCCGCGGATTCTCGGAGGGAAGAAGGGCCGCAGCACGACCTCACCGTTGATGAGCGGCGCAACCTCACGGAGCTGCCTGGCTTTGAAGAACAGGGCGGCGTACCGGAACAGGAACAGACCCAGGAAGATGCCGAGCGGAAGGAGGATCTCCAGCCAGTCCTTGTACCCTTCGAACAAATCTCTGAGTCGGTCCATGGGTCCGTCGCCCCTCGTCTCAACGCATCCGCGCTTCCCTGCGCTGCCCCCGCCAAACCGGCGCTCGCCTCAATGTAGCGGATCGAAACCGGGAAATACAAGCCGAGGCGCTCGCGCGGAAGCCGTCAGCGCAAGAGGCCCGGGACTGCTTTTCACAGACGCGGCGACGTGTCCTGCGGGGTCGCCTCGGCCCGTTGGCGACGTGGGGGCCCGCCGCCCCCGCCCGGCGCCCCCCCGCCGCGCCGCACTCGCGGCGCC
>JBFLZG010000070.1:0-11506 GCA_040756235.1 bacterium | reverse complement strand
AGCTCGAAATCATCCGGCGAGATGCGGATGACCTCGGGGATGTTGTCCACCGGGATCGGCACTTCCGCGACCCGGTAGACCGGGTAGTCCTCCGGGTCGTCCCAGGGCACTTCGGCAAAGTAGATTTGCAGCAGGTTCGTGCCCTGGATCTGGTCGGGTACGGCGGTGGCCGGCCGGAACTGCACGTTGGAGATGGTGAAGTCGTAACAGCGCCGGCTCGCGTCATCCAGCCCGCGCTCGACGATGCTGTAAGAATAAGCCCAGCGGCTCCGGACCGTCGGGTCGTCGGCCTCCGGATTCGTGTGCCGCTGCACCTCGTCGCCGTTGCGGACGCCGTCGAAGTCGAGATCGTCGAGCCGGTCGTCCCCCAGCGGGTTCAGCCCGTTCACGAACTCCAGGCCGTCCGGGATCCCGTCCTTGTCCGAGTCGTAGATGTCCCGGGCCGTGCCCAGCCACAGCTCCTCGCAGCTGTCCAGGCCGTCCCGGTCTTCGTCCGTGATCGGGGGGATGCAGCCGCAGTCCGCCGTCAGGGGGTCGAAGCGGAGGCGCCCCTCCACGAGATCGCTGCACCCGTCCGCGTCCGAGTCCCTGAGGATCGGAGAGGTGCCGTTGCGGGTTTCCTCCTCGTCCGGAATGCCGTCGCGATCGCTGTCCACGGACAGGCTGTCCACGCCGGCGCGGATGTTCCGGTTGGTCACGACGACGTTGAGCAGCGTGTAGACCCGCTGGATGGACGTGTAATCGATGTTGAGGAAGTTGATCTCCTCGCCGTTGGCGAAGTTCGTGAAGGTCCCCTGGCCGAGGGTGGCCATGTTCTGCAGGAGCTGCCGCGCCTCGTCGGCCACGTCGAAGGGCGTGTCCGGGCTGTTCAGGAAAGCGGTGTGGAACCGGATCTCGCCGACGTCCAGGTCCTGGAGCGTCATGAGCCTCTGGATGTCCTCGTAGATGTCCTCGTAGCGGTTCGTGTCGGGCGGGTAGGGCAGCCCGTCACTGAAGAAGATCACGACGTAGCGCGAGCGGACCCGCTCGCCCAGCTCCGAGCCCAGGATGTCACCGCTCAGGAGATTCGTGGCCTGCCCGATGGCGCCCCGGTAGTTCGTGACGCCATCAGCTTCCCGGAGCTGGATGAGAGCGTCGTCGAGCTCCGCCGGGTCCTTGGTGAACCCGTCGGTGAGGAGAATGCTCGATCCGCTGAACCGGATGACCCCGAAGGACACGCCCGGGTTGGTGTTGTAGCGGTTGATCACGTCGCCCACGGCAATGGCACGCTGCGCCTCCGGATCGGTGAACGCCATGCTGCCGGATGTGTCGATGATGAAGAGGATCTTGACCGGGAAGACGAGCTCCTGGGGGTTCTCCGTGCAGAACACCCCCTGGATCGCGGTGGTGACGTTGGGCTCGTAGTGGCCGAGCTCGGCGTTGGAGCAGGAAACCGCAAGGAGGGCCACCAGCTGAGCGACTGCGAGGATCCTTCGTGTCGAGCCCAAGTCTATGCTTCTCCCTTTTCTTTCAGGCATCCCGATTCCCGCGGCTCTTCTTCTTGCACAGCGCCGTCCAGAAGAGCGCGATCGCAAAAGGCAGGAGGGAGCCGGCCCGGGCGCCTTCGGCGTTTCCCGGCACGGCGGCGCACAGCCCGCCGCCGCCGTCGTCGGACTGCGAGCCCGGCTCCGCGGGCGCCGCCGCCGCGTCTGCGTCGAAGTCGCACGCGTCTCCCAGGGTGTCACCGTCCAAGTCCGACTGGTTCGGGTTCGGCACGTACGGGCAGTTGTCCGCGCTGTCCGGCACGTGGTCCTGGTCGCTGTCGTTGTCGCAGGCGTCCCCGTACAGGTCCATGTCCCCGTCGGATTGGCCGGGATTGGCCACGAGCGGGCAGTTGTCCGCCAGGTCGGGCACGCCGTCGTTGTCGTCGTCCGGATCGCAGGCATCGCCCAGGCCGTCGGCGTCGGTATCGTACTGCGGGGGATCCGGCACGCGATCGCACACGTCCGGGGCATCCGCCACGCCGTCGTTGTCGTCATCCTCATCGCAGGCGTCGCCGGACCCGTCGTGATCGGTGTCCGCCTGGTCCGCGTTGGCCAGGGCCGGACAGGTGTCGCAGGCGTCTCCGGCACCGTCTCCGTCCGAGTCGGCCTGGTCCTGGTTCCAGGTGTAGGGGCAGTTGTCGGTCACGTCGCCGCGGCCGTCCTGGTCATAGTCGTCGTCGATGTAGATGGTGTCGTCCTGGTCCTGATAGAGGAGCACGGGGCCGACCCCTCCGCAGCCGCAGCCGCCGCCCGGCACCGGCGGAGCGCCGCAGCCTCCGCAGGGGCACTCGTCCGGCAGGCCGTCGCCGTCGCAGTCGTCGTAGAGCACGCCGTGGGCGATGGCGGCCGGGCACAAGACCAACAGCAGGGAGAGCAACGGAACCGCTGCGACCCGCGCCAGGAACAGAAAGACTCGATTCCTTTTCATGGCTGAGACCTCCCCTCCTGAGGTTCACAGAATTCGAAAGCAACGCCAGGCGGAGCAAGAAGCATTCCAATCAGGAGAAGACGAACGAGAGGTAGCCGAAGAACGTTTATGTCACGGTGCGGGACAGGAGGAATTGGCGCCCGGCGTTGCTGTTGTCAAGGCTGCGGGCTCACGCGAACAGGGCGGGAGGTTTCGCCTTTGCACTCGCGGGCGCACATTTCCGTACCGAGCAGGGGCGGCAAATTGCGGTCGGACGATGGAAAAGATTTGCGAGCAGAACGGCTAAAGCCTGGCAGAACATGGGGTTTTTTGTCATTTATAATAATAATAAAGAAATCAATGTATTGAGAACCGGGGCCTGCACATGGCGAATGCCACGAGCGAGCAGGGACAACGAGAGCCAGCGGACCCTCTCTTGTAGGGGCGACGCATGCTGGCGCCCGCGAGGTCGCTCATGTTCCCTCGTCGACCCTGTACCCGGATCTGCCTCTGCCCAGGGGGTTGCTTGGCTGGCGCTCGCAATCTCCGACTCTTGCGGAGTTCTTATGCCCGGGTGCGCAGGAGCCTGCCGAGCAACCCGCCGAGCAATGTGAGAAGAACCACTGCACCCAGATGCCAGGTGACGGTGTGCGCAGGGTCCACGGCCCCGCAGTGGAGGTGGATGGCCGCGTCGGAGAGAAGCCCGGCGCCCAGGCCGGCCAGGGTCCCGGCCAGGGTGGAATCCACGGAAGCCCCGCGGAAGATCATCCAAAGACCGAGGAGCAGCACGGGAAAAGCCGTCATCAATTGCCAACCCATGCAGCGGAGGCCCTTTTCGCCGCCAATGCCTACCCCAAGGCCAGGATGGTCCTCCGTCACGAGATGGGGCACGGCAAAAGCCGCAACGAGAGCCAGGACCAGCACGGCACCGAGATAGGCCCTGGATCTCGAGGAGGAGCCCCCTGCACCCGGTACGGCCCAGCGCATGGCGAGCCAGAACAGAAGGGCCCCGGCCGCCAGCTCCAGCAGGGCGGCGCCATAGGTGACCAGCCACGGGGCCGTCCCGAGGTCCCTGCGGACGTGGGTCACGAGCAGGCCCGCTGCCGCGGCGCCCACGGCGGCGAACAGCAGGATCAGGCCCCTTACGCGCGGGGCATACAGGGCGCTCGCGGGCCGGGTCTTTGCCGGCAAATCCTTCAATCGCGTCTGTTCAAAGGGCGGCGGCTCCAGCTCAGGTAGCCTCAGGTCCTTTTCTCCCACGATCGTCTCATCTTTCTTCATACTCCGGATACTCCGGCTCGATGTTTGGAGGTGTGTCGTCCCAAGGCGGTCCGGAGCGCCTGAAGGGCTCTGTGCACCTTGACCTTGACGGCTCCTTCCGAGCACCCCATGGCCGCGGCGGCCTCCTTGACGCTCAAGCCCGACACTTTGGTGAGCAGCAGAGCTTCTCGCTGCCCGCCGGGAAGCAGGTCCATTGCCTGCTCTACTTCCTCCATCTGCTCGCTGCACCCGGCCTCTTCAGCAGGGACGCGGTCGCCGGCCCGGGATCCCTCTTCATAGGCCACCTCGCGTCTCCGGTCTCGTTTCCTCAGCGCATCGATCGCCGTGTAGCGGGCGATGGCGTAAAGCCAGGGCTTCACGGAGCTGCCGGGCCGGTACGTGTGTCGCACTTTATGGACCCGCAGGAAGACCTCCTGAAGCAGATCTTCGGCCAGCGCCCGATCCCGGCACAGACGGTAAAGATAGGTGAACATGGCGGGCGCCACCTGACGATAGAGCCGGGGGAGCACGCTTCCGTCTCCCTGCTGGTACAAGAGCATGAGCTCTTCCGGTTGCTCCTCGCCTTGCATCGGATCGCTCCCTGACAACAATTCGGCCCTGGGTCCAAGAAGGTTACGTGCTCGAACCGGGGCCAAGGATGGGAGTCGGTTGCGGAACATCGACAGAATAGGAAGGAAAACCCTTTTGTGTAAAGGAGAGGATGGGTGAGCGGGGAGGAGATAACGCCCGGTTGTTCCGTCCCTTCGACCGTGGCTTCGGAAAAGTGACGGGAGCCGCCTGTAACCTTGGGGCGTGTAGAAACGAATTGACGGGCAGACACGCACGCCTCTTTGAGGCAGAAAAAGCGTGCACAACTCTTACGAGAAGGAAGGGAGAATTCGCGATGAAGAGCTGGAAAGTTGCCATCATTCCGTCCGCTCTGGCGGCTGCGCTGCTGACGGTCACCCTCACGGTTGCGACGGCGGATGCCTCCGTAGGCTCAGCGGGCAAGGGTTTCGGCGCAGGCAAAGGCCTGGGGTCGGCGGGCACCTTGGTGGCCCTGGATCAGCCTGAGGGAAAGTCGGACGCGAAACGGTTCTGCGAAGCCTGCGGCATGGCCTTTTCCACGGACAAGGAGAAGGCGAGCCATGCGATCGAGCATCATGGGAAGCCGGGCTGCAGGAGCTGCGGCGTCGTGTTTCAGACCGCAGAAGAAAAGCAGGCGCACCTGCGAGAGCACCACGGAGCGGAATGACGGGTGGTCGAGGCAGGGAGTGAGGAGCGAGGAGTGGCCAGCCTACCAGGAGTTGCAGTTATGAAGACCCCAGATGCGAAGCGTTCAAGAAAAAGCAGCCATGCCGCGAGCCCGACCACGTGGGTGTGGGCCGGGCTGGCTGCGGTTGTCGCGATCGGGACACCGGCTTCAGCCCAGGCAGCGGCCGGACCCGTTGCTGCGGGAGCCGCTTTCCTGGGAGGACTGCTCACCGCCCTCACTCCCTGCGTCTATCCGATCATCCCTCTTGCCGTCGGCTTCATGGGCTCCTGGGGGCACGTAGGCAGGCGGCGCGCGGCCCTGCTGTCCGGAGCCTATGTGCTGGGCATGGGCTCCGTCTTCACGTCCCTGGGCGTAGCGGCGGGCCTGAGCCATTCGCTGTTCGGAAGCTGGAGCGCATCTGCTACTTTTCAGCTTCTGGCTGCCGCTCTCCTGTGGTTCTTCGCAGCCGGTATGCTCGGAGTCTATGCATTCCGTCTCCCTCAAAGCCTGACGCGCTGGGCATCCAGAGCGGGCGGCCCGGGTCCGCTGGGCGCCGTGGCTGCCGGAGCAGCCTCGGGGTTCCTGGCAGCCGGCTGCACGGGGCCCGTGCTCGGCGGGATCCTCACTTACATCGGCGCCACCCAGGACTTGTGGTCCGCGGCGCTCATCATGATGAGCTTCTCCGCAGGGCTGGGACTGCCCTTTTTTCTGCTGGGCACGGCTCTGCCTGCCCTGCCAAGGCCCGGAAGGTGGCTGCTCTGGACCGAGGGGGCAGTTGGGGTCCTGCTTCTGGCCACAGGTGCCTATTTTGCGGCCCAGGCGCTGCATCGGATGGGCGCGAGGCTCGAGCCGGAGTGGCTGTCAGTGGGTGTCACGCTGGCCGTCGGCGGACTGGGCGCCTGGCTGTGGGCGGCCAAGACCAGGCGGATCCCCGGACGCCCTGCATGGGCGCGCCTGGTCGTCCTTCTCATGGCCGGCGGGATGACCCTTGCGGCGACGGGCCTGCTCGCCTCCGAATCGGCTCATTCGATCGCCTGGGTTCAGGTGAAGTCCGAGCCCGAGTTCGATCGGGCCTTGCGCGGTAGCGCTGACGGCAAGCCCGTGATCGTCGACTTTCATGCGGACTGGTGTCCGGACTGCCGCGTCATGGAGAGCACCGTGTTCGCCGACCATGCCTTGGCTGGCGAGTTGAGGGAGCATTTCGTAACCGTTCGAGTGGACGCCACGGACGACACGGATGCCGTCACGCCTGTGGCTCGGCGGTTCGGTGTGCCGGGGCTCCCGGCCGTACGCTTCTTCTCTGCGGACGGCACGGAGCGGCAGGACTTGAGGATCGATGGCCCGTTCCACAAGGAGCGCTTCCTGGAACACCTGAACCGCCTGAGAGCGACCTCCGTCGCGAAGAGATCCGTCACGAAGTGACCTGCCGGGGGGGCAGGGGAGAATCCCTCCGGCATGATACAATCGACAGGGAGAAAGGCATCCCCGGTTAGCAGCCTGTGCTCTGACAGAGCGGCGAGCCATGTCACCCCGGGCTCGATTCCAGATAGCCCAGCAGCGGCGCCGGATCGGCCGAGGCGTTTGCGATAAACTGCCTGGGCAGGCCGGGTGCGGCCTGCCAGAAAGCAGCGAGCGGCCCGCTGACGGCGTCCGGGGCTGTCTCCGGCAGAGGGAAAAGATCTTTTCGGGGGGAAACGTGTTCTTGACGTCGAACCTCTCCTCGGTTGCGCGCAGGCGGCGCCGGAGGATCTCCTCCTCGTCGGTGGTGCGCCAGTTGAACGGCGCCGGCGGCTGGATCTTCGGGTCTGCGCCCGATGGAAGGGACTCGCGGGACATCCGGACTGGGTCTGCGAGGTGCTCTCTCCAGCTACGGTCCCCCTGGACCGGATCAAGAAAGTCCCCCTTTACGCCTCCTTCGCGATTCCCCGCCTCTTGCTGGTTGACCCGTTGGCCCGTACTTTGGAGGTACTCAAACTCACCGGCGGCCAGTGGGCGCTGCTCGCGGCCCACAGCGAAGATGAAAAGGTCCGCTACGAGCCATTCCACGAGATCGAAATCGATCTTGCTCTGCTTTGGCCCTGAGTCGAGCCAGAAGCTTACTGGCCGGAGTGGCTGTCAGCTGGTGTCACGCTGCCCGTCGGCGGACTGGGCGTCGGTTCCGGTCTTCTCCGTCATTCCGGCGCAGGAGGCTGTGTCATAAATCCGGTGAGACCCTCGTGCGACCACTCATTCCGGAGGACTCGGAGGCGCGGCCGCATGATTTCCGTCATTCCGGCGAAGGCCGGAATCCAGCCGCTGCGCCCAGTACCACAGCGGGTCTTGGTGCACCCTTCTGGATCCCGGCTCTCACGCGCTTCGCACATGGGCCGGGATGACGAATTGTGACACAGCCTCGCAGGCCGGAATCCAGCCCTGCTCCCTGTGATTCCAGATGGTCGTGGTGCAGCCTCGGAAAAAGGGCGACGCATGCGTCGCCCCTACAAGAGGTGGTCCGCCGGCCCCCATCGCGGGTGCGGCAAGCGGCGCCCCTGCAACGCCCCGCCGCAGCGTCAGGCGCACTGCCTGCAGGTCCGGTATTCCTCGAGCGAGCGCAGGAAGTGGTCCCTCGCGACCTTGAGGCGGAACGGGGGCTCGCGGGCGGCAGCCGGGTCCTTGCGGATGTACTGCTCGATGGCCAGCCTGAGGGCGCGGTCGCACAGCCATGCGAGGTCGGAGCCCGCGAACCCTTCGGTCATCCCTGCCATCTCGTCCAGATCGACGTCCCGGCCGAGAGGCGTCTTGCGGCAGCTCACGGTGAGAATCTTCTTTCTTGCCTCCAGGTCCGGCATGTCCAGCAGGATGACCTCGTCGAAGCGGCCGGGCCGCAGGATGGCCGGGTCGAGCAGGTCCGCGCGGTTGGTGGCGGCGAGCACGATCACGTCCCCTAAAAGCTCGATCCCGTCCAGCTCGGTCAGGACCTGGCTGATGACTTTCTCGGTGACCCGGGCGTCGCCTTCTCCCGAGCCTCGCCTCGGCAGGAGCGCATCGACTTCATCGAAGAACAGAATGCTCGGGGCTGCCATGCGGGCCTTGCGGAACACCTCCCGGACTCCCTTCTCGCTCTCTCCCACCCATTTGGAGAGCAGCTCGGGCCCTTTGATGGAGATGAAGTTGCGCTGCGTCTCGGTGGCCACGGCCTTGGCGAGGAGGGTCTTGCCGGTACCGGGCGCTCCGGTGAGCAGGATCCCCTTGGGCGGCCGGCAGTCGAGCTCCTTGAACAGGTCCCGGTAGAGCAGGGGCCATTCCACGATCTGCTGCAGCCGGGCCTTGGCTTCTTCGAGCCCGCCCACGTCGTCCCATCTGACCTGCGGAACTTCGACCACGACCTCCCGGATGGCCGACGGCTCCACGACTTTCAGGGCGCTCTCGAAGTCACCGCTCGAGATCAGGAGCCTTTCCAGCAGCTCCATGGAGAGCCCGGCCTCGAACAGATCGATCGATTCCAGCTCGGTGCGCAGCCGGAACAGGGCGGCCTCGCGGCAGAGGGACTCCAGGTCCGCACCCACGAACCCGTGGGTGATCTCGGCCAGGTGGGGAAGGTCCACGTCCTCGGCCAGCGGCATGCCGCGGGTGTGGATCTGGAGGATCTCCAGCCTGCCCTGCCGGTCCGGGATGTTCGTGGCGATCTCCCGGTCGAAGCGGCCGGGCCTCCTCAGGGCCGGGTCGATGACGTTGGGAATGTTGGTGGCGCCGATGACGATCACCTCTCCCCTGGACTTGAGGCCGTCCATGAGGGCCAGGAGCTGGGCCACGATCCGCTTCTCCACCTCGCCCGTGACTTCGGTCCGCTTGGGCGCGATGGCGTCGATCTCATCCAGAAAGAGGATGCTCGGCGCTTTCTTGGCCGCGTTCTCGAACAGGCTGCGGAGCTGGGCCTCGCTCTCGCCGTAGAACTTGTTGACGATCTCGGGCCCGTTGATGCTGATGAAGTGGATCTTCGCCTCGCTGGCCACCGCCTTGGCGATCAGGGTCTTGCCGGTGCCGGGCGGCCCATGGAGGAGGACCCCTTTGGGCGGATCGATGCCCAGCCGTTCGAACACCTGGGGGTGCTTGAGCGGCAGCTCGATCATCTCCCGGATCCGCTGGATCTCGTCGCGCAGGCCGCCGATGTCCTCGTAGGTGATGCCGGTCTTCTGCTCCTCGAAGTTGCCCTTGGCCGGCTCGAGGATCTCGATGCGGGTCTGGCCGCTCAGCACCACGGCGGCGGCAGGCTCTGCCTGGACGAGCTTGTAGTGACAGAACCCGGCCCCGAGGAAGCGCACCCGCAGTTGATTGCCCACCAGGAGCGGCAGCCCCTGGACCAGGCGCCGGATGTAGTCCGTGTCCTGGGTCTTGGGGGGCGCGTCGGCCTGCAGGCAGCGCAGCACGACGCGGGTGGCCTCGGCCGGGCTCGCCTTCTCGACCTGCACGGTCTCGTCGAGCCCCGCGCCCGCGTTCTCCCGGAGGATCCCGTCCATCTGGATCAGGTCCTGGCCACGGTCGTACATGAGGGAGTGCATGGCCCGCGCCAGGGCCTGCTGGGTCCCGCGGATCAGGACGACGTCGCCCGGCTTGATCCCGAGCCTGGCCAGGTCCTGTTTGTCGATGCGGACGATGTGGAGGCCCACGTCCTTCTTGAGGGCCTCGACCACGCGGAGCGAAAGCGAAGCGTTGCTCTTCATCTCGAGTGTCCGTTTTAGAGTCGATTCCGTGCGACGGAGATTATACCGATCCGGTGTGCCCGAGGCCACCGGTCTCGAGCGCGGCCAGAAAGACATGGTGGTCGGTCGGACCCTGGACGGGCACGATCCTGCACTCCCGCTCGAGCCTGTAGCTTCCTTGCCAGACGTCCTGGCCGAAGTACACGGCGGAGGACTGCGGAAACTCCGCTGCGAGGAGATCGCGGAAGGCGCCGAAAGTCATCTCGCTCCGATGGTAAGGATTTACTTCCTTGGCCGAGTAGCCGCTGTTGGCGACCGATACGATGAAGCCCCCTCGGTCCCTGAGGACGCGCCGGACCGTCGCAAGAAAGAGAGGGATCGCCGCGCGCTCCAGGTGCTCGAGCACCTCGAGGGCCACCACCGCGTCGAACGCCCCGTCCGCCAGATCGTCGAGCCGGCAGACGTCGCCCACGGCGAACTCCACGCCCGGCCGCCGGAACAGGGACCGGGCAAGGTCCACGGCTGCGGGCGCGACGTCCACGCCGAGGCAGCTCGAGACCGCCCGGGAGAGGATCCGGGTGCCGTAGCCGGAGCCGCAGCCGGCGTCGAGCACCGTCCCGCAGCCACTGACCCGCCTGGCGGCGAATTCGTAGCGGCGCGCGTGCATCCAGTAGGCGTGAAAGGGCGCGGTCGCCGGCACGATGCGCTCGCCGGTGTAGGTGAGCTTCGGGTCCGTGAGCGGAGACTCCACGACCCGGCTGCGGAGAAGATGGGTCAGGATCTCCCGCTCCAGGGAGACGCGCGTGCTCGAAGGGATCCCCTCGAGGTGGGGCGGATAGCGGAACCGCTTGCCGGCAAACTGAATGCCCTGCAGAAAGAGCCGCTCCGGACCCGACTCCAGGACCATCTCGCAGAGGTATTGCCCGAAATCCTCCAGGCTCCTCTCCACCTTGAGGTAGCACACGCCGAAGGAGGCGTGCTTCCGGAAGAAGCCCGCGATCTCCTGCCGGTCGTGCGGGTAGGGCTCGATCCCCATGGGTTCAGCGATCCTGGTTGAGGTGAACGGCCGGATATCGTCAAGATGGGCATTCTAACATCAGGGCTCGACCGGCTCCACAGGCACGGGATTGCCTCCGGCGGTTCGTGGAAAGAGATTCGAAACTGCCTGACGCGCCGTATAGTGAAATTACGTTTTCTTCTCTGCCGCGGCATATCTTCACCCGGGAACGAAAGGGTGGCAACAGGAGCGTTCTCTCAGATTTGTTATTTTTGTAGCTCCGGCAAGTGGTTTCACTGGCCGTGCATTACAGGCCCGCCGCTCTCACGGATGGCAGGTAAATTGCTAGAGTCAAGCCCAGAAGGGTATCTCCTTTGCGTCATCCGGAGGAATAACAAAGATTCCGTTCAGCGGGGAGAGCCATGGCAACCAAGATCCGGCACTTCGACCTGACCGTCTTTCAGATGGAGATCGAGGAAATCCTGGAAAACCTCACCGGGCGGAAGTACGGTGCTCGCGTCCAGAGCCTCGAGCATCTGGACGACGACCTTTTCAGGTGCGTCCTGATCTTCCGCGAGAAGTTCGCGGCCGACCCGCTCGAGGCGCGTGAGCCTGCAAGCCGGGACGTCCTCCCTCACCAGGATCCTTCCGGGGTCAGGAAGAAGGCTGCCTCATTCTGCTGAGCCTCTGAGGACGAAAAACCAAGCCGGCGTATTTCTCGGCCTGTCACGGGCCGGTCATGACACTGCTGCCCGTCTGGGGATCGAAGAAGTAGAGCTTGTCCCACAAGCTCTGGTTCGGGAGCCTGTTCAAAAATGCCCAGATGCCAGGCGCGCGAAATCCCGAGGAATGAGGCGTACATTTCAGTACGCCGCAATGACGAGG
>JBFLZG010000069.1:0-21259 GCA_040756235.1 bacterium | reverse complement strand
CTCACCTGAGCATCCGTGACCATCCGAGCCTCCTCTCCCCTGGAGTGCTCGGATAGTCTAATGTTTGCTTTCTCACAACGGGAATTTTAATTGACGCCAGACGGGAATTTTGATTGTCGCTGATCAGATGACGTGTGCCGTCAGCCAGTTGCTCTGCAGCGCGGGCATGAGAGGCTCGATTCCCCTGTGCATGAGCGAGGTCGAAGCGAGCGCGAGGAACACCAGCGGCATGACGAAGACGCCCAGGATCCTGGCCCGGAGCTTCCGCAGGGCCAGCAGGTAGACCACCCCGAGGGCCCACGAGAAGAACACCATGGACTCGTAGAGGTTGGACAGCGGCGCGTGGCCCATGCCGAGCCGGTATGACTCGGCCCAGCGCAGGCCGATGGCGAGGGCGTGGACCGAGAGCCCGCAGACCACCAGGAGGTCTGCGCCCACGGCGCTCCACCTCCTGCGAAAAGCGGCGTCCAGAAGGTAGCCGATCCAGCTTGCCAGATAGACATAGATCGCGATCCCGATCAGCGTCGATTCAGTCATGGGTCTTGCCCTCCAACCACGGCGCGAGGGCTGCCCGGATCTTGTCCCTGCGCTTTTCGAATCGTTCCTGGTAGGCGCCCGGGTGGCGCACCGCCTTGCCGGCCGCCCGGACCACCAGCCGGCCGTCTCCCCTGCGCTCGCTCGCCACCAGGAAGACCTCGTGGTCCAGCAGCAAAGAGAGGACGAAACCGATGACCAGCACGATGCAGCCTGCCCACACCAGGGGGGTCCCCGGATCGCGGGCGACCTGCAGCCCGGTGTAAGGGGTTGAGCTGTACTTCGTCATGGTGACGTGAAAGAGGCCGTTCGCCTGGTGGTTGAGCTCCGGGAAGTCCTTGAGAACCCAGAACTCTCCTTCCGAGCCCTGCTCGCCGAATAGCACCAGACGGGCGGCCGGGCCCAGTTGCGTACCCGGCAGCGAAGCCGCCTGCGCCATCCTGGCCGGCACGACGAGCTCCTCCTGGAAGGAGACGGCCACGGCGCGGTAGCTCGGGTCGCCGGGAAGCTGGAACGGCTTTTCCAGGTCCGCCTCGACCACCGCGGCCTCGCCGGTGCGGCGGTTTTCGACCCGGAAGGTCATCTTCGGAATGGTGCCGAAGGAGGACTGATAGAAGGTGATGCCGCGGTAGGTGAACGGGTGGTTCACGCGGATCGAGGCCTTGCTGACGGCCTTGCCGGAGGGGTCGTCGAGGACGGTGACGTCGCTCCGGTACTCCCTGGGCGTTCCGTTCGGGTAGCTCTCGACGTTGAATCGATCGCACCGGATGCGGAAGCCCAGGGGGATGCTCTCTCCCTCCCGCACCCAGACCTGCGAGCCTTCGCCTCCCTCCGGAACCACCAGGCTGCCGCGGAAGCCGAAGCGCGCGCCCAAGAAGCCCCCGACCAGGATGGCCAGGATGCCCGCGTGGGCCAGCCACGGCCCCAGCCGCGCGTAGCGACGCTTCTCCAGGACGAAAAGCTTCCCGTCACCTTCGAGCTGCCTCTGCCGGACGCCCTTGCCCAGCGCCCGGCACAGGGCTTCCTCCAGCGCGCCGCGCTCCGCCTCGGGCGGGTTCGAGCGGAGGACGAACGTCTCTCGGTGCTTCCATCCTTTCAGCTGCGCGGATTCCCGGGCCGGATGCCCTGACCGAAACGCCCGCCAGGTGGGCGGAAGGCGCTTCGAGGTGCAGGCCAGGAGATTTGCGGCCAGCAGGCCGAGGAGCAGGCTGAAGCCGGCCGAGTGGTAGAGGTCGGTGATTCCGGCGAGCCGGAGGAGCTCGGCCCCGCCGGCCCCGTAGGCTCTCTGGTAATCGGCGGGCGTCTGGTTCTGCGGCACCAGGGTGCCCAGCAGGCACACGAGCGCCAGCACGATGCAGAGGAAGATGGTCAGGCGGATGCTGGAGAGCTTTTCGTACAGACGGGCGAGTGTATTCATGTCGGTCCTGTTTCACCGTTACGGTCTTGGATGTGGATGGCATGCCGGGTCAGGCGGTCCCGGAAGGTGGACAGCTTCATGCCGAGGATACGCGCCGCCTGGCTCTGGTTTCCGCTCGCTTCCTGCAACGCCACGGAAAGGAGATCCCGCTCGGTGGCGGCAATGATCTCGTCGAAGGTCCGCGCCTGCGGTTCCCTGTCTTCCGCGGCCCCGGCGATCTCCGCGGGAATGTCCTGCTTCGTGACCAGCGCCGAGCGGCACGACAGGGCCAGCCTCCCCGCCAGGTTGCGGAGCTCGCGCACGTTGCCGGGCCAGCGGTGGCCCTCGAGCGCCCGCAGGGCGCCTTCGGTCAGGGTCCGGTCCGGATGGCCCGCGCGGTCCCAGAAGTTTCGGAGGAGCAGGGCGATGTCCTCCTTGTGCTCCCTCAGGCTCGGAATCCGGACCGGATAGGCGTTCAGCCGATAGAGGAGGTCGTCCCGGAAGCGGCGCTCCCGGATCAGCAGCGACAGGTCCTTCTTGGTCGAGGCGATGATGCGGATGTCCACCGGGATCTGCTGCAGCGAGCCCACCGGCTCGACCACCTTCTCGTCGAGCACCCGCAGGAGCTTGACCTGGATCTCCGGAGAGAGGTCGTCCACGTCGTCCAGGTACACCGTGCCCTGGTGGGCCAGGAGGAACTTGCCCTTTTTCTTGCGCGTGGCGCCGGTGAACGCACCCTGCTCGTGGCCGAACAGCTCGCTCTCCAGGACCGTCTGACTGTACTGGGCGCAGGAGATCTTGACGAACGCATGCTTTGCGCGCCTGCTGGCCGGGTGGCGGTGCACGAGCTGCGCGCTCAGGTCCTTGCCGGTACCGGTCTCGCCGGTGAGCAGCACCGTGAGGTCGCTCCTGGCGGCCGTCTCGATGGCGTTGCGCAGCAGGGACATCGGCTCGGAGTCGCCGATCAGGCACGGCTCGCCGGTCTGCTGGCGCAGTCTCTCGTTTTCCTCGCGCAGCCTGCTCACGTCGCACGCCCGCTCGAGCAGCAGGACCAGCTCATCCAGGTCGAACGGCTTGGTGAGGTAGTCGTACGCGCCTTTCTTCATCGCTTCCACGGCGGTCGAGACCTCCCCGTAGGCCGTCATCAGGATGACGATCGTTTCGGGTTGCAGGCTCTTGATCCTGGAAAGGAGCGCCATGCCGCTCATGCGGGGAAGCCTGAGGTCGGAGATCACGATCGGCGCCGGCGAGCTCCGGAACGACTCCATCGCCGCGACCGGGTCTTCGAACGCATCCACCTCGTAACCGTGCTCCCGCAGCTCGTCCTGGAGACTGACGCGCAGGATCGCCTCGTCCTCGATGATCAGCACGCGCATGGGGCACCCCCTTCTCTCTTTCAACATCCGCTCTTGGCAGGGATCTCGACCCGGAACAGGGTGCCGGCTCCGGGCTCGCTCTCCACCCGGATGGAGCCCTGGAACTGCTGGATGATCTCGTGGCTGATGGCCAGGCCGAGCCCTGTTCCCTCTTCCTTCTGCTTCGTGAAAAACGGATCGAAGATATGCTTCAGGTCTTCTTGCGCGATCCCGATGCCGGTGTCCCGCACCTCCACCACGACATGTCCGTCCTCGAGCCGGGTGCGAATGGAGATGGTGCCGGAGTTCTGAATCGCGTCCATGGCGTTGATGAGGAGGTTCAGCAGGATCTGCTCGAGCAGCGTCTTGTCGCCTTCCAGCAAGGGAAGATCGGCGCCGGGCTCGAAGTCGACGCGTATCGCCTTGCCCTCGAGCCGGTGGCGGATCAGAGAGAGCGCGGTCTCGACCGCGCGGTTGACGCAGAAATCCTCCCCCCGCTTGGCCGGGGCGCGGGCGAAGTGCATGAAGCGCGAGACCGTCTCATCGATGTGCCGCGCCGCGCTCTCCATCAGGGGAAGATAGCTGCGCACCTTGGGCTCGCCGGGATCCTTGGACAGCCGCTTGAGGCAGTTCATCATGCCGGCCAGCGGATTGCGTATCTCGTGGGCGATGCCTGCGGCCAGGGTCCCGAGGACCGCGACCCTCTCGGCGCGGAACATCTTCGTCCTCAGGAGGTCCATCTGCTCGTGCGTGTTCTTGAGCCTGCACATCATCGCCTGCACGCTGCCGGCGAATTCCTCCAGCTCGTCCCCGGTCCGAACCTCCAGATGCGGCAAGGGCGAGGACAGCTCGAAAGCATGGAGGGCGGACTGGATCTGCTGGATCGGCCGGTTGATCCAGCGCGCCACGGCGACGGCGCCGAGGCCCGCCAGGATCACGAACAGCAGGATCATGAACAGGAACGCCATGGTCATCCGGTTCAGCGTGTAGCGGATGCCGCCTTCGTCCATGCCCACCCGGAGCGTGCCGTACCTTCCCATCTCCCCGAGCGGGTAGGCGATGTCCAGGAACGTCTTGTGCAGGTGCCTGGCGTCCTCGATGCGCGCGTAGCGTTCCCCCAGGTTCGGGTCGAGGGAATTGGCCGCAAGCAGGTCCGCCGGAACCCCGTCGCGGTCCAGCAGGTGGGAGACCGGAGAACCGGCCCGGTCGAGGACGAGGATGTAACGGATCCGGTGCTCTTCGGCGCGCGACTTCATCATGAGCTTGTGCAGCTCCACCTTCTCGTCCAGGAGCACCAGCGGAACGGCCGCCGCGGCCAGGCTGGAGGCAAGGGTCTTCAGCCGGAAGCGGAGCTCTTCTTCCAGGCTCCTGCCCAGGTAGATCTTCACGAAAAAGATGTGGATGCTCCCGAACAGAAGGACGAGGTCCAGAATCCCGATCAGGAACTTCCATCGCAGGCGCATCGGCACGTGGAATGCGAACGGCACTTCAGCCCCTACCTCTCCGATGAGAAAAACATCGCCCATGTTGCCTCGTACAAACCCCGGATCGTCTCGGCCGGCGCAAAGGCGTCTACGCCCATCTTGTCGAGGATGGACTTCCCCAGAGGATCCCGGTCCATGCCCAAGAAAGCGTCCCGGATGCGCCGTCTCAATCCATCGGGCATGCCCGGACCGGTGACAACGGGAGGCATGCCCAGAGGCTCGCTGACCGTGAGGATGCGGCACTCTTCGATTTCGCGGGGCCTGCGCTTTTGGTAGTAATCATATACGTTGCTGTTGACCGAGGCGCCGTCCGCCAGGCCGTAGGAGACCGCATGGAGCAGGTCCGTATGGCTGCGGACGATGAAGGTGTCGCCGAAGAACTCCTCGGGGCCCGCACCTCCCATCTTCCGCAGGAGGGAAACGGGATAGAGGAACCCCGTGAGGGAGTCCGGGTCCATGAAGGCAAAGGTCTTTCCCCGCAGCTCGTTGAAGCTCGCCCACGAAGACCGCCGGGGCACGATCACGTAGGCCCGGTAGTAAGACTTCCCGTTCACGACCGGAATCACGAGCGGCTCCATGCGGCCGGCGTGCAGGGCCTTCAGATAAGGTCCGGTGCAGATGAACCCGAGATGGATGAACCCGCTCAGGATCAGGTCGTTGATCTCCCGGTAGGTCATCCTCTGGACCATCCGGGGTTTGCGGCCGGTCTTCTCGCCCAGGTACTGGATCAGCTCCCCGTACACCTCGAAAGTGTCTTCCGGACTGACCATCGAGGCGACGGCGATCCTCAGCTCGGGCTTGTCCGGCCTCGGCCAGTCCGAGGGAGCCTGCAGATCCTGGTTGAAATCCACCACGGTGGTCCCGAGCTGGCCCGTGGGAGAGAAGAACAGCACCCACGAGAAGATCAGCAGAAGCCCGAAGGAGGCCGCCAGCAGGGCGGCGAGCCAGAAGGCGCCGCTCGCCGGGCGGCCTGGTTCGGAAGGGTCCGCCGGAGGAATGGAGGAGGATTCCACGGTGCAGTCGTCCTCATGCTCAGGCAGCTCGTTCGGGGCGAGCAGAAGGTCAAAGTGCAGCAGCGTGCGGGGTGCGACGAGAACAGCCGCGGATCTCTGCGGACGTTCCGGGGCGTGTCCTTTCTCTTCCCTACTAAAATGCTATACATGGGGCAAGAAAAAGGCAACGGGGTACGTTCCCTGTCCCCCATGTAGCAGCGGAGAGGCAGTTCATGTTCATAAAGCCTCTCAGGAAGAGAGGAAGGGAGATTGCGGGGCTCAGCCTGCTCCACTCAGACAAGATCCCCCCCTTACCCGCATCCGCCGCCTCATTCGGCGACCATCTCCTCGATCGGATACTTCTGCTTCAGCTCCTCCAGCAGGTCATCGAGGCCCTTCCTTTCCTGGACCTCTTCCGGCTGAAGGGCTCTGGAAGCCGGGTTCCGGTAGTCCAGGACGAAGGCGTTGATGTGGCAGGTCAGGCAGTCCGTGCCGGCGAAGCGGAGCTGCTCCGACAGGTGGGACTCGGCGTGACAGCTCCGGCAGTTCGTATCCGTGGCCCGGTAGCTGTGGGCGCGGTTGTAGCGCGAGCCGTGGCAGTGCCAGCAGTTGACCGCCCCACGGGGCCTGAACCCTCCGGCCGCGGTGCCTTTCGCGCTCTCGTCCTTCAGGACCTCGGGCGTCGGCTTGTCGGTCGCGGCTCCCATGTGCCAGCGGTGGCCCGCCGTGGAATCGATGGTCGGGATCTTCTTCAGCCGATCGAACTGAAAGGGCAGCGTCCAGTTGTCGCGCCGCACCGTGCCCCGCACGTGGCACTGCATGCAGAGATTGTTGGGGATGGACGGAGGGGTCTCGAGCTCCTCCGGGAACTTCGGCGGATTGATGAACGTGCGGGCGCCGATGTAGGTGTAATGGAACAGGGCCATGTGATGGCAGTCGTGGCAGGTGGTGACGTCGCCATGGGCGCTCTTCTTCCAGGCGACCACGGCGTAGTCGTGCATATGGCAGGAAAAGCAGAAGCGGGGGTCCGTCCAGGCGAAGCGATACCCTCGGTAGCCGAGGATGGCGCCGGGTATGGCGGCCGCGAAGAAGGCGCCTGCGGCCGCAACGAGGGCGGCGGTCCCCAGGCTGTGCCGGAAGGCCAGAAGCCTGTCCGCGAGTCTCCTTGTCATGATGCCGTGTTTCCCTTTCCCCCTTACCACAGACCTCCGTGCCGGACCACGGCGTGCGCGAAGCAGAGAAGGAACGTCAGCAGGACGCCTGCGCCGAACCCTGCCAGAACGGACAGGGCGACCAGCAGGGCCTTCTGAGCTGTGCTTCCACGGCCGGTCGAATCATCCATGATGCGGCTCCCGTTCAACGATTGGGGATCTTCAGCCGAAAGGCCCGGTCCTGGTGGAAGAAGCGATAGCGGTACAGGGCATCGATCCCGTGGCAATTGGAGCAGAGGGTGCGGGCGACATCGGACCCCCTGAGGAAACCGGTCAGCTCCGAGCCTTCGAACGCCTCGGCTTCGCCGGGCGGCAAGGCGGTCCAACGGTGATTGTCGTGGCAGGTCACGCACCGGATCCGGAAGATCGCCTCGTAGCCTTCGAGCGTCGTCCGGCCCGGCTCCCCCAGCTTGCGGGGGAGCAGGGGCGTCAGGTCCGGCAGCCGGTCCCGGAACCGCTCCTGCACCTCGGGGCCGGAGGGATGGACGTAGAACCGCACCATCGGATCTTTCGTGATCCTCGGGTCCCGGTGACAGTGGAGGCACAGCATGTCCTCGGGGTTGCCCTGGGCCTGCGGCCGGTCCACGCCGAAGGCGATGAGCCCCTGGTCGATGCGGGCACCGTGGTTTGCGTGGCAGCCTCCGCAGACGCCGAACCTGAGGCTGCGGCCGTCGTCAGGTCGGAGCTCTCCTTCCCGCCGGGTGCGGAAATCATGGGGCGACCCCACGATCCGGGCATTGCGGCCGTGGCAGGCCATGCACAGCTCGCCCTCGGGCAGGCCCGCGCCGGCAAAGAGCGAGACGGACCCGTCCGGGTTCTCGATCCCGTGGTTGAGGTGGCAGGTGGCGCAGACCACCACGTCCTTGACCCCGGCTTCATCCGTGCCGATGCGGCCGAGCTTCAGCCGCTGCTCCGGCGCGGGCATGTATTCCGTGCTCATCGCCTTCCCGATGGGGTGGCCGTTTCTTTCCTCGATCTTCTTGAGCCCGTCCTCCAGGTGGCAAACCAGACAGCGTCTCGATCTTTCATCCTGCTCGAACGTGCTGCGCGCCTTGGGCAGAGGCGTAAACCAGAGCCCCGGCCCGCGTGCGTTGTGCACGTCGTGGCAGGGGGTGCACTCGTGGCGTTCGGTCGCTTTGCCGAACTTCTTCTCGATGATCCCGGAGAGCAGAGGGTCCCTTATGGAGTGCTTGGTCTTTCCGAGCACCCGCTGGGCCGGGTGGCAGAGCGTGCAGGCCGCCTCCGGCCGGATGGGAGGCCGCAGGTACTTTGCGTCGATACCGGCTGCTTCGCCAGCGGCGTGCAGCCGGTGGCAGGTCCCGCACGTGAGCTGCCCCGACGTGCGAGCGGCCTCCTTGCCGGTGGCCGCGGGAGCATTCGGCGAGGCGCTGAGCAGAGGCAGCCCTTCGGGCAGCGCCAGCTCGGGCGGCGTCTTTCCGGCAGAGGTCGGCCAGGGGCCCAGCGGGTGCCCGAACTTACCCACCCCGGTCTCGGCCTTTCCCGGCCTCCCGCCGTGGCAGCCCAGGCATGCGGCGCTTTCCGGGTCCGTATCCGCTGACGGGAACACCGGATCCGGGCTGAGCCGGAAGGTGCGGCCCTGATGAGCTGCGTGGCAGGCGGAGCAAGGGTTTCCGCCCTTCAGGGGGAAGCGCTTGCGCATGTCCGGCCCGGGGAGCCGAAGGGGATTGTGGTCCGTCTCGAGGATCGATCTCCGATCCCCGTGGCACGCGAGGCACAGGGCGCCCCCCTGAGTGGTCTGCCGGAGGTTCTTGCCGGCGGGGTCCGGTTGCACGGAGGCGGGCCGGTCGTGCATAAAGTGGCAGGTCCTGCACCCCAGCAGCCGGCCGGAGTCGCCCTGGACCTCGCCCTTTGGCGTCAGCAGGGGAAGAGCGCCTCCGGCCGGCCGGGTCGCTCCGCTGCCGGCCGAGGGCTCGGGCCACTTCCCCAGAAAGTGGTAGAAGGGGCCGATCTGTTTCTCGGCCTGGCTCGACCCTTCGGCGGCGTGGCAGGCCGCGCAC
Source organism: bacterium (assembly GCA_040756235.1). GTDB lineage: Bacteria > Desulfobacterota > DSWW01 > DSWW01 > DSWW01 > JBFLZG01. The sequence goes on along the minus strand of JBFLZG010000069.1, from coordinate 12,269 downwards.
AGGCCGGTCGCCGCGTCGGAGCCGGCCGGCCCTCCGACCGTTCCCGCCAGGAAGCCCCCCTTGGCCCGGTGGGTCTGATGGCAAGCTCCGCACAGGCCCGCGGCGCTGCTTCCCGCCGCCTCGCCGATCTTGCGGTTGCGATGCAGATCGTCGTCGGACAGCCGGCTGTCCGAATGACACCGCAGGCACATCGTCTCCCCGCTCTCGGCGAGCAGCAGACCCGGCACCGGCGCCTCGTGGACCCTGTGGCAGGTCAGACACTCGACCGTCGCCGGCCGGTCCGGCTCTTTCCAGGAGTTCTCCCCGTGGAGAGGATGGTTCGGCTGGACCGAGTCGTCACGGATGTCGTGGTGGCAGATGGAGCAGAGCTGGGACCTGTCCACGAGCGCGATCAGGGCCGATCGGGAGGGAGCGCCGTGGGGCTTGTGGCAGCTCTGACATCTCACGGCCCCGTCTTTCCCGACTCTGCCGCCGAGCCGGCGGATCTCGCTCCACGACTCCGGGTCCGCCGTGGCGGTGTCCTGTCTGGCCTTCTTCAGGAACGAGTGATTGCGGGACGCCTGCTGCGGGCCGGGCGTGGCCCGTTCCTGATGGCAGACCACGCAGAACACGTCGTTCGTGTTCTCGTAGCGCAGGAAAGGCTTCCGCACCTCCTTCTTGGATCCGGGCAGACCCCCGTGAGGGAGGTGACAGCTCCCGCAGTAGAGCCTGCCGTCGACCAGCGGAATCCCCTCGGGGAGCGGCTCCGAAGGCGTCACGCCCTCCCGGTGGCCGTGCAAGTTCGGGTCCCACAGCTCCCGATGGTCCAGGGCCGAGCCGTCGTGGCAGTCGAGGCACAGCTCCTGCTTGGCCAGGGAGTCTCCTTCCTCCTCGGTGATGAACCGCTCCCCCAGGCGGCGGCCCGGGACCTCCTCGAAGTCCTCGGGCCAGGGCCACAGGCGTGCTTCCGCGCCCGAGGCGCCGAGCAGGACCGCCAGGAGGATCGTGGGAATGAACCGCTTCATGACTCCCTTTTCCCCCTTTCCCCCCTTTGAAAAAGGGGCGCCAGGGGGGATTTTCTTGATCACACGAAATCCCCCGATCCCCCTTTACGAAAGGGGGACGAAGAACGATTCACGGCCGCTCCAGGCGCAGGACGCTGACCTTGTTGCGACCCTGTTCCACCACCGCCAGCAGGTCTCCCCAGGCCGCGATCCCGGCCGGATGCCGAAACCTGAGCGGCCGGCCTGCGCGTCCCACCGTGCCCCGATATTCGAGCTCGGCGTCGAACGCCTGGACGACCCCCAGAGTGGAGTCGGAGATGAACACGAGACCTTCCGCCCCGGTCGCCACGCCCTTGGGCCGGACGAACTGTCCCTCCCGGACCCCTCTCTCGGCCAGGTGCTTGACGAACCGTCCCTGATTGGTCATCTGCACCAGCCGGCCGTTCATGATGTCCGTGGCGAGAATCCTTCCGTGTTTCATCTCCAGAAGGTAAGGGCCGTTCAGGCTCCCTCCGGGCTCCCCGAAGTCGCCGGCTTCCTGAACTCGTTCGAACGAGGGATAGAGGCAGATGTGCAGCCGATTGGCTCCCCGGTCCGCCACCGCTACCACCGCTCCTTCGATGGCCAGGTCGGTGGGCGCACAGGCGTTCGGGTCCGCGCCTTCGGGACCGGAGAAAGACACGGAACGGAGGCATCGGCCTTCCAGGTCCAGCTCGCATACCGTGCCGCCCCCGGTGTTGGCCACCAGGAGTCGATCCTGATGAACGGTGATTCCCAGGGGCCGGTTCAGGGCGCAGGAGCCCTCGGGCACGAGGACCCGCACCACGCCGTCAGGGGAGCGGGCCACGATGCGGTTCTGATACCCGTCCAGGATGAACAGCGTGCCCTCGGGCGAGAAGGCCGCGTCCGTGGGGATCCGCATGCTCTCGTCCACCTCGAACAGAGGCGAGGCCTCCACGATTTGAAAGGCCTCTGCCTGCTGCGGAGGGCCGGCCACGAGCACGCTAATGCAGCATGCGATAATCGAGACGACTCCCCGGGCCATGGCTTGGGTCCTCCTGGAACACGTCGTGGCACCAGAGGCAGAGCGAGCCGTTCAGCTTGGGTCTGCCCCGCACGAGCCCGTCCTTCTCGTGGAACAGCCCGGGCTCGCGGATGATCAGGGTCCTGCCGTACCTGGACTCGAGCTCCGCCACTTTTTCCCGCACGAAAGGATACAGCCCCTCTTCGAGATATCGGCGTCTGAGCTCCGAGTCTCCCTCCACCTGGATCCAGACGTCCCGGCCCCCTTCTTCGTGCGGGATCAGCCCCGGCATGTGCGGGTCGTGGCAGCTCACGCACAGCATGGCACTGTCCTCTCCCAGGGGCAGACTCGGGCCTGCCTTGCGGGCCGCCTCGGCCAGGCGCTCCAGCCAGACCTCCCTCTTCACTTCCAGGTGGGCCGGGATGCCGAAGTGCGGCTCGTTCACGTGGCAGGCCGTGCAGAGGTCGTCGGGATCTCCCTTGAGGGCGGCAAAACGGAGCCCTCTGCGGGACTCGGCAGGAAGCTCGGCCGTGTGACAGAACAGGCAGTTGTTCCTGCGCTCCGCAGCGCTCTGCAGGTGTCGGGTATCGTGCGGATTGTACGACTCGTAGCCTGCGGCCGAATGGCAGGAGAAGCAGAAATCGAACCCGGTCTTCTCACCCCGCAGAAAGAAAGGCCTCTGCCGGCTTGGGTGATCCGGCGCGTTGCAGGAAGGCTCGTCGTGACAGGTCACGCAGGTGAGCCTGCCCTGGGACAGGGGGAACTCCTCCGGCACCTCGACTTCTTTCGGCCGGACGCCGACCACGTGCACGTTGTACACGGAGCGGGGATGGCAGGAGCGGCAGAGCGAAACGTCGTCGCCGTCGAAGAGCAGGTTGGAGGCCGCAGGCGTTCCCTGCCCATGGCACTCCACGCAGTGCAAGTCGGACCGGTGCACGTTCGGACCCTTGGAAGAAACACTCGGTCTGCCGGTCCCCTGATAGGCTTCCTGCCAGGTGAACGGGACCGGGGCCTCCGCAGCACGCGCACCGGGTCCGGCTGCGGCCGCCGGAGCCGGACCGTCCGGCGGCGCCGCCCCGCCCTCCGCGGGACCGGCCGCAACGATCTCCCACGCGCTCTGCAGGGTCCAAACGAGGCCGAGAGTCAGGAGGAGTATGGGCAGCACGCGGGCCATGCGGCTCATGGCGGCTAGAACCTCCCGGAGCGGTGGCAGCGCGTGCAATAGCTCGCCTGGTGGCACGCCCGGCACTGGCCCGGATCCGCGCGGGCCTCGATGGGATGAGAGAGCAGGGCGGATCCTCTGTGATAGCTCCGCTCCGCTTCGTCCCGGCGCGTGTGGCAGCGCAGGCAGTAGCGGTTGGAGTGGCACTGGGAACAGGCGGTTTCGCTCAGCTCGATCCTCGCCCCGTGTGCGGACTTCCAACCTGCGGTGTGGTCCCTGGGCCGGATCGGGCGGATGTCGGCGTGACAGTCCAGGCACTTGAGCGAGACCCGGATCCCCTCGGGCTCCTTCACGTGGCAGAAATGGCACGACTCCTGGCCGGCCTGGGTCAGGGCCCTGGTGATCTCCTCGTTGATCTGCCGGTCTCGCTGGAGATAGGCGAGATCGTAGAGGTGGCAATCGGTGCAGCGGAGCTTGTTCTCCACAAGGGTCGTTTCGTGCTCCTTGTGGGAGAAGACCGCGGACATGGGCACGCCGGTCCCTTCCCGATCGCGGGTCGGGCCGGGCTCCGGCGGCGGAAACGGGTACAAGCAGGACAAGGCCGTGACCAGGCACAGGGGAAACGCCAGGGCGAGAGTGAAACGGGTCCCCCGGCTCCGGCCGGACCCGGCCGATCTCACGACTTCTTCATCTCTGAAATCTCTCATGCTCTATTCCCGCGTCCCCCAGAAGTAGCGAATAAATCCGATCGCGCGGAGGTCCGAATCGAAATACGGGTTCCGGTTCTCCTCCAGTCCGGCCGAGATCTCCAGGTTGGGCCGGATCAGGTAGCGGAGCATGCCGCGGGCGTGCAAGACGAGCTCGTTCGACCACCTGCGGCTGTCGAGCACGCCGGCCTCCACGGTCAAGCCTGCCTCCAGGCGCCGCGGCACCAGGAAGGCGTTGGCGCGGGCGATGCCGAGGTGAATCGAATCCCCGTCCGCAATGCGGGCGGAATAGCCGAGGCCGACGGACGCGTCCAGGGGCCGGACCGCAAAGAACGTCAGGAACCCGTCCACGAGGTGTCCGAACACCCGCTCGCCGCCGCGGCGCGTGTATCTCTGCAGCGAGTACGAGAGCGAAAGCTCGCGCTTGCGAGGGAGCGTGTAGGTCAGGGCCGCCCTCCCGCTCCAGATCTCCGAGCTGGAGAACGCCTTGGTGATCGCGTCCTGCAGGAATTCCCGGAACTCCTCCCGCTTGAGCTTGCCGCTCGGCTCGAAGCGCTCCCCTTCGAGGCGGCAAGCCAGGACCGGGCTCAGGTAAAGCTCGGTCCCGAGCTTGGCCCGGCGCATTTTCGCCGCCTCGGCCGCGTACTCCAGGTCCGTATAGAGGTCGGACTCGATCAGCCAGCCGAGCAGGGTCGACGCCTCCATGCCGATGAGCGTCTCATCGAACCGGTTCGAACGCGTGTAGTCTCTTCTCTCGACCTGTCCGGAGAACCGGAACGGCGCGACCCTCCCCGGCTTCCGTTTTCCGGACGTGAGGCTGAGGCCGTAGACGCGCAGGGGCTCGTTGTCGATCGCCTCGCTCTCGGCATCGAAGGGGATGGCGAAGTGCGCCTGGAGCTGCAGGGCGTCGGCCAGCGCGCAGCGGGCGAGGAGCCCGTCTCCGATGTAGGCGTCGAATCCCTGGGCGAAGAGCTGGCGGCCTGCGGACGCGCTCAAGGGTCCGAGCAGGCGGTCGACGGAGAGGTACGCCAGGTTGAGCTGCGCCGCCTCGGAGTCGAGCAGCGCCAGGTCGTTGGTGACGTGGAATTCGGAGTGGAACTCGGCCCGCCCGAAGAGCCGGTACGCGTCCAGGGCGTAATAGTCGTCCAATTGGAACTCGGTCTCGTCTTCCAGCTCTTGCCGCGCGGAGAAATGGAGATCGTTCAGGAACCCGAACTCGAGGCAGAGAGCGTCCCGGCAGAGCAGCGCCTGGATGAAGAGGAGGAGCCCGGCCCGGACGACGGCGGACAGTCTGGCGCTCGATCTGAGATGCCTCATCCGCCGGCCCCGTTGGCGCCGTGGCAGAGAGCGCAGGAAGATGGGCCGAGCCGGTCCACGGTCTCGCGGATTTCCTCGAGATCCACGGCGGGGTCGGACGTGCTCCAGTGGATCTGGAAGACGGGATGGCACAGGAGGCACTCGCTCAGGCCCCATCCCTCGGGATGGCTCTGCTCGGTGAGGACGACCTGGACCTGGGGAACGGGCTCCATGTCTTCGGAAAGCGCGTCGTTGGGATCTCCGCAGCCGCTCGAAACGGCAAGGGCGAGCCCGGCTGAGACCAGGAAGAGCCATGCGCCGAGCCTGGGTGACGTGCCGCATTTCCATGTACGATCCTTGGAGGAGTGGGTCAAGCGCTCAACCTCCGCTCGCGCGATGGCAAAGAGTCGTGCAGTCCGACGGCGGGGTGAAGACCGGGCCGCGAAACGTCGTGTGGCAGCCCTGCGCGCTCAGGCAGCCCGTCTGGCCGAACTGGCGCACCCAGCCGTAGTGCGTCGTGAACGGCGCCCAGTCTGCGTGCGGGTAGGAGGCATGGCACTCGAAGCACGAAATGCCGCTGTCCCCGCCCCGAAAGTCGGCTCCGTGGCAGACGTTCGCGCAGCTCATCGACTGCAGGTCGGCAGCCGCAGCGCCGTGCCGGTCAAAGGCAGCCCAGCCCGCCGCATGCGGGTAATCGTGACATTCCGAGCAGCTCACCCGCGAGGCGCCGCCCGCGAAATCCGTCCCGTGGCAGCTCGTTGCGCACCCGGCTGCGACCGGGTCCTGGGCGAGCACGGTTGCCCCGTGGACCTCGGGTGCCGGCCAGTCCGCATCGTGAGGATACAGAGGATGGCAGGTCAGGCAGCCGGCGCCCGACGGGCCTCCGCGAAAATCCGCGCCGTGACAGTCGCCGCAACGGCTCAGGGCGTCCGGCGTGCGCGCGGCCTCTCCATGCCGTGCCGCGTCTCCCCACCCCTGCGGGTGAGGGAAATCGCCATGGCAGTCGGCGCAGGAGACCCCTGAAAACCCGCCGCCCAGGTCCTCTCCATGACAGGAGGAAGCGCACGACCCCGGGTCGGCCAGGTACTCCTGGCCGTGCACGCCAGCTTGCGGCCAGGCGGCTTCGGCATGAAGCGCTTCCGTGTCCGGGTCCGACTCTCCGTCTCCATCGTCCGGCGTCGCCATGCAGGAGAGACAGAGTGAAAGAGACAGGGCGGCAAGAAAGCCGAGCCGGTGCGGTCGATGGTTTGGTTCCTTCATTTTCCGGTTTCGATATGGGTGAAAAAAAAGGGGCGAGGGCCTCTTCCGGGGCCCCGCCCGCCGTCCCTTGAGCCGATGCTCAGGGGCGCACTCCGGGAAGCGGCGTTCCCGTGAGATCTTCATAGGAATCCCGCAGCAGCTGCGCGGCAAACTTGCCGTTGTGCACGTACGCGCCGGGGTCGTGTTCCACGAAGAGGTAGTTGTATGCCGCCTTCTTGAGGGCCGGTCCGTCGGGGCCGTCCCACGGGCCGCCCGTTGTCGGGTCCCAATACGGATGGCCCTCGACGGGCGCAATGCCGCGAGCCTCAATCTCTGTCAGAAGCGTTTCCTTGAGCCCTTCGACTTCCTCGCCCACGCCTTCCACGGCCCCGTCGCCGTCGTAATCGCGCTGGAAGATCTGGAACTGCTTGAACTCGCCGATCGTGGCGTGGCAGTTGAGACAGACCGCCTGGTTCTGTGCGGCGTCCTCGGCCATCTTCCAGCTGTGGCCGCCAAGTTCCTCCTGGCCTCCGGTTTCGCTCATGTGGCACGCCACGCAGTTGAGCTCGATGTGGTAGTGCTGGCCTCTGTAAGTCTTGTCAGGGTACTCGAAACCTTCCTGAGCGTCGGTCCCATAGAGGAGGGCGCCGGCCACCTTGTAGTGCGTGTTCAGGCTGGAGGCGCTGAAATCGGCGCCGGTCAGGGCGAGAGCGTCGTCCACCGTTCCCCTCCATGTCCGGCCCTGATGGCAGTTCAGGCAGATCAGGGCGTCTCCGCCAGCCGTGGTGGTGAACCCGCTTGGGAAGCTGACCGACGCGACCTGCCTGCGCTGGTACGGCAGGCCGGACTCGGGGTCGTGGCAGGTGTAGCACGAGTGCATCTTGGGCGTGGTGTTGCGGTCGGCTTCCGGCACCCCGGCCAGGAAGTCCACGTACCCGTTACCGGAATGGCACCGTACGCAGGCCTGCCGGTCAGGGCCGGCGGCGTAGGTCCAGTGGCGCGCCGTCACGTCCGCGTGCCCGGAATGCGACCACTGGGCCACGGCCTTGAGGCCCGGCGTGGGATCGGAGGAGGAGTGGCACACGCTGCAGGAGTTCGGCATGGTCGGATCGACGAAGGCGCTGGCGCTCGGCCAGACCACCTCGAAGGTGTGGGCATGCACGTCGCCCATGGATTTCCCGTCCGCATCCGCTTGGGTGACGGCCGACTGGCCCATCTTCGGCAGATGGCATTCGCTGCAGCGCCCGAGCCCGGTGTTCTCAGGATCATAAGGGACATTGCCCATGAGGGCTTCCACGCCCATGTGGTCCCGAACGGCAACCTGGACCTTGTCCGGCGCGTTGTTCACATCGTCCTTGCACAGGCTCTTGAACGGCCCCCAGTTGGCGTGGCATGCCAGGCACAGGGAGTTGTCGTCGTTGCGGGTCTGGACGGCCACGTCCGTCTGGGGCGTCGGGCATTCGCTTTCGCAGAAGTCGCCGACGCAGTCGGACTCGGTGATCTCGGAGCGGATGTTCCAGGCCTGGGCCGTGCTGTGAGAGTCGTGGCAGGCGGCGCAGGAGGAGACACCGTCGCTCTGGCCGTGCGGCCCCTGCACGTAATCCAGGAACTGCTGGTGATGGCCCTTGGAGGCGACAAAGGTCTGGTAATTGGCCGGCGTGCCGCCATGGGCTCCTCTCCAGACCAGGTTCTGTCCCCAGTATTCGCCCGCCACTTCCGTGGCCAGATAGAAGTCCTTGTTGTCAAAGTAAGGCAGGCTCATGAAATCGGAGAGGACGTCCAGGCCGGGCCGGAACCCGCGGGCGGCGTTGTCCTGCACCACGGCCGGAAAGTCAAAAGGATGGTCTCCCAGCGTGTCCACGCTGGTGCCTCGAGTGTGGCAAGAGCCGCACAAATCGTTGGCCGCCTGGCGGGAGAGATTTGCCGGGTTCACGATCCTCTTGTCCGGATCTCCGCTGAGCGCAGCCTGAGGGTGCTCGCCGGCCGGGCCGTGGCAGGACTCGCAACCGACGCTGAGCTGCACGTATCCGGCTTCCCATTCCCCGCCGTCGAAGGCGACGCGCGTGCCGGTGGTGTGGCACCCGGCACAGCGGCGCTCCCAGGACCGGGTCTTGTCGAAGCTCTGCGCGACCGTCGCCGGGTCCGAGTAGCGGGGCAGGTTGCCCGCGTCGTACCAGTCGCCCGCTCCGTAGACCACGTAATTGTCTGTCGCCTCGTTGTACTGCACGGGCGAGAAATAATGGCTGTCGCTGAGTCGGATCAGGTAGCGCTGTTTCCAGTAGCCGTTGCCTCCGACCGTCAGTGCGACCTCGTACGTCACCGCCCCGACGGTGATCGTGTACTTGCCGTCGTCGCTGTAGCCCAGCTTGGGGGCGTTGGCGCCGTAAGCCGCGAAAGCCGCGGCATTGGGCGAAGAACCCAGGTCCAGCCCCTCGATGAAGTCATCGACGCCGTTGCCGTTGGCATCCGCGACCACGCCCTGGCCGGCGAGGCCCGGCTGACTGACGGACCGGACCATCATGTTATGGCCCGTCTTCTTCCACTCGTCGAACTGGCCGGGGTGGCAGGCGCTGCATCGTTCCGAACCGATGTAGCCGGACTGGGCGGTGGTGACAGGGTCTCCGGAGTTGACGTAGCCGAAGACGGTCGAGGGCTCCAGGACCGCCACGAGCACGCTCACCAGAGCATTGTTGTCCGCGCGGATGGCGGATATCTCCGCCTTGCCCTTGCGCACGCCCAGCACGGTGCCGTCTTCGTTCACGGCGGCCACCAGAGCGTTGGAGGTCTTCCACTCGGAAAGGGCCGAGCCGGCGTCGAGGCCGAAGTCCGCCGGGGTGAGCTGGATGGTCTCATCTTCCCCGATCACCTTGGCAGGGGCGGTGCCGACAGCCAGCAGAGCGAAGACCAGGTCCGTGCTGCTCCCGGTGACCACGATCACGTTGCTGCGTTTCACGGTGTTGTGGCCCGCCGAAGAGACGGTGAGCGAGTAGACGCCGACCTCCAGGTCGCCGAAGGAGAAGCGCCCCTCGGCGTCGGTCGTCGCCTGCTGGTTGCCCGGGGTGAGGGTCACCGAGGCGCCGGGCACGGCCGTGCCCCGGTCCTGTACCAGGCCGTTGATGACCCCCAATTCCTCCGGTTGCACGGCGCCGGTCTTCTCTCCGCCGTTGTCATCGTCGCTGCAGGCGGCGAGAGCGAGCGGCAGCAGAAGGACGACCCAGAGAAGGAATGTGTGACGTAGGCAATGCTTCATGAGAGGCCCCCTCCAATGAGGCTGTCGATAAACGGCCATCTGCGGCGTTGCGCTCATGCGGCGTGGAGGTCCTGGGGCAGCCTGCCCCGGCGAAAGCCGGGGTCACTGCGGCGTGCTGCCATGTACGCCTCGTTCCTCAGGACTTCGCGCGCCTTGCATCTGGCCATTTCTCAACAGCCTCTCGAGAGGGTGTTTCCAGACAACCCTCTCGGTGAAATGGGTCAACCGGCGACCGGCCCCGAGGAACGTTCCCCCGGACCTTTTCCCGGGCCGGTCCGTGTCCGGCCCGGGCCCTGACGGTGCAGGCCGCTATTTCGCAATCGGCGTGCCAGGGGGTACTCGCAGTCGCCTCTGCAACACGGCCGCACGGGCTGTCCTGCGCCTCGGCCGCCAGACGGAAGCCTGGCCGGAGCTAGTCTCGCGAATTCACTAGGATTCTTGTAGAGTAAGGCACGGGTTGGTTGTCCTCTCACGGCCCCGGTCCTCGGCTGAATCGCTATCGTCACGCCACGAAAGCCTGCCTGCTCAGAGCATCGGCTTGCGGTCTTCCGCAGGGGAGGTACGGAATTTCGCCAGAGTCAAAGGGGGGATTCCCCTTGCGTCGATACCCAAGCCCTAGCGGCAAAGCGAGTCATGCTTGGCACCGGCTTGAATTGAGCGTCCCTACTTACTCAAGACTCTGACAGCGGAGAGCGTTCTGAAACAACTCGAAGAAACACCCAATTTGAGGTAGGCAGAAATACCCAATCGCGTACGGCCACTCACGCCGGCCGGACTCTGCACCGAGGCGAGTTGTCGCGACGGAGGCGGCGTGTGCCAGACAAAACCTGAAATTTTCAAATTTACCACTTGGGGAGATAGAAGACGTCATACTTCTCGAACAGCCCCACGACTTCGAGGCTCTCGAGGTCCTGAATGCGACGCGCCTCGAATCCGAGGCCTTGCAGGTCGAGCACGCCTCCGGCGGCGCGGTGGCATTCCTTGCACGTCCATCCCTTGCCGTCGATCTGCCCGTGGAAGCGGTTCTTGGCGAGCTCGCGCTGTCCGGGCGTGAGGTGGTCCCTGACGAGCAGGTAGTCCCTGGCCACCGGGTCATCCTGGGACATGAAGACCGGTTCCCTGCGCCCCTCCCGAACGCGCACCGGCGTGATCTTCGATCGGTGGTCTTCCGCCCCCGAGAGCATCCCGGTCTCCGGGTCGTAGCCGGTTCCGAACCTGGGCCCCTGGGTGACCTCCATGCCGGTGGCCAGATCGTACCAGATGTAGCGCAGGCTCTCCCGCTCCGCCTTGTAGTGGCAGGTCTCGCAGCTCAGGAAGTCCGAGTGCATGTTCATCATGACCCGGATGCGCTCGTTCTTGGAATGAGGCAGCAGCGAATGGCACATCAGGCACTGCGACTGGTGCTGCGGCTCGGCCTCCCGGAGCGAGGGCAGATGGTGGAAGTGCTCGTGAACCTCGCGAATCGACTCTTCCCTGAACTGCCTGACGAGGTCGGACTTGTCCGTGACGCCGAGCTGTCTCGACTGGACCCTTTCGATGACGGCGAACTCGCTCTTCCGGCTCGCCCGCTTCTGGCTTGCCTTGACGAGCCAGTCCGACAGGAGCACCACGCCTCCGAGGACCGCCGCAAAGAAGATGAACGCCCGGGCGCCTCTTCCTTTTCTCACGAGGATTCCTTTCGCTCGAGACCCGGCGGGCTCGTCCGGGAGCCGGCGCGCGAATGCGGCTCTTGGAGACGCTCGTACTGCGCGGGATGATGCAGGAGCATCTCTTCACGAGTCAGCCTTCCCGTGTACCAGACCCGGTTCATGGGAAAGGTCCGGGGATTCAAGTGGACGTTGTACATGTGCCAGCAGGTGATCGCCAGAAAAGCAAGCAGGGCTTCGTCGCTGTGCGCGACGTAGGCGATCCGGATGATGTCCAGCTCGAAGAACTGGGACCAGAATTCCGGGAACCAGAGAATCACGCCCGAGCCGCCCATGATGAAGATGCCCCAGTAGACGGCCCAGTAGTCGAACTTCTCGACGTAGCTGAACCGATCGAAGCAGGGCCGCTCGGCGGAGAAGCCCAGAAAGTAGCGGAGGTTCTGCAGCAGGTCGCGCGCGTCCTTGGGACCCGGGAGGAGGAGGAACATTTCCTGCCTGCGGACCCTCCCGCGCAGGAGCAGGCTGGACAGATAGATGTTGTGATAGAAGAAGTCGAGAAGCATGATCGCGGCTGCGGCCCTGTGGAGGATGCGGGCCCCCCGGACTCCTCCGCTGAGGATGAGGATCGTGTTCAGCGCATCCACGTCCGGGTACTTGAGCGGAAAGCCGGTGAGCACCAGGAGCGTGAAGGTCGTGAAGAGCGCGACGTGCTGGATGCGCTGGTTCAGCGTGAACCTCTCGAACCACACGGGCTCGGACCGGGTCGACGCCGGCCGCTCTGCGGGTTCCGCCCGATCGGCCGGTGTCACCACCGCCTGGCCCCGCTCGAATTCTCTGCTTGCCTCCATGTCCGTGACTCCATCGCGTCGATCAAGCGCTCATGGCGACTGCCGAACTCTTCGCCCCCCCTTTCGTAAAATGTCAATCTTCTCACCTTCTCCCCTCGCCGAGGGGAGAAGGCA
>JBFLZG010000068.1:0-70858 GCA_040756235.1 bacterium | reverse complement strand
CACGCGGCCCCGGTCACGCGACGTTGCTTCCAGACGCAACAGATGTTATGAAGCTCGGGAAGCGGGCCTAGAGCCAAACCCGGGAAGGGGGGGGAGCGCTCATGAAGAAGTTTTTATTTGGCGTGTTGGTCGGAATCGTACTTGCCGTGTTCTTCGAGGCGAAAGGGCAGGACTTGCTGAAGGAGATGGGATTGGATCCCGCACCCTTGCTGCATAGAATCGAGACACTGCAGGGCGAGATTATCGGGATGGTGGGGTGAGCCGGGGAAAGGGTGAGGCAGGAAGGCCAACAGGTATGAGCCGATTGCCCGGCGAGAAGGGGCAAAGCCCGGTGGCGGATGCCCACGTCCACCTGGATCTGCTCGAGCGCGCCGCGGACGAAGTCGAGGCGGCTGGACGCTTGGGGGTTCAGTGGATCGTCGGCGTCTGCATGGGAGAGGCGTCCGTCGGGAGAACGCTCGAGCTCGCCAGGCTTTTCCCGGGGCGGGTCCTTCCTGCTCTCGGGCTGCACCCCTGGGAGATCCGTGCCTCTGACGCGCAGGAGACGCTCGGAAGAATCGAGGCGCAGCTCGATCTTGCCGTTGCGGTCGGGGAGATCGGCCTCGACTACGCCGTCAAGACAAGCAAGCCGCTGCAGAAGGCGATTCTCAGAAGGCAGCTGAAATGGGCGCTGGAACGGGATCTTCCCGCCATCATTCACTGCCGTTACTCCCACCAGAGCACCCTCGAGATCCTGCGGGAGATGCGCGTGCCCAAGGCTGTCTTCCACTGGTACAGCGGCCCTCTCGAGACCCTCGATGCGCTGCTCTCCGCTGGCTATCTGATCTCGGCCACACCGGCGCTGGCCTACAGCGAAAAACATCAGGAGGCGGTGCGCCGGGCTCCGCTGGAACGGATCCTGCTCGAAACGGACAGCCCGGTGGCTTACCGCGGCAAAGAGGCGGTTCCGTCGGACGTGGTCGGCGTGTGCCGATCGGTTGCGGACCTGAAGGGTTGTCCTGCCCCGGAAGTGGCCCATAGGACTTCAGCTAATCTTCGGGCATTCCTTTCAATATAGGATGGTTGCAGCAAAAACCTAGGATTCCCTTGAAAAGGCTATGACAACGTGGTAGCCTTCTTTCATGAGTTGCTGAAGATTTGGCGACTTGGCGTTCATGTCCTGTCCCGCAACGCAAGCGGGAAAGGAGGGATCCTCGCATGAAGAAAACGGCAGCGGTTTTGGCCGGCCTCATCCTGCTGTTGGTGATCGTGGCTCTGGTGGCACCGTTCTTGATCGACTTGAACCGGTACAAGCCCACGATCCTTGCCAAGCTGCGTCCTTACATCGATCGAGAAGTGGACTTCAAGAGTGTCGAGCTGACCGTCCTGACCGGTCTGGGCGCAGAGATCCAGGGGCTGCGCATAGCCGACGCCCCCGCCTTTTCGAGTGACGATTTCCTGAATCTCGAGAGCGTTCAGGTGCGCGTGAGGGTGGTGCCTCTGCTGCGGAAACAGATCCAGATCAAGAGCCTCATCATCAAGTCTCCGGTGGTCCGTATACATCGAAACGAGGCCGGGGCGTTCAATTTCGAAGACCTCCTCGCCCCCCGGGAGCCCTCGGCCGCACCGCAGCAAGCGCCGGCACCGGCCCAACCGGAGGCGGCAGAGAAGGAGAACGTGCTGCTGGCGGGATTTGCCGTCGGACAGCTCCGGATCCAGGACGGACGGATCGTATATACCGACCTGAAGACGATGCCCGGGTCGGACCCTCTCTTTGCCGACCGCGTGGATCTGAAGATCGACGATGTCTCCCCCGGTACTCCGATACGTCTGCATCTGTCCGCAGGGCTGATGGACCATTCCAAGCCGAACCTGGATTTGGAGGGGCAGATCGGGCCGCTGGGGGATTCGCTCCAGATCGAGACAGCGCCTTTCGAAGTGGAGATGTCTCTGCAGGAGCTGCCGATGGCCGGTCTCGCGCGCTTGTTTCTCACCGGAGCGCCCGTTCAGGTGCTGTCCGCCACGGCCGGATGGAAAGTGGGCGCCAGCGGGACGATCCGGGAGGGAGTGCGCTGTGACCTGGACCTCCTGCTCGAGCACCTGATCCTCCAGCAGACGGGCGGAGGTGGGGAAGGGACGGATGTGGCGGATGGTGGGGACGGGCGGACCCCGGAGCTCAGTGTGAACGCCTCGGGCAAACTTCAGGTGGTGTACCCGGCCCAGCATGTCGGGATCGAGGGGTTGGCCCTTTCCGTCAATGGGAACCGGCTCGTTCTGGATGGCTCCGTGGACCGTTTCATCGAGCACCCGCGATGGGACTTGAAAGCCAAATCGGAAAACTTCCGCCCCGGAGATCTGCTTCGTCTATTCCCGATGTGGGCTCGATCCGTGCCGAAAGAGCTGGCCCTGGACGGGCCCCTGGGCCTGAGCCTGGCTTCCGGCGGGGACGCGGGCAGCTTTTCCGCCCAGGCAACGCTGAGCCTCGACGACATGCGCATCCGGTACGGACAGGACTTCGAGAAAGCCCCCGGCATTCCGCTGGCCTTCACCTGGGACGGGGAGAAGATGGCGAGCCAGATCACGGTCCGGAAGTTCGGCCTCAAGTTGCACCAGCTCGAAGCCGGTGCAACGGGTGAGATCATCCTGGGGGACGAGGCGGTCCGGCTCGGGCTGATCGTGCAAACGAACTCCGTCCCGATGCAGGGCTGGGAGTCTCTGGTCCCCTCCCTCTCGCCCTACGGGCTGAATGGAGATCTGTACGCGAAGGGCTCGATCCGCGGGACGCTGGACAATCTGTCGGCCAATCTGCAGGCGAACGCGGATCGCCTCGCCTTCCGCCTGCCGGCCGGGGAAACTTCCCCGAAGGGCTCGGAGCCGATCCCCGGCTCGTTGGAAGGCGTGAGCCTGGACGTGCAGGCCAAGAGGGCCGGGGAGCGACTGGAGAGTGTAGGGGATCTCAAGATCAAGGCAGGAGACGTGCGCTCCATCCGTCTGGAGAAGGTTCTGGGCCGGTTCCGCTACCAACCGCCGCAGCTGGAGATCTCGGGTCTGGAGGTGCACGCTTTCGAGGGCGCCATACGGGCCACCGGGAGCATGGATCTCGAGAGCAAGAGCTGGTCGTTCAAACCGGTCCTGGACCAGATCGCGATAGGTCCCCTGCTCGATCAGCTGACCTCATACCAGGGGCTCCTCACGGGAAAGCTTTCCGGGGAGATGGGTGCCGAGGGGGCTTCGGGACAAGAGCCGGGACCAGGGGTTTCCGCGCGGGGCTCCCTACGGCTTTCCCAAGGCAGCCTGGAGAATTTCGATCTGGTGGGAAGCGTCGTGGACGCGCTCTTCGGCGTGCCGGGGGTCTCGCAGTTTCTCGCCGGTCGAAAGGGCGAGGTCGCCGAGCATCAGAAGACCCAGTTCGAATATCTGGACGCCCAGTTCGATATGAAGGACCAGGCGGCCCAGCTCTCGGCGAAGCTGCACAACGTCTACACGAGCAAGGCGACGGACTCGGATGCCTTGTTGGATGGCAACGTGGCTCTCGATGAAAAGAAGGTCGATATGAGCGGAAAAGTGATCCTGTCCAAGAAGGACTCGAACGAGCTGGCCCGTCAGGCCGAAGTCCTCAAGGCTCTCCTGAACACGGAGCAAAGGATGGTATTGCCGATCACGGTCAAGGGGAGCATCAGCAAGCCGGTGCCGTTTCTGGATACGAAGTACGTGGCCGAGGCGACTGCGAAGTATTACGGCCGTAAAGGGCTCGAGAAGCTCGGGGAACAACTGGGGCTGCCCAAGAGCAAGGAGGAGGGCCAGAAGCCTGGCGAGAAGCTCCTGCGAGACCTCTTGAAGCAGTGACCGGACGGAAAAGGGGAAGGCACGGACGCTCGAGCAGCCCGTAAGCCGAGTCCTGTCCCTCCGGGGAGTTTCCTCCTCCGGAGGCGATGACCATTCCTCTAGGGGGTTGGTTGCCCAACTCCTCAAGCGATCTTACCCGAGGGCCTTGAGCGGGCCACCCTGTCTCCCTTGCGGGAGGCGCCCTCCTATTCGATCTTGCTCCGGATGGGGTTTGCCGAGCCGACCCGGTCACCCGGGCCGCTGGTGAGCTCTTACCTCACCGTTTCACCCTTACCCGACCGAAGTCGGGCGGTCTGCTCTCTGTGGCACTTTCCTTGGGGTTTCCCCCACTGGGCATTACCCAGCATCCTGCCCTGCGGAGCTCGGACTTTCCTCCCGTTCCGAACGGAACCGGCGGTCATCTGTTCTGCACCAGCGCGTGCCTTCCCAAGCGAGATTGTAAAGGTTCAGTTCTCGTAGTACAAGATCCTGCGGCAGTGAGGACAGTGCCGGATCTCGCCCGTCTGCACCACCTCGTTGAGGGTCTGAAAGGGGATCGCCATGTGGCACCCCGGGCAGACTTCGCTGTGGAGCACCACGACCGCAAGCCCGGACCTTCTGCGTCGAATCGTCTCGTAGTCCCGCAAGATCTCTTCCTTGATGAGCTTGGAAAGGCTGCCGCGTTCCTGTCGAGCCTTGATGTGGTCCCGGTCGACCTGCACGACAGCCTCCTCGAGGCGCTTGTTTTCGAGCCGGACCTTGTGCGTGAGCGCCTCTACCTCCTTCTCCTGCCGCGCGACTTCCTTCTCCAGGGATTCGACGCGTTCGATCAGGCGCAGGATCTGGTCCTCCATGGCGGAATGAGCCTGCTGCGTGAACTCGATTTCCTTGAGGATGGCCCGGAACTCGTCGTTGGTCTTGACCTCGAACTTGCGCGCCTGCTTCTTGCGCAGCTGTTCTACCCCCTCTTCGAGATCCTTCTCGAGCCGCCGCTGCTCGCGCTGGGTCTCGCTGAGGGCTTTCTTGTTGGCCTCGAGCGCGCTCCGGGCGGATTCGAGCTCGCGCTCGGCCGCGACGATGCGGGCCGGCAGCTCCTCCTTCTTCCGTTCCATCTCGACCAGAGCATCATCGAGCTTCTGCAGACTGAGCAGGGATTCAAGAAGTTGGCTCACTGGGGTCCTCCTCCTGCGTGCAAAAAAAAAGTGCATCCGGGGGATGCACTCTCATGGCGCTTGAGGGGGAGAGCGTGCGGTGCGGCCTCTCCCTCTGCGGTGTCGCATGCGGTGTCGCAGGCGGCCTCGCATCCGGCCCGAAGACCTCGTTTGAGGTCTCTGGTGGGCCCACCAGGGATCGAACCTGGGACCTTCCGGTTATGAGCCGGTGGCTCTGCCAGCTGAGCTATGGGCCCTTGTCCGTGAGTGTCTCTCGAGAGCATGTCTTCGATCGTGCAGCGGATCATCCATCAGCCTTCGACGAAGTTCTTCAACTGCTTGCTGCGGCTCGGGTGCCGGAGACGCCGCAACGCCTTGGCCTCGATCTGCCGGATCCGTTCCCGGGTCACATCGAAGTTCTGGCCCACCTCTTCCAAGGTATGGTCGGACTTCTCGCCGATCCCGAAGCGCATCCGCAGCACTTTCTCCTCACGCGGGGTCAGAGTCGCCAGGATCTTGCGGGTCTGCTCCGCGAGGTTGATGTTGATCACCACGTCGGAAGGGGAGATCACCCCTTTGTCCTCAATGAAGTCACCGAGATGGCTGTCCTCTTCCTCGCCGATCGGCGTCTCCAGCGAGATCGGTTCTTTGGCGATCTTGAGGACCTTGCGCACCTTTTCCAGGGGGATCTCCATCTTTTCCGCGATCTCCTCCGGAGTGGGCTCCCGGCCGTACTCCTGCACGAGGTACCGGGACGTGCGAATGAGCTTGTTGATCGTTTCGATCATGTGCACCGGAATGCGGATGGTCCTGGCCTGGTCCGCGATCGCCCGGGTGATCGCCTGCCGGATCCACCAGGTCGCGTAGGTGCTGAATTTGTAGCCGCGTTGATACTCGAACTTGTCCACCGCCTTCATGAGGCCGATGTTGCCTTCCTGGATCAGATCGAGGAACTGCAGGCCGCGGTTCGTGTATTTCTTCGCAATGCTGACCACGAGACGCAGGTTCGCCTCGATCAGCTCGCTCTTGGCGAACTTCGCCTGGATCTCGCCGATCTTAATGGCCTTGACCACCTTCTTCAACTGCTTGGAG
Source organism: bacterium (assembly GCA_040756235.1). GTDB lineage: Bacteria > Desulfobacterota > DSWW01 > DSWW01 > DSWW01 > JBFLZG01. The sequence continues at coordinate 64,811 of JBFLZG010000068.1, read as the reverse complement.
GTCATCTGGGCCTCGGACTCGATGCGCCGGATCTTCCTTTGCGCGTTCGCGACGACGCGGTAGGCCTCCTCGAGCTCCGGGAAGCGCATCTTCAGCCGCTTGACGACGCCGATCTTCTCCTTCGGATTGGTCAGGACGCGCAGGTACTCCGCGCGGATCCTTTCGGCGGGAATGTCGATCTTCCGTTCGAAGCCCTCGAGCTCTCTTTCCTGCTGCTCGATCTTGTGCAGGTGCCCCTTCAGGCGCTGGACGATGCGATCTCGCTGACGCGGCTGAAAGGGGATCTCCATGAGCTTTTCACTGATGCGGCGCTGGTGCTTGGCAATCCGCGTCTTCTTCATCTTCTGCTGGAGCTCGGAGTGCTTGCGCATGCGCAGAGCTGCCAGCGGTCGCTGCATCTCCTGGTATACCTTGGTGATTTCCTGCAGGGCCGACAGGACGGTATCTTCCTGCTCCTTCTCTTCTTCGCGCTCGACCTCCTCATCGAAATTCTTGAGGATGTCCTTTCCCCGTATCTTGCTCGTCTTCAGTCGTTCGATGAGCAGGAGCGCCTCGAGCACCGAGGCAGGGGTGTTGAAGGCCTGATCGCAGATCTGACGCTCGCCGGATTCGATTCTCTTGGCGATCTCGACCTCCCCCTCGCGGGTCAGGAGGTTCACCATGCCCATCTCACGCAGATAGAGACGAACCGGATCGTTCGTCTTTCCGAGAGAAGCGGGATCGAGCTCACGCTCTTCCTCGTCTTCGGCGGGCTCTTCGTCGATCGGCTCGGGCTCCTTCTGTTTCTGGAGTTTGACCTTCTGGGTCGATTCGATGATCTCGATGTCCATGTCGCCGAACATGGACATCACGTCATCCAACTGGTCGCCGGCGATCAGATCTGACGGGAGATACTCGTTCACTTCGTCATAGGTGAGGTATCCCTTTTCCTTGCCGATGTGGATGAGCTTCTCGACCTCGGCGATCCTCTTGGCTTTCTGTTGCTTCATGGACTCTTCCTCTCCTTGTGAGAGAGCTTGGCGGGCCGCTGCCGAAGGGCCACCTGCGAAGCCTGTTGCGAGCGCAGCAAAGCCATCCACCCTGCATCCCTGCGGGGTACCGCAGGTACGCCTCGCCCCTCAGGGCTTCGCGCGCCTTGCATCTGGACCTTCTGGAACGGCCGGCACATTCCGGACTTTTCCCCCGGACTGTCAGGGTTTCATGAAAGAAGCCCCTTCTCTTCTTCGATCAGCCGCTGTTTTTCAAGGAAGAGCTGGTTCTGCAACTCCCCCTGTTCCCTCTGTTCCGCCTCCCGGATGCGGCTGTTGATGGCCGAGAGCCGGTCCCTCAGGTCTCTCCTCTGGATACAGCGGACCGCATCTTCGAGCGCACCCGCCGCTTCGCGGTCCTCGAGGTCCTGGCGGCACGAAAGGCTCGCTAGCAGACGGGAGACGTCGGGGTCCTGCTGGAGGGCCAGGATCTCGGAGAGATTCAGCCCGCCTTCCCTCCGGCATTGTCCCTCGAGATCCCGGATGACCTTCTGCGCGGCCGCGCTGCGAAATCGCTCGAGGACGGCGGTTTCCTTGAAGCGCGTCATCATGTGCGGAAACTGAATCAGGATTTGGCAGATCAGCCTCTCCTCTGCCGGCCAGTCGCACGCGCTTCCGGATGGGGCCGCGACGGGGGGAATTTGAGCCTGTCTGCCCCCCTTTGGTTTGGACAATTCCGCCCGGAGCAAGGGTTCGGGAACCCCGGCCTCCTCGGCAACGGCTCGAATCCGAAGGTTCTGTTCCAACCGGTCCGGAATCTTCTGCAGCAGGGGGATCAAATCCCGCAAGAGCGCCGCCTTGACCTCGATGCGATCCGTAGCGCGGGCCTGCCGCATCTTTTCGCGCACGAGAACGTCCAGCAGGGGAGCCGCGCCGTCGAGAAAGCTCTGAAAAGCCTGGCCTCCCCGCTTCCTCAGCAGGCTGTCCGGATCCTCTCCCTCGGGCAGGTAAACGACTCGGGCAGGTATACCCTTCTCGAGGAAATCTGGCAGGTTACGGAATGAGGCCCGGCGCCCCGCCTCGTCGCCGTCGAAAACGAGGATGAAACGGCGACTGTATTTCCTCAGAAGATCGATCTGCTGGGAGGTCAGGGAAGTACCCAGCACAGCCACCGAATGGGGGATGCCGTGCTGATGCAGGGACAGCAGGTCGAAGTACCCCTCCACCAGAATCACCGAATCCTGCTCGCGAATCGATCTCTGGCTGTGGAAGAGCCCATAGAGGAGGGAGCCTTTGCGGTACAGGAACGATTCCGGGGAATTCATGTACTTGGGACCCTGCTCGTCGAGAGAGCGCCCGCCGAAGCCGAGAACCTTGCCTGTCCCGTCCATGATCGGAAACATCAGCCGATTGCGAAATCGATCGAAAAAACCGTTGGCACCTTTTCTCTGGGTCAGAAGGCCGAGATTGCAGGCAGTCGGTATGAGATTCCGGTGACGCTGCAGGTAGCGGTAAAGGGAATCCCATTCCTTGGATGCCAGACCGAGCTGGTAGAGAGAGATCATGGCCGGCTCGATTCCGCGCTCCTGCAGGTACTTGCGCGCCGCATCTCCGCCGGGGCTCTTCTTCAGGTTGTCCTGAAAAAACTGGCACACGAGTCGGTTCAGCTCGAGAGCTTCCCGGTGCGCCTCCTCCTCGGCCGTACTCACGCCGGGTCGCTGCCGTTCGAGCGCAATTCCGGCCCGACGCGCGAGCTCTTCCAGCGCCTGGGGAAAGGAGACGTGGTGGAAGCTCATGAAGAAGGCGTACACGTCGCCCCCGGTCGAACAGCCGAAACAGTGGAACGAGTTTCGTTCCGGGTTCACGATCAGGGAGGGGTTCTTGTCTGGATGGAACGGGCAGAGCCCTTTGTAATACTTCCCGGCCTTGGTCAAGGAGACCAGGGGAGAAATCACGTCCAGTATGGAAACTCTCTCGGCGATTTCCCGGATGGTCTGCTCCGACACTCTCGTGGCCAAGTTCGGATTCCTTGAGCTGGCCCGCAGAAGGATTTCCCGGTCGCGCGGTGTCAAAACGCGGATCGCAAGGTCAGACGGTCACCGCCGGGACAAGTGCCGGTCTGGCGAACAGGACCCAGGAACGAGTCGCACCACGGAAATGATTGCCTTGTCTTGTTGAATTCTTGACCAGCCTCTGAAATCGAACCCCTTGCGGGGCAGGCTCCAGCTAAGACGGTGGCTGTACGTTACGACTTTCGATCGCAGGATTGAACATCAATGGAGTCGAGGGGAAAGTGTCGCTGCTCACAGAAGTCCCTGCTTTCTAAGCCTCTTCATCGTTCTCTTCTTGGCTGCAAGGGCCTTCTTTTTACGTTTTACGCTGGGTTTTTCGTATCTCTCTCGTCTTCTCAGCTCGGACAGAATGCCGGCCTTTTCGCATTTCTTCCGGAACCTCTTGACAGCTAGCTCAAAGGGTTCATTTTCCCGCACCCGGATACCGGCCATCCTTTTCTTGACCTCCTTTGCTTTCTACCGTGAGAGACGCTCCCGGGACGCAGAACTTCCACAGGGTTCCACGTCGTTCGAAGAAAATGCCTGAAATGCCTGTCCTGAAGAGATAACGAACAATTATATCAGCCACTGCCCCTGAGTCAAGAGGGGGAGCCGGTCAACGCTCCTGTTCCTCCGCGAGTCCGGCATCGCCTGCTTGCGGCAGCCGAAGGGATCTGAAAAAGCAGGAACGTTCTCCGGTGTGGCACGCCGGACCGGTCTGATCGACCCGCACCAGGAGTGCGTCCTGATCGCAGTCATAGAGGATCTCCCGCACACGCTGGATGTGACCGGAGGTGGCCCCCTTCTGCCAGAGGCAGTTCCGTGAACGGCTCCAGAAGTGAGTAAGGCCCGTGTTGAGCGTCTTCTCGATAGAGTGGCGGTTCATGTAGGCCAGCATCAGCACGTCTCCCGAAGCCGCATCCTGTACGATTGCCGGGATCAGCCCCTTTTCGTCGAACTTGAAGCGAACGGGTAATTCCATCAGGGTCCTTTCTCTTCCTCAGAGGGCAGACGGCCCGGGCCCTTCACCCGCCGGATCTCGAGCCGCCTCCCCCGCGGGATCCGAAGGCGGGCGGACGGGGACTCCTTTCGCGAGCAGGTACCGTTTGACTTGGGCAATCGTGTACTCCCGATAATGGAAGATGGAAGCGGCCAGGACCGCGCTGGCCCTGCCGTGGGACAGACCCTCGTAGAGATGCTCCAGGGTGCCGACTCCGCCCGAAGCGATCAGCGGAATGCCGATCTTGTCGGCTATGGTCCGGGTGAGCGCGATGTCGTATCCGTTCTTGGTTCCGTCCCGGTCCATGCTGGTCAGAAGCACCTCGCCGGCCCCGAGGGCCTCCATTCGTTGGGCCCACTCGACTGCATCCAGCCCGGTCGGATTGCGGCCGCCGTGGGTATAGACCTCCCATCCGCCCGAAGCGTTGCGCTTGGCGTCGATCGCGACCACGATGCACTGAGATCCGAAAGCCGCCGCTCCCTCGCGCACCATTTCGGGGCGGTCCACAGCCGCCGTGTTGATGGAAACCTTGTCCGCGCCCCTTTCGAGCAGCATGCGGATGTCCTCGAGCGTGCGCACGCCTCCCCCGACGGTGAGCGGCATGAACACCTGTTCCGCGGTGCGGGAGACGATGTCCAGAAGAATCCCCCTCTGCTCCTGCGAGGCGGTGATATCCAGGAAGGTCAGTTCGTCCGCCTCCTGGGCGTCGTAGAACCTGGCGATCTCCACGGGGTCGCCTGCGTCCCGGAGCTGCTGAAAGCGGATCCCCTTGACGACCCTACCTCGGTCCACGTCCAGACAGGGGATGATCCTCTTGGCGAGCATGCGAAAGAATCCTCGACCCACTCGATGTTGAAATCCCGCTCCCTCAATCGACGGAACCCACGTCCGACACGGAATCGCAGGCTGCCTGAAAGGTCAGGCGTCCCGCGTAGAGCGCTTTGCCGACGATGGCCCCGACCAACCCGAGCCGTTCCAGCCGGGCCAGTCCCTTCAGGTCCTCGGCGGTCGTGATCCCCCCGGATGCGATCACCGGGAGCGACGTGGCGGAAAGCACCTCCCGCAGGGCCGGGAAGTTGGGCCCGGATAGCATGCCGTCCCTCCGGATGTCCGTGTGGATCACGCCCGCAAGGGGCATCCCCGCGCACAGCCCGAGCAACTCCGCGGTTCGCACCTCCGTGACGTCCTTCCATCCTCTGACCGCTACGCGGCCGCTTTCCGCATCGATGCCCAAGAGAATCCTGCCGGGGAACAGCTCCGTGATCTGCCGGGTCGCGGCAAGGTCCTCCAGCGCCAGAGTGCCCAGGATCACACGATCGACGCCGATCTCGAGGTAGGACCGGATGTCCTGTCTCTGCCGGATCCCCCCTCCCACCTGTACCGGGACGGAGACCGCTTCAACGATGCGCCGAATGGCGGTTGCGTTCTGCGGCCGCCCGGCCATCGCCCCGTCCAGGTCCACCAGATGGATGCGTCCGGCTCCCTGCCGAGCCCACAGCTTGGCTGCTTCCACCGGGTCTTCGAAGTAGAGCGTTTCCAGCTCCATCCGGCCCTGGACGAGTCGAACACAGCGCCCCCGCTTCAAGTCGATTGCAGGAATGATCTGGAGCATGTTACAGAAGGTCCCCGAAGTTTCGCAGAAACCGGAGTCCGGAACGCTGACTCTTCTCCGGGTGGAACTGGGTCGCGACCATCCGTTCCTTCTGGATCACGGACGCAAACGGCACACCGTACTTCGTTTTTGCCAGTATAAGGTCGCCGTCCGACGGATCCGCATAAAAGGAATGCACGAAGTAGAAGTGCGCCTCCGGAGGGATCCCGTCGAACAGCTCGGAGCTGCGCGCGAGCCGTACGCGGTTCCAGCCCATGTGAGGGACCTTCAGATCCGACATGGAAGGCGCGTCGGAGGGGAACCTGCGGACTTTGCCCGGGAACAGGCCGAGCCCGGGCGCCCGGCCGAATTCCTCGCTCTCCTCGAACAGGATCTGCAGGCCCAGGCAGATGCCGAGGTACGGCTTGCCGTCCCGGATGGAGCGCACCAGCGGTTCCGTCAAGCCGAGCCGTTCCAGGCTGTCCATGCAGTCCTTGAACGCCCCCACGCCGGGCAGGACGACGGCGCAGGCATCCAGAATCTCTGCGGGACGGCGGGTGATCGCCACGTTCAGTCCGACCTGCTCGAGCGCCTTCTGCACGCTCCGCAGATTCCCTCTTCCGTAGTCGATCAGCGCGACCCGCTTCGTCATGAGGTCAGAGTGCCTTTCGTGCTCAGAACGCCGGGCTGTCGGGGATCGAGCCGGGTGGCGCCGTCGCAGGCCCTCGCGGCGGCCTTGAAAATCGCTTCGATGCAGTGGTGCACGTTGTTGCCATAGTGAAGCCGGATATGGAGATCCGCGCCGGCCGCATGGCTGAAGGCGCGGAAGAACTCCTCAAACAGCTCAACGTCGATCTCCCCCACCTTGGGCGCCTGAAAGGAAGCGCGAAAGACCACGTGAGGCCGCCCGCTGAAATCCACGGCCACCGAGGCCAAGGCGTCCACCATGGGGACCGTGGCCTCGCCGTATCTGCAGATCCCCTTCTTGTCTCCCAGGGCCTCCTGAAACACCCGGCCGAGGCAGATGCCGATGTCTTCCGCCGTGTGATGAAAGTCCACTGCCGTGTCTCCGGAGGCCCGGACCTTGAGATCGAAGAGGCCGTGCTTGGCAAACAGAGCGAGCATGTGGTCGAGAAAGGGAATGGAAGTCTCGACCTCGTACACCCCGTTTCCATCGAGACAAAGCTCGAGCTCCACATGGGTCTCCGAGGTCCTACGCTCGACTTTGGCTTTGCGTCCCATGATCGCTTTCTCCCCTGATGCGGTGGAGACGGTTGCGGAAGCGGGACCGCGGTCATGTCTCGACCGACTGCCGCCTCATCCTGACCTCGACCGCATGCGCGTGCGCATGCAATCCCTCCATTCTCGCCAGGCGGGCCGCCCACGGGCCCAGCTCGGAGAGCCCCTGCGGGCTCATGCGGATCACACTGGTTCTCTTGACGAAGTCATAGACCCCCAAAGGGGAGGAGAAACGAGCCGTCCCCATCGTGGGGAGCACATGATTGGGGCCCGCGACATAGTCGCCCAGCGTTTCGGGGCTCTCGCAGCCGAGAAAGATGGCGCCGGCATGGCGCACCCCTGCAGAGAGGGAGACCGGGTCTCGGACGGCCAGCTCGAGATGTTCCGGCGCGATCGTGTTGACCAGCTCGAGCGCCTCATCCAGATCCCGAACGAGGAAAGCCCGGCCGTTGTTGCGGACGGCGGCCGAGGCGGTCTGCTCCCATGGACCCAGGCTCTTCTGTCTCTCAAGCTCGGCCAGGACGTCCGCCAGGAACCCGGAGGAGGTGCTGACCAGGAGCGGAAGCGCCTGGGGATCGTGCTCCGCTTGAGCAAGCAAGTCCGCCGCCAGATGCACGGGGTCCGCGTGCCCGTCGGTGACGATGAGCACCTCGCTGGGCCCTGCGACCATGTCGATGTCGACTTTGCCGAAGACGAGCCTCTTGGCCGTGGCTACGTACAGATTGCCTGGCCCGACGATCTTGTCAACCGCCGGGATGGTGGCGGTGCCGAAGGCGAGCGCGCCAATCGCCTGGGCTCCTCCCACGCGGAACACCCGATCGACACCGGCCAGCCGAGCGGCGGCCAGCACAGCCGGATGGGCCCGCTCGCCGCCGGGAGGCGTGACCACGAAGATGCTGGCCACCCCCGCCACCTTGGCCGGCAGCACGTTCATCAACAGGGAGGAAGGATAGGCGGCCCGCCCTCCGGGGACGTACACCCCGACCCGGTCCAGGGGCGAGATCCTTTGCCCCATGAGGCTGCCCGTTTCATCCACCACCTCCCAGGACGTCTGCTTCTGGTGTTCGTGGAACCGCCGGATCCTTTCTGCTGCAAACTGCAAACAGTCCCTGGAATCCGGATCGAGGGTGTCGAGCGCTCGATCCAGGCTCTCGGGCGGGACTTCGAGCTCGGAGCGGCCGAGCCGGACCCCGTCCCACTGAGCGGTGTACTCCAGCAGAGCGTCGTCGCCTCGTGTCTGAACGCGCCGAAGGATCTCTCGAACGGCGGTCTCCAGGCTCGCCAGGTCGGGGGATTCGAAACGAGAGCAGAGTGCCCGGACGGCCTCGTTGCTTTCAGGGGTCCCGAACCGGAATGTTCTCATGGACATTTCCTTGGAGGGGGCTGGAACGGAGCCGAGACCTACGCTTTCTTGCGCCGAATCCGGGCCCCCAAGGCGGCCAGCTTCTGCTCCAGTGCCCGATAACCCCGATCGAGGTGGTAAATGCGAGAGATCTCCGTGGTTCCGGCTGCAGCCAGCCCGGCCAGCACCAGCGAGGCGCTGGCTCGGAGATCGGTGGCCATGACAGGGGCTCCGCGCAGGGCGGGCTTCCCACGGACCAGCGCCGTAGGCCCCTCGACCCGGATGTCGGCTCCCATCCTCCTCAGCTCCGCCACATGCATGAAGCGGTTCTCGAAGACGGTCTCGCGGATCACGCTGGTCCCGTCCGCGATCGCCATCATGGCCATGAATTGCGCCTGAACGTCCGTCGGGAACCCGGGATAGGGGGCCGTCTTGATGTCGACGCTGCGCAGGCGCCCGGGTCCGGCGACACGGATGGCCTCGTCCCCGGCTTCGGCCTGGACGCCGGCAGCGGACATCTTCAGCAGGACCGCCTGAAGGGATTCTCGAGGTGCGCCGCACAGGCGAATGTCGCCCGCGGTGATCGCTGCGGCAGCTGCGTAGGTGGCGGCTTCCACCCGGTCCGCAATGACCGCGTGGCGCGCCCCTGCAAGCCGCGAAACCCCTTGAACCTCGATCCGCTCGGTCCCGGCGCCCTGGATCCTGGCCCCCATGGCGGCCAGAAAATGCGCCAGGTCCACGATCTCGGGCTCCATGGCGGCGTTCTCGATGATCGTGGTTCCTTCTGCGAGGACGGCCGCCATCATCAGGTTCTCGGTGCCGGTCACCGTGGGCATGTCCAGGTAAATGTCCGCTCCTCTCAAGCGCCGGGCCCTGGCCTCGATGTAGCCGCCGTCCAGCGAGATGCGGGCGCCCATCGCCTCGAGCCCGGCAAGGTGGAGGTTGATCGGGCGTGCGCCGATCGCGCATCCGCCGGGAAAGGACACCTTGGCGTACCCGTACCGCCCGACAAGAGGACCCAGAACCAGCACGGAGGCCCGCATGGTCCGGACGAGGTCGTAAGGAGCTTCCCAGTTGGCGAGTTCCCGTGGGAGGATCCTGACACAGGGGCCGTCGGCCTCGACCGCGGCTCCCAGCTTGCGCAGGAGATGACACATGGTGCGGATATCGACGACATCGGGCACCCTGTCGAGAACGACCTCGGCGTCCTGCGCCAGAAGAGACGCGGCCAGCGCAGGCAGAGCGGCATTCTTGGCGCCCTCTATGAGAACGTCCCCGGAGAGACGCGCTCCCCCTTCGACCACCAATTTGTCCACCGCACCCTCCTCATTCGGAAAATCTTCAATCCGCGACTGTGGCGGGAGCCCGGCCAAGGTCTGGCTCCTGGGTGCAGGCCACGACGACCCTGGGCTTACCGGAAAAATCGGGGTAGATCCGCACGTCACGATACGCCGCCGCCTGCTCTGCCGAGCGGGAGACGCTCCCGGACTGCTCATCGCCGATCTCCAGCACGAGCGCTCCGCCCTTTTCGAGGTAACCGGGCGCCTGCCGCAGGATCCGGATGAGGATGTCCGTACCCTCCGGGCCTCCGTTCAACGCAGTCCAAGGCTCAAACGAAGCGACTTCGGGGGCGAGGGTGCTTCGAGCCCGTTCCGGCACGTACGGAGGGTTTGAAACGATCAGATGAAATCTGCCCCTCCCGGCGTGAATCGGACCGAACAGGTCCCCCTGGAGGAAGCTCATGCGGTCGCAGCCGATCCCCGCGTTGCGCGCATTCGCTCGCGCCAGAGCGAGTGCCGGGAAAGAGAGGTCCGTCGAGAGGACACGGGCCTCCGGCAGATGCCTTGCCAGGGCGATGCCTATATTGCCGGATCCGGTGCCGAGGTCCAGGATGCGGAGCGGGTCGGCCCGGCCGGAAGCGGCGCGGGCGCGTGCCCAGGCGAGCGCGCGCTCCACCAGGTGCTCGGTCTCGGGCCTCGGGATCAACACCGCCGGACTGACCGCCAGGGGGATGGAGAAGAACTCCCGGACTCCCGTGATGTAGGCAACCGGTTCGCGGCGGATGCGCCTCTGCACGGAGCGCCGGAAATCGGAAAGACATGGCTCCTGGACTTCCATCCGGTGATTCAAATAGAGAAAGAGGCGGTCTTTTCCCAGTGCATGAGAAAGCAGGACTTCTGCGTCCAGGCGGTCCGAAGGGATCCCGTGCTGTCGGAAGAACCCGGTGGTCCAAGCCAGCAGGCTTTGGATCGTCCATGCCGCCCGGTCCTCGTTGGGGCGCTGCCTTGAAGGGAATTCGCCGTCCATTCTGGGATCGAGGGTCCTTTCAGGTGCTCTGCCGCTTCAGGGCTTCGGCCTGAAAATGTGCAATCAACGGATCGACAAGGACGTCCAGATCGCCTTCCAGGACGGCCTCGAGCCGGTGGACGGTCAGACCGATTCGATGGTCCGTGATTCGGCTCTGGGGGAAGTTGTAGGTCCGGATCCTCTCGCTCCGATCCCCGGTGCCGACCATATCCTTGCGTCTCTGGGCGATCTCGTGGTGTTGCTCCTGCTCCATCTTGTCCTTGAGCCGGGCGTAGAGAACGCGCAGGGCCTTGGCCTTGTTCTTGTGCTGAGACTTCTCATCCTGGCAGGAGACGACGATACCGGTCGGCAAGTGCGTGATCCGCACGGCCGAATCGGTCGTGTTCACGCTCTGTCCGCCAGGGCCGCTCGAACGGAAAATGTCGATCCGCAGGTCTGCCGGGTCGATCTTCACGTCGAGCTCGTCCGCTTCGGGCAGAACGGCCACCGTCACCGTCGAGGTGTGAATCCGCCCCTGCGCTTCGGTTTCAGGGACTCTCTGGACCCGGTGGACGCCCGCTTCGTATTTGAGCCGGCTGAAGACACGCGCGCCCTGGATCAATGCGATGACTTCTCTCAGGCCGCCGAGCCCGGTGGCATGGCGGTCCATGATTTCGACTTTCCAGCGCTTGGCTTCCGCGTACTTCACATACATGCGGAACATGTCGGAAGCGAACAGAGCCGCTTCTTCGCCTCCTGCTCCGGCGCGGATCTCCAGGAACGTGTTCTTGTCGTCGTTGGGGTCCTTCGGAAGCAGCAGAAACCGGAGGCGGTCCTCAGCGGATTGGAGCCTCTGCTGCAGGCTTTGCACCTCCTGCCTCGCCAAGTCCCGCAGCTCTTCGTCCTTCTCTGCCAGCAGGGCCTGGCTCTCATGAATCTGGTCTTTCAGGACCTTGGTCTGCTGGTACAGCACGACGATGTCCTGCAATTGAGCGTGTTCCCTGGCGATCTGTCTGTAGGCAGCGGGATCCTGATGGATCTCTCGGGCGCTGAGCTTGCCGGTCAGCTCCTCGAATCTTCTCTCCAGATTCTCGAGGTTCTGCAGCATCGGTTTCTCCAGCTCGGGGCTCACCAAGACGTCAGCCCCTTGCCATGATCGAGGCTCCCGCGGAGAGGTCCATGATGTCTGCCCGCAAGAGGGCAGTGCCGGTAAGAAATGCCTGGAAGCGACCGGGGGAAGGGCCTGGGGGAGGGACTACTTGGGAATGGTCTTGCCGTACTTCCGCAAAAACCGATCCACCCTGCCTTCCGTATCCACCAGTTTCTGTTTGCCTGTGAAAAAGGGGTGGCAGTTGGAGCAGATTTCGGTCGTGATCTTGCCTTTCGTCGACCGGGTCTTGAACTCGTTGCCGCAGGCGCAGCGCACGACCGCCTCTTCGTACTTGGGATGAATGTCCTTCTTCATACGTCAGCTCCTTGTCTCCGGCGCCATCCAAAAATTGAATGTTAACGGAAACTGTCCATGGAAACAAGTACCGGGCAGGGCGGCAGCAGAGGTCTGCCGGTCTGGAACCCGGCGCTTCCGGACGGCACCAAGGGGGTGAGCCGGGGTCGGTCAGATATCCGAGCCGCTCATCGCATCCAGGAAGTCTCGATTGCTCCGGGTCCGCCGCATCTTGTCCAGCAGAAACTCCATCGCTTCGATCGGGTTCAAGGGCTGCAGCACTTTCCTGAGTATCCAGATACGGTTCAGGTCTTCCCGATTGATCAGGAGCTCCTCCTTGCGGGTCCCGGAACGGTTGATGTCGATCGCCGGGAAGATCCTTCGGTCCGCGAGGCGCCTGTCCAGGACGATCTCCATGTTCCCGGTGCCCTTGAATTCTTCGAAAATGACCTCGTCCATGCGGCTTCCCGTGTCCACGAGAGCCGTGCCGATGATGGTGAGACTGCCTCCTTCTTCGAGGTTGCGGGCGGCCCCGAAGAATCTCTTGGGCCGGTGCAGCGCGTTGGAGTCCACACCTCCGGACAGGATCTTGCCGCTGGGCGGGACCACGGTGTTGTAGGCTCTGGCGAGGCGGGTGATGCTGTCGAGGAGAATGACGACGTTGTTCTTGTACTCGACCAGGCGCTTCGCCTTCTCCAGAACCATCTCGGCCACTTGAATGTGCCTCTGGGCCGGTTCGTCGAAGGTGGAGCTGATCACCTCCCCCTTGACCGAGCGCTGCATCTCCGTGACCTCTTCAGGTCTCTCGTCGATGAGCAGAACGATGAGCGATGCATCTTTGTGGTTTGCCGTGATCGAGTTCGCGATCGCCTGCAGGAGCATGGTCTTTCCTGCCCGGGGCGGCGACACGATGAGACCGCGCTGTCCGAAGCCGATCGGGACCAGAAGATCCATGATGCGGGTCGAGTAGTTTTCGGAGTCGTACTCCAGCTTGACTTTCTCGGTGGGGAACAGCGGCGTGAGGTTGTCGAAGAGGATCTTCTCGCGTGCGACCTCCGGGTCCTCCTGATTGACCGCTTCCACCTTGAGCAGGGCGTAGTACCGCTCCGAGTCCTTCGGAGGGCGTATCTGTCCCGAGACGCTGTGGCCGGTCCTGAGATTGAACCGACGGATCTGCGAGGGCGAAACGTAAATGTCGTCCGGTCCGGGCAGATAATTGTAGTCCGGCGCGCGCAGGAAGCCGAACCCGTCCGGGAGGCACTCCAGCACGCCCAATCCGTAGATCAGACCGTTCTTTTCCGTTTGAGCTTGAAGGAGGGAAAAGATGAGCTCCTGCTTCCGCATCCCGCTGGCGCCTTCGATGTTCAGCGCCTTCGCCAGATTGGTCAGCTCGCTGATCTTCTTCTGCTTCAGCTCCTTGAGGTTCATGAAATTTTGCGAGGTTCCATTCGCCATGACCGCTTCAATCCTCCTATGTTACTCTTGCCGAGCGTTCCGCGGATTTGCGGATTTCAGTTAAAGGGGTATCAGAAATCGGTTCGATTCGAGTGCAATGAGGTCGCCAGAGGGAGTGCGTCGACTCGCTTGAATCCTGCTCACTCACTCTGCAGCTTGGATGTCGCCTGTCAGGCAGGCCTAGCAGAGATCGAATGAATACATCAGAGGCTTACGCGTTTGCTTGTCTCGCAAGGCGACCCGCTCAGAGTCCGCTTTCATTGGCGTTCGCGAAGATTAGATGCTTCGAGGCTTAAGAGAGAAGCCCTTCGGGAGCACGGAAAAACGAGAGGGCAGAACGAACTGGTAGCAAACTCAATCTAATCAAGACGAACTCTCGTGTCAAGTCCTTCTCCCGGATGTTTTCTGTTTCTTTTCTATTCGGAAGGAACAGGGACGGTCTTGAGCCCGCGCGAGGCCGGCCCCAACCCGACCAGAGAGATCTGGCGTCCGGCTGCCTCCCCCTGGCCGCGGAACGAGAAAAACAGGTCCGGCCGGCAGCGCGTGCAGAGGGTGGATGTGCCGATGTGTTCTGGCAACAGTCCGGCCTCAAGGAGTTGCCATCGATTGAGCTCGGAGAGATCCACCTTCCAGCGGTTCGGGCCGCTTGCACGGACACACCCGACCGCCTCTGGAAAGGCCCCGAGGAAGCCGTGGGCCACGTCTTCCCCCACCTCGTAACAGCACGCGCCGATACACGGGCCCAGGAGCGCTCGCAGGCGTGCGGCGCGCGTGCTGAACGCCTTGCGCATCTCCGAGACGACGTGTGAGCAAATGGATTGCAGGGTGCCCCTCCACCCCGCGTGGACCGCTCCGACAGCGGGCCGGTCCGGGTCCAGGAGAAGCACCGGGAGGCAGTCGGCCGTCAGAATGGCGAGGCAGGTCCCCGGCCGATCCGTAATCTGGGCGTCGCCCCGAGGCGGTTCGCCGGACGGGCCTGGATTCCTGCCGCTCGGGATGCGGACGACATCGGCGCCATGTACCTGGCGCAGGCACGCGATCTGCCGCTCGCGGATGCCGAAGACCGCAGCGGCGCGCCTGAGATTCTCCTGCCTTGCGCCGAGCGAGTCCCTGGACGAAAGAGCCACATGGAGGGATTCGAGGGGAGCAGGGCCGGTGCCGCCTCGGCGCGTGAAGAACCCATGCAGGACGGTGGGATACCCGGACTGCCAGGCGGGATCCTGAAAGAGGGTGATACCTTTGCTCTCTACCTGGTTCATGAGGGTTCGAAACGCTCCAAGCTCGCCAGAATCTCATCGAGCTCGTGCGGCAGCGGCGACGAGAAGGCCAGGCGTTCCCCTGTAGTCGGATGCAAGAAGCCGAGTTTCTCGGCGTGCAGAAAAAGCCGGCCCAGAGACGCGATGACGCGCTGAATTTCCTGTGCACGGGGCATGGAAAGCCTCCGCTTGGACGAGCCGTAGACGGTGTCCCCGGCGATCGGGTGGCCTTGTTCGGCCATATGCACCCGGATCTGATGGGTCCTGCCTGTTTCGAGCCGAAAGCGGACCAGCGTGAAGGAGGGAAAGCGCCGCGCGACTTCCCAGTGCGTGACGGCGTCCTTGCCCCTCCGCGTTCTGCTGGACATCCTCTTGCGGTCGATGACGTGCCTTCCTATGGGGGATTCGACTCTTCCCCGGGTCTCGCGGAGAGTTCCGTGGACCAGGCCGACGTATTCCCTCAGGATCGAATGGGCCTGGAACTGCCGCGACAAGGCGCAATGGACCTCGTCCGTCTTGGCCACCACGAGCAGCCCCGAGGTACCCTTGTCCAAGCGATGGACGATGCCCGGCCTGAGGACCCCTCCGACCCCTGACAAATCCTTGCAGTGAAAGAGCAGCGCATGGACCAACGTGCGGGTCGAGTGTCCGGCGGCCGGGTGGACGACCATTCCCGCGGGCTTGTCGACGACCAGCAGGTGCTCGTCTTCGTAGAGGATGAGCAGAGGGATGGCTTCCGGCAAGCACGCGGATGGAGCCGGAGGCGGCAACTCGACCCGGATATGGTCCGCGGGCTTGAGCCTCTGCGACGGCTTGGCCGGAGCGTCGTTGACGCGCACAAAGCCGCTTCCGATCAACTGCTGGACTTGGTGGCGCGAGGCGAACTTGCCGGTGCCGTGCAGGAACTGATCCAGCCGTTTGCCCTGGCCCGAAGCTCCGACCTGGAATGACAGGACCGCGCCGGGTCCGCTGTGTACTCTGTTGATCCTGTCGATTGAAGGCGCAGGCATGGGCAGGATGGCCCTTCGAAAGGCGGCTCTGGAGGTCAAGCAGGGCGTGCGCGCGCTCAGCAGTGGCCGCAAGCCATGGAAGGCTTGGACGCTTCCTCCTTCAACAGCTCTCTGGCGGCTCGGACGTCAATTTCCATCTGCCGGACCAGGGCATCGACAGAGGGGAACTTGCGCTCCTCTCGGATTCGTTCGACGAAGTCCATCCTGAGCCGTTTGCCATAGATATCCTGATCGAAATCGAAAAGGTAGGCTTCGATGGAAAAGGGTTTACCGGGGAAGGTGGGCTTGGTGCCGAGATTGGCGACGCCGGGGATCGGCTCGCCTTCCAGGCTGGCCAGAACCGCATAAACGCCCTGAGGCGGCAGCAGCTCGGCCGGCGTCTCGATGTTTGCGGTCGGAAAGCCCAAGGTCCTGCCTCTGCCGTCGCCGCGAATGACCGTCCCGGCAATCCCGTAATGCCTTCCCAGCAGATCGGCGGATTCCCGCACCCGTCCCTGTTCGATGAGCTGCCGGACACGAGTGCTGCTGACTTGCTGGCCCCGGTACTGAAGCGGCTGGATGACGCGCAGCGAGAAACCGAGTGTTCTGCCCATCTCTCGAAGGAGGGCGATATCCCCCTGTCTGCCCTTTCCGAAGCGAAAGTCCTGGCCCACCAGTACCTTCTTGATGCCCAGCCGTGCCACGAGGACTTCTTCGACAAACTGCCGAGGTGACAGGTCGGCCAGCTCGCGCGTGAAAGGCAGGCAGAGAATGAACGGGATCCCGCAGGCCTGAATCAGCCGGATCCGCTCTTCCAGCGGGACCAGGCAGCGAGGCGCTCTCTCGGGCGCCAGCACCTTCAAGGGATGGGGGAAGAACGTGACGACCAAGGCATTGCCGCCAAGGGCGGCCGCTTCCTCCCTGAGGGCTCTGAAAATCTTCCGATGCCCCAGGTGGACACCGTCAAAGTTTCCAAGAGTCGCGACTGTGCCGTGAACGTCGGCCGGGAATTCGTTCAAGTCGTGAAAGACGTGCATGATCGGGGCCCGCTGCGGGATGGGCGCTCATGAGAGACTTGGCGCCTGCAACCTGGGAGGCAGGCGCGCCTGCTTGCTGCCATCGTGTCAAGCGAAAGGGACATCTATGCCTGTCCGCGAGCGGGCCGCACGGCGTCGCTCCCTCGACGGACGCAACCAGACCTTCCGTGAGCGAGGAGGGTCACGAGTGACAATATAAGTGGAAACCCTTTAGGTGTCAATGGGTTAACCCGAGCAAGCACGCCCTCGTCTCGGCTCGACGCCAAGAACGGCGGAGTCGCCCCGTTACAGAGGAGTGTGCGTGTGGGTGGAGGAACAGGGAAGCGCCTCAGCATGCTTCGAGCCTGGAGAAGAAGCTAACCCCTGGTCCGTTCCAAGGTACGGAGAACGCATGAGCGATGGTCGCAGCCAAGTCTGAGAAGGTGGAGCCAACCCCCAGCCAGGAGCCCGGACTTCGAGCGCTGCAGTATGCCATGAGGGGCGCGAACTCACGGGTATGATCGGTTCCCCGGAAGGTGGGGTCACATCCGTGATCGGAGGTCAGAAGGAGCAGATCCTCGCTTCGCAGCCAAGCCAACAGCCCGGGAAGGGAAGCATCCAGCTCCCGTAAAGCTGCGGCGAAACCGGCCGGATCGCGGCGATGGCCATAAAGCGTGTCGAAATCGTTCAAATTCGCAAAGATCAGGCCGTGTTGAAGATCTTCGAGGGCGGATCGCACGCAGCGGGTGACCTCTGCGTTCGTGTGCGCGGAGCGCCGGACGGAGATGCCCCGGCCCGCAAAGATGTCGTCGATCTTGCCGATCGCCACGACGGGAACGCCCGATTGCTGCAAGCGGTCCAGGAGGGTCCCGGAAGGAGGAGGGAGAGAGAAATCCCTGCGATCAGGCGTCCGCCGGAAGCTCCCCGGCTGCCCGATGAACGGCCGGGCGATGACCCGTGCGATACGCCAGGACTCGGTCAGCCTCCGGGCCTTTTCACAGAGGGCGTAGAGCTCTTCGAGCGAATACAGGTCGAGGTGTGCCGCAATCTGCAGGACGCTGTCCGCGGATGTGTAGAGGATCGGCCTTCGAGTGCGCAGGTGCTCTTCGCCCAGTGATTCCAGAATGGAGGTGCCCGAAGCGGGGCAGCCTCCGAGGGGCCGATAGCCGGTCTCGGCCGCGAGTTGATCGAGGATCGTTTCGGGTATGCCTCCAGGGAACGTCGGGAAGGGTTCGCGCAGGATCAGACCCATCATTTCCCAGTGGCCGGTGAGGGTGTCCTTCCCGGCCGAGGCCTCGGCGAGCCTTCCGTAATGAGCCAGGGGAGCCCGGGAGAACGAGGCCCCCGGGTAGGAGACGACATGGCCCAGGCCGAGTCTGTCCAGGGTCCGAAGGGAAAGGCCGTCGACTGCTTGAGCGCAGTGGAGGAGCGTGTGAGCCCCTTCGTCACCATACTCACCGGCATCGGGCAGGGCCCCGATACCCACCCCGTCCAGGACCAGCAGAACGACGCGGTTGATGTTCATGCGACAGCCGAGGGTCTCGAAAGGCTGAAGCGGCCGCATTCCTTCGGGTGAGCTCTCTTCGGCCGGCCGAACGCGCCAGCACGGGCCGTCCGGGACCGCAGGCCACAGATAGCTAGAGCCTGTCCCGCAAGCTCTTGTTCCAGAGTCTGTTCAAAAATACGCGGATACAAGGCGCGGGCACTTCCGCAGGACACCGGAAGTAGGCGCGGGACGGCCCGAGTCAAATCCCGAGGAATCAGGCCAATTGGGAGTCACAGTGGACCCCGGCCTTCGCCGGGGCAGGCTCCCCCACCTCCAGGCCCTGAGGGGTTGCCTCAGGGCCCCTTGCCCGGCAAGAGAATCAAAGAACGGAATCGAGCACGGTGCGATCTTCGCTCTTCACTACGGCAGCGATCGCCTGTACCTCGGGCAGGATCTGCGAGACATAGAACCTCATGGAGGAAATCTTGCCCGCGTAGAACTTGGCCTCTTCGTTCTCCTTCAGCATGGCACCGCGGCCTTCGTCGTCGGAGACGCCCTTCTGCGCAAAAATCTCGTCGAGCTTGGTCTGAGCCACAGCGGCCTGCTCCAGAAGCGTCCACGCGCACACCACCTCGGAGAACATCTTCAGGTAGGGGGTGGCCAGAGAGACCGGGTAGATCATGTCCCCGCTCATCGTCTTGGTCTGGAAGATCATGGTCGTCTCGGCCAGGGTATCCTTGGCCTTGGCCAGGGCTTCCACGTACCTTCCCAGTTTGTCGTGGGAGCGGTACGTGTCCACAAACCGGTTCACGTCGGTCAGGAAGTTGAGGAAGAGCATGCCGCCTTTCATGGCGATCTTCCGGCCCAGCAGGTCGATGGCCTGGATACCGTTGGTGCCTTCGTAGATGGAGGAGATCTTGGAGTCCCGCGCGTACTGCTCGACCGGGTACTCCTTGCAGTATCCATAACCGCCCAGGACTTGGACGGCGCTGATGCACGCCTCGAAACCCATGTCCGAGCCGTAGGCCTTGCAGATCGGTGTGAACAACTCGACGTAGCCCGCGTACTTCTCCCTTTCTTGGTCGTTCTCGACCACACGCGCCATATCCGCGCAGAAGGCCGTCTTGAGCAGGACTCCCCGCAGGGCCTCCGTGACCGACTTCTGGAACAGCAGCATCCGGCGGACGTCGGGGTGCTCGACGATGGCCACCCGTAGTGCATTCGGGTTCTTCATCTCCCGCACGTCCACCCCCTGGATGCGTTCCTTGGCGTACTTGAGGGCATGTTGGTGGGCCGCTGCGCCGATGGAAAGTCCCTGCATGCCGACCCCGATGCGGGCTTCATTCATCATCTGGAACATGTAGACGATCCCTTTGTTCTCCTCGCCGATGAGGTACCCGATGCAATTGCCGTCGTCGCCGAAGTTGAGCGTGCAGGTGGCGGAGCCGTGGATCCCCATCTTCTCTTCGATGTTCCCGCAGCGGACGTCGTTGAATGCGCCGATCGACCCGTCCGCGTTCACTCGGTGCTTGGGTACCAGAAAGAGACTGATTCCCTTGATCCCGGACGGAGCGTCCGGGGTACGCGCCAGGACCGCGTGGATGATGTTCTCGGTCAGGTCATGTTCCCCGCTCGAGATGAAGATCTTGGTGCCGGATATCTTGTAGACATCTCCATCCCGAACGGCCAGGGTCTTGACGTCACCTACCGCACTGCCGGCTCCCGGTTCGGTGAGGCACATGGTGCCGGCCCATTGGCCGCCGTACATCTTCTCGAGATAGATGTTCTTGAGCTGGTCGGAAGCGAAAGTCTCGAACATGTGGGCGGCGCCGTGGGTCAGCCCGGGGGTCATGATGAAGGCCACGCACGCCCCCCCGAAGAATTCGTTGGTGGTGATGCCAAGAACGGTGGGCAGACCCTGTCCCCCCCACTCGGGGCTGCTGGAAACGCCGATCCATCCGCCTTCGCAGAACTTCTGATAGGCCGCGTGGAACTCCTTGGGGAACGTCACCTTGCCCTTGTCGAATCGGGCGCCGACGCGGTCAGCGGTCTCGTTCAGAGGGGCGATGACTTCCTTGGCCATCTTGAGAGCCTGATCCAGCACCATATCGAAGACTTCCTTGCTGTACTCCGCGAATTTCGGGTATTGGCAGAGCTTGTCCACTCCCAGGTGCTCGTAGAGAACGAACTGGACATCCCGGAAATCCACCAGATAATCGGCCATGGCTCCCCTCCGTGTGCAGGAATGGTCTGAAAAATCCTGGTGTCCGTAATGGTACAGTGCCGTGACAGTCCATTCCTATATTATTCGGATACGAACTAAATGTCAAGAAAGTTCTCCGGTGAGCGGCGCCTCGGTGCCGGTAACGGGCGGTCGAACGTCTCGACGAAGAAGGTCCGCTCAGCCGGCCTGTTCCAGCACCTTCCGCTCGATGAACTCCACCTCTCTTCGGAGGCGGGGGCTCACAAGCAGCTTCTTCTCCAGGCTCTTGACGGCATAAACGACCGTGGAATGGTCTTTGTTGAAGTGGGCTCCCACGTCCTCGAGGGACTCGCACGTGTGCTTCCTGCTCAGGTACATGGCGATTTGCCGGGGATACAGGACCTTGCGCTGTCGGGAGCGGGACGTCATGGCTTCTGTCGCGATCTCGTAATGGCGTGCGACCCGTTCCAGGATGGCCCTGACGCTAAGGGGGGTCCTCCGTGACTGGGGCAGGCCCCGGAACGACTCGGCCACGGAAGCCGGGCCGATGGGCTCGTTGGAAAAAAGATGCAGGGCCACCATCCTCTTGAAGGCAGACTCCAGATCTCGCACGTTAGACCGTACGCGGTCCGCAAGGGCTTCCAGCGTGGCATCGCATACGGGAATCGGGCAAGTCAGGGCGAACTGGCGGAGGATGGCCACGCGGGTGGCGTGATCCGGAGCCTGAATCGAGACCGTCAGACCGGAGAAGATCCTGGAACGGAGACTCTCCTGCAGATGCGCCTGAGCCTCGCCGGTCAGGTCCCCGAGAAGGACGATCTGCTTCTCGGCATTCAACAAAGAATCCAGCGTATAGGTGAGCTCCGCCTGGAGTCCGTTCTTTTTGGAGGCGAACTGAACGTCGTCCAGGATCAAGACGTCGCTTTGCTTCCGATATTTCTCCTTGAACTCCAGGATGCTCTTGCTCTTGATGTGATGGATCATATCGGTGAAAAACTCTTCGGACGTGCAATAACGAACGCGGCGCGACGGATCCTGTGCGTGCAGGAGGTATCCGATGGCCTGGCCGAGGTGGGTCTTTCCCACGCCTGTCCCGCCTTGGATGAGCAGGGGATTGTACTCCCTGCGGAATTGACGGCAGAGCTCATGGCCGGCGGACCAGGCAAAACGGTTCGAGTCGCCCACGACGAACGTCTCGAATCGGAATCGACCGTTCCAGCCGAAGAAGGGAACCGCTGGCGCCGCGATGGGTTCTGCGGTCATGGCCGGGTCCCGCTCGGCTGGACAGCCTCCGGAGCTCGAGGTCCCAGGGGCCTCAGAATGGTTCGAACAGACTTCCGCAAGTCTTTCCGGCCAAAGCTCAGCCCGGGCGCTCTGGTTTTCGGCCAGCTCAAATGCAAGTGGGACATCTCTGCCCATCTCCTGGCGGAGCAGCTCTGCAAGGAGATCGCGGTATTTCTCCTTGAGCCAGTTCCTGGAAAAGCTGTTGGAGCACAACAGCACGAGGTTTCCCATGGGATCCTGGACGAGCCCGACGTCCTGGAGCCAGCAGTCTACGGCCGGCGGAAAACGGACCCCCAGACGTCTTCGAATCCTCTCCCAGAGGGAATCCATACGTTGCAGGGACGGTTCTGCTGCGGAGGTAGCGTTCATGGGATTCTTCGGCTCATCCTTCGGGCATCACGGGCGGTTTGCCGGGACGTGTGAATCAGGGGCGGAACATAGAGAAAGAGAGCAAGATTGGCAAGGCGAAGGAAGGCGGATTCCAGGACGCCTGTCCACACCCGCTCCAGGCAGGTGCAAATCCCCTTCAAGTCGGGGGGGATCGGAGGCCGAACGCTGTGGATAGGCTGCTCCGCACTTTACCCCGGCGGCTGTGTAAAAAGGTACGCAAATTTCACGGGTTCTTGATCTTGTGAACACGCCCAGGCGAAATTGTGCACAGTCTCTGAACTCGATCGTGCTGGCCGCAGCTGAAAAGATCTTCGAAATGCTTAAACAGCAGCATGGGGATCAGGAGGTGGTCGGCCAGGACCAATGTGCACGCTTGGAATGCCCTGACATGTGATATAATCCGGCCGCTTTCGACGGGTTTTCATCATCCAGGACACCGACTATAAGATTGAAGAAAGGGGAGCGACGATGGGACGCTTGGGCTCGACGCCGCTAGGCCCCGGCAGGGGCGCGCCTGCCGGACAGGCCTACACGGAGTACCTGGTGATCCTGATGGTGCTGTTCGCGCTGGGGCTCGGAGTTTCCTCCGTTTTCGTCGGCTTCGAACAGATCCACCAAATCTTCTTCTCTTACTACTCGAGCCTCGCGAACTTTCTCAACCTGCCTCTTTTCTGAGCTCCTCCCCCAGGCTCTGCTTGGAGGGTAGGAATTTGTCCAAAGTGGGAAATGATTTTCCCAAACCGGCCTCAGCGCGGAGCGCGGCGGGCCTCCCTTCGCGGCCTTCCGGCGGTGCACGGGACAGGCAAGGGGAACGGAATAAGCCGAGTAAGATAAAACACTTTTAATTTTCCATCACGGTTCTTGCGCTGCCCATAACCAGGGGTTGTGCGGAGAGATCGGAAGACAAACGATGCTGGCATTGGATTTGCTGGGTAGACCTTCGGGGAGATCCTGTCATTCCGTTCGAAGAAAGGAGGGAAGGGATGAAGAAGCTGCGCAACAGAAGGGGGCAGGGGATGAGCGAGTACCTCATCATCCTCGCGCTGGTCGCCATCGCCACCATCGGGGCCGTGATCTTCTTTGCGGACAATGTGAAGGAGCAGATCCAGACTGTTGCAGAGGTCGTCGCTGGAGACAACACGGCTGCCGATACCGGGGCCATCGTCGGCACTCGCGACGACACTTCCCGCAACCTGAGTGACTACATCGACGCGGCAACGGCGAATGCACCGTAGACCGGCGACCGCCCGGGCGTTTGAGCACAACGAATATGGGGATGAGGGTGCAAGCCTTCGTCCCCATATTTTTCCTTTTGACGGTCCTGGACCGATACAGTAAGATTCCGCAAGATCCCGAACGGGAGACCATCCGTTCCTACTGCTTTTCGCCTCTCGTGGTCAGCAGGGCTGACGCAAGAGATCTCGTGAATCGGCAGAAGCATTCGTGCAATACCCGAGGACAGGCCCTGACCGAGCTCATTCTGGTCTTCCCGATCTTCTTTGTGGTCCTGCTCGCCGTCGTTCAGTTCAGTCTGCTGTATACGGCATTCCAGTTCGTCCAATATGCATCTTTCGCCGCTGCACGGGCCGCCGTGGTGAGACCCTGCTCCTGCTTCCATCCGGACGACAGCGCCGCGAGCAACTTTTCTCCCGCTGTCTTTACTGCGGCGGTCCTGAGCACTCTCGGGATTGCGCCGTCACAGCCGCTGTTCGGCAGCACGCCTCCGTACCCGTGGATGCCGGCGCTCCCTGACAGCGACCAGGTGGCGGAACTGGATTTTCAGTCGATCGACCCGAGCATCCCCGAGTACAAATACATCAACGCGGCGTACCTGACCTCGGTCCAGCGGGTGCGCTGGGAAGACGCTGAGGAGGCCTGGCTCCCGTTTGCGGGCAATTGTGCTGTGCCGTTTTCCACGCAGCAGAACGTCCCTGTGCCCGGCGAAGATGTAACACTGGAAGTCACGTTCCTCTACCCCATGTCGATCCCGCTGGTGAACCGCGTGGTATACGGGGTTTTCGTCAACTTCGGCTCCCTGGCCTCGGATCCGGCGCACCCGCGATTCCTCGACCTCGACGAGATAGAAGGAGAGGTCATGGTGAAGCCGACGCAAGTCCTGCCGGAAATCACTTCGTCGAGCATGGGGGAGGCCATTGAGAGAATATCCCTGGAATTCGGCTATGCCGCCCCATCCCTCGCAAGAGCGGACTTTCTGGCAGCCCAGTTGGCTGACAGGGCCTGGTATCCTCTTCCGGTCCGGGCGCGGTGCACGCTGACCGTGGAAGGCGCGCTCAACCCTCTGTTCGGTCCCTGAACCAGGGGCGGTGGACATGATCCGCATCTTCACCCGGCAGATCGAGAAGCTCGGCACCGAGGACGGCCAGGCGCTGGTGTTCGTCGCCATGGTGGGTCTGGTAATCTTCCTCTTTTTTGCCATGTCCGTGAACCTGGCGGAGCTCGTCAACACCAAGATCAAGCACCAGAACGCCGTCGATGCGGCTGCCCTGTCGGGTGCCGTCTGGCAGGCCAGAGCTTTCAACCTGATGGCCGGGACGAATGAGAACCTGCTCAATCTTTGGGCCATGGTCCTGGTCACGATCGTTACGGATGCGTTCCTGATGGCTCTCTTGTGGGAGGCATGCCAAGGAAACTTTGTGCTCGGCTGTTCGATCGGCCTTGTTCTTGCCGTAGGCCAGATTCTGTTATCTTTTCCGGTTCTGATCTATATAGGCCAGCGCACGGCAGACCAGCAGACCGAGATCCTGAGCGCCTTTGGTCGGGAGTTGCTGGACTCTGACCTGGGGGCCGGCGCAGCGGAGAACATCCTGGACCTCAACTACGCGTTCAAGGAGAACACGGTCGACGACGAGAAGGGCTGCTATTACTATGCCCGGGACGTGAACGGCGATCTCATCGACGGCTATTTCGAGCGGGTGACCTGGTGTGAGCTGATCGTGAGCCTGCTCTATTACTTCTCCTATCAGCTCGACACCCCGGACGAAATGAGAGAGCGGTGGGAGGGGTTGCGGCCCGTCATCGCGGGCTGGTACTCGGCCGGCTACTGCGATCCGGAGGATGATCTCATCGCACGCCTCCGCGAGTCCTATCAGGCGGTTTTCCCTTACGCGCTGAAGACGAAGATCGAAACGAGCCCGGGGGTGTTCGTCCGCAGCGACCTGGAACCCCTGATGCCGATCAGCGTGGGCGCCTACAAGGAACAGGAAGCGCCGGTGCTGCTGGGCAAGGGCTCCGGCCCGCCCGGATGTCTGCCCGGCGAAGACACGGGTTCCGCGTTTCCCTGTCCCGACGCGCGGCATTATGCATTTGCGACCGCCCACGCCTTCAGCGAGTCCGTGAGCCGCTTCTACAACGTGGCCGTGGCCGGGATTACCGCCCCCAGCCACCCGATCCCGCTGGTGCCGTTCCGGATGGACTGGGAAGCGCGGCTCTTCCCCATGGACGGCAACGGCTCGGAATACGCCGGTTGGACGGCCTACGAGAACATCGCCAGGCAGATGGAAGGGCAGGTGGGGGGCGCTTACGACTTTCTGGTCACCAATATCCTGGGGCCCCAGGGCAACCCGATGTTCCTGTATTGAGCTCGGGACGAGAGGGGAATGGAAGTGCGCATTGCGTCGGGGCGCTCCGATCGCCGAGCAGGGCAGGCGCTTCTGGAAACGCTCGTCGTCCTGCCGGTCCTGCTCCTGCTGCTGCTCGCCGCTTCCGATATGGCCAAGCTCTTTGCCGTGAGCGGCAAGTGCGAGATCGCGGCGCGCTACGGCGCCTTGAGACTGGCCAGAGGGGGGGCTTTCGTCCCGAATACCGCAAGCGAGTTGGAAAGAGTTTTTTTCCAAGGCACCCTGGACGACAGGGAGGAGGAAGCGAGCGAACCCGCCGACGTGCGGACGGACGAGTCCGACATGTCGATGCGCTACCGCCTTCCCGATGGGGCGAGCGAATTCTGGCAAGAGCTGTGGCCTTGGCTCTGGGCGACGGGGATCGAACCTGTACGGAGAGATCGGGTTGCCTTCGAATATGACCTGGTGTACTTTCCGTATCGCACGGGGCAGGGCCTGCCCGAGGAGGAAGACCTGTCCACGTACCAGGCGAACGGAGAGTTTGTGGCCCAGGCGAACGCGTTTGCCGGCCCCAGCGGCGAAGAGGTACGGCTGCATCTGCTGGGCAACTGGTGGGTCGTTCCTTTCGCGGTGGAACTGAGCGAGCTCGCTCTCATCCTGTATCTCCTGGCGATCCTGTTTCCCTGATAGTCGGGCTCGTGCGGAGCGGCGAGGCAGGTTGTGCGGGTTGATTCTCGGAGCGGTCCGCCCATACGCCGGACCGCCCGATGTCCTTCATACGCGATGAGAGGCCCGATGCAATGAAAAAATTCGACTTCCGGCCGACCTTGCCCCTGATTCTTTCGATTGCCCTCGGGTTCGCAGCCGTGCTCATGGTGCGCAACTACCTGACGGTCGAGCAGAAGGCCATCACCAAAGGACTGGAGCCGGTGCGGATCGTCGTGGCCCGGCAGAATGTGTCCGCCGACACGCCGATCTCAATGGACATGTTGGCCACCCGGCCGGTGCCGAAGAACTTCGTGCACGCCAACGCGATCTATCCCGAGGAGGTGGACCTGATCATGGGCCGGGAGCTCCTCTACCCGGTCCGGTCCGGCGACCCGATCCTGTGGATGGACTTCAAGGGCGGAGAAAGATACCGGGGCTTCTCGTCCATGATCAAAGAGGGCGAGAGGGCCTTGTCGCTCAAAGTCGAGGACACATCGAACATCTCGGGATTGCTCCAGCCCGGCGACCACATCGACATCCTGGGCACCTTCCGTCCGCAGAACCCCGGCAGCCAGGACCCGGAAACCACCCTGACGCTTCTGCAGAACGTGGTGGTGCTGGCCACCGGACAGGTGACCTCGGCTCGATCCGGAACCGGCCGCGAGCGCCTGGGAGCGGGTCTGCTGACCGTGCTCGTCACCCCCGAGGAGGCTGCGCTGCTGATCCACGCGCAGCAGGTCGGGGTGCTCTACAATGTGCTGCGGAACCCTGAGGATATCGAATCGCTGGAGAACCTGCCCAAGGTGACCTTCTCGGACATTCTCCAGCCCAAGGTTCGCGAACAAATCCAGACCGCCAGGGACAGCCGCATCCTGGTGATCCGGGGGGGCGCACAAAAACGCGAGAGAGTCGAGTGAGGCTCCGGGGAAGGTGAGACGATGAAGCACGGGCATCAGGGGGGGCGGGCCGCTGCCATCTGGCTGGGGTCCATTGTTTGGCTTCTGAGCGCGTCCAATCTCGCCAGGGCCGAGACCGTGGGCGGGACGTTGAGGATCACCCTCGGGCAGCAGCGGGTCCTGGATGTGCCGGCCCCGCTGGAGCAGGTGGCGATCGGCGACCCTGAGGTCGCGGACGTCAAGATCATCTCCCAGGGGCGCCAGATCCTGGTGACGGGCCTCGGGCGGGGGACCACGGACCTCGTCGCCTGGGATGCGCAGGGCAGGCAGACCACGACCACGATCCAGGTCATGGCCAAGGACATCGGGCTGGTGCGGGACGAGGTCCAGGCGGTGCTCGGGGAGGTGGAAGGAATCCTCATCCGGACCGTGGGGGAGCGGGTCGTGGTCGACGGAGAGGTCTTCACCCGTCAGGACTTCGAACGGATCCGTCACGTTTGCGCCATGTACCCCAAGGACGTGACCGTGCTGGCGCGGATGAGCAGCGCGATCACGCGCTTGATCGCATCCGAGATCAACCGCTGCCTGACCAAGAACGGCTACCCCGACGTGCGCGCGGAAGGGGTGGGGGGCAAAATCTTCCTCGAGGGGACCGTGGGCGTGAAGGAGGACCTGGAGACGGTGCAGACGCTCTCGACCGCGTATTTCGATTCGTGTGTCAACCTCGTCCGGGTCGGCGGAAAGCTCGACCGGCTCGTCCTGATCGACATTCAATTCGTGGAGGTCGGCAAGCGCTACCTCGAGAAGATCGGCCTCAACTGGGATGACGTGGCCAGGGTCCAGGTAGATGAAGTCACCTTCCTGCGGGACATGGTGAGGGGCACCTGGGAGCAAGGGGACGCGATCTTGACGGGAGCCGATGATTTCGGGGTCAATGTGAACCTCCTCGAATCCGATGCCCTGGCCCGGACGCTGGCCCACCCGCGCCTCGTCTGCAAGAGCGGTGAGAAGGCCGAGTTCATTGCCGGCGGCGAGATCCCGCTGCCGCTGATCACGGAGGAACGGATCCTCATTACCTACAAATCTTTTGGCATCATCCTCAAGATATCGCCGATCGCTCACAGGGACGGGAAGATCTCGGCCAGCGTGGAGGCGGAGAGCTCGACCATCGACAACGCGATCTCGGTCGGCGGCTACCCCGGCTTCAAGAAGAGGAGCGTCGAGACGTACGTGACCCTGGACAAGGAGAAGGTCCTGACCTTGTCCGGGTTGGTGAACCAGAGCGACACCAAGGGCGTGGAGAGAGTGCCGCTCATCGGCAAGCTCCCGATCATCGGCGAGCTGTTCAAGTCCAGGGACTTCTCCAACGACCAGAGCGAGCTGGTCATCTTTCTCGCATCCCGCTTGCTCGAGCCGGAGGAAGAGCAGGACGAAGAGATGATCCGCAGCTTGGAGAAGAAGTACGACGAGACCGGGGAGGCGCTCAAACCGAGGCTCACCGACTGACCGGAGCGCGTCACGGGATCTCCTGCATGCGACTGCAGATTCAAAACCGGGAGGACGGCTCCACCTTCGAGTACGAGGTGACGAAGCCCGAGATCTATGTGGGCACCTCCTCCACCAACGACGTCGTGGTCTACCAGCCCTCGCTCTCCGGACGGCACCTGAAGTTGCGCCTGAACGGAGAAGCGTGCGAGGTCATCGACCTGGAGAGCCGGACCGGCACTTTTCTGAACGGGAAGCGGGTCAGGGGAAGTCGGCCGTTCACTTTCGGCGACGTCATTTCTCTGGGAAGCTACACCCTCTCCATGCTGGAAGACCATGTCGAGGAGGAGCAGAGCGCGCGCAAGGAGATCTACTGGGACATCCTCGAATCCCCGGACAAGCAGTACGATGAAAGCCTGGTCCCGATCAAGCAGGAGATCCACAAACGTCTCATCGCCTTCCTCGACCTGCGCAGAATGGACCTGAAGAACATCGACGAGACCGAGCTCCGCGTCACCACGAGCCGGGCCATCTGGAGCATCATGGATGCCATGGGGGAGGAAATCCCCGGGAATCTCGATCGGGAAAAGCTCCACAAGGAGATGATGGATGAGGTCCTGGGCCTGGGTCCGATCGAGGATCTGATCAAAGATCCCGAAGTGACGGAGATCATGGTGAACCGCAAGGACCAGATCTTCGTGGAAATTCGAGGCAAGCTGTACCTCACGAGCCGCTCCTTCGCGAGCGATCTTTCTCTCCTGGGGATCATCGAACGCATCGTCAGCCCCCTGGGAAGGCGCATCGACGAGAGCGTCCCCATGGTGGATGCACGCCTGCGCGACGGATCCCGGGTGAACGCCGTGATCATGCCCCTCTCTCTGAAAGGACCGGCGCTCACGATTCGGAAATTCGCCAGCCGCCCCTTTACCAGCGCCCGGCTCATCGAGGCCGGGAGCATCACGCCTGCGGTGTGCGACTTTCTCCAGACAGCGGTGACCCACCGCAAGAACATCGTCATTTCGGGCGGCACCTCAAGCGGAAAGACGACCCTCCTCAACGTCTTGTGTGCATTTCTGCCGAAGTATGAAAGGATCATTACGGTCGAGGACTCAGCGGAGCTCCAGCTGCCGCAGGAGCACCTGATCTCCCTGGAGGCCAGGCCGCCGAACATCCAGGGAAGAGGGGAGGTCACGATCCGAGACCTGGTGAGGAACTGTCTGCGCATGCGGCCGGACCGGATCGTGGTCGGAGAGGTGCGGGGCGGCGAAGCCCTGGACATGCTCCAGGCCATGAATACCGGCCACGATGGATCGCTCACCACGGCCCACGCGAACTCTCCCTACGATGCCCTGAGAAGGCTGGAAACCATGGTCCTCATGGCCGGGATGGACCTTCCCGTTCGTGTCATCCGGGAGCAGATCGCCTCGGCCATCCACATCGTCGTTCAACTCATGCGGTTTCGGGACGGTTCGAGACGGCTGGTGAACGTGACGGAGGTGCTCGGGCTGGACGGCGAGGGGAGCTACCAGACCCAGGAGATCTTCATCTTCAAGCAGCACGGCGTGAGCCAGGACGGAAAGGTGCTCGGGCGCATCGTGCCGACGGGGTCGGTGCCACGGTGCTACCATGAGCTCGCCGAGAGCGGGATCCCGGTGAATATGGAGCTGTTCACAGTGGACGGCGCCGGTCGGAATTAGAGGCGTGCATGCCCAGAACCATCTATATGCTTTTGGTCTATTTCACGGTGTTCGTGGCGGTGGCGTTCATCTCGACCTTGCTGCTGAGCACCGGGAGGTCCGTATTCGGCTACTATCAGAGCCGCTACCTGAGAGGTGTGAGCCGCACCCTGGAGACGATGTTCATCTTCTTGAATCCCAGGAGAATCCTGAACATCAGCATTCTGGTGATGTGCCTGGTCTTTGTGCTCACGCTCGTGATCACCAGGCTGAACGTCCTCGCCTCGATCATCATGGCGCTGATCGGTTTGCTGGTGCCGAGGATCCTGCTCAATTTTTCCATGCGCAAGCGCAGGAAGCAGTTCGAGGACCAGTTCATCCAGGGGCTGGAGTACCTGTCGAGCTCGGTCAAGGCGGGCCTGTCTCTGGTGCAGGCCATGGAGAGTCTGGTCGAGAATTCCAAGCCCCCGCTCTCGCAGGAGTTCGATCTCCTCCTGAGGGAATACCGGATCGGCATCCCTCTGAACGAGGCGCTTCAGAACCTGGGACGAAGGGTGGACAGCGAAGAGTTGAACCTGATGGTCTTCTCCACCATCATCACGCGCGAGCTCGGGGGAGACATCTCGGAGATCTTCGACCATCTGGCCGAGGTGATCCGTTCGCGCCACCGGGTCATGGAGCGCATCGACACCCTGACCGCGCAGGGCAGGCTGCAGGCCTTCGTATGCGGTGCCATCCCGTTCGTTCTTTACGGCTTGCTGTTCCTCTGGCAGCCGGAATACCTGAAGCCCCTCTTCCATACGTTCGCCGGAAGGATTGCGCTTTACGCTGTCATCCTGTTCCAGGTCATGGTCATCGTCATGGTGCGGCGGCTCGTGAACATCCGGGTGTGACGGCGCTCCAGGGCACGGCGCCCGCCGCGTCGACAGGAAAGAAACCGTAAGTGATGACGCCCTCCATCGTGATCGAGTTCCTGACGTTCGTGTCCGTCGTCCTGTTCGTGTACGCCTGCTGCCGCATGATCCAGGACATCCAGCAGGTGCCCATGGGAGAGGACGGCTTCTTCGGATTGGAAGGAAGCCGAGCCGGCAGGAATCCCCTTTACCGGGCCACCATGGCTCTGGTGCGGCTCGTGGCCAAGGTCAACCTGTCCTGGAACATGGCAGGTTATGAAGACGTCCTGCGGCGCAGGCTCGACGCTGCCGGAAGGCCCCTCGATCTCAAGCCGATGGAGTACCTGGCCCTGTGCGAGCTGAGCGCAGTCCTTTTCGTCCTCCTGGGGATCTCGCTCTACATCTCCTTTCCCAGCCGCCTTTCCGTCTTCGCGTTGCTGGCGTTTGGCGCCCTCGGCTTCTTCGTTCCGGGCTTGTACTTGATGTCTCTGACAAAGAAGAGACAGTTCTACATTCTCCGCGATCTGCCGTTCTGCTGTGACCTGCTGACCCTCGCGGTGGAGGCCGGCCTCGATTTCGGCTCGGGCCTCGAGCGGGTCGTCGCGAACGGCCCTCCGGGTCCGCTGCGGGATGAGCTGAAATTCGTGATCCAGGAGACGCGTCTGGGGAAGAGCCGTCGAGAGGCGCTCATGAGCCTGGCCGAGAGGGTGCAAATGCAGGAGATCTCCCATTTCGTCGGCGCTGTCGTCCAGGCGGACCGCATGGGCACCGGCCTCGCGTCGGTCATGAGAATCCAGTCGGCGCAGATGCGGAACAGAAGGTTCGAGAGGGCGGAGAAGGCCGCACAGAAGGTTCCGGTGAAGATCCTGTTCCCGATCATCATCGCGAACCTGCTTTCGATCGCCATCATACTCATCGTTCCCTTGTTGAGCGCGATCCGACAGGTCGGTCTATGAGATGATGCCCGCGCCGCAATCGCTTGCCTTGCGCGAGCTGGCCGGAACGGTGGAAGGCCGCTCGTTCGCGGCCCGCAACGAGACCAAGGGCACCTGGCTCTGCATGAGAGGAAGGCTGGCGTCCGGTTTTTGGGGTAAAGCTCTGGGTCTGATGTTTCGCCGTGAGTGGCGCGAGATGGATGCACTGCTGTTGACCGGCTGCTCTTCCATTCACACCTGCTGCATGCGGATGCCGATCGATGTCTGCTTCCTGGACGATGACCTGCGGGTAGTCAAAGTGGTTTCGCGCATCGGCCCGTGGAGGTTGGCTCTGACCGGGGGAGCTGGCTGTCACACCTTGGAGTTGCCCGCCGGGACTCTGGCCAGGACCGGGACCGATGCCGGGGACCACATCATGACGGGCGTTTCCCCAGGCCGAGCCGGCCCAGGGCCCGCCTGCAGAGGCTAGCGTGCTCACAGCCGTCGAATTCATGATCGTCGAAGGGCCGGAGACCGGGAGGCGGTATCCCTTCCCCCCCGGCGAGATCCTGGTGGGAAGAGCGTTCTCCAACGACCTGATCCTGAACCATCAGGACGTCTCGGCTCAGCACCTGAAAGTGGTGGTCGAGAAGGACGGGGTCTTCCTGCAGGATCTGAACAGCGAAAAGGGAACCAAGCTGAACGGGCTGCTGGTCTCGCATGAGCCTCTGCACAACGGGGACGAGCTGCAGGTGGGTCCCTATGTGTTCCACATCTCTCTCGTCCGCGAGGAGGTCCCGGAGCAGGGAGCGAGTCCAGACGTGCTGGATGAACTCCTGCACAAGGGCACCGCCATCCATCGGCCGCCGCTGCTGATTCTATCGCTGCTCCTGGTGGTCCTGGCTGCATATGCGGGGAGTCGTTTCTGGAGAGGGGAAAAGGAGGGCTTGGACCTCGCGGCCTCCGGCCCCCTGCCCCTGCCGGTAGAAGGGATCTTCGGTTACCGGGTGGGGGGGAAAAACTATGTGGACAAGGTCGAGTTTTCGTTCACCGCAGAGCACCCCAAATACCGGCTGCAGTTCCGACCCGGTTTCATCGCCGAGCCGAGGCTGGTGGAAATCTATCTGAACGACAGGAAGTTGGAGTATGTGCCGGTTACGGTGGACCGCTGGGCCGACGAATCGGTGTCGCTCGACATGCCTCGAGAGGCGCTGAAGGCGGGAGAGGTCAACCTCGTCCGTTTCGACAACCTGAAGAATCCTCCGGGCAATGTCCGCTGGGGTATCCGGGACGTCCGCATCCAGGAAGTGCCGATTCCCCGATGCGATGTCGACGTGGCGCGCAAGTATTTGCGGCTGGCCCAGGAGAAGTACCTGGAGCGACGCATCAACGAGGCCAACCTGTACGACGCGATCCAGTACCTGAGACAGGGGGAGGAGTACCTGATCGCGTGCGAGGACCCGGCGATGCGCAACCTTCTTCTGGACGCGAGGACGCAGTACGAGGATGAGCTGGGGAAGATCTACGACGACTACATGTTCAACGCCAGGAAGTTCCTGAAGCTCAAGGATCTCCGGGCGGCTCAGTTCGAGATCGAGCAGATCCTGAAGAAGATCCCGAGCGAAGAAGATCCACGTCATCGAAAGGCCAAGGAGCTGGCGGAAAGGCTGGGGAAGAAATGAGCCCGAACGGGGGATGCCATGGAGCCTGATCCCCGCACCATGCCGCCCGCAGACCCGGTGTCCCCGGAGCGTGCCGGTTCGGCCCTGCTGTTTCAGCTCCGTGGCGACAAGGCGGCGTCTGCCCATTTGCTGGGAGACGGAACGTACCGAATCGGCTCGGCCAAGGACAATGACCTGATCGTCTACGACCGCAGCATCAGACCCCATCAGGTCGAGGTTGTTGTTGGAGAAGAAGGTCCTGTGGTCCGGACCCTGGACCCGGACGGCGCGGTCTACCTCAACGGTGAACCGCTGACCGAGGCGGCATTGAGCAAGGGGGACATTCTCACGCTGGGGCAGAGCGTGTTTCGGTACGTCGCACCAGGAGAGTGCGTGTCCCAGGAAGAGCTCTGGAGCGCGGTGGGCGGGCGGGCGGCCGTGCCCGAGAAGAAAGGAATCTTGTTGCGGCGGGCGGGCGCACTGCTGCTCGCCTTAGCGGTGACGGCCGGTCTTCTCGGATACTACGTCTTCAGAGAGCATCGGCCGCAGACGGCCGCAGTGACCGAGGTGGCGTCACTCGGCGGTGAAGCCGCGTTCGAGCCCAGAATGCTCCGGCCCCTGTATGAACAGGGGATGGATCTGCTCTCCGCAAGGCGATGGGATCAAGCCATCGTCATTTTCACAAAGATTCGAGAGCAGGCGCCGAGTTTTCTGGATACGGAAGATGCCTTTCGGGAAGCGGTGCAAGAGAGCCGCAACCTGGACCTGCTGAATGAGGGGAAGGGTTTGCTCCTGGAAGGGGAGCGTGCCGAAGCGAAGCGACTCCTGCAGTCGATCGATGAGGAAAGCGTCTACTATCGGGAGACGGAGCGGCTGGTCCGGGAGATCGGCTCTTCGAGCCTGGAGGACCGCATCCGCGCGGCAAAGGAAGCTCTGGGGCGGGGGGAGTGGACCCAGGCCAGAAAAGAAGGGGAGGCGGTCCTTTCCAAGTTTCCCAATCACAGGGATGCCTTGCTGATCGTGCAGGCGGCGCAATCCAGGCGCAAGGAGATCGCCGGCGAATCCGCAGGGAACGATCAGGGAGGACTCCAGGAGCAGACGGCCAGGGATGAGGCGAAGGCGAACGGCGCGACCGGCAAGGCGCCCAGCCACACGGAAAGGTCCGCCGCTGCCGCCGCTCCTGCTCGGCCGTCTTCCGCGGATGCCGCGGCCGTCCGGGAAGCGCGGCCCGCAGACGGCATGCTGGAGGCTTACTTGCGCGGGGATGTTCAAACGGCCCAGGACCGCGCGCACTTCGTTACCGGGAGCTCGGGCGCAGCGCCCGGCGATCGGGAATCCGGGATGGCGGCCGCGATCCGGGAGGCCGGGGAGCGCTTCCGATCCGCTCTGGCCCTCCAGAGCCAGGGGAATCTTCCGCAGGCCCTGAGCACCTGGGCCGACTTCCTGGAAAAGGATCGGAGCGTGACAGGCGGGGGGCGAGGCGCGCTGTTCGAGCAGGCTTCCGCCAGCCTGGGGCGCATCTATTACGAGAGGGGAAAACGGGAATTCGACCGGGGGAACAACCTGAGCGCCTTTTTCTTCTGGCATATGGCCGGCGCGATATCGCCGCAAGACAAGGACGTGCGGACCGGGCTCGCTCAGCTTGAAGACATGGCGAAGCAGCTTTATCGCGAGGGGTATTCTCTTCAGGAGATCAATCTGCCTGAGGCGTTGCGCCGCTGGAAAGAGGTGCTGAAGGTCGTCCCTCCCGACCATCCTTACTACCGGAAGGCAAAGAAGCGCATCGAGCACTTTGCGGCCATTCCTTGATGCCTTCTTCTGTCACCGATCCCCATATTCCGCTCCATTCTCGATGGGTGTCTAGGAGGCTGTCCACAAATGCCCATCTGCGGCGTTGCGCTCGTCCTTCGTCATTGCGGCGTACTCCCATGTACGCCTCATTCCTCAGAACTTCGCGCGCCTTGCATCTGGACATTTCTGAACAGCCTCCCGGAGCCGAATTCTTGGACAGGCTCCTAGGGGCTCTTCTCCAGCCAGGGAGGTGGCCGTGAAATCGATCCTCAAGGGCCCGAGTCGGGCGATCGTGAGCCGGGCACCGGCGCGTATCGATCTCGCTGGCGGGACCGTAGATATTTGGCCCCTGTATCTGTTCCATTCGCGCGCGGTCACCCTGAATGCAGCCGTCGGCCTGTCGGTGCGCGTGCGCCTCGTCTTGGCCCCGGGCGCCGGGATCCGGCTGGAAGACGGCAGCACGCGGGCCGGACGCAGCTGGAAATCGGTCGGGGAGATGAGCCGGCAGCGAGGGCTCGAGCTCTATTGCAGGGCGTTGGAGCACTTCGGGATCGAAGACGGTCTGCGCATCGAGACGACTTCAGATATCCCGAGAGGGGCCGGCCTGGCCGGGTCGTCCGCTTTGCTGGTGGCTCTGTGCGGCGCTCTGTGCAAGCTCACCGGCCTGCGCCTTGCGAGGGAAAGCCTGGTGCCTTTGCTGCGGGACATCGAAACCCGGCTGATCCGGGTCCCGGCGGGTCTGCAGGACTACTATCCGGCGCTCTACGGGGGCGTGCAGGCGCTATGGTGGGAGGCGGGCCGGACGCGCCGCGAGCGAATGCTCTGTTCGACGAAGAGGCTCGAAGAGAGGCTCCTTCTCGTCTACACGGGTGTTTCGCGCTATTCGGGGGCCAACAATTGGGAGGTGTTCAAGCGTCACCTGGACGGAAGCCGACCGGTGCGAGGGTCCATGCAGCAGATCGTCGAGGCCGCACGCGAGCTGCATGCGGCCTTGTCGCAGGGCGACTTCTGCGGCGCGGGAGCCGCGATGGCGAGGGAAGCCCGTGCCCGTCGGCGGCTGTTTCCCGGCATCTCCACGCCGCTCGTGCAAAGGCTCGAGCGGGAGCTGATGCGGCTGGGGGCCGGGGCGGTCAAGGTATGCGGAGCGGGCGGCGGTGGTTGCGTCCTGGTGTACGCGGAGCCGGAGGTCAAGTCTTCCTTGATGGCCGTGATCCGGAAGAGGGGGCTCGAGGTCCTGCCCTTACGGATTGCCAATCGAGGATGGGTGTTGCACACTGAAATGGCCCTTCCGTGACGATGAAGTCGCACAGGTCGGGAAGCTCAACCGGGCCGAAGGACGGAGTGGAAGGAGAGACGGATGCCCTGCAGAGGACCTGGAAAGAGGAGTCTCGCGGTTGTAGGTTTGGTGTTTGGCTCGATCTTGTGCGGCTGCCTGGGCAAGTCGGCCCTGATTGATGAGGCGGCCAGGAATACCCTGAACGGAGAGTATCTGTTGTACCTGTCCAACGTCCAGGGGAACCCTCTCTGCATGTTCGTTGCAGTGGAACAGACGCCGGCTTCGGCCAACTCCAGGAGTGACCAGACCCGCTGGCAGACCCAGGCGTGGCTCGTCTTCCCGGGGGGGACCAAGCATCTGCTCTCCGAAGAGGGCAAAGAGGAGAAGAGCCCGCGGAACCCCTTGAACCTGGCAGATGAGAGTCTTCTGTTCACCACCGACCAGGACCGTTTCGGATATTACATCGGCCAGGGCTCCGAGAAGCTTCTGTTCCTCACCGAGCCACTGTTCGCGGAACGCGCGCTGAAGGTCGGTACGGCAGAGATACGCTATGGGCTCCTCTCGGCCGAGCTGTATGTGAACCAGAGAAGGACCCAGGGCAGGGTCTTCTACGAGAGAAAGGATACCCCGCGACCCGCCCGACCTTTCTCGGACCAGAGGCTCGAAGGATGGGAGGCGGGCAGCCGCTGCTATGCATTGTGGACAAGCGGCGGGGAGTTCATTTCCATCCAGAGGGGAGCGGCAGCGCAGGAAGGGGAGGGGGGCTGGTTTGCGGCGCTTTACGATCGCAGGGGGAGGTGGAATGAGACGTACGAGGTCCGAGTGACGGAGGCGGTGCCTGCGGAATCGGCTGACAGCGGCCCGGCGATCGACATCGAAATCCCGGCGTGGGGCCTTGCCGGGAGGCTCACCCAGGTGCGCGAAATCCGGCGCCTGGCCGGGGGCGCGACCGAGCCCGATGCTGCGCCGGAACCTTCAAATGGCCCTCGCTCCATCTGGGCTTCGATCGAGACGCTCGAGGAGACCGGAAGAACCCGCGCCGACCGATTTCTGCTGCTGGAAGGCGACCTCCGGCTGGGGTCGGAATCCAAGGGATTTCAAGGCTTGGCCTTTTTCCCGCAGGGGGCGTGAGCGGGTGAGCGCCGCATGGCGGCCGGGCTCATGCTCTCGTTGAGGGGTGTCGAAAAACACCCTCCGGAGAGGCTGGTGAGAAATGCCCAGATGCAAGGCGCGCGAAAATGGGGACCCATCCGAAGGATGGGGTGTCCGACCCTTGGGAGGACAAATCCTGAGGAATGAGGCGTAACCGGGAGGCACAGTAGACCCCGCCTTCGCCGGGGCAGGCTTTCCCAGCCTCCATTCCCCCTGAGCGCAACGCCGCAGATGGGCGTCTATCGACAGCCTCTCGTTGAGGCGGGTTGCTGCAGGCATGGTCCGTCCATGAAGACCGGTTTCTTTCAGGCGAGCTCGCGAGAATCGAAACGGAGAAAGCGCGAGGTCTTTCTCATCGTTCTGATCTTCCTGGTCCTGGCCGGTCTCACCCTGCTCGAGCTCCGCATCAGCCGCGGCCATGCCGCTCTCCCCCTGAGCGAGAACATTGTCTTCTTTTCCATCATCAACACCAACATCCTGCTCATCCTGCTCCTCATCTTTCTGATCCTGAGAAACGTCGTCAAGCTGCTCCTGGAAAGGAGACGGAGGATCCTCGGCGCGAGGCTGCGCACGAAGCTGGTGGCGGCCTTCGTCGTGCTGTCGATCATCCCGACAGCGCTGTTGTTTTACGTTTCGTGGTTCTTCATCTCCCGCAGCATGGAGATGTGGGTGCACGTGCAGGTGGAGAGCGCTCTGGAAGGGTCGCTTGCGGTCGGGCAGGGCTACTACAAGGCGATCGCCGAGGACACGCTCTATTTCGCACGACAGATCGTTCAGGACCTGCGGCGCGAAATGCTCCTCGACGCCAAACGCGAGGGCGGGCTCGAGGAGTTCTTTCGGATGAAGCTCCTGGCTTTCCGGCTCGACCGCGTGGCCCTGCTGAATGAGAGCCAGGGGATGCTCGCGGAGGTGACGGCGGCTGAGGGGGCGCGGCACTACCCGCTCCCGGAGGCCGAGCTCATCCAACAGGCCCTGGACGGCCGGGAAGTCACGCGCATCCGCAGCCTGGGGTCCGGCGAGGTCGTGGAAGGGTTGGTGCCCCTTGTGCAGAGAGGAATCGAAGGGACTGGCCTGATCCTGGCCGCATGGCAGTCCGTCCCGGACAGCCTGGTGGGGGAAATGGCCCAGATCTCGGAATCGCTGGAGCGGAGAAAACAGATCAACCTCTATCAGCGCCCGTTCAAGTCGGTCATCCTCATGGCCTTGATCATGGTCACCCTGCTGATCCTCTTTTCGGCCAGCTGGTTCGGCTTCTACCTGGCCAAGGAGATCGCCACGCCCCTGCAGCTGCTGGCCAACGGAATCGGCGAAGTGGCCGCGGGCAACTTCGACCATCGGATCGAGCCGGTCGCGGACGACGAGCTCGGGATCCTGGTGGACTCGTATAATCGCATGATCGACGACCTGCGCCGCAAGGGAGAGCAGGTCCGCGAAACGCAGGCGACCCTGCGCCAGACCAACATCGAGCTTGAGCAGAGAAGACGTTACATGGAGATCCTGCTGCGCAACGTCGGCGCGGGAGTGACCTCCCTCGATCAGGAGTTGAAGATCCGCACGGTCAACCGCGTCCTCGAGGACCTTTTCAGGATCCGTGCCGAGGACGTCCTGGGGCGGTCGTTCGATGCGCTCTTCGCCGGAGAGACCATGCGGCCGATCCGAGAGCTCGTGGTGGAGGCGAGCCGCAATCGGTCCAAGACTTTGGAGAGGCGGCTCTGGGTGCGCCTGGGAGAGGAGCCGAGGAATCTGTCGATCCGAGCGGGCGGGATCGAGGACGAGGAGGGGGCGTGGATGGGTGTGGTCATGGTGTTCGAGGACGACACCGAGCTGATCCGTGCTCAGCGAGCCGCAGCGTGGCGCGAAGTCGCGCGGCGCATCGCGCACGAAATCAAGAATCCGCTCACGCCGATCCAGCTGTCCGCCCAGCGCCTGCAGAAGCGGTATGCCTCCAGTCTTCGTGAGGACGGCAAGGTCTTCGAGGAATGTACGAGCACGATCATCCGCCAGGTCGAGCAGATGAAGAACCTGGTGAACGAGTTCTCTCATTTCGCCAGAATGCCGGCTGCCAAGCTGGGCCTTGCGAACCTCAACGAAATCGCCCGCGAGGTCCTTGCTCTGTATCAACAGGCCCACCGCTCGGTTGCCTTCCGCTTCGACGAGGACGCCCATCTGCCTTTGCTGCTGCTGGATCCGGATCAGATCCGCAGGGTCCTGGTCAACCTGCTCGACAACGCCGTCGCCGCCGTGCACAACGCGGGTCACATCGCTCTGGCGTCCCGCTACGATGCCTTCCTCCGCATGGGCATCCTGGAGGTTGCGGACGACGGCTGTGGGATCCCCGAAGCCATACGGGAGAGGCTTTTCGAGCCCTACACGTCCACGAAGAAGGGGGGGACCGGTCTGGGCCTGGCCATCGTGAAGAGCATCGTTTCGGACCACAACGGCTACGTCCGGGTCAAGGACAACGTTCCCCGGGGCACGAAGTTCGTGCTGGAGTTCCCCATCCCGCCGTCCTGAACGTGTCGCGAATGCCGTCCCGGGAGCCTCTCGCGGCAAGATCCAGCCCGCGAAAGAAGTCCAGAATGTGCAGGCCGTTCAAAAAGGTCCGGATGCAAGGCGCGCGAAGTTTGAGGAACGAGGCGTATTCTTGCTGTACGCCGCAGTGACGATAAACGAGCGCAACGCAGCAGATGGGCTCTTTTCAACGGACTTTAGCTAGGGCACGAAGCGGGGCGCCTGCAGGCTCCCTTTCAAAGAGAACGTGGAGAAGCCCTGCGCGTCCTGGGAGCGCAGGACCCCGGCCAGCATGGGCTGGTACTGTGCCGCCAGCTCTCCCTGCAGTTTGAGCCTGCCCTTCAGGTCCAGACGACTGCTGGGCAGCCGAGGCAAGAGGTCGGCGCTGCCCTCGAGGCTGAGTTGGAGACCGTCACTTACCAGAGAGAGGTGTTCCAGTGTGGCCTTCTTCTGGTTGAGGCGGAGCTCGAGGT
The DNA here is from genome assembly GCA_040756235.1 of bacterium. Taxonomy (GTDB): domain Bacteria; phylum Desulfobacterota; class DSWW01; order DSWW01; family DSWW01; genus JBFLZG01. Next base: position 23,797 of record JBFLZG010000068.1, on the reverse strand, counting down.
CGCCTGTGACGCCTTGCAGAGGCGGCATGGAGAAGCCGTAAAGAGAGACGTTCTGCATGTGGCCGCCCACGAGGGAGCCGGAGACGGAACCCTGCGCCGTGGTCCAGTTGCTTCCCTGAATCTTCAAGGCCGCCGTTCCCGACAGGGTCCCTGCAAGCTTCGCCCCGGCCGCCATCGGCAGGTCGCCTTGTCTTCCGAGGACGAGGCCCTTCCAGGAAAGCGAGACGTTCTGACTGTCCTTCTTCCGGCCGAGCGAGCCTTTGAGGGTCCCGCCGTAGAGGTCCGCCCGAACCTTGAAGACCTGCTTGCCGATGAGCAGCGGCAGCAGGGCAGGGCGCAGGCGAACGGCGTCGGCCCTGAGGGCAGGGATGCCCTTGTGTGCGCCCGGGTCGATGCGTACATCGGAGAAGCGGATCCATAGAAGTGGTGTCACCTCCACTTGCCCGACGGAGATCGGCAGAGACAGGTCCCTGGCGAGGGAGGGTACGAGGCGCTCCTTCATTTCGGAAAAAGGGAAGGAGAGAAGCATGAAATAGAGGGTGAGAAACGAGCCGAGGACCGCATACCCGGCGTAGATCAGGGTTCGCTTGCTCGTTTCCCCCATGTTCTCTCTCCCCCGGAGGTTCGGCGCCGCAGCGGCGTTGCGGCGAGCATCGCAGCGCCTGCCGACGCGCGCGCGGCCCGGCAGGGCGAACGCCGTTCGCCCCTACTTTCTTTCGTATGTGGAGACCTGAAGCATCACATTGAGCAGGTTGCGGTTGTCGTACCGGGTCTTGACGCGCAGACGCTTCAGCTTGAGCAGATGTCCGGAATTCTCGACTTTGTAGGCGAAGTTGACCAGCTTGGGGAGTGTGACGTTGTCCATCTGGATCTCCACCGAGCTCTCGTCGTAGTCGTCATTGAACGGAACCTTCTTGGGTTTGACGGACCCGATGTTCTCCCGGATGCCTTCCCGATTGGCCAGGTCTTCGATAAAGGACAGCACGGAGAAGTCCTTCTGCTTCTTGTCCAGCCTGGATCGGACCTCCTGCACCTTACGGTGGGTGTCCACGTACTGATCGCGCAGGTGCGTAATCTTCACCAGGTCCTGGTTCCTCCCGTCGATCTTGCGCCCCAGCTCGTTGTAGCTGCCGACCAGGCCGTCGATTCCCAAGTAGCACAGAAGAAGAACAAACGCTGCGGCCCCTGCCACCAGCACCCAGCGCTCTCTCTGCGTGATATTCAGCTTCATGCGCATCTCTGTCTTCCTCAGAAGAGCCGTTGGGCCAGCTGCAGGGTCATGTTGAACTTGACCGTCGACTGGTTCAGGCTGTCCTTGATATCGGGAATGTCCGCACTCACGAACATGCCGCTGCCGAGAAGGTTCTGTTTGATCAGCTCGGCGGAGTTGTAGGAGTCGGTCTCCGCCTCGATCCGGATCTTGTCACCGTCCAGCGCGAACTCGCGGACGTCGATCTTGACCTCTTGGGGTACCGCCTTGGTGATTTCCAGGAGCACGTCCAGCGCCGAGAGCGCACCGGGAGCGAGCGGCGAGAAGAGATTCGCCTCCCGCTTCTCCGTCTCCAGGCGGGCGTTCATGGCCGAGGTGCGCTGGGCCCCGGCAGGGAGGCTCTGGAGATCGGGAAAGATCTCCAGAGCCATCTGGTCGATCTGGGCCGTGACGCGGTCGTACTCCTGGCTGCGCAGGTGATACTGAAAGCCGAACTTGAAAACCATCAGCAGCAGCAGGATGCCGACCATGATCCCGGTCGAGAAAAGGTTCTTCTTGAGCTCCTCTCTTTGGGAGACGAACGTGAACTCGCCGGTCCTCAGGTTCAGCCTGGAAGCGGCCGTTTCCCGCACCCCGTGGAGCGCCAGGCCCAGGCTGACCGCGGCCGCCGAGGCGTCGTTGGCACGAAAACCCGGGTGGTTCCCGACCGGTCCGGTCAGGGAAAGGAGAGAAACATCGATGCCGAGCTCCTGGGACAGATAGGGACAGAGTCCCGCGAGGTGGCTTCCCCGTCCGCACAGATAGACCTTCTCGACACCGACATCCCACAGGCGCGAAGCGCTCAGGAAGCTCTGCCGCACGCCGACGAGAATCGGGTCCAGCGCTCTCCTGAGGATATTGGCCGTCCACTCCTGTTGAGAGTCGCCGCCGGGCGTCTGGGGCGGTTGCAGCGTGGCTTCCTTCTCCTTGAGCTCTCTGGCCTTGCCCGGAAGCAAGCGGAGGTTGTCTTCGAGCGCCTTGGTCAACCCGGCCATGCCGAGGGCCCAGGACCGGCCGTAACGCATCTCTCCATGATGGAGCAGACAGAGGGAAGTCTCGCTCTCGCCCAAATCCAGGATCGCGCACGGCTCGCTGCCGCCAAGGAGAATCTCCTTGCGCAGATTGGCGAGCGCAACAGGGGGCGGGATCAGGGCCTGCGGATCCGCGCCGGCATCCCTCAGGAGGGAGAGGTGGCCCTCGAGGAGCTTCTTCTCGGTGCAGACGGCCAGGACCTTGGACCCCTGCGAATCGGTGGCCAGGACCTGGTAATCGAGCAGGATCTCGTCCAGGCCCAGGGGGATGAGCCCTTCCAGCTCGAACGGGACCGACTTGGCAATCTTGTTGCGATCCGAAAAGGGCAGCTCGAGAAGCCTGGTAGAGACGTAGCGGCCGGGGAGGGAGGCGATGATCTTCTCCGCCGCCAGACCTCGGTCGGCAAAGAGCACCTGGAGCACGTTCGAAACGAGCTGCTCCCAGGGCAGCTCGACGTGAGCCGGCAGGGGGTGCTCGGCATACTCGAGGAACTCGTAACGGAACAGGCTGGCCTGCATCCGGGCCACCCGGATCGCCGTAGCTCCGATGTCCAATCCGACGATGGTCTGTGGCATCTTGCCTCCGACCGTTGCCGTGCGCGCGGGGCCCTAAAAAGTTGAGGCGAAGGCGTTCAGATCGCAGATCCGACCGCGCGAAGCCGGATCGAGCCTCCAGCATCTTTTATCATTTCGCCGAGCGCGCGGGCAACAGGCTTCAGTCTTCTCGATAATAGAGCAGGCCCAGACCGCCCGATGGGTTCTGCGCCTGCACGTTCAATACCATTTCCACTCGGGCCCGAGCCTCTTCCAGCCCGGTCTCAGGATCCCGTACCAGTCCGTAAAGAGCCACCCGAAAGCAATCGGACTTAACCTCCAGGTGATCTTTGAGCTCTTTCGCCACCTCCCCATTCGCGATGAGACCCGACGGGTCGTCTGCGATGGACTGCTTGGATTCGAACGCCGGTGGCACTGTGTCCGTCGTGGCGGAATGCAGGCTGTTGTAGAGCTGCTCGGATACGGCCTCCTGGGCATTCTCGTCCGCCAAGGCGCAAAATGCGTGGAGCACCGGCAGCGTGGCCGTGTTGATGTTCGTCTCGACCGGGTAGACGGTCAGATGCTGCGTGAGCTTCTGGATCGTGTTCTTGGCCATCTGCCGGAATCCGCACACTTGCGCGATCTCTTCGACCGAGTCGAGGAGGCCGTTCTTGGCCAGGTACGGTTTCCCATCCGCGGGGCACGCCTCTTCGGCAGCGTCCGTGTTGAGGTCCGCCGAACTGTTGACTTCCGTATCGACCCAGTCCACCAGATAGCCGGCGAGTCTCTCGGCTTCGTCCAGCGAAATCCTTTGAGGCGAGGACGTTTGGACCACGGATTCGGCCGACTGCGTCCTTTCTTCCGGAGGCAGGAGATCCTCCTCGGTGAGGAGGTACTCCAGCAGGTAGACGAGCCTGTGGAAGGTATCTGCGTCCGTCTTTTGAGTCGTGAACAGATCGTAAAGGCTGAGCTTCCGGTTTTCGTCCACGATGGGACATCGGGAGATGGTAGAAGCCTCTATCTGTCCTGTCGTGGCCGTCGTCGCGGAGAGAGCAGGTTCCATGAAGCTGTTGGAACCAGGCAGGGGGACCAGCAGACGCGGCAGCACCAATTCCTGATAGCAGGGGCTCTCGGAGTGCCAGCACGCGTTGTCGAGGCCGTGGTGTCCTCCTCCCTGCTGAGCGCTCAGGGTCAGAAGCTGGGCCGCCATCTGCATTCCGGACTGAGCGGTCCAGTATGCCTGAAGCCGGTTCTTGTAATTGACCGTCACCTTGAGATGCTTCTGCGTCGTGTCCGCAAAAGAGACGATCATCGCGGTCAGGAGCGTCACGATGAAGATGACGATCAGCAGCGCCATGCCCGACTCGCGGCCGTGTTGAGCTTCTTCTGTGAAGGATACGGGCATGATGCTCACTCGTCGTCCTGGAGCGGGGGGTTCAAGTTGCCCGAGCTGCCACCGCCACTTGGACTGCCGCTCCTACCACCGCCACTTGGACCGCCATCGCTCCTGCCACCACCTCCACCTTCTTCTTCCTCTCCTCCTCCTCCTCCTCCTCCTCCTCCGGCCGTCGTGCCCGCCTGGATTTGTATCGGCCCGCCGAGCCTGAGAAGGACTTCACTCGAGAAGGTGAGGACCTCTTCTCGGCTGTCCTCGAAACTCAGCGTCACCCGCACGCGGCTGGGCAGCGCGCTGCTCTCCGTCGAGTTCCACTTGTCGAGGCCTTCCTCGTCCGCGGGGTTCTGAAACGGCTCCACCTGGAACCCCACGAACCGGTACCCGGGGCCTTTGTCCGGATGGATCCCGGTCGCCACCACGAAGGGACTCTGCTCATATGGATCGTTCCAGTCCGTTCCCTCGTCGCGGCAGGTTCGCTCGTCTATGGTCCAGTCTTCTTTCTTGAGCAGGATCAGCTCGTCACGCTTGTCGCTGTGTACCACCCGGTAGCACACCTCCGACTGGTCGCTCTCGCCGAGGCCGTCCTGGGACGCGGCGTGTCCGTAAGTGGTGAAGAAAAGATCATCCCGGTGCATGCCCTCCTCTTCACGACCTTCCACATAGAAATACGTGGCCCCGCGGCCGTTCACGATGCGTCCGTTCCAGGCGGCGTACGCCGAGGCGAGCTCCCGGCTGATGTCTTCCAGCGCCGCGTAAGTCATCCGGTACAGCTCGTTCCGCGCCGACAGCGTGTCCGTGGCGCTCGAAACCGTACGCAGGCTGCCGTAGACGATGGCGACCACAAGGGCGGTGATGGCCAGGGAGAGCATGATCTCCAGCAGCGTCAACCCCCTGGCGCTGCGCGCGCGCGGGTGGCTGAGGATCCACCTTCCAAGGGGCATGCGAGAACGGTCGCGCCGCCGCGCTCGCGAGAAGCTCCGCAATCGGGCCTCTGGCCACGGCCTGCTCATCGCAGCGTGGCGGCACGATAGAAACATAGCTCCAGGCTCCTGCCTGCGCCTTCTTTCCCTTGGGATTGGGAAGAAAGCGTGGTTCGGCCGGTCTCGTCCGTATCCCAATTGATGGTGAGAAAGATGTTCAGAAGGTCCGGGGTGTACTCGTTTTCTTCCACCCGTACTCTCCAGTGGAAACGCTCGTAAGGAGGCTCGAACGCTCCCTCCTCGCTTTCGCCGGCGCGCGGAAGCTCCTCCGGCCGGAGAAAGGCGATCTCGTGCATGCGCTCCATGGCCTTCATGGTGGCCACGATCATGTTCTCCGTCCTCGCCTGAGCCCGGATCGCCTGCGCCTGACCGTAGTGGAGCGTGGTCATGGCGATGCCGAGGATCGCGACCGCGACCATCACTTCGAGAAGGGTAAAACCTTCCGGGGCGGTCCTGGTCGACTTGGCGGGAGGCCGTCTTGGCGCTAGAGCCTGTCCCAACAGGCTCGCTTTCAGAGGCTGTTCAAAAATGCCCAGATGCAAGGCGCACGAAGTCCTGAGGAACGAGGCGTAACCGGGATTCACAGTGGACCCCGGCCTTTCGCCGGGGCAGGCTCCCCCAGCCTCCAGGACCCCATGAGTGCAACGCCGCAGATGGGCGTTTCGGGACAGCCTCTGCGCTAACGAAGCATGTCCTCTACATATTGTTTGTAGGACCATGTGCCCTCTCGCAGCTCGACCCTGCCTCCGTAGCGTTGGAGGAAAATGGAGTAGTAGCGCCCTTTCTTGTCACCGAGATGGATGACCAGTGATTCCGCGATCCCCCTGGGAGAAAAGGAGTGCGTCAGCCTGCCCTTTTCTTGCTTCGCCTCGGCGGCTTCAGGCGTTTCGATGTCCTTGAAATAGACGCCGTCCTTCAGTGGGAAGCACCTCGTTGCGACCAGGGGATCGCTGACAGTTTCGTCCTTCTCGTCTGCGAATACCAGGTGCCAGCCTCCGGTTTCCGGGTCTTCTCGAGCGGGCACGTAGCAGTACCTTTGCTTGTCCAGGTCGTAGAGGATTCCGTAAGGCCTGGAGTGGGTGATCGCCAGGGACGACAGCAGCCCGAGAGTCTCGGTCAGGTTCCGGGCCGAGGTCCTGAGGTTCACCTCGGTGATCATCATGAGCCGGGGGACCGAGAAGGAGGCGATCACCGCCATGACGAGCAGGACCATCGTGAGCTCGATGAGCGTCAGGCCCCTCACGGCGGGATAAGGCCTTCTTCGATGGCTGAGGACCGGGCCTGTCAGTCTAGGTTCCAACTGTCCACATCCCTGTTCTTGCCCTCTCCGCCTTCCTCGGCGTCAGGGCCATAGCTCCTGAGGTCGAAGTCTCCGTGGAGCCCGGGACAGATGTAGACATACGTGTTTCCCCAGGGGTCATAGGGGACCTTATCGAGATAGCCCGATTCCGGGTAGTTGTTCGGGATCTTTCCGACCGAAGGCTGCGAAACCAGCGCTTCGAGCCCTTGCTCCGTGGTCGGGTAGAAGCCGTTGTCCAGCTTGAATAGCTCCAGGGCGGTCCCCATCTGCCGGATCTCAACGGCGGCCTTGGTCCTTCGAGCCTGCTCGGGGCGGTCGGAGACCCGCGTGAAGATGATCGTTGCCAGGATCCCGAGGATCACGATGACCACCATCATCTCGATCAAGGTGATGCCCCTCTGATCCGCTAACCTTCGCTTCATGGGTGTGAGCTCCTTTTACATGGTTCCGATATACTCGACCCGGTTGGCTTGGGGCTATCTGACGATTTGATTCATCTCCAGAAGAGGAAGAAGTATGGATATGACGATGAAGGCCACCGCCAGGGCCATTCCCAGGATCAGAAACGGCTCAAGGAGGCTCATGAGGGTGGAGGTCAGGGTGTCGGTTTCCTCTTCGTAAATCTCCGCGACCTTGGACAGCATCTCCTCGAGCTGGCCGCTCTGCTCCCCGCTGGCCATCATGTGGATCACGATCGGCGGGAAGATGCCGCTGCGTTTGAGCGGGTCCGAGAGCGAGGCGCCTTCTGTCACCGACTCCCTCGCCGAGGCGATGGCGCCAGCAAAGACCTTGTTGTTCACCACGGTCGCGACGATATCCAGCGCCTTGAGGAGCGGCACCCCGCTGCTCAAAAGGGAGCTCAGCGTCCTGGCGAACCGGATGATGGTGCCCAGGAGGATCAGGCGCCCGAATACCGGTATGTGCAGCAGCGCCCGATCGTAGACCTCGCGTCCTTTGGGCGTGGCCCGGTAGCGCCGGAGCAGGTGGGCCGCGGCGGCCAGGCAGACAAGGATGAGGTACCAGTAGGAACGCACGAAATCGCTGGTCTTGATCAGGATGACTGTGGGAAGGGGCAGGGCCTGCTGCAGCTCGGCGAAGATGGCCACGAACTTGGGAATGACGAAAGCGAACAGGATCGAGAGCACGGCCAGTCCCACCACGGTCATCACGGCCGGATAGACGAGGGCGCTCACGATGCGCCTGCGGATACGGACCTGGTTCTCGAGATAGTCGGCGAGCCTGAGAAGCACCAGCTCGAGTGCGCCGCTCGACTCGCCCGCGCGGACCATACTGATGTAGAGGTCGGGAAAGATGCCGGAGAAGCTCTGGAGCGCGTCGGCCAGGGAAGCGCCCTCGTTCACTCTCTCCCGGACCTGCGTGATCACCTTCTTCAGCCGCGGGTTATCGATCTGATCGGCCAGGGCGTTCAGGCTGGAGACGAGGGTGAGCCCTGCTTTCAGCAGCGTCGCGAGCTGTCGCGTGAGGATGCTGACGTCCTGCAGCCGGACCCGCTGGAAGAGGCGCGCCAGCGACACCTCCCGGGAGAGGCCGCCTCGCTTGTGCTCGCGCTCGAGGTACACCTCGGTCGGATAGATGCCGTCGGAGCGGAGCTTGTGCCGGGCCATGCGGGGAGAGTCGGCGTCGACGATGCCGGTCACCGTCTTGCCCTGAGCCGTCATTCCCTTGTATTCGAATACGGACAACGAAAGACCTCACCAGGCTGAAATGAGAGAGCAGCGGACAGATCACGCGTCGGAAGGGTCCGACGGTCGGCCGGTCCGGAGCCTTCCTGCGGAGTGCCTCAAAGGCGTCCAGCTAGGAGCCCGTCCAAGTATTCGGCTCCTGGAAGCTGTTCAGAAATGTCCAGATGCACGGCGCACGAAATCCTGAGGCCTGTTCCGAGGAGCCTGAGCGACGAGGAAACCCCCGGTTACCGCGGCGCCGCAGTCGTGTGCAGGGGGGGATTGCATCGCTTCGCTCGCAACAGGCTCCGCAGATGGGCATTTTTGGACAGCCTCCTAGACAACCGTCTCCTGGGTGACCCGTGCCACCTCCTCCGCGGAAGTGATCCCCCTCAGGACCTTCTCGGCTCCGTCATCGCGCAGGGGGGTCATCCCCCTTTCGATCGCGGCCCTGCGAATGACGTTGGCATCCACCCCTTTCAGGATGAGGTGCTGGATCTTCTCATCCACCACGAGGAGCTCGTAGATGCCGGAGCGGCCGTAGTAGCCGGTGCCCGCGCACTTGGCACATCCCTTGGGCCGGTACAGATGGCCGTTGGGAAGCCGGTCCCGCTCCAGATGGAGCTCGCGCAGTGTCTCATCCGACGCAACGTAGGGCTCCTTACAGGCCGGGCACAGGATGCGCACCAGGCGCTGCGCGAGAGCTCCGATCAGGGAGGAGGAGACCAGGAAAGGCTCGATCCCCATGTCCACCAGACGCGTGATGGCGGTCGGCGCGTCGTTGGTGTGGAGCGTGCTGAACACGAGGTGCCCCGTCAGCGAGGCCTGGATGGCGATTTCGGCGGTTTCCAGGTCGCGGATCTCGCCGACCATGATCACGTCCGGGTCCTGACGCAGGATCGAGCGCAGCCCGCGGGCAAAGGTGAGCTCGATCTTGGGATTGACCTGGATCTGCCCGACGCCGTGGAGCTGGTATTCGATCGGGTCCTCCACGGTGATGATGTTCTTTTCAGGCGTGTTGATCTCGCTCAAGGCCGCATACAGGGTCGTGGTCTTGCCCGACCCGGTAGGCCCCGTCTCCAGCAGGATCCCGTAAGGCATGCGAATGAGCTTGCGCATGCGCAGAAGCTTGTCCCCGGTCATGCCGATCTCGTCCAGCTTGAGCAGCACCTGGGAGCGGTCGAGGAGGCGCATGACGATCCGCTCGCCGTGCGCCGTGGGCACGACGGAGACGCGGATGTCGACGTCCTTGCCGGCGATCTTGATGCGGATGCGGCCGTCCTGGGGCAGGCGCTTTTCGGCGATGTTGAGCCCTGCCATGATCTTGACGCGGGAGGCGACGCTCGACTGAAAGCGCTTGGACGGCCGCAGCATGTCGTACAGGACGCCGTCGATACGGTAGCGGATGACCAACTGCCGTTCGAAAGGCTCGATGTGGACGTCGCTGGCTCGCTGCTTGACCGCCTGGTACAGGACCGAGTTGACCAGACGGATGATCGGGGCCTCGTCCGAGGCGTCGAGAAGGTCCTTGGGCTCCTCGAGCTCCGTGGCGACCAGGTCCAGAGCTTCCTCGTTCAGCCCTTCGACCATTTGTTCCGCGGTCTCGGAGATGAGATCGTAGGCGCGGTTGATGGCGTGCAGAATCGTCGTCGCGCGGGCCAGGATCGGCCTGACCGGCTCTTTCAGCAGGAGCTGCAGATCATCGAGAGGGGCCACGTTCAGAGGATCGGCGACCGCGACTTGGACCGCCCCGCCGTCCTTCTTGAGAGGGAGAAGCTCGTGTTTCTTGCAGAAGTTGATCGGTATGTTCCGCAGGATCTCCAAATCGAGGCTCTGGTCCGGGATCTCGGGCCAATAGGCGAGGTTCATCTGGCGGCTGACCGCCTCGCAGACGTCCTCGTCCGTGACCAGCTTGAGCGTGACGAGGATGTCGCCCAAGGCTCCGCCGCGCTCCTTCTGAAGGGACAGAGCGGCCTCCAGACCCTTGGGGTCCAAGGAGGTCTTCTCCAGCAGGATTTGCTCGAGGGGTCTTGCATCGAAACGCATGCTTTCCTCTACTTTTATCGTTCTTGCGGGGAGGCGGCGGACGGGCTTGGATCGAGGCGGCGGGCCCCTTCCACCGTGACGCTGTAGTCCGAGTCCTGCGCATTCGCGTCGGACGGAGGGAGCCCCAGGCTCTCTTCCAACGGTTTGGGGATCGTCGTGCCGGGCGGCGCGGGCGGACGCACCTTCACCGGGCCCGAGGTGCCGGCGTTGTGATCCGGAAATCCCGTGGTGTCCATGTACTTGTCGGAGAACTCGTGACGGTCCTTGTACTGGATCATCTCCCTCTTCTTCTGTTCGTAGAGCCGCTGCACGTCCTGGTCTTCCTTGACCACGGTCGGCGTGAGAAAGATCAGCAGATTGTTCTTCTCGACGTTGTCCCGCTCGAATCGAAAGAGCCACCCGAGCAGCGGAATTTCCTGCAGCCAGGGGACGCCCGACTTGATCTTCTCGATGCGATCTTCCATCAGACCGCCGACCACGATGGTCTGGCCGTCCCGCACCAGGACCGTGTTGGAGGCCGTCCTCGTCGAAGTCGTGGGGCCGACCCGGTTCACGTCCTGACCGATGGGGCTCTGAATGAGCGCCGATATCTCCTGATAGAGCTTAAGCTGGATGTAATCGCCCTCGGTGATCTGAGGCGTGAATCGGAGGGTGATGCCCACGTTCTGTCTCTGAATCTGCGTGATCGTGCTGACCGTGGTCTGGCTCGTGGAGGTCAGGAACGGGACGTTGCGGCCGACCACGATCTCGGCTTCCTCGTTGTCGATGGCGATCAGGTGCGGGGTGGACAGGATGTTGGATTTGGTCGAGCTCTGGATCGCGTGCAACAAGAAGATGTTGGCCGGGATGGAGATGGTATCTCCGTCAGGGGTGGTGATCTTGACGCGGTCGAACACCGCCCCCAAGGTCAGGCCGGTCGTGGACCCGAGATCGAGCGGAAAGAGCGAGGTGCCGGTCGTCGTCGTATCGGTGGTCGTGGTGCCCAGACCGCTCAAGGACTGGAAGAACTCGTTGCCCCCCTGGCCGAAGCTCGTGCCTCCGATCATGGCCTGATCCACGCTGTCGCCGCTCTGCAGAGGCGTGGCGGTGCGGAATTCGAAACCGAGATCGCGGCTGAAGGAAGGGCTGACCTCCATGACCACGGCTTCCACGTAGACCTGCTTGCGCCGGATGTCGAGCTTCTCGATCACGTTAGCCAGGGTCTGGTAGTCGCGCGGGGAGGCCACGATAAGAAGGGAGTTGGTCGCGGCGTCGGCCGTGATGCTGACCTCCCCTTCGAAAGAGGCAAGGGTCTTGGCGATTGCGGGGGCGACCGCCGCGGCCTGGCTGTCGCCGTTTCTGCCCGTGGGGGAGCGAACTCCGGAGACGAGATCGGTCAAGACCTTGGCCGTATCTTCCGAGCTGGCGTATTCCAGGTAATACACTTGGATGTTTCCGTAGGCACGGGGCGTGTCGTAGTCGAGCTTCTGGATGAGCTCGCGGATCTGCGGGAGCTCGAGCTCGTTGGTCAGGATGATCAGCGAATTGGTTCGATCGTCGGCAATGATCTTGCCGGTGAACTCGCCCGGTCCTCCCGTGGTCCGGGTCGTTGCAGGGGTCGTGCGCGTGGCCCGCGTGCCCCGGCGAGGAGCGGGCGCGGCGGGCGCGGCTGCCGTTGCGGCCTGCAGAAGCTCCTGCAGCTGCTTGGCCAGGATGTCGGCGGATGCGTACTGCAGAGGGATGACCTCGATGACCATCTGCTCGGCCTTGATGTCCAGCTGCTGCAGGATTCGCACCAGACGATCGATGTTGGAAGCCGTCTCGGTGAGGATCAGGGTGTTCGTGGCCGGGTAGGCGTCGATCTGGCTCTCCCGGGACATCAGAGGTTTGAGGACCTTGGCCATGTCATCGGCCGAGACGTACTCCAGGGGGATGAGGCGCGTGACGAGGGTATCGGTCACAGGGACCGACTCTTTTCCCACGAAGGTCCTGACGCTCATCTCCACCGCGTCCTTGGAAGGCACGATCTTGATGATCTTGCCCGAGGGGACCGTAGCCAGCCCCTTGATCTCCAAAATCGATTCGAAAACCCGGTAAGCCTCCTCCTTGGTGATCTTGGTGGGCGAGATGACCGTGACCTTTTTCCCCTTGACCCGCTCGTCGAGAATGAAGTTCCTGCCGGTAAGCTCGCTGATGAACTTCACCAGAACGATCAGATCCACGTCCTGGAAGTCCATGGTGACCATCGTGTCCGCTGCGCCGGGCCTCGTCTCCTGAGCGAGCAGGGCAGGCAGGAGAGGGGGCGCCACCGCAAGCAAGGCGAACGACAAGAACAGCGGAACGAGACGGCACATTCCTCTGGTCATCTAGCACTCCCTGGTCATTCGGATCGTCGATCGAGTTATCGAACTTCGTATCGGAGGCTCTGCGGAGCGCCCCTCCGCAGCATGTCCACGGAGAGGCTCTTTTCGTTTCTCAGCTCTTGGAAGACCTCGAGTGCCCTTTCGGGGGAAGTGATGTCCCGGCCGTTGACCTTCTGGATGACGTCTCCGTTTTTGAGACCGATCTTTGCAAACAGGCTGTCCGGTTTGATGGCAAATACTTTGAAGCCGTTGGGCTTGCCGTCCTGGAAGTTCGGCACCACCCGGATCTGCGTGAGCAGCTGGTTGATGTTGCCCATGGCCTTTTCGACTTCATTCTCGTCGATCATGAACTCCGTTTCGGAAACGGCCTTGACCCCGGCGGGCGCGGCTGAGGCTCCGGCCGGAGCCCCGTAGGCAACGGCGGATTTCTGTTCTTCCGGCACGGCCTCTTCCGGGCATTCGAGGACCTCTTGGACGCCATCCCGCAGCAGGATGATCTTGCACCGTTCGATCTGCAGGATTCGCGCCTGGTCCTGGATCGTATCGTCGGCCTGATACAATTCCTGCAGGCGCGTGGAGCCGTCCTCGATGATGGCGAAAGAGTCCTCCCGGGAGCCGGCAACCGTGCCGATCAGCTTCACGTTCAGGTCGGCCTTCTTCAGGGGGGCGGATGCGGGCTGCACCTTGCCCGTATCGGAGTCCAGGGCCTCTCCGGTGTACGCGCTGTTGAAGACGTTCCGGCGCGTGATCAGACTGTACGTGTTGGCCGCCTTTCCGTCGGGCGACTGTGGTCCGGGCTTGGAGACGGCCGGTCGGTCGGGTGCAGGCGCAGGCGGAGGAAGCCGTGACAAGAGGACGGTATTGCCGACCCCGGCTGCCAGATAGGAGAGGGCAATCACGAAGAGAATGTTTCGTATCCAGAGATAGCGTTTCAGCATGATGTCAAGATCGACTTTGGAGGTCCAGGTTATGTTATCGAAAATGATGGCAAAAATCTTTACTGAGGGTGGCCCGAAGGTGCATTATAGGAATCTCGGTGTTGAAATGCAAGGAAACTTTGCCGTGATTAGACTCGGGGTACGGGCCTTGAGTTCGTGCCGCTGTGACGCGCTCTGGAGATCCCTCTGTGCAGGCACGGGCGTTCTTGTAACCGTTCTTTTCCTGGCAGCATGCCAGCGCCCCGACGCGGAGGCCGTCTTTCAGACTCCCCGTGGACCCGTCAAGGTCTTCCTGGAACGCGCAGAAACGCAGTTAGATCGATCCCGAGGGCTCATGTTCCGGGACAAGCTGGATGAGGACCGGGGTATGCTCTTCGTCTTCCCGACCAAGGCGCGGCCCTCCTTCTGGATGAAGAACACGTTCCTGTCTCTGGATCTGCTGTTCCTCTCAGAGGAAGGCACCGTCCTCGAGCTGATCGAGCGACTTCCCCCGTGCCCGATGGATCCCTGTCCGGTGTACCAGCCTCAACAGGAGTGCCGCTACGCTCTGGAAGTGTCGGGAGGATTCGCTGCGAAACACCGGATCGGGAAAGGATGCCGGGTCGTCCTGCGTCTTGCAGGCGGCTGACTTATCTCTGCTCCGTAGCAGGCCGCTGAAAAAAAGCCCGGCTGCTCTGCTGTGCGCCGCGATCGTTCCCGGCGTGCGCCCGGAACAGGCTCTCCGCCCCGGCCATGGACGAGTGCCGCGTGCCTCGGAATCACCCTCAGGGCTCCGCCAGTTCCTCCGCGTCAGCGCCCGGGAGCGAGCTCGCGACCCCGCCGGAACAGGATGCGATCCGATCCATTTCGGGTCCCGAAATCAGCGCCCGCGAAAACGGCAGAGGCACCACGGAGAGGCCGCCCGGCGACGTGCGGCTCAAGGAGGGCGTCATGGCCCAGGCTCCGTCCGCGCGGATGGCCGACCGGGCCGAGGGTCGCAAGAGAAGCCCTGTCACCTGCTCGGCCTCCTCCAGAGGCAGGCACTTCAGCCCCAGGACCGGGACCTCCGTCGGGATCCCGGCCAGAGGGTCTTCCGGCTCGCCGAAGATATCGGTCAGCGTGCCGGCAATGAGGACGATGGCAATCGCTGCGCCCAGCGTGATCCCGGAGATGATGGCGGCCGTCTTCCACGTGTCGCCGTCCCAGAAGGCCAGCGATTCCTTCGGTGTGGAAACCAGGAAGAACAGTGAGAGGGAAAGGGCAAATGCCACCGTCCTGTGCGCTTTTCTCATGATTCTCCCCTTCGGCCCGGCGTCGCGAGGATCCCTGACCGAATACGAGTTTGCATGATCGGCTTCCCCTTTACAATCGGAGGCTGTCCCCGGAACGCCCATCTGCGGCGTTCGGCTCGCCCTTCGTTCCCGGCCTTCGCCGGGACAGGCTCCCCACTCTGCACCGTCATCGGTATGGGCCTGTGTTCCTCAGGACTTCGCCTGCCTTGCATCTGGGCATTTTTGAACAGCCTCTTAAATCGAGCCCCAAGGGGGCAGGTTCAAGCGAGCGTTCAGTGGGCGCGTTCTCCGGGCCGGCCGGATCCAGGGTCCGAGAGAGTGACCAGACTGTGCGCTTCGGGGTCCCCCACCGCCAGGAGCATGCCCTCCGAAAGGATGCCGCGAATCCGCACCGGCTGCAGGTTGGCCACGATCAGGAGGGTCTTGCCTTCCAGGGAGGAGGGCTCGAAAGTCTTGCCGATGCCCGCCACGATGGTGCGCAGCTCGCCGATGTCCACGACCAGCTTGAGAAGCTTCATGGTCTTGGGGACTCTCTCTGCGCGCACGACCCTTCCCACCCGCAGGTCGATCTTGTTGAACTCTTCGATGGACACCAGCGGACCACGATCGGCAGCCAGCGCCGATTCAGTGCCGGCAGGCGCTTCCGCCTCTGCCTCCCGGGCCGCGGCCGGCAGGATTCTCGGATAGAGCGGCTCCGGCTGCTCCACCATCGTCCCGGGCCGCAAGCCTCCCCAGGCGGAGATCTCCTCCTTTGCGATGCGCGCCTGTGCCGCGGAGGGCCCGAGCTGCGCCAGGAGCTTGGAGCCGCCCTCGGGCAAGAACGGATGGAGGATGATGCCGATGATCCTCAAACACTCGGATGCGCAGTACAGAACCGTGTCCAACCGCGACTCCGGGCCGCGCTTGTACAGATCCCACGGCGCGGTGCGGTCCACGTACTGGTTGGCGTGGCGGATGGTCTCCCAGATCCTGGCAAGGGCCAGATGAAAATGGATGTCGCCCCGAGCCGGATCCAGAGACGAGCGGATGTCGGGGTAGAGGCGGAGGCAGTCTTGCTGGAGCTGACGGTCGATTTCCTCCAGGCCCTGCGGCGCAGGGACCTTCCCCTTCCGGTAGCGGTGGATCATGGTCAAGACGCGCTGCAGGAGGTTGCCGAGATCATTGGCCAGGTCCCGGTTATACCTCTCGATGAAGTTGTCCCAGGTGAAATTGCCGTCATCTCCGAAAGCGGTTTCGCGCAGGAGGTAGTACCTCAGGGCATCGGGCCCGTAGACGTCCACGATGTCCATGGGGTTCACGATGTTGCCGAGAGTCTTGCTCATCCTCTCGCCCTTGAGGTAGACGAAGCCGTGGCCGAAGACCGTCCTGGGCAGCTCGAGCCCTGCGGACAGGAGCATGGCAGGCCAGATGATGCAGTGAAAGCGGGTGATGTCCTTGCCGATGACGTGCACGTCCGCAGGCCAGAGACGCCGAAACCGGGCTTCGTCCCAGCCGTATCCGATCGCGGAAATGTAATTGATCAGGGCGTCGAACCACACGTACACCACATGGTTCGGCTGGATCGGCAAAGGGATGCCCCAGTCAAAAGTCGATCTGGAGATGCTGATGTCCTCCAGGCCGGCCTCCAGGAGGTTCACGATCTCGTTGCGGCGAATCTCGGGCAGGATCCGGATCCGCCCCTTCTGAATGGCGTCCCGTATCCGATCCGTGTACCGGGACAGAGCGAAAAAGTAGTTCTCCTCTTCGATCCATCGGGGGCGCGTCCGGTGCTGCGGGCAGCATCCTTCGACCAGGTCCTTCTCGCGGTAGAACGTCTCGCAAGACTCGCAGTAGAGGCCCTTGTACTTGGCCGGATAGATGTCTCCGTTGTCGTGGATCTTCCTGAAGAGCTCCCGGACCGCCTTCTCGTGGCGTTCTTCGGTGGTGCGGATGAAATCGTCGAAACGGATGTGGAGCTTGGCCCAGATCTCCTGGAACTGCCCGGCCATCCGGTCGCAGTAGGCCTTCGGATCCATGCCGCGCGCTTGTGCCTCTTTCTTCACATTGATGCTGTGCTCATCATTCCCCATGAGAAAGAAGACCTGCTCGCCTTCGAATCTTCTGAACCTGGCCAGGACATCGGCCCCGATCTTCTCGTAGGCCGTGCCGATGTGGGGCAGGTTGTTCACATAATCGATTGCCGTCGTGAGGAAAAAAGGTTTGTCGGACATCGGTTCACCTCAGGGGGAAGACCCTCTTCCGGTTGCGAAAACGACAAAGGGGACACCTCTTCGTATCCCCCCTTAACGAACCCCGCACGAGTATGGGCTGAAGCGATCGGGTTCTCCCTTCGCGGTCCTCCTGAGCTGCCGCGACGCTATCGGGTCGCCGGCCTGATCGTCTTTCCGATGCTGATCTCGCCGCGATCAATGCGGATGTGGAAACCGCATTCCGGATGGGTGCAGACCCATGCCTTATAAGTGATCGGCGCCCCGTCCTGCCCGAAATCGGAGAGCGGTATCAGTACACCTTGGTTACACTTTTGACACTGCGGGAATTGCGTCGACTTCGTCCCTCCTTCCATCATAACCTCCCCCTCCTTTTAGCAAAACCATCTGTCCCCCCTGCGGAAGCCATTCTTGTTGAAGAGAAAAATGCTGTCAAGACACCGCGACCTCACGGCGGATTCGCAGGCGGTCCGGATCTTAACGGTCCAGGGGAGCTCAGAACGGCAGGACGGAGCACCCCTCCCTGCGCAGCAGCTCGGTCACTTTTCCCGCGTCTGCATCCTTGAGTCGGAAGGAGTAGATCTTGCGTCCGAGATCGTTCTCGGCCGTGATGCCGACGCTGATGACGGTCGCGCCCTGGTTCTGCAGGAGGAGGCAAACCCTGTCGTAGTCGCTCGAATCCATTACGATGTCGATTCGTTGACTTCCCCCCAGGACCGCCATAAACTCGATGAACGCCTTCAGCACGTCGGTCACCGTAAGGATCCCCACCAGTGCTCCGTCAGGGCCTTTGACCGGCAGGCAGCTGATCTTCCTCTCGAGCAGGATCTGTGCGGCTTCCTCGATCGGGGCGGCCGGGCCGATCATGATCGGATTCGGTGTCATGATCTTCTTGGCCCGGACTTCCTTGATCCGGTGGTAGGACGGAGGAGAACCGGGATTCGAACGGCCCGGATCCGAAGAGACCAGGGCTTCCTTCAGGTCCCGGTCCGTGATGATGCCGACAGGTTTCCCTCCGGAGAGCACCGGGAGATGGCGGATATCGTTGGTGAGCAGGAGGTGGAAGGCAAGGAAGACCGGCGCATCTTCTTCAATCGTGATCGGGTTCCGTGTCATCCATCTGGCGACGGTCACGGCCGCGGCCTCCCTTCGGCGATAGCGCTACCGGCTGCTAGCCGGCTGCAGGAATTCGGCTCCTGCAGGCTGTTCAAAATTGTCCGCAGGTACGTTTATCGGCAACCCCCCAGCTGGTTACATACCGGATTCCGCTATTGAATGCAATCGAATTGATCGCACCGGAAGGTCCGGGCAGGCAACGACAGGCGCAACCGGCCCGGCGCGTCGGAAGCCTCCTGTCGCGCCCCGCCGGCTCGGCGCCCGGCGCTCTTTGCGGGGTCCTGCTTGCCTGCTTCGCCTCCTCCCTGTTCCTGGGCTTTGCCGGCTGTGAGCGCTTTGGGCGGCGAGCCGAGATCGGCCAGATGGCACCGGACTTTACGGTCGAGGACCTCTCCGGCCACCCGGTCCGCCTTCGTGATTTTCGAGGAAAGAACGTTTTCGTCCACTTCTGGGCCACCTGGTGCCCGCCTTGTCTGGTGGAGTTGCCGGCACTGGCGCGCTTCGAAAAGCGGCTCGACCGGGAGCGGTTCGTGCTGCTGGCCGTCTGCGTGGACAGGAGCGGTCCCGACTCCATTCGCGCCTTCATGGAAGCGGGAGGATATGGTTTGGAGGCCTACCTCGATCCGGGAGGGCGGGTCGCCGGAAGCTTCGGGACGGTCCGCTTCCCGGAGACCTATCTGATCGACGGAGAAGGCGTGGTCCGCTACAAGGTATTGGGGAGCGGAAGCTGGGGGGATCCTGCCTGGGAACGTTTATTGCATTACTCGCTGCAGCGGCCCTAGCCGAGAGGCTTCGCAGCGGCGTCAAGCTATGGGAGGCTTTGTCCGATCCGAATAGATGGCCGGCCTCTTCCGCATCCACTCAACGGGTAAACGGGAGCCGAACAAGATGTGCAGCCATACGAAAACGCCCTGGTTGGTTTTTCTCCTGCTCGTTGCCGCCACCGGCTTTCTGGCCGTCCCGTTCGCCCCGGCTTCGCCCGATCAGCAGCTCACCGCGGCTTCCTCGTATTACATCGTGCGCGAGGGAGACTGCCTCTGGAACATCAGCGGCAGGCTCTACCATGATCCGACCCTCTGGCCCTATCTCTGGAAAGGCAATTCCTACATCACGAACCCGAATCTGATCTTTCCCGGCGATCCGCTCTACCTGAGACCGTCCGGCCAGGGGGACGCGCCTGAGCCCGCAGGGGTGGCCCTGGCCTCCGAGGGGCCCGTCGCTCCGACCGAGGAGCAGGTCGGGGGGCCGGCGGCGGCCTCGGTTCTTCACGTCAACAGAATGATGACCGACGTGGCCCTGCTGGCGTCGGACGGACTGGCAACGGCCGGAGCGGTCATCGCCGGCCCGGAAAGGCGCTTCCTCTTTACCTTCGGAGACAAGATCTATCTGCAGTTCCGCGGCGATACCGACCCGAGCGGGACGGGCCCGTACCAGGTACTGCGTGCGGTCAGACAGGTGAGACATCCGGAAACCGGGGAGATGATCGGCACCCTGTACAGGATTATGGGCGCCGTACAGGTCGAAGAGCACGTAGGGGATCGCCTGGCCCGCGCCCGGATCCTGGGATCGCAAGAGCCGATCGAGGTCGGGGACCTCGTCCGCGAAGGCGAGCTCCTGCCCAGGGAGGTCGCTTCGAAGCGGGCCGTTCGGGAGGTCTCGGGGATGATCGTCTCGGCACTCGGCAAAGAACAAGAGATCGCGCAGCACCAGGTCTGCTTCATCGACCGCGGGATCCAGGACGGAGTGGAGACGGGAGACGAATTTTGGGTCTTTCAGAGCCGAGGAGAGGTCCCGGGCATCGAGCCGGGTGAGAAGGTCCGGATCCCGGACGAAAAGGCCGGGGTCGTGGTCGTCCTCGCTGCAGAACAGAAAGCCTCCACGGTGCTGGTCGTGGCCAGCCGTTCCTCTTTGTCTGTCGGAGACGCCGTTAAAGCCCGCACGGAATAGGCCTCACCGCAAAAGGAAAGCAGGGTGGACCCCAGGGTCTGTCGCATCCGACTGGCGGCCCTTGCCCTCCACGGAAGTCCCCTGCCTACGGCGCGGCTGTTCGAGATCTTCGCCTCACCGGAGGCCGTCCTGAGCGCCGCGCCCGCCGACGTGGGACACGCCTGCGGCATGACGGAAGCCGGCATCCGGGCGCTCGAAGCAGCGCGCGGCGCGCCCGTGCCCCAGGATCAGCTCGACCTGCTGGAACGGCTCGCAATCGACATCGTCTCCTATGAAGACCCGCGTTACCCGGAAAACCTGCGGCACATCTCGGATGCCCCGCCGGTCCTGTTCGTGAAAGGGACGCTGCACCCCGAGGATCGGAACGCCGTTGCCGTGATCGGCTCGCGCAAGGCGACGCCATACGGTATTTCGGTCTGTGAAGCCTTCTCCAGGGCCCTGGCAGCGGAGGGGCTCTGCATCGTCAGCGGAGCGGCTCTCGGGATCGATGCGATCGCGCACTGGACGGCGTTGGAAGCCGGAGGGCGCACCCTCGCGGTCCTGGGGACAGGCCCGGAGAGCGTCTACCCGAAGACGAACGGCGCGCTCTTCAAGAGAATTCCCGCGCAAGGGGCCCTGTTGAGCGAGTTTCCGCCCGGCACCCCGGCTTCGCCCTGGAACTTCCCGCGCCGCAACCGTCTCATCAGCGGCCTCGCGCTCGGTGTCCTGGTGGTGGAGGCGTCCGAGAGGAGCGGGACCGCGATCACGGTGCGGATGGCCCTCGAACAGGGGAGAGAGGTGTTCGCGGTCCCCGGAGACATCCGCTCCCGGTCGAGCCGGGGCACCCACCGCTTGATCAAGCAGGGAGCCAAAATCGCCGAATGCCTGGCCGACATCCTCGAAGAGCTTCCGCCCGCTGTCTCTGACTCCTCGGGTCGCGCAAAAGGAGAAGGGAGCGGCCTTTGCTTTCGCACGGAACCCGCCTCCGTGGAACGGAATCCAAACCGACTGTCAGGGAATCGGAACTCCCGAGACGCCCGTGCCGACTGCCCATTGTCCGCGCCGGACTTGGGCCATGGAAGCCATGCATTCCGAAGGTTGTTGCGGCTCATCGGAGACGAGGGTACGAGCCTGGAGACTCTCGTCCTGCGAACCGGATGGCCCGCACCCAGGATTGCCGGGGTCTTGACAGAGCTCGAGGTTCTTGGAAAAGTACGCCGATTGCCGGGCAATCATTTTGCCCGTTCCGATTAACCGCTCATCCTTTCGCAAAAGGGACCAGGACAACTTCATGGGCAAGTCGCTACTCGTCGTCGAATCTCCAACCAAAGCCAAGACGATCGCCAGATATCTGGAGAACAACATCGCGGTCATGGCCACCGTGGGCCACATCAAAGATCTGCCCGAGAGAGAGCTGGGCGTCGATGTCGAGAACCGCTTTCGCCCGCAGTACGATGTGATCCCGGGAAAGTGGAAGGTGATCAAGGAGCTGCGCTCGGCTGCCCAGAAGGCCGACGCCATCTACCTGGCTCCCGACCCGGACCGTGAAGGAGAGGCGATCGCCTGGCACGTCGCCGAAGAGCTGGAGAAGGGCAAGAGGGTCTACCGGGTCCTGTTTCACGAGATCACCCGCAATGCGGTGAAGAAGGCCCTGGAGAATCCGGTTTCTCTCGACAAGAACAAGTTTGACGCTCAGCAGGCACGAAGGATCCTGGACCGACTGGTGGGGTATCAGATCAGCCCGATCCTCTGGAGGAAAGTCCAGCGCGGGCTGAGCGCAGGCAGAGTGCAGTCGGTTGCGGTGCGCCTGATCTGCGAGCGCGAGGAGGAAATCCGCCTGTTTCGGTCCGAGGAATACTGGACGCTGGACGCCGTGCTGGAGGGCGCCGTTCCGCCGCCGTTCCGAGCGAGACTGGTTCGGATCCGCGGCAAGAAGCCCTCCATCGGCACCGGCGAGGAGGCTTCCAGGATCAAGGAAGCGCTCGATCAGGCAAGGTTCCGGGTCCTCAAGGTCGAGAAGAAACGGAGAAACAGGAACCCGCCGCCCCCGTTCATCACCAGCACCCTCCAGCAGGAGGCTTCCCGCAAGTACCGGTTCTCGCCCAGCAAGACCATGCAGATCGCGCAGCGGCTGTACGAAGGCATTCAGCTCGGTCAAGAGGGGCCGCAGGGGCTGATCTCCTATATGCGCACCGATTCCACCCGCATCTCGAGCGAGGCGGTGAGCGAAGCCCGCTCCTTCATCCAGCAGAGCTACGGTAAGGAATACTGCACCAAGGTGGCCCGGATATACCCCTCCAAGAAAGGCATCCAGGACGCCCACGAAGCGATCCGACCGACCTCGGTCGCGCGCCAGCCGTCGACAGTGAAACCGTTCGTATCCAGGGACGAGTTCCGGCTCTACGAGCTGATCTGGAAACGATTTGTGGCCACCCAGATGGCGGCGGCCGAATTCGACCAGACGACCGTGGAGATCGAGGCCGGCGACTGCCTCTTTCGCGCCACCGGCTCGGTCCAAGTCTTCGACGGCTACCTCCAGCTCTACGCCGAGACCGTGGAAGCCGACGAGCAGGCCAAGGAAGAGGCCGAGGGGGCTTTGCTGCCGGCGGTCGAGGAGGGGGAAGATCTCAGGAAGCGCGAATTGCTGGCCGAGCAGCATTTCACCCAGCCGCCTCCCCGATACACCGAGAGCAGCCTCATCAAAGAGTTGGAGGAGAAAGGAATCGGCCGCCCCTCCACCTACGCCAGTATCTTGAGCAATATCCGCGACAAGCACTACGTGCAGCTCGAAGACCGCAAGATGTTCCCGACGGAGCTGGGCGAGATCGTCAATCGTCTCCTCATCGACAGCTTCCCGGACATCCTGAACGTCGAATTCACGGCCAACATGGAGGCTTTTCTGGACGCCGTCGAGACCGGCGAGAGAGACTGGGTCGACCTCCTTGAGAAATTCTATGGCCCGTTCTATGAAGACCTGGAGAAGGCCAAGTCCGACATGGCCGACATCCGAAGAGCAGGCTCTCCCACCCAGATCGCTTGCGACAAGTGCGGAAAGCCGATGGTGATTCGCTACAACGGGGCCAACGCGTTCCTGGCGTGCTCGGGCTTTCCCGAGTGCAGGAACTCGAAGTCCTTCGAGCGGGACGAGAACGGCCGGATTCGGGTCGTCGAAGAGCCGAACGAAATCGGCCAGGAATGCGTGCTCTGCGGCAAACCGCTCGAGAAGAAGTACGGCCGTTTCGGCCCGTTTCTGGCCTGCACGGGTTTTCCCAAGTGCCGGTTCACCAAGTCGTTGGCGGACGCCGTGGAAGGACCGGGCGGCAACGGCAGCGAGGAGCTGCGTTTCTGCGAAAAATGCGGAGGCAGGCTCCTGTTGAAGCGCTCGCGCATGGGGAATCGATTTTGGGCCTGCGAGAACTACCCCAAGTGCAAGGAAGCCAAGCCCTACCTGCTCGGAGTTCCCTGCGACCGCTGCCAGGAAGGTGAGTTCACGGAGCGGGCGGGGAAAAGGGGTCGAGTCTTTTACTGCTGCTCCAACTATCCGAAATGCAGGAACAGTCTGCGGTATCGTCCGGTCGCCAGGAAGTGTGAAGGTTGCGGAGCCCCCTATCTGCTGGAGCGCACGGACGTGAGGGGACAAACGATCCTTTTCTGCAACAACAAGGATTGCCCGAACGCCCGCGGGGAGCTCTCGTCCTCGAGCCCCGACGAGGGCGGAGTGAAATATGCCCAGGGACCGAGGTCGTAGGGGCGACCGGCCCGGCGGCCCAAACACCACC
>JBFLZG010000067.1:0-31803 GCA_040756235.1 bacterium | reverse complement strand
GGAATTGGGCGCATCATCCGTCAGGATGATGCGCCCGGAGGGCGAGCGCCATGGACGGCGCGAGTCAAATCCTGAGGAACGAGGCGTAGCCGGGAGGCACAGTGGACCCCGGCCTTCGCCGGGGCGGGCTCCCCCCCCGTCCATTCCCCTGAGCGCAACGCCGCAGATGGGCGTTTTGGGACAGGCTCTAGCTAGAGCTCGACGGCGGCCAGGTACCCCTCATGCACGGCATCGATGATCTTGCGGGGGGCGTTGCAGTCGCCGACCGTCTTGCGGGGAATGCCGGCCGCGGCCAGCTCGTCCGTCAGCCTGCGCACCGGCTTGGACCCGACGGCCACGATCACCGTGTCGAACAGCTCCTTCTTGGTCTCCCCGCGTTCGATGTAACGGATGCCGTCGGGCTCGATGGCCTCGACCTTGGCGTCCGTAAGGATGCGGACGCTCCGGTCCCTGAGCTCCTGCATGAGGACCCAGCGCGAGGACTTGCCCACGTCCTGACCCGCCCGGGAGAGCATCTCGAACACCGTGACCTCCTTGGTGCCCCGGTGCAGGAGCTCGTGGAGCTTCTCGTCTTTTTCCGCCTTGTTGAACATGAGAAACTCCAGGGTCTCGGCGCCGATCGTGCCGATCTTGGCCACCTGCAAGGCGGTCTCCAGGCCCACGGCGCCTCCGCCGATCACCGCGACCCTGCGCCCCAGCGGCGGTTCCTCGGACAGGAACTTCCAGGAGCTGATCACGATCGGCAGGTCCATGCCGGGGATCTTCGGCAGGAGGGGCTCAGCCCCTTCGGCCACGATCACTTCGTCGGGCCCGAGCTCCCGGACCTTGCCCGCGTCCAGGGTGACCCCGGTGTGGACCCTCACCCCGGCGGCGTCCAGGGCAGCTTTGTAATACTCGACCAGGCTCAAGAATTCCTTGCGCCCCGGCGGCGCCCCGGCGATGAGGAGCTGGCCGCCCAGAACGGGCGCCTTTTCATACAGGTCGACATCGTGCCCCGCCAGGGCCGCCACGCGCGCCGCTTCCATACCCGCCGCGCCCGCTCCCACGACCATGACCTTCCTGGGCTTGGCGGCGCGCACGATCTGCCGTTCCTGCTCCAGTCCGGCCTCGGCGTTGACCAGGCAGCACAGCGGCTGCCCCATGAAGATGCGGTCCATGCACCCCTGCATGCAGCCCACGCAAGGCCGGATCTCCCCGGTCCTTCCCTCCCTGGCCTTGATCGGCCAGTCCGGGTCCGCGATCAGCACGCGGCCCAGGGAGACCAGATCCGCAAAACCGTCCTTCAGAATGCGCTCCGCCGTGAAGGGATCGGTGATGCGGTTGGAGGCGATCACGGGTACGCTGACGGCCCGGCGGATCCCTCCGGCCAGGTACGCGTAGCCTCCCCGCGGGACCTCCATCGTGAGCTGGCTCACAAAAGCTTCGTGCCAGCCCCCGGTCACGTTGAATCCGTCGAGCCCGGCCTGGTCGAAAAGCCGGCAGAACCGGGCGATCTCGTCGTTCGTGTTCCCGCCGGCCACGAAGTCGTTCCCCGGGACCCGCATGGTGACGGTGTAGTCGGCGCCCACGGCGGCCCGGACCCGCCGGATCGTCTCGACGGCAAAGCGCGCCCGGTTCTCGAAGGAGCCCCCGTAAGCATCGGTCCGCTGGTTCGTGACCGGGGAGAGAAACTGGCTGATCAGATAGCCGGCCGAGCCGATGATCTCCACCCCGTCGATCCCGGCCTCGCGCGCCCGCCGCGCCGCCTGGGCAAACGCGTCCTGCACCTGGTCGATCTCTTCCAGGGACATCTCCCTGGGGGTTTCCCCGGTGTACCGGGACCGGACGGCCGACGGGGCGATCGCCTGCTGGCCGTCGATGAAGAAGGAGAAAGTGTAGCGGCCCGCGTGGAAGAGCTGGACCATCATCTTGGCGCCCTTCCGGTGGATCCGATCGGCCAATTCCCGAAAGGACGGGATGCAGGAATCGTCCTTGAGCGAAAGGCACGCCAGACCCGAGCCCAGAAAGTCGATCCCGACCGGGCCCGACACGATCACGCCCGCACCGCCCTCGGCCCTGCGCTCGTAGAAACGGCAGTGGCGTTCATTCAGCTGCTGGTCCATCGAAAAAAGGGTCCCCATGCTCGGCATGAGAATCCGGTTCTTCACTTCCATGGTGCCGATGCGGGTGGGCTCGAAGAGCAGAGGGAACATCGCATGTCCTCCTATGGCGGCAATCTACGGCGATGCTGAGGCACGAACGCCATCCGGTTCAACGGTCAAGGCGGTCGGCTGAAAACCGACAGGAGAGCGCGTAGCCGGTGTGTATCGTAAGGCGTCATTTCCGCGAACCCCGGGTCCACGTCCGGGCGGGCATCCCGCTGCTTCGAAGGATCCCGGCTCGCGGCCGCCCCAGGCGGCCTTGGCCGGGGACGACGAACAGGACACAGCCTCGCGGAGCCACCTGCCTGCCGGTCACCTGGGGGCGGGTTCCGGAGCCGGAGGCGAGGGTCTCGAAGCCTTCTTGGGGCGCCTCCTCCTCGGGACCTTCTTCTTCTCCGCCGCGCTCTGCCCGAAGCCGGCGATCACGTAAGTGCCGCTGCGAGGGTCCACGTTGAGCTCGATCAGCCCGTGCTTCTCGGCATCCTCCAGGAGCTCGCTGAAGGTACGGTACCCGTAATAGGTCTCGTTGAAGCTGGGCTTCTTGCGCTTCATGGTGTCCTTCACCATGGACGAATGCAGGATCGGCTTGTTCTCCCGGAGGAGGGCCTCCACCGAGTCGAGCAGGAGCCGGAACGCCTCCTGCTTCTTGAGCGGCACCTCCGAGGCGATCGGCGGCGGCTGCGCCAGGGGGCGCTCCAGGTCTTCGTAGTAAATGAACTCGTCACAGCTGTTCAGGAGGAGCTCCGAGGTGGACTCCTTGATGCCGAGCCCGATCACGTGCTTGCCGTTTTCCTTGAGCTTTGCGACGAGAGGAGAGAAGTCGCTGTCGCCGGAGACCACGATGAAGGTGTCGATGTGTTCCTTGGTGTAGGAAAGCTCGAGAGCATCCACCACCATCCGGATGTCGGCCGAGTTCTTGCCGGAGATCCCCCGCCTCGGGATCTCGACCAGCTCGACTCCGCTCTGATGGAAGGCGAGCTTGTAGTCGGCGTAGCGGCTCCAGTCGGCGTAGGCCCGCTTGAAGACGATCTTCCCCTTCTCCACCAGCCGGGTCAGGACCTTGCTGATATCGAAGAGGCGGTCCTTCCTGTCCTGGATGCCGAGGGCAAGGTTCTCGAAATCAAAGAATACCGCGAGCGTCCGCTCGCTCCTGTCGCTTTCGGCCATGATCCGTCCTTGTCCTTCTCTGGTCCCGCGGTTCTGCGGACCTGTTGAAAATGCTTTTCAAAACGCAATGCTTGTGCGCAATGCCACCCGAACTATACTCTGCCCGCCGCGGGAGCGTCAACAAACCGGCGGGAAGACGCGGCCCGGCCCGCCTGCGATTTTCAAAGCCGTTCGCTTCTGATAACTTTGAGGAGACGGATCGTCGGCGGGCCGGGCCCCCTCGGGCAGGATCGCTGTCTGGCGAGACCCCCGGCTTGCGAGAACCTTCCCACCGGGTTTTCGTATCCAAAGACTTCAGCCTTCGACGAGCGGAAAAAGGCTTTCGGTACGCACCGTCATGAGAGAAGAACGAGCTGAGCTGCCGACCGGCCCGGCAGCGAACGGGGCCGGACCCCGGACTGCCCTGGAGATCTCCGGCCTGACCAAGGACTTCGGCAGGATCCGCGCCCTGGACGGGGTGGACCTCACGATCCGGCCGGGAGAGATCTTCGCCCTCCTCGGCCCCAACGGTGCGGGCAAGACCACGCTCATCTCCATCGTGGCCGGCGTCGTGCGCGCCTCCTCGGGCTCCGTCAAGGTCTTCGGCCACGACCTCAAGCGCGAGCCGATGAAGGTCCGGGCCTCCATCGGCCTGGTCCCCCAGGAGACCAACTACGATCCGTTCTTCAACGTGAACGAGGTCCTCCGGTTCATGATGGGCTACTTCGGGCTCAGACCGGACCAGGCGCGCATCGACGCGATTCTCGAGGCCTTCGGCCTCATGGACAAGAAGCACAGCAACACCCGGGCCCTTTCGGGCGGCATGAAGCGCAGGCTGCTGATCGCCAAGGCCTTGATCCACGACCCGCCCCTCGTCTTCCTGGACGAGCCGACGGCCGGAGTGGACGTGGAGCTCCGGGAGGAGCTCTGGAAGTACATTCGGCGCCTGAGGGAGCGGGGCACGACGATCGTGCTGACGACGCACTACATCCACGAGGCCGAGCGGCTCGCGGACCGGATCGGCATCCTCAGCCAGGGACGCCTGATCCGGATCGGGGCGCGCGACGACCTCCTGCGGGAGTTCGGAGAACAGGTGCTGGTCTTCGAGCTGGCGCGGCCCATCCGGGACGTGCCGCCTCCGCTGGCCGAGCTGGGGGTGGAGCCGGACGACGGCGGCAAACGTCTCATCTACCGGTACCGAACCGGGAACGGCCGGCTGGACGAGCTGATCGACTCGATCCGCGATTCGGGCCTGTCGGTCCAGGGGATCCAGGATCGACACACGCAGCTCGAAGAGGTCTTTCTCAAGATCCTGGGCCGCGAGGGAGGATGGCTCTAGTGAACTGGATCGGGTTCGGGACGCTCCTGTGGAAAGAGATCAAGCGTTTCCTCAAGGTGTTCGGCCAGACCGTGGTCTCGCCCATCATCACCACGCTCCTGTACCTCATCGTGTTCGGTTTTTCCCTCGGGAACCGCATCCCCACCCACGCCGGGGTCGGCTACGTGGACTTCCTCGTGCCCGGGCTGGTCATGCTGATCATCATCAATAACGCTTTCATGAATACGACCTCGTCCCTGTTCATCTCCAAGCTCCAGGGCACGCTGATCGACCTGCTCGTGGCGCCGATCTCCAACGGGGCCGTGCTCGTCGCCTACGTGCTCGCAGCCGTGTTGAGGTCCCTCATCTGCGCGGCGGGCGTGGTCGCCATGGCCTGGCTGGTAAGCGGCGTCGGCATGCGGTTCCCGCTGCAGGTTCTCGGCTATGCGATCCTGGTGGCGGTCGCCTTCGCGCTCCTCGGGTTCGGTACGGCGATCATCTCGGACAAGTTCGAGCAGCTCAACGTGGTGCTCACGTTCGTGATCACCCCGCTCACGTTTCTGGGTGGCGTCTTCTACTCGATCGACCTCCTGCCCGAGCCCTGGCACACGATCTCCCTGTTCAACCCGATCCTGTACATGATCAACGGCTTCCGGCACGGGTTCGTGGGCGTGAGCGACGTGTCGCCCCTGTTCGGAATCGCCTTCGTGATCGGCTCCTGCGTCGTCCTCACCTGCTGGAACTTCTGGCTGCTGACGAACAGCAAAAAACTCAGACCCTAGCTCTGCGGCTATCGTTTTCGGGAGGCATGCCCGCCGGGATCGATGACCCGGATGAAATCCTGCCCGGAGGCGCTCCCGGTCAACACCACGGCCACCTGCTCGCCCATTTCGACGGTGCTGCCGAAGGCGCTGCGGTCGAATTTCACCGCGAGCACCGAATCCTCCAGGCTTGCGCGGCTGCCCGGCACGCCGTTCAACAACAGGGTTTCTGCCATAAGGTCCGCCTCATCGAGCAGGTCGACCTGGAGGAGGACGGAGGAAGGCTCGGATGCGGCCTGTCCGTCTCCCACCACCAGCTCCACGGTATACAGGCCCGGAGGCAGATCCGCGTAAGGCTGCACGCCTTCCAGGGTGAAGGAAAGGCCCTCACCATCGCTGACGGTCCACAGGTAGGTGAGCGGGTCCCCATCCGGGTCGAAGGAGCCGGCACCATCGAGAAGGATTCGTGCGTCCCCTTCCGGATCCGCCTGGATGTAGGCCGTCACCCACCGTCCGTTCGCCCTCCTGTTGAATGTGTCCGGCCGGACATCGAGCAGCACCTCATCCGTCGAGCCGTAGTACGGCCCGCCGGCGTCGGCAACCGGCGGCTCATTCGCGGGCTGCAGCGGAAGGGTCGAGATCCCGGTGGGAGGCGCTCCGGAGCCGTCGAAGGCCAGGCTCTGAGACAGGACAAAAGTCCCGTCTCCCTGGCCGAGATACAACGTGACCTCGGGACGATAGTATTGAGGCGCGACCACGTCGGGGAAACCGTCTCCGTTCAAGTCCTCCGCGTCCAGCGCGGCCAGGACGGTCTGCGTCTGCGCGTAAGCACCGGCCCCCTTGGTGGCAGGGCCGCTGACCACGGGGGCCGCCCGGAACGTGCCGTCTCCGAGGCCTTTGTAGAAACTGAGCAAGTTGTATCCGCTGGAGGACGGTCGATCACAGCTTGCCACGAGATCCGCCACTCCGTCGAAATCGAAATCGTCGAGCGCGATGCCCCGGGTCACGGCGGCCGGGTTGCCGCTGGTGTAAGGGGAGTCCAAGAGGTAGGCATACGGATCGAATCCGCCGGCGCCATCCCCGAGGAATACCTCGATCCAGAGACCCGGATTCCGTAACGAGCTGTCCCAGCTCACCGCGACGAAATCCATGTTGCCGTCGCCGTCCAGGTCTTCGGCATCCATGCCCACGGCGTAGAAAGACATGCTCCACGAGAAGACTTCGTAGAAGGTCCCGTCGCCGCCCCCGAGAAAGACGTGCGCCTTCTTCCCGCAGTAGTTGTTCACGGCGAAGTCGAGCCATCCGTCACGATTGTAGTCCGCTACCGCGAAGTCCATGACGAGCACCGACGTACAGGAGCCCCAACCGTTCTGAGGGCCGACCGTGGTTCCGGGCGCGAAGCTCCCGTCTCCGAGACCGCGATGGAGCTCGATGACCGGCCGGGGCTGCGTCTTGAGCCGGCCGCCGATCAGGTAGTCGGTGATCCCGTCCTGGTCGAAGTCCCCGAGACCGATCCCGTTGCACCCGCTGCCGACCCAGGTGGCGCTCTCCACCTGAGCCATCGACACCAGAGAGCCGTCTTCAGCAGCCAAGGCGCGATAGGCTTTCCCGGTGGCGGTGCTGACCAGAAACTCCGGCCCCGGATCGGCCGGGCCGCCGGCGGCCCGGAAAGGAAACAGGAGAGCGCAGAGAAAGCACAGACATCCCAAAGAAAACGGCATCCAGCAGCGTTTCATGGTGTCCCCCCCTCGTGAATGGACCGGCGATCGTCTGAAGCGCAGCCTCGAGACCCGGAGCACGCCATCCGGTGGATCTCTGCTGCCCTCCATGAAGCAATGAACATGCCCTGAAGCGGCGGCCGCAGACCCCGGCACGAACTCCGCGCAGACGCATTCCGTTCCTGCAAGCTCCGGGGGCAGGAATCCACCTGGCGGGAGCGAGAATCGGCACTCGTGACACAAATTGGAGCGCTCTGGAAGGCCCAAGGTGAAAGGCAAGACGAGCAGGGGCGAAAAATTTTTCGCCCCTGCTTCCCCTTGACCTTTGACCTGGCTTGAGGGAGATGCGCGCGCAGCAGATGGGCCTTTTTCAACGCCCTCTCAGAGCTTCAGGCCGAGACGGTCCCAAATCGGCTCTCCTTCGGCGATCCCCTCGGCCTTGAGGTGGGGATAGGTCGTGAACAGGAAGTACGCGAGGGGCAGCACGCCAAGGAGAATGATCGTCAGGTCCGGGATGAACCGCAGGGTGCCGATCGTGGAGACCAGACCGCTCTCGAAGAAAGAGGCGTCCCGCGCCATCCACAGCCCGTCCCGGTAGCTGACCCACGCCTGGACCACCCCGATGGGGAGGAGCGTCCCCAGGGTGAGCAGCATCAGGCCTACGTTCATTCCCCAGAACGAGAGCTTGAGCAACCGGTCGTTCCAGCGCTCCCGCCTGACCAGTCCGCGCCAGGCGAACAGCAGCAGCCCGATGGAAAGCGTTCCGTAGACCCCGAACAGCGCGGCGTGCCCGTGGTTCATGGTCAGATAGGTCCCGTGTTCGTAGTAGTTGATGATCGGCAGGTTGATGAGGAAGCCGTAAACGCCCGCGCCCAGAAAATTCCAGAAAGCCGAGGCCACCAGAAAGAGCATCGGCCACTTGTAAGGAAACTCCATTCCCTCACGGCGGATGGAGCGGTATTCCATCAGACCTCGCACGATGAGCCCGAACAGCGGCACCGGTTCCAAGGAAGAGAACACGGCGCCCATACCCAACCAGAAGGCAGGGCCTCCGTACCAGAAATAGTGGTGCGAGGTGCCCAGGATGCCGCTGAAAAAAACGATGGCGATGGTGAAGTAGTTGACCATCAGGGCGGCCCGCGCGCTCGCCAGGCCCATGGCGACCAGGAGCAGAGAGATCGCGGCGATCCCGAACAGCTCGAAGATGCTCTCCACCCAGACGTGCACCACGAACCATCTCCAGTAGTCGGCCACCGTCAGGTGGGAGCCACGGCCGTAAAACAAGCCGAACCCGAAGAAAGCGACGACCAGGATTGCGGCCAGGACGTAGAACACGACCAGGGCGCTGAAGTCCCCCCGGCTGCGGGTGAAATGGTGGCCCACCGCCCGGTAGACGACGAGCAGCCAGGCGATCAGGCCGACGAACAGCAGGATCTGCCACAAGCGCCCCAGCTCCAGGTACTCCCAGCCCTGATGGCCGACCCAGAACCACAGATTTCCAAGAGCGCCCTTGATGCCGGCGATCTCGCCTGCCAGGCTTCCTGCCGCCACCAGCAGGATGGCGGCGAACAGGATCTGAACCAGCAGACCCTGGCGGCGCGGCTCGACCCCGCCGATGATCGGAGCCAGATAGATGGCCGAGGCCACCCAGGTCGTGGCGATCCAGAAGATCGCCAACTGCAGATGCCAGCTCTTGGCCCAGCTGTACGGGATGATCTTGGCCACCACCGGCAGGAAGAAGCTGCCCGGATGCACCGTGTAGTGCGCCAGAAGGCCGCCGAAGCTCGTCTGGACCAGGAACAGGAGGATGACCACCAGGAAATACTTGGCAGCCCTGAGCTGGCTGGCGGTCAGCGGCATATCGATCATCTTTTCGGAAAGCTCGAGACCCCTGGCGGCCCCGTACCAGATGCCGAATCGATGGACCATGTAGATGAAGATTCCCAGGACGACGAACAGAGAGACGATTCCCCCGAGCGACCAGAGGTACACGCCCGCGGCCGGAACATTCCCCACGCTTCGGTCCGCCGGCCAACTGTTCGTGTAGGTGTAGTCCTTGCCGGGACGGAGCGTCGAGGCGACCCAGGCTGTCCAGAAGAAGAATCGCGAGATCTGGAGACGCTCCTCGGCAGAGCGGATCGTGCCGGGCAGGAACCCGTAGCGCCTTTCCCCCAGCTCGAAGGTCCCCTGCCAGAAGCCGGTGATGTTCTCCAGCGCCCGGGCCTGGGCGGCGGTCAGGGTCAGGGTGTCGGAGGCCGCATCATAGCGGTTCTCCTTGATCTCAACGATCGTGTGGACGGCAACCATCTTCTTCTGCAAGTCGTCCAGCTCGGCGTAAGGCTTTCCGTACTCCCGCCGGGCGATCTGCTGGGTCACCCACTCCGACATCAGGTGCAGGGTGGTGGCGGAAAACTCCATGCCGCGCTGAGAGCCGTGTCCCCAGATGCTGCCGTGGTCCATCAGGCCGTAACGCTGGTACACGTCCTGCCCCTTCAGGATGTCTGCCCTCTCGAACAGCAGCTGCCCCTCCGGGTCCACGACCCTGCCCGGATAAGGCGGCACGTCGTCTCTGGCAAAGATGCCCCCCAGGATCAGCCCGACCAGGGCCACGATGAAGCTCGCAATCGCCGCCCACTTGAGCTTGTTGAGCGATAGATCCTGCTCCATATTTCCCCTCCTTGTTCTTGTACCCGTTGCGGCTGGAACGAAGGTACCGGGAAGGAGCCGAACGCAGCAGATGGGCGTTTTTCAACAGCCTGTCAAGCCGAGCTTCTTCAAGCGGTTATAGACGCTCGTCCTCTTCAGGCCGAGGATCTCGGCCGCACCTCCGGGGCCTCCGATTCGACC
The DNA here is from genome assembly GCA_040756235.1 of bacterium. Taxonomy (GTDB): domain Bacteria; phylum Desulfobacterota; class DSWW01; order DSWW01; family DSWW01; genus JBFLZG01. The sequence goes on along the minus strand of JBFLZG010000067.1, from coordinate 21,872 downwards.
ACCCGTCTTCTTCAGCACACGTTGTATGTAAAGGCGCTCGAGCTCGTCCAGGGTGGGGTCGTCCTGAAACGGATGGCGTTCTAAGGACTTGGGCGCAAGCGGCAGGTTCAGCACCAGCCGGCTGCCCGCGCTCAGCAGCACGGCGCGCTCGATGACGTTTCTCAGCTCGCGCACATTGCCGGGCCAGGGATAGCTTGCGAGCATCGCCTCGTCTTCGGGGGTCAGCTCGAGACCGGGGCGGCCGAACCGCCTGGCGTAGGCATCCAGGAAGTGATGGGCCAGCAAGACCGCGTCCTCGCCTCTTTCCCGCAAGGGCGGGATCTTCAAGGGCACGACGTTCAGGCGGTAGTACAGATCCTCACGAAACCGGCCTGCGGCAACCTCGTCCGCGAGGTTGCGGTTGCTCGCGGCGATCAGGCGGAAATCGCAGACCCAGGCGCGGGTCCCTCCGAGGCGGACGAAAGTCTTCTCTTCCAACACCCTGAGGAGCTTGGCCTGAACAGATAACGGGATCTCACCGACCTCATCCAGCACCAGCGTCCCCGCATCGGCCATTTCGATGCGTCCCAGCTTCTGGCGATCCGCCCCGGTGAACGCTCCCTTTTCATGGCCGAACAGCTCGCTTTCAACGAGGCTGCCAGGCAAGGCGGCCGCGTCAACGATCACGTAAGGGCCCTCCCGGCGCGGGCTCATCTTGTGGATCCTGCGGGAGAAGAGCTCCTTGCCGACGCCGGTCTCGCCGAGCAGCAGGACGATCGATTCGGACGCGGCGATGCGGTCCGCCTGGGACAGCAACCGCATCATGACCGGGCTCCGCGCCACGATCTCCCCCGCGGCGGACCGGGGCGGCTCGACCCGTATTTCTTGCGCCAGGCGTTCCTTCTCTCTCGCCGTTCGCCCGTAGCTCCGAATGCGATCGATGAGGACGCTCATGTGGCGCACCATGCGCAGCAGCAGAGGCCCTTCGACGAAGTCGAAGCAGTCGTCGAGGTAGGAATTGTCGTGGTAGAGCACCCCGCGCACGCGCCCCCCCGCCTCGAAAGGCAGACAGAGGATGGCCAGGGCGCCGTACTCGTGGTTCCTCTGACCCGCTCGTTTGGGTCGAACGACCAGCGGCCGGTTTTCCATGAAGGATCTGCGAATCAGCCCGAGGCTGGTGCTGAATCGCCTCGAGCCCACGTCCGCCTGGGTCAGATTCACGCTTGCCCGCAGCAGGGGCTTCTCGTTCGGGTGCGCCCCCTTGAACCAGAACAGACCTCCTCGCTCGGCCCCGAAAAAACGGTTGGTCGCGGTCACGGCCCGGGCCAGCAGCTGCTTCGGGTCCGGGCTGGGGACCAGATCCTCCATCAGATCGAGAAACCGGTCGAGAAAGATCTCCGCGGCCTTCGAACTTCCGCACAGCCGCTTCCCGCCCCTGCCTTCCAGCAGGAATCGCAGGTCGTCCGGGAAAAGCTCGTCGGCGTATCCCGACAGTCCCTCCCAGGCTTGCTGAGCCAGGGCACAGGCTCTCTCCCGATCGCCTCCGTCGAGCTTCAGACGAGCCATTTCCAGGCGGGTCTTGGCCAGCTGCACCGGATCGCCCGAGGCCATGAGGCAGGCCTCGCTTTCCGCGAGATCCGGCTCGATGCAGGTCTGGTCCGTCCCTTTGCCTGCCGCCTCCCGGGCCTTGAGCCGCAGGGCGACGCCGCGCAGGTGGATGTTCGGTTCTCTCATGATCTTTTCCACCTGCGACTGGAAGCTGAGCTCGGGCAGCGGTCCGTATCCGGACCGCTCGAATTCGAAGATCATCTCCAGGTACCAGGGGGAGTGGTATTGGCGAACGATGCCGGCCTGTACGACTTCCGCCTGGGCTCGCGCCAGGGTGTCGCGCGCCTCACGCAAGCGGCCTTCCAGGAAGTGGTGATAGGCGAGACCCATCCGGGCGATGTAGCAGGAGAGGGCGTTCTGGTTGTCCTTGGACTCTCGCAGAGCGCCGTGGAGGTGGAACAAGGCCGCCCTTTTCTTGTTGACCGCGAGCAACATGTGGCCCAAGGTCGCTCTCAACGTCGTAGCCAGATTCGGATGGAGCTCCAGCTCGGCACGGCGCCAGTGGCTGTCCAGGATTCCGACGGCCCGATGAAACCGGCCAAGATAGGCCTCGCAGAAGCCCAGAATGAAAGGCGCAAGGGGATGGAGCAGCCTTCCCTCCAGTCCTTCCGCTTCCTGCACCGCCCGCTCCAGGTGCTGAACCGCATCGCGGTGTTTGCCTTGCATCATGAAATAGAGCCCCAGGAGCTCGGCAGATCGCGACAGGATGTCTTCATCCCCCAATTCCTCGACCTCGGCCCGACCCGCGGACAAGGCGGCAAAGGCTTCGGACCGGCGCTCGGCAAAGTAGAAACACAGGCCCAGGTTGAGGTCGATGAGAGCTCGAGACCGTCGATCGCCCAGCCGGTCCGCAACCGAACGGGCTTTCTCCAGCAGCGGAGGGACGTCGGCCAGATTCCTTCCGACATAGAAACACAAGCTGGCCAATCGCAGGGTCTCGCTGATGAGCTGAGCGTCGGACTCCTTGTGTCCCAGCAACCCCGAGTGCCGTGCCGCAGCCTGCTTGAAGTACCGGATGGCCGCGTCGTAGTCACGATTTCTCAGCGCCGTGTTCGCCAGATCATATTCCTGGAGCATGGAGCACCTGCGTCTTTCGGGCCTGTCGAGGACAGGCCCATCTTAGCCGCGCGGCAGGGTGAGGAGTCAACAAAAAAGCGTCCGTATGTAGACACCGTGTCCAAATGCAGACGCGAACACAGGACCGGCAAGCAGGGGACCTTCCGAGAAGGCAAGCATTCTCGGCACCTACGCACGGCCGCCTGCAGGCACGCCTCTTGCCTGGCTCGCTTCCAGGCAGGCTCGCACTCGGATTGTAGGGGCGTATGACCATACGCCCCTGCCAGGCTGAAACGCGAGGGGAACATGGCAAGCAAGACCTCGGGGACAAGAAATCCCTACTGGAACATGGCGGTCGAGACCAGGCTCAACACCTCCGAGATGAAGGAGCTGCAGTGGACCAAGCTGAAGAAGAAGCTCGAAGTCCTCGGTGAGGGCGCGCCCTTCTGGAAGGAGAGGTTGCGCAGGGCCGGCACGCGCCCCGCGGACGTGCGGAGCTGGGACGATTTTGCCAGGCGGGTCCCGATCCTGACCAAGGAGGACTTCCGCGAATACGCCGCGGAGCACGGATTCGACATGGAATCGGTCCTCGCGGGGTGGATGGGAGAAGAAGCCGGCAGACTGCGCTGTATTGCGGCCACCTCCGGGACCACCGGAGAACCCACCCCTTATCCCATGACCCGGGACGATCTGGCGCTGTGGACCGAATACTCCGCCAGGGCCCTGTGGAGGAGCGGGGTCTACCCGGGCGACAAGGTCCTGCATGCCTTCGGGCTCAGCATGTTCCTGGCGGGCGTACCCATGTGCATTTCCATGGCCGAGTACGGGGCCTGCGCGATACCGGTGGGAGCGGAGGCCGGGACGGAACGGGTGCTGACCTATGCGCGTCTGTTCCGCCCGAGCGCCATGCTGTGTACGCCTTCCTTTGCCGAGTACATGGCGGAGAAGGCGGAAGAGGTTCTCGGCCTCGGCGCGAACACCCTGAGCATCCGGACCATCATTTGCGGAGGAGAACCGGGAGCGGGGATCCCGGCGGTGCGCCGGAAGATCGAAAGCGCCTTCAACGCCAGGCTCTACGACCTGGGCGCCGGACTGGGCTGCTCCTGCGATTACCCCGAGTACCAAGGCATGCACTGGCTTGCGGACGATCTGGTCCTCTTGGAGCTGGTGAACCAGCAGACCCTGGAGCCGATTCCCCTGGAAGACGGAGCCACGGGGCTGGGCGTGTTCACGATTCTGGATGGGACCGCCCTGCTCGGCATCCGCCAGACCCTGGGCGACATCATGGAAGTCTTCACGTCGCCCTGCCCGTGCGGCAAGACGGGGATGCGCTACAAGGTGATCGGCCGCACCGACGACATGCTCAAGGTGAAGGGGGTGATGATCTATCCCCCGGCCATCGAAGGGGTGATCAACCGCTTCGTGCCGCGTGTGACGGGCGAGTTTCGCATCGTGCTCGACGAGCCGCCGCCGCGCGTCGTGCCGCCCCTCAAGCTCAAGGTGGAATACGGGGACGTCTCGTCGGGCAGCCTGGAGCTGCTCGAGCAGGAGATCCTGGAGGAGATGCACCGCGCGGTCAAGATCCGGCCGCAGATCACGTGGGTCCCTCCGAGGACGTTGGAGCGCTTCCTGAAGAAGAAGAAATTGATTGAAAAGACCTACGAGGCGAAGGAATAATGCGCTCACGGACCGGCGCGCGCCTAACGCCTGACTGGAAAAGGGGGACGCCATGGTTGGAAACGCACCTGCCGGCATCCGCGGCCGGCTGGCCGCAATCGTCGGAGAAGAAAACGTCACTGCAGACCCCGCGTCGTTGGCCTCCTGTTTCCGGGAGCCGGTGGAGCCGACCGGCCTGACGGCGGTCCGTCCCGCGGCGGCCGCAGAGGTGCAGAGGATCGTGGAGCACTGCTTCGCCTCGGCCGTACCGATCTTCACGACCTATGACGCCTGCTTCCCTCCGGAGGTCGCCTCCCGTCAAGGGGTGCTTCTCGACTTCCGCCGCATGGACCGGATCGAGCGCATCGACTCGAAGAACCTGTGCGCCCACGTCCAGCGGGGCGTGACCTTCGAGCAGCTCGAGGAGGCCCTGCGGCCCGAGGGGCTGACTGCGCTTGTCCCGGCCGCGGCCCGTACCCGTTCGGTCGTCTGTCACGCCGTCGCGCGCGGCATGAACCTGACTGCGGCCAAGTACCCAGAGGTCCAAGTGAGCAACATGCAGGTCGTGCTTCAGGACGGCCGCATCCATCTCACCGGGACCCACGCGATCTCGGAGGAGATGGCCGACTGGAAGGAGGACGGCGGGCCCAACCTGTCGAAATGGTATCTCGGGGCGGACGACATCTTCGGCATCGTGGTGCGCGGCAGCATCTGGATCTATCCGCGGTTCGAGGGCCGGTTCTGGGACGCCTTCGGGTTCCGGGACCTCGAACAGGCGCTCGGGCTGCTCAGGGAGCTCCCGCGCCTCGAGATCACGGCGGAGTGCCTGGTCGTGAACCCGGCGGCTCTCGCCGGCCGCCTCGAAGCCCCCCAACAGGATGTTCCGCCGTGGACGCTCGTGGTCGGGATCGAAGCGTTCAAGGAGCTTGCCGACTATCAACGCAGGAAGGCACGCGAAGCGGTCGAGACCCGGGGAGGGTCGGCCCTGGGCGAAGAGCTTCAGGGCAGGATCGCGGCGGCCATGCAGCGGCCGTGGTATCTCGAGCACGAGAGCTGCACTTCCTATTACACCCTTTTCAGCAGGATCCCCGAGCTCGAGTCGATTCTGACTGCGCGCGCGCAGAGGGGAAAAGTTCCGCTCGAGTCGGTCGGCAAGACCTTTGTCGCCCATGGCCTGGGCCGGGCCGTGTGCTGCCGCTACGACTTCCCGCCCTCGGCGGTGGACGGCTCGCTGGTGGAGGAGATGGAGATCGAGCTCGCCTCTGCCGGCGCCTTCTTCGACCGGCCCCAGGGGAGGCTCGCCGAGCACGTCTACGGCATGATCCCGGCGTACCTGAGCCACATCAAGCGCATCAAGACGATGATGGACGAGCGCCGGATCTTCAACCCGGGCAGACCGGTAAAGGAGGTGTGACGGATGGCGAGCCACGGAATCTACCGGAACATCGGTCCGCTCAGCCAGTACCGGAACCAGGCGTGGAAATGCGTGCGCTGCGGTCTCTGCCGCATGGTCAACCCCGAGCGGGTCAGGAGCCACAAATGGTCCGCCCAGTGCCCGGCGGGCACGCGCTTCCTGTTCGAGGCTTACTACGGGTCGGGCAAGCAGGAGATGGTGCGCGCGCTCTCGACCGACTCCCCGGAGCTCGCGCTGAGCAAGCGCATGCAGCACATCATTTACACCTGCACCCTTTGCGGGGCGTGTCAGGCGACGTGCAACTTCGCCGCCGACCTGGAGCCCACCAATGCATCGGTGGCGCTGCGGGAGCACGCCGTGCGCGAGGGGTGGGGGCCGCTTCCGCAGCACGAGCCGCTCATCAAGAGCATTCTCAACTACGACAACCCGTGGCTGCAGCCCCGAGCAGCCAGGGAGAAATGGACGAGGCAGGCAAAGGGGGTGAAGGTCAAGGATGCCGCCAAGGAGCGCGTCGAAGTCCTCTACTACCCGGGATGCACCGCTTCCTACGACCCCGAGATCCAGCCCGTGGCCCGGGAGGTGGTGCGCCTGCTCCAGGCCGCCGGAGTGGACTTCGGCATCCTGGGGAAGAACGAGATCTGCTGCGGATCGACCATCCTCAGGGTCGGGGACCGCGAGAATTTCGAGAAGGTCCGGGCCCGCAGCTCGGCTTCCCTGAATGCCACCGGCGCCAGGACCATCGTCACGGCCTGCGCGGGCTGCTACTCCACCCTCAAGAAGGAATACGGGGAGGACCTCGAGCCGCAGGTGGTCCACATCGTGGAATTCGCGAACGGGCTGGTCGAGCAGGGACGGCTCAAACCCACGCGCGAGGTGAGGAGAAAGGTCACGTACCACGATCCCTGCCACCTCGGCCGGTATTGCGGCGTCTACGACGCGCCCAGGAACATCCTCAGGAGCATTCCGGGCCTCGAATTCCGCGAGATGGAGCGCATCCGGGACTGGGCCTGGTGCTGTGCGGCCGGGGGCGGGGTGAGGACCGCCTTCCCGGAGGAGATGGCCAACTGGGCCGCAGGGCTCAGGCTGGAGGAAGCGCGCGAGACCGGCGCCGACACGCTCGTGACCGCCTGTCCCTTTTGCGAGCAGAACCTGGGCGAAGCGGCCAAGGGCGGCACCTCCGGGCTTCAGGTCGTGGACATCCTCAAGGTGCTGGCCGAGGCGGTGGGGTGAAAGTTGCGTTCCGCAGCAGGACGACAGCCATTCGGCGGGGGACGGGTGTTCCGGCGATTTGCGGGGCGAATCGCGGAGGCCCGCCCCGAGTCCCGAAGGCCGGTGGAACGGAGAGCTTTTTCTTTGATACCGCGCCGTCGAGGCCCGTGCGTCCCGATGACCCCGGCCCGGGACGAGGGACGAAAATGGAGACCCGCCCGAAGAGCGCTGGTCTCCGACCCATGGGAGGAGAAGAGGCCGGAGCGTTCTGAGCCCCAGGCAAATCCAGCCGGAATACCCGTCCCGCCGAAAGGCCTGAACACATGTGACCTGCTTTATGATTGCTGAAACGGAAGGAGAGCCTTCATGCCTCATCCATCAGGTAATCTGGCGACCGAGAACCCCCGGTACGAGGAGCGCCTCGCTCTGACATCCGAGGTCCTGAAGAAGGTCCAGGAGGTCATCGGAGAAGGCCACGCGAGCTCGGACCCGGAGATCCTTTCGATCTATTCGCGCGATTTTACGATCACGCCCAAGCGCAGGCCCAACCTCGTGGCCCTGCCCGCCTCGACCGAGGAAGTGCAGGCCATCGTCCGGATCGCCAACGCGTACCGGGTCCCGGTCTACGTGATGACGAGCGGCTTCAACCACGCGGGCTCGACGATTCCCCGCCGGGGCGGGATCATGGTGGACCTCAAGCGCCTGAACCGGATCCTGCGGATCGACGAGGAGTCGATGACCGCCACCTTCCAGCCTTACGTCCCGATCGCGGTCTTCTACGAAGAGTGCAGCAAGCGCTTTGCCGTCCGAGACATCACGCTGCGGCCGGCCAACCCGATCACCTACGGGAGCGCCTGCATGATGAGCAACGTCCTGTCGGGAGGCATCCCGTTCATCGCCCTCAGGTCGGGCAGCCACGCCGAGAGCATCGTGAGCATGACTCTGGTAACGCCCGAAGGGGAGATCCTCAAGACCGGCTCCTCGGCCGTCCCGCGCGTGGGCGACGTGCCCGTGCTCGGCCCCGGACCGGGGGTGGGCGGGATGTTCCAGTCCGCGGAAGGGAACTTCGGGATCTGCACCGAGATGACCCTCCAGCTCTACACCGAGAACCCCTGGCCCAGGGACCGGACCTTTTACTTCCAGCCGGTCGACCCGAAGGAGGAAGGCCTGGAAGACGTCGCGGAAATCTTCTACCGGGTCACGCGGGACAACTACGTCCAGGCCCTCTACAAGAGCTGCAACCGCCACTTCGCCCAGGCGGTGGCCGCCACCCGGGAGGAGGTGGATGCCATCCTCGAGAACCTGCCGGCCACGATCCTGTTCTACGTCCTGACCGGCCTCGACGAGGAGGAGATCGAGATCAAGAAGCGGCACTTCGACGCGCAGCTCGAGGCCTCGGGCAGGTTCGTCGAGATGCCCGCGTCCGAGATGGAGGTCTTCCTGCAGACCATGAACATGACCGAGGACCAGATCGAAAGGCTCCTGCTCAAGCGCTGCCTGACCCTGCCGGGCAGGGTCTCGCGCTGGAAGGGGAGCTTCCAGTGGACCACCCACATGGTCAAGCTGGAGAAGATGGCCGAAATGGAGAAGAAGTACCGGGCCCTCATGAACCGCTACTGGATCTCGCCCGACTACTACGGGTCCTCTCTGGCCACCACCACCGACACGGCCCTGCAAGGCCCCTATCCATACGGCCGGGTGGTCATGCTCGAGTTCGACATCTACTACGACCAGGGCAACCCGGACGAGGTCAAGCGTGCCGCCGTGGTGTACGAGAAGCTGCAGCGCATGGGCCTCGACAGCGGGACCATCGGGGTCAAGCCGGGATGCCGCACCCTGGACCTGCAGATGCCCCGGCTGGGCACCTACTTCGAGATCTGCAAGCGGCTGAAAAAGGCGATGGACCCCAACGGCATCATGAGCCCGGACACCATGCCGATCATGGCGGATTATCTCTGATCGGTCCGAGCGAACAGCACGAGACTGCCGATCTCCTGGAGCGGGCATTCCGGGGGGCAGGGGGCTGCTTCAGGTTGCTGCACCCGCGTCAAGGCGAGGACCTCCTGCTTGACAAGCTCGGCAGGCGGCCGTGACATGCCCGGCCAGGAGGCAAGGACGGGCCGAGTCTTTCCGGCCGCTCAACTCCCCCCGGCCGCATCGAGCCGCGCGAGGGCGCTCTGGATTTCCTCTGTGAAGCGCGTGAAGTCGTTGCATCCGGTCCGGATGTTCTCGATCAGCTTCTCGTCGTCGACTTTCCAGTATCGGTGGATGAGGCTGTTACGGAATTCGAGGAACGGTTTGAGCCTGGCGGCCAGTCTCTCCGAGATGATCTCATGCTCCTGGGCCTTCGCCAAAGTGTCCAGGTAGCCGCCGGCCGCGACGCCTTTGCATCTTGCCAGCAGATGTTGGAGGAGGCCGGAGATGGCTTCGGCCGTGACGAGGAGCAGATACTTCGCCGCCTTGAGCTCGAGACTGTCGGGCTTCAGGGTCCCGCGCTGCAGAAGCTGCTCGATCTCCGCACGGCAGGATTCGATCTCCATCAGGTAGCTGGACACGCGCAGCCTGTCGATCTTCAAAGGAGGACCTCGTCAAACAGGACCTCGTTCTCGCGGTGCTTCAGGCTGTAACGGTCGATGAAATCCGCCCTGAGATCGAAATCCTTGTCGACCATCAAAATACCGGTTTCGATGATGCGCCCGAGCACGAGCAGTGCGTGAAGATCCCCTTTCTCGAGCACCTCGTTGATCAGGTGCAGGTCGAAGATGTCCGCGGCCATTCCGGTGGCGCGAGACAGCTTCATCCGGACGTCGCTCAGGGTGAAGAGCGGGTCCGCGCCCGGCCGGAGGTACACGCCGATATCCAGGTCACGGAAGGCCGGCTCCTTCACGAAGGAGCCGAAGAGGTATGCAAACACCACGGAGGTCTCTTGCAGCAGGACCCTGCGGATGCTCTCCAGGATGGCTTCTCGGTTCTCCGGCATGCCCAGGCTCTCTTTCTGTGGAAACCCCCACCAACTCCATTTAACTAGAGGCTGTCCCAAAACGCCCATCTGCGGCGTTGCGCTCATGGCGCGGCATGGAGGCGGGGGAGCCTGCCCCGGCGAAGGCCGGGGTCATTGCGGCGTACTGCCATGTACGCCTCATTCCTCGGGATTTCGCGCGCCTTGCATCTGGGCATTTTTGAACAGCCTCTCAATCGAGCCTGTTGGGACAGGCTCTAACTATAGGAAAGCCGGCCCTGGGCAGTCAAACACCCCGGGCTGACCACGCCGACCAGCGCCATCCGCATCGCCTGCTCGCAGGCCCCGGATGCGTTCTTGAGATCGTCCCGGATGCCCTGGAGCGCTTCGACGAACTCCCGGATCTGGTAGGACTGGATGCGCGCAGTATCCACCGGCGAGCCGGTCTTCATGCGGCGCCTCCGGCTGCGAGAAGAGCATCGGCCGATCCGAGCCGATACGGGTGAGCCGCGATCTGCTCCGGGCGCTGCGGCTCCCGGCTCATCCCGCTCGCCCGCGCCAGCGTCAGTGCGATGCGGCCGGTGCCCGTGCGCTCGATCCAGGGGCTCTTGCGCCGTTTCGGGCGGGAAGAGAATAGCGAGTGACGTAATCGGGTGTCAACCCAAAACAGGCTTACATTGTATAGGCATAGGGGGGCGGACAGAGATACGAAGTGAGCACGTCAACACGGGATCGGATCAGGTAAATGAGAACCGCCACCTTCCGCCGCAGCAGCGTCAGCGCAACACCGCCCTACTCTTCCAGGAAGCACACGGCCTGCTGGGTGCGCGGATCGGCCATGACCGTGAAGCCTTTTCCGGGCGACAAGCCGCTGGCGTCGATCACCGTGAGAAAGCGCTCGAATTCCGCGGCCTCGGGCAGAAATTCGGCGAGCAGGTTGGGGGCCGACTGCAGCAGCCGCCGGTTGTACTGAGCCGCCGGATCGTGCGGGTAGAGCGGCAGGTAGATGATGCCGGCCTCGACCAGATCGAGGAAAAAATGGGTCCCGTAGGAAACCTCCGGGACGTGACCGAGGGATTCATCGGCGATCTCGACCAGCAGGGACGCCTGGTTGATGTCGGCATACGAGACATGGACGCCGAGGTCGGGATTGGTGCTGCCCCAGCGGCCCGGCCCCATGAGAATGAAGCGCTCCCGGGCGATGCGCGCGTGCCGGTTGAGCCGGCCGATGACCCGCCCCAGCGATCGCTTGACCACGGGCGAGGCCTGCTCGGCGTAGGCCCGCGGGTCGACCAGGACGAGGCGCCGGATCCCGCGGATGATCCCGCCGAACATGGTGCGCGAGGCGCGAAACAGCAGGCGCTCCTGCGGCACGAAGGATGGAATGGAAATGGCTCCGCTCGAACCCGGCAGCCGCAACGGCCGGCACTGCAGGAGATTGATCTTCACCTTGCCCCCGGGCATCACGAACGCCGTGAACTCCGTGTCGACCGGGTAGCCGTAGGCGGCTTCGAGCTTGGCCAGCATCTCCTTCAGGACGCCCACGAAATCGGTCTCGCGCAGCAGGCGATTGCAGGTGAGGACCGCGTGCGCCGGGTCGTAACGGTCGCCTACGGGCTCCTGCAGCAGGCCGTCCCGCCATTCGGAGAAAAACAGGGGGAGGCCCGGGTAATCCCCGGTCAACACCTCGGGGAGCTTCCTGGTCACGAGGTCGTTCACACCCAGGTCCAGGACATCGATCCGCTTCTGGGAGTATTGGAAGACCCTGCCGCCCTCTTCGGGGCGCAGCTCCGGGTGGCTCAGCGCGATCATCCGCGGGTAATCGTTGCCGATTCGATTCACCGCCCGCGTTCCCAGCCCCATGACCAGCCGGATCAACCCCTGGCCCGGATCGATGCGCTCGGTCCAGCGATACAGGTTGTGGGAGAAGCCGGTACCCGCCAGGGGCGGGAAGAAATACGGCCCGTGCACGGCCCCGGAGACGCGCTGGATGAGGATCGCCATCTGCTCGTCCGAGTCGCCCAGCCCGCGCTGCCGCCGGTACGAAAGGACGTCGGGATTGAGCGCGCTCGCATACACCAGCTTGAGCGCGCGCAGCAGGGCCTGCATGCGCGCGTCGGGCCCGCCCTGGTTGGCCAGGAACTCGCTGCGGTACTTGCCGGCGAAGGAATTGCCGAAACTGTCCTCCAGCAGGCTGCTGGAGCGGATGATGATGGGGGCACGGCCGAAATAATCCAGCATCTCCTCCAGCCGCTCCAGGATCTCATCCGGGAAGGTCCCTTGCAGGAAGAGGTCTTCCACCTCCTGATACTCCTCCTGGGAGACATGGGCCGCCTGGGCGAGGCGGAGGCGGAGGCGGAACAGACCGTTGCTCACCAGGAAAGTGAAGAAGACGTCCGATCCGAGATAGAAGGAGTCGTGTTTTTCCAGGACCTGTGCAAAATCCACGGACCCCGGTTCGTCCACCAGGATGCGCCGGCCCACCAGCATCCCCGCCGCCTTGCCGCCGATCCGGCCGGAGCCGATGATGCGCCGCCGGATGCGGATCAGGTCGTCCAGGGTGAGATAGGTGTCGGCCAGGCGGTTGAAATCCGGGTGATGCCCGAGCAGCATCCGGGCGAATTCCTGCTTGAGGGAAACAAGCTCTGCAGCCTGCTCCGGCGAGCTCCATTCCTCGGGCGAGGACTGCAGCAGGCGGCGGTAGATGCTCTCCCAGGGAGCCATGGAATCGCTGCGCTCCCCGAGCCTGGACTCGCGCGCACGTGCGGCGGAGGCGGCGGCTTCGCCGCTCGGGTACACCGGCACCAGGCGCCCGTCCTCGAACCGGTGCGGAAAGGACATCTTCGGGGAGTGGCGCTCGTCGACTTTGATCGCGTGCAGGTAGACCTTGCCCTTGGCCGGGTAGATGTCGATCAGGACCTGGGTGGTGCCGCGGATGCGGGTGATGGTCTCATAGGAGTGCCGGCCGCGGGTGAGGGCGAAGTAGGCGACCGTTTCCAGCTCGTGCAGGTAGGGGCAGGTGACTTGAAAGAAGTTGGCCAGGAGCGCGTCCGTGGCCCAGTCCCCCACCAGCGCGGACAGGTTGTCGAAGACGTGGAACGCACCCTTTCCGGCCTTCTCGATCTCCCGGTGGACGCCGCGGCTGAAGGCGTCGAAACCGCGCTCCGGCGCAATGGAGACCGTCTGCAGGCCGGACAGCGGCCGGAGCACGGGAGGGTGCGATGCGAAGCGGAAGTAGAGAACCCGGATGCCGCGCTCCAGGGCCCCGGCCGCCAGCGCCCCGGCGAAGACCGCGTAAGGCTCCAGTTTCTCGACCTGCCAGACGACATTGTCGCCCAGCCGCAGCCCTCCCAGCAGCTCATCCAGAGAAGGGATACCGCTGGTGACCGGAAAAGAGTCCATGGCGGAATTCCGGGACGCCCTCCGGGAGCCCCCGCACGGATGCGCCGGACCGGGCAGAGCGGTCGTTGTCGCTGGCGCGGGCCGTTCGGCGCCTGCCCGCGCCCGGGCCCGACAACGGCAGGGCGACAGATCGTCAGATCCAGCCGCGCAGCTGCATCGCCTCGACCACGCGCTTCACCGCAACGACGTAGGCCGCCTGCCGCATGTGGATGCGGTAATGCTCGGAGGTGTCCAGGACCTGATGATACGCCCTGGTCATGCGCTGGTCGAGCTGCCGGTGCACTTCGTCCAGGTCCCAGCAGTACATGTAGAAGTTCTGCACCATTTCGAAGTAGGAGACGGTGACGCCGCCCGCGTTGCACAGGAAGTCGGGGATCACGTGGACCCCCTTCTGGTAAAGGATGCGGTCGGCCTCGGGCGTGGTCGGGCCGTTGGCGAGCTCCAGGATGATCTTGGCTTTGATGCGGTTGGCATTCTGATCGGTGACCACGTTCTCCAGGGCCGCCAGGACGAGGATGTCCACCTTCATCTCGATGATCTCATCATTCGAGACAGGAGACCCTTTTGCAAGACCGACCACCGAGGAGGTCTCTTCCTTGTGCCGGCAGGCCTGCTCGGCACGGATCCCGTCCGGGTTGCACACTCCGCCGCGGGAGTCGCTGCAGGCCACCAGCCGGCAGCCGAACATCGATTCGACCAGACGCGCCGCGAAGCATCCGGCGTTGCCGAATCCCTGGATGGCGACGGTCGCGTTTCTCAGGTCGATTCCGAGCTGCTTGCCCGCCTCCCGCAGGGTGAACATGCCGCCGCGGGCGGTCGCGTCCCCGCGGCCCGCGGAGCCGCCCAGGGGAAGCGGCTTGCCGGTGATCAGACCGAACTGGTTCTTTCCCACCATCTTGGAGTACTCGTCCATCATCCAGGCCATGATCTGGGGGGTCGTGTAGACGTCCGGGGCGGGAACGTCCTTGTCCGGGCCGATGAAGGAACCGACGGCCCGTACATAGCCGCGGCTGAGCCGTTCCAGCTCTCCCGGAGTGAGCTCTTTCGGGTTGCAGATCACGCCTCCCTTGCCGCCGCCGAGCGGGAGGTCCAGGAGCGAGCACTTCCAGGTCATCCACGCGGCCAGGGCCCGCACCGTGTCGATGGTCTCGTCCGGGTGGAAGCGGATGCCGCCCTTGCACGGACCGCGCGCATCGTTGTACTGGACCCGGAATCCTTGAAAAACGCGCACCGCGTTGTCGTCCATGCGCACGGGAATCGACACATGCAGCTCGCGCATCGGCTTGAGGAGCACGGCACGCTCGGCCGCTTTGAGCTTCAGAATGTCGGCGCAATCGTTGATCTGCTTTTGGGCGACGGCGAACGGATTCTGTGCGGACATGGGATCGTGCTCCTTGGATGTGGTGTGGCGTCCGGCGGAGGTCGTCACGTCTTCTGCGTTGCACCCCTGCTCCGCGTCCTGCTGCGAAGCAAGGCGGCACGGCGTTCCGGTTGAGGCGGCAGCGGAGCTAGGTCCGAGTGTCGGCGAGCCGCTTGAGGTGATCCAGGTAGTTTCTGAGCAGGCACATGCGTTCCAGGAACTCCGGCCATCCGCAGCGCGGATGGAACCCTTTCTTCGCATCGGCGGTGATCATGGTGCCGCAGACCACGGTGCCGTCGAGCTCGGCATAAAGGTCCGACCAGATGCGCAGCGCATCGCCGGCCATCGAGGAGGTGATGTTGCGAAAGTGGTAGAGCTTCCTTTCCGGGCTCAGCGGCTCCATCGGCTGTTCCCGACCGGTGTCCGGAGAGTTGCCGCCCGTGATCACACTGAGTTTCTGCTTCATGGATCTTGTTTCCCCCGGGCTGGATGTTGCGGGTCTTCCGTTTCCGGGTCGAGACTTCTACCCAGCAGCCTTTGGATATAGTGCAGGTAATAGCCGAGCAGCTGCATTCTCTCCAGGAGACTCTGCCAGCCGTGAATGGGGAGATCGCCCGGCGCGAGCGGTTTGCCGTCCAGGATCTCTTCAGGAGAGCGTGGATCCTGGCACTCCGCCCAGAGCTCTTCCCACGTTTGCAGCGCCTGTTTCAGCACTTCATAGGAAATGGCGGAACCATGCCGCAGCGCCGCGTTGTAGCGCTCGATCTCACGCCGGATGTCCGCCTCCACGGAGGCCGCACTGCTTTGGGATTTCATGCTCCTCAGCGTGAGCAAGGTCCGTGCCGCCCGGGCGTGCGGAATCCAACCACCCGATCCCGCTGCATTTCCTTCTCGGGAGAGGGTCCGCCGGTGCCGCCCGCACGTCCGCGCCAGGCCGAAGCTTGAACATGGCGCAGCCTCCGCACGCCTCGTTCGGCGAGCCGATGTGCACCTGAAACAGCTACTTAGCGATGTGCGCAGACCTTGAACAGCGCTGTTCAGGCTCAGGGCGGGAGAGAAGGCAGGCCGGGAACCACAGGGCGAGGTCAGCTCGGATCCGGGGAATGGATCCGGTAAGCCTTCATCCTCTGGCGCAGGGTGTTGCGGCTGATGCCGAGCATCTTGGACGCCTTCACCTGGTTGTAATCGCACTTCTGGAGCACGTTGGCGATCAGGACCTTTTCCACGACCTCGAGCACGTTGGCCTGGGAGAAATCCTGCGGGCCGGCGATGATCTCGTCGATGATCTGCTCGAGCTGATCTTTCAGCCTCTCCTCCCAGTTCAAGGCCGGGACGGGGCCTGACCTCCAGTCACATTCGAGCCTGACATGATCATCGAGCAGGACCTCGCCCGCGCAGAGGAGCACCGCGCGCTGGAAACAGTTTTCCAGCTCCCGCACGTTTCCCGGCCACGGGTATTCCCGGATCTTCTCCAGTGCGGAGTTGCTGATGAAGCGAATGGTCTTGCCGTGTTTCCGGGCGAACAGGTTGACGAAGTGGTGGGCCAGCAGGACCAGATCGTCCCCGCGTTCACGCAAGGGAGGCAGGGAGATGGAGATCACATTCAGGCGCCAGTAGAGGTCCCTGCGAAAGCGGTTCTGTTCCACCTCGGCTTGCAGGTCCTTGTTGGTGGCGGCGATCACGCGGACGTCCGCGCGCAGGGTATGATCTCCGCCCAGGCGCTCGAACTCACCCTGCTGCAGGACCCGGAGAAGCTTGGCCTGGGTGGAAAGGGAAAGATCCCCGACTTCGTCGAAGAACAGGGTGCCGCCGTCCACCCGCTCGAACTTTCCCAGATAGGTCCGGTTGGCGCCGGTAAAGGCGCCTCTCTCGTAGCCGAACAGCTCGCTCTCGAACAGCGTGTCCGGGATGGCGGCGCAGTTGACCGCCAGAAAGGGCCGGTCGTGGCGCCGGCTGTGATGATAGATGGCACGGGCCACCAGCTCCTTGCCGGTGCCGCTCTCCCCGGTGATCAGCACGGTCACGTCCTGTTCCGCTACCTGCCCGACGGTCTTGAAGACCTCCTGCATCCCCTTCGAGCTCCCCACCATCTCGACCACGTCGCCGGAAGGGGACGAGATCAGGGGAGCGAACTCGGGCGGGAGACTCACGATCTCCTTCATCAGCCGGTTGACTTCCAGCGCGTCGGCGACGATCCGGCTCAGCTCCTCGGTCTCGAACGGCTTCAACAGGTAATCGTAGGCCCCGAGCTTCATGGCCGAGATGGCGGTGTCGGTGGTGCCGTAGGCGGTCATGATGATCACCGGGGTCCGATTGCTCGAGCGGCGGATCTCCCGCAGGGTTTCCAGACCGTTCAACCCGGGCATCTTGTAATCAAGGAGAATCAGATCGAAGGCTTCGCTGCGGATCCGCGCCAGGGCCGCGTTCCCGTCCCTGGCCTCGCTGACCTCGTGCCCCTGCTTACGCAGGATGCGGCAGAGAAAATGGACCAGCCCTTCGTCATTGTCCACGATCAGGATTCTGTTCATCCGCACGCCTCATCCGCGGCTGCGGGAAGAATGACGGTGAACCTCGTCCCTTTCCCGCTGCGGGTTTCCACCTCCACCTCGCCGCCGTGGAGCGTGACGGTCTGGTGGACGATGGAAAGGCCCAGGCCGGTGCCGGAAGGCTTGGTGGTGAAGAAGGGATCGAAGATCTTCTCGACCGCCTCCGGAGCGATCCCCTGGCCCGTGTCCGCGACCACGATCTTCACCCGCCGGGCTCGCACCCCATCCGCGCCCTCCGCTTCCATTGCCGATGCCGAGATCGTCAGGAGATCCCCTTTCGACATGGCTTCGAGGGAGTTGATCATCAGATTCAGGAGCACTTCCCCGAGCTGCCGTTTGTCCCCTCTGAGGCGGGGCAGGTCCGGGGCGATTTCCCGCTTCACGCGGATTTCCTGATGGTGCGCCCTGGGTTCCACGATCAGCAGAGAATCCTCGATCAGCGCGGGCACTTCCAGCCAGGTCAGGACCGGCTCCTGGGGTTTGGCGAAGTTGAGAAAGCGGTTGATGGTGGCTTCCATCCGCTGGATCTGTTTGAGGGCGACGCGGAAGTCCTCCTCCCCTTCCCGGGAGAATTCGGTTTCGCTTCCCAACGATTGGAGGTAGAGCTTGAGTGAGGTCAGCGGAGTGCGGATTTCGTGCGCCACGCCTGCCGCAAGCTGGCCGAGCGCGGCCAGTCGCTGGGCGCGGGCCGCCACCGCTTCGGTTTGTTCCAGCTTGAGGCTGGTTTCCCGAAGCTCGTTCTCCTTCTGATCCACCTCCTGTTCCAGGGAGTCCTCGCGGGTCTTGAGCCCCGTGGCCATTCTGCGGAAGGCGCGGTAGAGGTCGCCGATCTCGTCGGCGCGGTCGCTGCGCACCAGGGAGTTTTCGAACCTTCCCTGCTCCAGCTCGCCTGCGGCCTGCCGCAGGTCCCTGATCGGGCCCACGATATGGGAGGCAAACAAACCGGCGATGAGAAGCGAGGCAGAAAAGGTCGCGGCGAGGCCCAGGAGCAGGTAGCGGCGCAGGCGGCCGAGGCCCGCGAACGCCTCGTCCCGATCCTGTTCGACCACGAGATACCAGTCCGTTCCCGCCACCTGACGCGAAGCCCCCAGCACGAGAATCCCGCGGTAGTCCAGATAGGTGTGCCGACCCCTCGAGTCGGCGAAGATCCGCTTGAAGCTGCCCGACTGCGAGATGTTCTCGGACAGGATCCGTTCGGGATCCTGGTGGGCGAGGAAGGTCCCTGTCTGATCCACCAGATAGCTCTCGCCGGTCCGCCCCAGGGACAGGAGAAGAATGTCCGAGAGGATCGATCCCGTATTGACCCCGGCACGGAGCGCTCCGATGACGATCCCACCCCCGTCGCGAATCGGGGCGGAGAGCCAGAACACCGAGCTCCTGCCGTCCTGCGACAACATCATGGGGGAACGATAGCCTCGTCCCGCCATGGATTCCTGAAACCAGAGCTCGTCGCGACAGCCGGAGGGTCGGCAAGCTTGCCCGGACAGCGCTTCCCCGGCCCGGTTCACCACCCAGATTCCCTCGTAGACCTTGTAATTCTCCTTGATCGCTTCCACGTAGGAATCGATCGGGCCCGGAGTCAGCCCATGGAGGTAGACGGACTCGGCCATGACCTGGAGGTCCGCCTCTCTTTCGCCCAGCCATCGCTCGAGGAGACTGACCTTGTCGTCGGCGAGGTTGTCCAACTGGTTGGTGACCTGGGCCGTGATGATCTCTTGCGCGATGCGCAGGAAAAGGATGCTGATCAGCACCAGCGGGACGAGCGACATCAGGAGGAAGAGAAAGGTGACCCTTACCTGCAATCTGCTGAAGATGCTCATGGTACCAGTAGCACGTAGCACGACCGCGGAGCTTTTGCAATGGTGCAATGGCCCGGCGGCGCAGGAGATCTCTCATCTCAAGCTCGGAAGCCGGGCAGGAGACGCGGGCGGACAGGAAACGGAAGAGCCCTTGGCCGTCTGCATCGACTTGTGCCATGCTTGTTCGTATAGGTCTTTCCCGATTGCATCCTGATCGCGGCGCCCCACGATTCCAGCGAAAGACGGTCCGATGGAAGACCTGCTGCCGTCCGTCGTGCTCTCCCGCATCCAGTTCGGGATCACCGCGCTCTTCCATATCCTCTGGCCGGTATTGACCATCGGGCTGAGCCTCTTTCTGCTGGCCCTGGAAGCCCTCTGGCTCAAGACCCGGGACGAGTCCTATTACCGGCACGCGCGGTTCTGGACCCGCCTGTTTCTGCTCAACTTCGCCGTGGGGGCGGTCACCGGCATCCCGATGGAATTCCAGTTCGGAACCAACTGGAGCCTGTTCTCGGTCGCGGGCGGCGATTTCTTCGGGCACATGCTCGGGTTCGAGGCCGCCATGGCCTTCATGCTGGAAGCGAGCTTCCTCGGCATCATGGTGTTCGGCTGGAAGCGCGTGCCCGCGGGCGTGCACCTTTTCGCCACCTCCATGGTGGCCCTGGGCGGCTCGCTCTCGGCGTTCTGGATCATGGTCGCCAACTCGTGGATGCACACGCCCACCGGCGGGTTCTTCGAAGGCGGCAAGTTCGTGGTCACCGACTATTTCCACGCGATCTTCAATCCCGACATGCCCTGGGGCGTCTCGCACATGTGGCTCGCCTCTATCGAGATCTCCCTGTTCGTCGTGGGCGGGGTGAGCGCCTGGTACCTGTTGCGCGGGCGGCACGTGCGGTTCTTTCTCAAGTCCTTCAAGGCGGCCGTGCTCGCCGCCGTGGTCGTCACCCCGCTGCAGATCTGGGTGGGGGACGGCTCCGGCAAGGCGGTCTACGCGCATCAGCCGGCGAAGCTCGCCGCGATCGAGGCCCACTGGCACACCAACCCGGCCGGCGCGGGCGCCGCGTGGAAGATTGTGGCGTGGCCGGACAAGTCGCTCCAGGAAAACCGATGGGAGATCGAAATCCCTAACGCGCTCAGCCTGATCACCACCCACTCGCGCACGGGAACGGTGCGGGGCCTGAGGGAGTTCCCGGTCGAGGACCAGCCCCCCGTGCTCCTGCCTTACTACGCCTTTCGCGTGATGATCGCGATCGGCTTGGTCCTGTTCTTCATCATGCTGGCAGCGGTCTGGGTCTGGTGCCGGGGAGGGCTGAGCCCGCAGCGCATCCCCCGGCAGAGAAACCTGCTGGCCGCCTGGATCGCGGCCGTCCCGTTGAGCTACCTTGCCTTGGAGACCGGCTGGATCACGCGGGAGATCGGGCGCCAGCCCTGGGTGCTGTACGGTTTGTTGCGCACCGAGCGCTCGGCCACCCCTCTGCCGGCCGAGGCGGTGGGGAGCTCGCTCGTGACGTTCGGGGCGGTTTACGCGCTGCTTTTCGTGCTGTTCCTGGTGTTCGCAGGAGCCATTCTGGTGCGGGGACCGGACCTGGACAGCCCCGCACCGCAGGCTTGACGCGCCTCTGCAGGCCGGGGCGAAGGCTCAAGAGCTCGGCCGCGCGACCGGGACAGCCGGCAGGGCGCTCAACACTTGAGGAAAAGGGCCGGGCCCATGCTCGGAATCTCGCTGCACCTGGCCGACATCTGGCTCTTCATCATCGGCTTCTTTCTCCTCTACTATGCCGTGGCGGACGGCGCGGACCTGGGGGTCGGAATCATCTCGCTCGGCGCGCGCGGGGAACCGGAGCGCGCCTCGATGATGGCCGCTCTGGAGCCCGTCTGGCACGACAACCAGACCTGGCTGGTGCTGCTCGGCGGCATGATGTTCGGCGCCTTCCCGGTGTTTTATGCGCTGCTGCTCTCGGCGCTCTACGTCCCCATCCTCGTCATGCTGTTCGGGCTGGTCCTGCGCGGGGTGTCGTTCGAGTTCCGCCACAACTCGCGCCGCAAGGCGCTGTGGGGCTGGGCCTTTGGTGCCGGCAGCCTGATTGCCGCCCTGGCCCAGGGTTTCGCATTCGGCGGGCTCCTGGCCGGCCTCGAGCTCCGGGACGGGCGCTTCGTGGGCCAGGTGTGGGGATGGTCAAACCCGTTTGCGGCCCTGGTCGCGGCGGGCGTCGTGGTCGGCTACACCATGCTGGGGGCGAACTATCTCATCTTGAAGGCTCGCGGTCCCGTCCTGGAACGGGGCTACCGGATCGCGCGGGCGGCTTCCCTGGTCACCCTGGTCATCTCCTCGAGCGTGCACTTGTGGGTGATCGCAAGATACCCGAAGGTGACGGCGACGTGGGCGGCCTCCGGCCTTGCCGGCTCCCTTCACCTGGCGGTTTTCCCGGCCCTCGCCGCAGCCTCTTTTCTCCTCTACTTCCGCAGCCTGCTGAAGCGTCAGGAGGGCACGCCGCTGCTGTGGAACGCGGCCATCGTGCTCTTCTCCTTCGTCGGTCTGTCCGTCTACCTCTATCCCGACATGATCCCGAACGTGATCTCGTCGCCGGTGACCGTGCAGGCTGCGGCCGCCTCCCCCAAGACCCTGCGCTTCATGCTGGCCGTCACCGCGGTCCTGCTGCCGCTGATCCTCGCCTATACCGGCTACAAGCATTGGATCTTCAGGGGGAAGGCGGGAGGGGACCTTTAGGGTTCGCGCAGAAATAACTTCCCATTTCGCATCCCATCTTCGGGCCATCTTCGACCGCTCCTCAATCGCAAGATCCTCGACATAGCCGTGCTATGCCTGCGGTCTCGCTCAATCGTCGCGGCCGAATCTGACCCAAATCTGGGCGCGAAACCTCCC
>JBFLZG010000066.1:0-72846 GCA_040756235.1 bacterium | reverse complement strand
GGCCTGGCTGACAGGCGCGGGCCACGCCGTGGCCCTGGCGAGAGACGGACCGGAAGCCCTGCGCAGGATCGTTGCGTCGGTGCAGACGACGGAGTCGATCGAGCTGATGGTGGCGGATTTCAAGATTCCGGGGCTCAACGGTCTGGAACTCATCCGGGCCGTGAGGCAGCTCAGGCGGACCTTGCCCGTCATCCTGATGACCGCCTATGGCGACGACTCGGTGCGCAACCAGATGAGGGGCGTGCGGGGATCGAGATATCTGGAAAAACCGTTCGAGCCGGAGGACCTGGTACAGGAGATCGAGGAGCTGAAGACTCGGCTCGGAGAATAATCGAAAGGAATCTTCACTGGCTCGAAACTCTACTCCCTTTCACAGGAGCACGAGCAGATGGAGCAAGCAGACGATACCCTGGGCATTACCACGGCAGGGAGGGACAACGGCCTCGCGGGGCCGTCCCGCTTCGAGATCTTTCTGGAAAGAAACGGGAACGATCTGGAGCTGGACCTGCAGGGTGCGTTCGATCAAAGGGCGGCCCGCCAGTTGATCGAAGTCCTGCAGGGAGTTGCCGGCCACCACACCGCGGTTTTCATCCGCACCGGCGGGCTTCAAATCGCGGATCCCGCGTGCTGTGGCACATTCCGCAGGAGCCTGCGCAAGCTCGGCGATCTCTGCTACCGGCTGGTTTTCTCCGGCGAGCATGCAGACCTGCTGGCTCTGCACGGCATCACATCGTACTGACCGACCGCCCGGGCGTCCGGCGCGGCACGGGGCTGAAGCACGGATAGGGAAGAAAGACAGACCGGGCAGCCGGCGCCCGGGCACGCTCGGTCGCCTTCCTTCAGGTACGGCGCCATGCCCGCCGTCCCGGAAAGGTGGGTGTCGCATGAGGTGGCGGCCCCCTTTGGGTCTGCGCGGGAAATCGACCAAAGGCCCTCCTGCGCAGCCGCCGGCTCATGACCTGATGGAAGCGCTGCGGGAGGCGCACGCGGAGGTCCTGTCCCTGCAGGCCCGCATCCGCGAATACGAGTGGCTGGAAGGGGCCCTGCGCAGAAGGACCCGGGAATTGAATGAACGATGGAAAGAAGCCCAGTGTCTCTACCGCGTGTCCTCGCACCTGATCCGCCCGGGAGGTCGGGACGATCAGCGGTTGCGCGACCTCATCGCGGAGATGCCGAGCGGCTGGCAGGAACCTGACGCCACTTTCGTGCGCCTGGTGCTCGAGGGGCAGGAGTACCTCTCGCCGCGCTTTCGCGAGACCCCGCTCAGGCAGCGGGCGCCCATATGGGCGGACGGCAGAGAGATCGGGCTCATCGAGGTCTGCCTGCCGTCAGCAGCGGACCCGGATCGTGACCCGCCACTCTGCAGAGAGAAACAGGAACTCCTGGACGCCATCGCGCGCTGGCTCGGGGAATGGCGCCCGCGCGGCGCGGTTTTGCTGCCGCCCGCGAAATCGGACCGTGAGGCGTGAGCGGCCTCCCCCGACCGCCAACCGCCGCCGCCAGCCGATGCCGGCGGCGGCCGTCATGGACAAGGACAAAAACATGCGAGCACGAGACAGATCGCCGGAGAATCGGGCAGCCACGGCGGCCCGAAAGCAGAGGATCCACGTCACCGAAACGGATTTCGAGAAACTGCAGGGCTTGCTCCGCGCAGCCGATCCGAAAAGCCGCGACCGGCTTCACCTGAGAGCGCTCGAACAAGAGCTCGAGCAGGCCCGCGTGGTGTCCTCCGCAGAGGTCCCCGGGGGCGTCGTCACCATGAACTCGACCGTTCGGGTGCGGGACCTGGATTCTCAACAAGAGATCGTCCTCTCCCTGGTCTTCCCGAAGGACGCCGACATCGGGCAGAACCGGATCTCGGTCCTGGCCCCGCTCGGAACCGCCCTGATCGGATACAAGGTGGGCGACACCATCGAGTGGGTAGTCCCGGCCGGCCGCAAGCGGCTCAGAGTCGAGGAGATCCTCTATCAGCCGGAGGCCGCGGGCGCCGGAGACAGATGAGCGGCGCGGCCGGAACAGACCGGGACGGACCGCGTCGGACGATGCAGCGGCTTGCCCGGCCAGCGGACTGGAGCCAGATGCGATGAAGAGCGTCAACAGATGCGCTGTGGCGGACATCATGCCGCAAGATCACCGAGACGCCGTTGCCGCCAGGAGGCTGGAGGCCCTGGAGAGAACAAGAGACGAGATCACGCGGGAGCTGGAGTCCGTCTCTCGGCAGATATCGGTCGCCCGGCATCATCTGAGGGCGTGGCAACGGCGCACCGGACGCAATGTCCGGCAGCGGGGTTGGAAGGCCCGGGCCCGTCTGGCCTCTATCGTGGCAGACATTCTCGGGCGCAGCAGGGAGCCGCTGTCGATCGAGGAGATCTATGCCCTCTTGATGCAGGACAGCCGCTACACGGCTGTTTCGAGCAATCTCATGGCCGATCTCAAGAGCGTGCTCGAAGCCAACGAGGGTTGGTTGTTCCGGAAGGTGGAACCGGGGGCGCCGGGCCGGGCTCGGCGCTGAGCGGAGGGCCCGGGAAACGCCTGCCTTCCGGCAAGGAAGTCGCTCTCCGGAAGAGTCGCGCCTGCGCCGCTGCGACCGGCTCGGCTCCCTTCCACCTCACCACCCGGGAGTCCCCCCCTCCTCTCGGGGCGGATGCGCACGGCCCGCCACTGGAATTGCCGTGACATTCTGACCGCGAAGCGATTGCGTCTGCCGGCCGGAGTTGTCTATGCTGTGGGCAAGCAAGCGCAAAGCACACCCCGCTGCTCGAAAGGTGTCGCGCAGCGAGGGCTTCACAAGTCACGGCCCGCAAGGAGAGTCTCATGACCGCGCCTTCGGCAAAGGTCCGAGTGGAGCACGATTCGCTGGGCGAGATGCAGGTCCCTGCCGATGCCTTCTACGGGATCCAGACGCTCAGGGCCGTCGAGAACTTCCCCATCACCGGCGTCAGGATCGGCACGTTCCCGCACCTGATCCGCGCGCTGGCCCTGATCAAGAAGGCCGCCGCGCTTGCCAACGTCGAGCTCGGGATGCTGCCGGAGAGCCTGGGAGAGGCCATTGCCTCGTCCTGTGACGAACTGCTCGCCGGCCGCTATCACGAGCAATTCGTGGTCGATGCCATCCAGGGGGGCGCCGGCACCTCGACCAACATGAATGCCAACGAGGTGATTGCCAACATCGCCCTCGAGCGGATGGGGCACCAAAAGGGCGCATACCGGTTCTGCCACCCCAACGACCATGTCAATCTGTCGCAGTCGACCAACGACGTCTACCCTACGGCCATGCGCATCACCCTCTACACCCAGCTGGCCGACCTGCAGGATGCGATGGCCGAGCTCAAGGCGGCTTTCGAGGCCAAGGAGCGCGAGTTCGCCGACGTGATCAAGCTCGGCCGCACGCAGCTTCAGGATGCCGTGCCCATGACCCTCGGACAGGAGATGAGCACTTACGCGGTCATGATCGGAGAGGACATCCAGCGGCTGGAGGAAGTCAAGACGCTGCTGCGCGAGATGAACCTGGGGGCGACCGCGATCGGCACCGGCATCAACACCCCGCCCGGATACGCGGCACTGGTACGCCGCCGTCTCAACGAGCTCGCCAAGCTCGAGCTTGTGACGTCGCTCAACCTGATCGAGGCGACCCAGGATGCAGGCGTGTTCGTTCAGCTCTCGGGCGTGCTCAAGCGCTTCGCGGTCAAGCTGTCGAAGATCTGCAACGACTTGCGGCTGTTGTCCTCCGGGCCGCGGGCCGGCCTGAACGAGATCAACCTGCCGCCGGTCCAGCCGGGCTCCTCCATCATGCCGGGCAAGGTGAACCCCGTCATCCCGGAAGTGGTCAACCAGATCTGCTACCAGGTGATCGGGAACGATGTGACCGTGACGCTGGCTGCCGAGGCCGGGCAGCTGCAGCTCAATGCCATGGAACCGGTCATTCTTTTCGCTCTCTATCGCAACATCGACATGATGACCCGCGGTTGCCGCACCTTGCGGCAGCGCTGTATCGAAGGGATCACGGCCAATGTCGAGCTCTGCCGCGCCCATGTGGAGAGCTCGATCGGCCTGGCCACCGGGTTGTGCACGCTGATCGGCTACGAGCAGGCCGCCGAGGTCGCCCAGGAGGCGTTGCGCACCGGCCGCACCATCGGCGCCGTGGCGCTGGAGAAGGGTTTCGTCACGGCCGCCCAGCTCGAGGACTTTCTCCGGCCGGAACGCATGCTCGGCTCGGTTTTCCCGGCCCGCGGCGAGGGAGATCGCCGCGGGCCGGTTCCCGGCGCCTGATCCGTCGCGGACCGTCACCGCAGAGACGGGACGAGGCGATTCAGCTCTTGCGGGATGCTGCGGCCTCGAGCCGGCCCTGTTCCTCATTCACGCGCGCCAGCAGCAGCGCACCCAGAAGGAACAGGATCAGGATCGATCCGATGCCACAGCGGGCGGCGAGTTGTTCCAGCGCAGCGGCCTGTTCCGGGGACGCCGGGTGCGGCATGAGCCAGCGCTTGACCGCCAGCCCCACGAAGCCGACCAGCGCCGGCCCCACGATCGCGCCGAACTTGCCGAGCATGTTGTAAAAGCCGAAGAACTCGCCGGCCTGGCCCGGCGGGATGAGGCGGGAGTAGAAGGAGCGCGACAGCGCCTGGATGCCCCCCTGCACCGTTCCGATGAGGACGGCAAGCCCGTAGAACTCGGCCTTGCGGGTCATCGAGATGCCCCAGACGGTGATGAGCATGTAGACGCCGATGGCGACAAAGATGCAGTTGCGCACGCCCCACCGCTCTCCCAGGCGGGCGAAGAGCAGGGCGCAGGGAAAGCCGACGAACTGCGTGATGAGCAGGGCCAGGACCAGGTCGCCGGCCTCGAACCCCAGCGACAGGCCGTAATCGACCGCCATGCGGATGATCGTGTCCACGCCGTCGATGTAGAGCCAGTAGGCGGCGAGGAAGAGCGAGACCGTCCTCAGGCTGCGGACCTTGCGCAGCGTGCCGGCAAGCTGGCGCCAGCCGGAAAAGACCGCGCTTCCGGACCGGGCGGGCAAGCCGCGGCCCGGCTCCTTCACCCACAGGGCGGTCAGAAGAGAGAAGCCGCCCCACCACAGGGCCACGGAGAGGAAAGACGCCTTCACGGCGGTCTCCCGGGCCTGCTCGGGGTCCGTGGCGACGATGCCGAACAGCTGCGGCCTCGTGACCATGAGCACGTTCAGGGCAAACAGCAGCCCTCCTCCCAGGTACCCCATCGCGTAGCCGAGACCGGAGACCCGGTCGACCCTCTTCTCATCGGCCACCGCCGGCAGGAGCGCATCATAGAAGATGTTGGCGCCGGAGAACCCGAAGATCGCAAGGGCGTAGACCAGAATGGCCGCCTGCCACGACCCGCGGGCCACGAGCGCGAGCGCTGCCGTGGCGACCACCCCGAAGTAGGCAAAGAACAGGAGCAACCGCTTGCGCGCGGACCCGCGGTCCGCGATCGCTCCCAGAAGGGGCGCCAGAAGGGCGACCGTCAGGCTCGCGGCGGAGTTCCCCAGCCCGAGCTGGGCCGTGCTGGTATTCACGTCGGCGCCCCAGCTCCAGTAGGACTTGAAGAAGACCGGGAAGAAGCCGGCCATGACCGTGGTCGCGAAGGCCGAGTTGGCCCAGTCGTAGAAGGCCCATCCCCATACAGCTCTGTTGCGCTTCACCGGATGTACGCCTCTGCCGGTCCTCAACGGATGAGGTGCCCCAACGGCAGTGTTGCCGCCACGATCCCCCCCCGCTCGTTTACGAGAGGCTGTCGAAAGATGACTCCCCTCTCCCCCGTGACGCGGGGGAGAGGGTCAGGGGGAGGGGGAACACGAGCACATTCACCCCTCATCCCGACCTTCTCCCCTCGGCGAGGGGAGAAGGCGAGAACGGCCGCCAGCATGCGTCGCCCCTGCATGAGATGGTTCGCCGTCCTCATCGGGGAAGCCGCAAACAGCGCCCCTGCAAGAGTCCCGCTTATTCTTCTCCACGGCTGCGCGATTGTACAGAGCGGAGGCCGCTTGTCCGGATTTCCGACGCCCCGCTGTTGCTCCCGACGGCGCGGAATCGGAGAATGCAGAGACGGGCCTCGGTTGCGGACCTGAAGCACGTGAGGCGCATGCCGCAGGACGGCAAGGGCCAATCGGCGCACGACCGCCCCTCTTTGGAGGATTTCATCCATGCACATCTGGGTCGACGCGGATGCATGTCCGAAGCCGATCAAGGACATCCTTTTTCGCGCTGCCGCGAGAGCCCGGGTCTCGATGACCCTGGTCTCGAACAAGCCTTTGCGAACGCCTTCCTCTCCCCATGTGCACCACATGCGCGTGGCGGCCGGCCTGGACGAGGCGGATCGACGCATCCTCGAGATGGTTGCGGACGGCGACCTGGTCGTGACGGCCGATGTCCCGCTTGCCGCCAGGGCCGTCGAGAAGGGCGCAGTCGCCTTGAACCCGCGGGGTGACCTCTACACCGAGGACAACATCGGGGAGCGCCTGGCGGTCCGCAACTTCATGGACGATCTGCGCGGCGGCGGCGTGAACACGGGCGGCCCTCCCGTCCTCCACAGGAGGGACCTGCAGGCCTTCGCCAACCAACTGGACCGATGGCTGGCCAGGCAACGGGGCGATCGCTGAGAGTAAGGGGCCACGCAAGAATAACTTCGCAGGGGCAGGGCCAACTGTAACGTTTTGGGGCGGGTAGGTTTCGCGCCCAGATTTGGGTCAGATTCGGCCGCGACGATTGAGCGAGACCGCAGCCATAGCACGGCTATGTCGAGGATCTCGCGATTGAGGAGCGGTCGAAGATGGCCCGAAGATGGGATGCGAAATGGGAAGTTATTCTTGCGTGGCCCCTAAGGGCGAAAGATTTTTCGCCCCTCCATCTGCGCGAGTCGGCGCTACCCCGTTGCGGGCTGCTTCCGTTGACAGGGCTCTCCGGGTTCGTTCAGGATATTCTCTCTGCGCTGAGCCCGTGAAAGCGCAATGCCGCGGATGGCCGCATATCGACAGCCTCATGAGCGGGGGGCACCGGTGTCCACCACGGATGACGACCTTTCGAAGCTTCACATCGACAGGAAAGAGCAAACGGGGACAAAGCGGCGGCGCCGGGCGCTCGTTACTCCGTTCGTCCTTCTCCTGCTGATCGGGGCCGCCCTCCTGTATGCAACGGAAAACTGGGGGCCGTCCCTCGCGGTGAAGCTCGCGACCGTCTCGCAGTCCTACCCTTCCCAGAGCCTGTCCGTGTTGAACGCCAGCGGCTACGTGGTTGCACAGAGGAAAGCGGCGGTGGCCTCCAAGATCACCGGGCTCCTCGTGGAGCTGCTGGTGGAGGAGGGGGACCCGGTCAAGAAGGACCAGGTCGTCGCCAGGCTCGAGAACGAAGACGTCCTCGCCGCGCGGGACCAGGCGCTCGGGAACCTGGCCGTGGCCCGGGCGGCGCTCGAGGAAGCCAAGGCGGAGCTGACCGAGGCGACGCTTTCGTTCGAAAGAACACGCAAACTTTACGGCACCGGCGCCCTCTCGAGGTCCGCTTTCGACACGTCCGAGGCGCGCTTCCTCCGGGCCAGGGCGGCGGTATCGTCGGCGGAGGCCGCCATCCAGGCCGCACGGGCGGCGGTCCGATCCTCCGAGGTCGCGCTGGACTACACCTACATCCAGGCCCCCTTCGACGCCGTCGTCCTCACCAAGGACGCCGACGTGGGCGACATCGTCACGCCGCTGGGGGCGGCCGCGAATGCAAAGGCCTCGGTGATCTCGATCGCCGACCTGGATTCGCTCCAGGTCGAGGTGGACGTCTCCGAGACGAACCTTTCCCAGGTCCGAGCCGAGCAACCTTGCGAAATTCAGCTCGACGCCCTCCCGGGCGCCCGTTTTCGCGGCCGGGTGCACGCGATCGTGCCGACCGCCGACCGGGCCAAGGCTTCGGTGCAGGTGAAGGTCAGGTTCGTGGACAAGGACCCGCGCATCCTGCCCGAGATGAGCGCGAAGGTCTCCTTTCTCTCCCGGCCCCTGGAACCCGGGGAGATCGATCCTTACCTGGCCGTGAATCGCTCGGCCCTGTTCCGGCACGACGGCGGCCCGGACGTCTTCGTCGTCCGGGCCGGAAGGGCCGTGAGGGCTTCCGTCCGCACCGGCAGGGATTTCGGGGACATGGCGGAGATCCTCGAGGGGCTCCGGGCCGGCGACAAGGTCGTGCTCGAGCCGCCGGCCAGGCTGAAGGAGGGCTCTCGGGTCAAGCCGGCCGAGGAATGAGAAGGAGTACAGTCCAGGGGAGAACCCCTCACCCCGGCCCTCTCCCCCGTGCCCGGGGGAGAGGGGGAGAGTCGGTGGCATCAAAGCGACATGGAAGCGCAGCCGGGCATCGTGCGGATCCGGGACATCCGCAAGAGCTATCGGAGGGGCAGCATCACGGTGCCGGTGCTGCACGGCATCACCTTCGACATCGGTGAGGGCGAATTCCTGGCCATCATGGGGCCGTCCGGATCGGGCAAGAGCACCCTCATGAACCTGATCGCCGGCATCGACAAGCCGGACAGCGGCACGATCCACGTCGGCGGGATCGACATCACGGCCTTGTCCGAGACGGACCTGGCCGGCTGGCGGGCCGGACACGTCGGCTTCGTATTCCAGTTCTACAACCTCATCCCGGTCCTCACGGCCCTGGAAAACGTGGAGCTGCCTCTGCACCTGTCGACGCTCTCGCGCAGGGAGCGCAGGGAACACGCCGTGTTCGCCCTCGAGCTGGTGAACCTGCAGCATCGGCTGTCCCACTATCCCAAGCAGCTCTCGGGCGGCGAGCAGCAGCGCGTGGCCATTGCCCGCGCGGTCGTCACGGACCCGACGATTCTGGTTGCAGACGAGCCGACGGGCGATCTGGACCGGGCCTCCGCAGCCGAGGTCCTGGACCTCATGGAGCGGCTGAACGCGAAGTGGAGCAAGACCATCATCATGGTCACCCACGATCCCCGGGCGGCCCGCAAGGCGGGTAACATCCGGTACCTGGACAAGGGGTTCCTGAACGACGAAGAGAGGTGTTAGGTGTTGGCGAAGAAAGGGGTCGGGTGTCGGGTATCAGCGAGGAGGTCATGCTTTGCTGAAACCTGATACCTATTCCGAGCCATGCTCATCCTGAAAATCGTCTTCCGAAACCTCTTTCGCAACAGGCTCCGGACCGCTCTCACGGTGCTCGGGGTCGCCACGGCCATCCTCGCCTTCGCCCTGCTCCGGATCCTGGTCGGCGCCTGGTACTCGGGCGTCGAGGCCTCGTCCGCGACCCGCCTGGTCACGCGGAACGCGGTTTCCCTGATCTTCTCCCTGCCCCTTTCCTACTTCGAAAGGATCCGTCAGATCGACGGCGTGAGCAAGGTTTCCTATGGGAGCTGGTTCGGGGGCTACTACATCGAAGAAAAGAATCTGTTCGCCAATTTTGCCGTCGAGCCCAGGAGCTACCTCGAGCTTTATCCCGAGTTCGTGCTGAGCGCAGCCGGGAAGGAGGCGTTCCTGAGGGATCGCAGGGCCTGCGTGGCGGGCCGCAAGATCGCCGAGAAGTTCGGCTGGACGGTAGGCGACGTGGTCCCTCTCAAGGGGACCATCTTTCCCGGGGACTGGGAGTTCGTGCTGAAAGGCATCTATCGGGGAAAGGACCGGACGACCGACGAGACCCAGTTCTTCTTCCACTGGGACTATCTCAACGAGGTCGTCCGCAAGACGATGCCGCGCAGGGCCGACCAGGTCGGGTTCTACCTGGTCGGCGTGGCCCGTCCGGACCTGGCGGCAGAGGTGGCGGCCGACATCGACAAGAGCTTCCGGAACTCGATCGCCGAGACCCTCACGGAGACGGAGAAGGCGTTCCAGATGGGCTTCGTGGCCATGACCGGCGCCCTGGTCACGATCATCCAGGTCATCTCCATGCTCGTCGTCGTCATCATCCTGGCCGTGGTGGCCAACACCATGGTCATGACGACCCGCGAGAGGATCGGCGAGTATGCGGTCCTCAAGTGCCTCGGGTTCGGCCGACGGCACGTCTCCGCCATCATCGTGGGCGAGTCGGCCGCCGTCACCCTCGCCGGCTGCGCGCTCGGTCTTGCCGTCACCGTACCGACGGCCCGCAGGATCGGACAGGAGCTCTCCAATTTCTTTCCGGTCTTCCACATGGAGCCCGGAACGGTCCTCTGGGCATTCGGCGCGGCCCTGGCCATGGCCGTCGCCGCGGGCGCGGTGCCTGCCTGGCGCGCCGCCCGGCTTCGGGTGGCCGAAGGCATCGCGAGGATCGCCTGATGGCCATCCCTTTCTCCTACAGCGTCCGCAATCTCTGGACCCGGCGGCTCACGACCGTGCTCACGGTCTCCGGCATGGCCCTGGTGGTGTTCGTGTTCGCGGCCATCCTGATGCTGGCCGAAGGTCTGGAGAGGACGCTGGTCGCCACGGGTTCGGAAGACAACGTGATCGTGATCCGCAAGGGGTCCACTTCCGAGGTCATGAGCGGGCTGGAAAGGGAGAAGGCGGCCATCATCGAGACCTTGCCCGAGGTCGCCTCGGGCCCGGACGGCCGCAAGCTCGCGGCCAAAGAGATCGTCGTTCTGATCAGCCTGCCGAAGCGCACGACGGGCAAGATTTCCAACGTCACCATTCGGGGCATCGGCCCGTCCTCCCGCTCCCTCCGCCCCCAGGTCCGTGCGGTCGAGGGCCGCCTCCCCAGGCCCGGTGCGGCCGAGATCATGGTCGGTGCGAGCATCGCTCGCCAGTTTTCCGGGACCGGGCTCGACGAGACCCTGCGCTTCGGAGCGCGGCAGTGGAAGGTCGTGGGAACCTTCGACGCCGGCACCAGCGGCTTCAGCTCGGAAATCTGGGCCGACGCCGAGCAGCTCATGCAGACCTTCAGGCGCCAATCCTTCTCCTCGGTCCTGTTCAGACTGCGCGACCGCTCCGAGTTCCACGCCGTCCGCAAGACCCTGGAGAACGATCCGCGCCTCATCCTGGAGGCCAAGCCCGAGACCCGCTACTACGAAGAACAGTCGGAGATGATGGCGAAGTTTCTCCGCATCCTGGGGTACTCCCTGACCGCCATCTTCTCCATCGGGGCGGTCATCGGGGCCATGATCACGATGCACTCGGCCGTGGCTCATCGCACGACGGAGATCGGCACGCTCAGGGCCCTGGGGTTCCGAAGAAGGGGCATCCTCGCCGCCTTTCTCCTGGAAGCGTTGCTCATGGGGCTCCTCAGCGGCTTTGCGGGGCTCGGCCTGGCATCCTTCATGACCTTGGTCAGCATCTCTACCATGAACTTCCAGAGCTTCGCGGAGCTGGCTTTCCGGTTCTCCATGAGCCCGGGGATCGTAATCGGATCCGTGGCCTTCTCGCTCCTCATGGGACTTCTCGGCGGTCTCGTGCCGGCCGTGCGCGCATCCCGAATGGGCATCACCGACGCCCTGCGGGCTTCGTGAGACCCGACGCAGGAACCTGCAGGGGCGCAAGATTTTTCACCCCTACCAGCCGCAGGCCGTGCCTGCCTACTTCGTCGCGTTCCCCGCATCCAAACCTTCATCCACCACGAAGGAAGGTACGGCATGACGGATCCCGGTGCGCTCCAGACGCTCCAAGGCAGCAAGGCAGGCGTTTATTCCCTCCACCTGGGCCAGCTCAAGCAGCTCCGCAACAGCGGCTGGCGAGGCTTTGCCCTGCACCTCCGCAATCCGGCAGGCGCAGCCTGCGAGCCGCCGGTCGTAAGAGGCATCTTCAGCGTCGGCGGCAAGGACGGGGTGAAGCCGTGGATGGATGTCGTCTATCGGGAAGTAGTGGCCTTCGCCGCGCCGGAGGCCGGGGAAGGCCCCGTCCGTCTCTCCTCGGCAGACCTGGATGCGGCGATCTTCCGGCACCTGGCCGGGCTCATTCCCCCCGGGGGGCACCTGATGGTCTCCTACGAGGAAGATGACCCGGGCCAGGTGGAGACTCTTCTCGGCCTGAACCTGCAGGTGCCTCCGGCGGCCACGCCTCTGGGATTTCTCCTTTTTTTCGCCGGCTTCCAGTACGTCAAGAACTGGTATCTGGCTGAAGGGGGGCATGAAGGTCCGAGGAAGCTCTGGGCCGAGAAAGGCCCGGATGAGGCGGCTGCCCGCGCTTATTTGGAGCGCACCGCGAGCGAGATCAGGGCCTTCCTGGAGACAGATCCCGGCGCGCGCTGCGGCGCTTTGAAAAGAGACGCGGTCGAAAGGGCGAGGCGCGTCCTGGCACGGATCCCCGCTCCCCTACTCTCACCTTGAGAGGGCGCCTCCTATCATTCTGAGAATCGGGGCTCGCCGGAAGCCCGGGCGGCATGCTCGGCGTGCTTCCGGCGGAGAGAGACAAGCCTTAGAAAAGACAAGCAAAACACGAGGCAGGAGGAGGGGCCGAGAGAACCGGGCCTTGGCGGCACCTCTCTTGCACTGCTCTCGCAGGGAACATGATTTCAACCCCAGCAGGAGAGGCAAGGAAGGTGGCCAAAAGAGCGATCCTCGGTTTCGGCATCCTTGGAAGTCTGATCTACGGCGAGATCCCTCTGGCGATCCTGTTCGGCTTCATCATGGTTCTCGGGAGCCTGGCCGAAGCGGTCAGGGCCTCCTGGCGCAACAGGCGGATCCCCGATTCGGCGGCGGGGCCGGGACGGCGGCGCCTTTCCCTGCTCGCCAGGTGCTTCGTCAGGACAGACCCCAGCGCCGCAGTCTCCCCGCCTCTCAAGTGAGCTGTCGAAATGAATCCCCTCTCCCCCGTGCACGGGGGAGAGGGACAGGGTGAGGGGGAACAGGAGCAGACTCACCCCTCATCCCGACCTTCTCCCCTCGCCGAGGGGAGAAGGTGAGAAGGCCTGACACCCTCTCTGGTAGCGGCGAAAGATCTCTCGCTCCTTCCCGGCTGGTCTAGAGGATCGGCACGAGCACGATGGCTGCGCCGGCGTTGAGGGTGAAGGTCTCGCCCGGCTCCACGGCCTCCGCCGCTACTTCTTCCTGGTAAGCCTGGAACCCGTCCGAGACGACCTCCACCTGGTAAACCTGGTTGGGCACCAGCCAGTAGATGGCGAACGGCGTCGGCTCCAGGGTTTCCGCCTTCGTGACCACGATCCGCGTGTACTCCGTCTCCTGCGAGTACACGACCACCGTCGCCGTGCCGGACAGGCCGAAGGAGGCCTGGTCGATGCTCCCCTGGATTCTTGCCGCGGCCTGCGTCTCCTGCAGGTGGAGGACCGGCTTCAGGCTGTATGTACCGTTGCCCTTATCGACGATCGATTGGCTCAGGTCGAAATGAACCGTGAGGTCCACGGCCGCGCCGCCCGCAACCTCGAAGTTTTTGTCCGTCCTCACGAAGTCGGAGGGGACTTCCAGAGGAATCGGGTCCTGGCCCGGAGCTACCATGCTTGCTGCAGTGATCAGCATCCGAAGCTGCGTGTACCGGCCCGCCTTCAGCTCGACCGGCGGAACGAACTGGGTCGAGACTCCGTCGCAGAACTGGAGCAGGTCGATCGGGGGGTAAGGCGTCGCTGGCAGGGGCAGAGAGACCCAGCCCCCGCCCGACCTGTGGACCGAGACCTCGCTGAACGTGACGTAGACGCTCCGCACATCCTCGGGCAGCGCCGGCTTGGCGTCGGCGATGTCGATCGCGAGCGTGCCGGTGCCGCCGTCCCCGTCGTCCCCGCAGCCTGCGGCCAGACCGGACGTCATCAACACCGCCAACAAAACACGTATGATCGCTTTCATGGCCTGCCTCCTCTGCTCCACTCTACGAATTCCCACTGGATGGAAAGAGCCATCCGCTCGCGGTGGGTCAGGTCGGCTCCCTTTTGGGCCGGCTCCCCCTCTCGAGGGCTTATCGAGCAAGAAGCATGCCCGAAGCTAACTCATTGTTCCCGCAGCGAGTCCGCTGCGGCCGGTTACAAACCGGTAATGCGGCGCAGCGATCTTTGGAATTCGGAGCACACGAGCGTCAGCGACGCCCCTTGCGGCGCAGCACGATCAGGGCAGCCGCGATTGCGCCCCAGAAGGGGGAGGCCACGAGCACCCCGTGGACGACGTTCTCGACCGGCGAGGTGAAGCCCAGGAAAGGAAAGGTGAGATAGGCCCACGTCAGGGTGATGAGATAGAAGAGCAGAAGCCACACGGCCATGCGGACCTTGGCCCGCCGGACCGTCTCCGGCTGCTCGGATTCCTTTGGAGTTTCCACCCGATGGCTGCGAACAGGTTGTGCGTGCATGACGGATCTCCTCGGCGTCGGTTCGGCTCTCAATCCCGGCCGATGCGGTGAACAGGGACCTGCGGCTTCAACACCGCGCCCTCGGGCGGGGCCATGTAGGCTTCCTGTCCGACCGCCGGGAAGACGTTGTCGAACGGTCCCCAGCGGTTGTTCCAGAGCACGGTGGTCACGCCGGAGATCACGAAGCAGCACAGAAAGAAGGCCGGCAGGAAGGCGATGAGACGGAAATAGAAGACGCGTCCCACCCGATGGACGTCCGTCCCGGAAAGATCCAGCGTGCTCTGCTGGAACAGCAGGCGCTCGACCCCGGAGAGCCACCGGAAACCTCCGCGCTGGACGACCGTGCGCTCGTAGATCGCGCCGAAGAAAAAGAGAAGAAAGAACCAGCCGATCCAGTTCCCGATCGGCACCCCGTGCCAGTAAAAGCCGGGCGAGGTCCAGCGCCACCACTCGTTGACCACGGCCATGGGGTCATAGAAGACGTCCCAGCTCACGAGCAGCACGGCCCCGAAGGTGGACTTGAGCCAGATGTTGCGCCTGCCGACGAGCTGGTCCGAGATCATGAAGGCGGGCATGCTGAGCAGGAACCAGCCCAGGCAGGCGGCCAGGGGCACGAACAGGATCCAGGAAACCCAGCCGCCGTAGCCTTCGATCAGCTTGCCGCCGAAGGAGTAATAGTTTGCGTAGGCGAAATAATCATAGGCGCCGAGCATCGTGTTGACGTTTTCGATGATGCCGGTCCACAGGAGCGAGCCCCAGAGGAAGATGGCCGCCTCCTGGCGCCCGTAGATCTTTCGACCCTCCCGCAGCATGAGAAAGGCAAAGACGAGGAAGACGAGATCGTACTGCCACGATTCGATCCGCATGAGACGCCCTCCGCCGCACCCTCTCGATCACGCGAGAGATAGACCATTCGGCGGAGAAGGTCAACCCGAGGGGGAAAAAAGCCGATACAGAGAATCACAGATAGCCGAGGCTTTTCAGCCGCTGGCGGACCGCCTGGACCTCCTCCGCGGTCAGGGTCTCGGTCCCTTGATCTCGTGGCCTTTTCCCCATACTCTTACCGCCCGACCCGCTCGACGCAGCCAGGTCGCGCAGAACGTAGACGACGAAATCCGTGACCGAGTCGAATCCGGAACCGGCGATGATCTCCCGCAGGCGGTTGTACAGGGCGCGCGGGATCTTGATCGTGACCTTCGAAGTCGCATCGCTCGGCACTCTCTTGGGCATTTTGACATGACTCCTTTTAGAGTGCTATATGAGTGTAATCCCGCAACGCCATTCAGGAGGCAAGCCCGATGACCGTGCAGAAAGCCACCAACATCTTCTGGCACCCAGGAGCCATCGCTCGAGCGGACCGGGAGCGCATGAAGAACCACCAGGGGTTTACGATCTGGTTCACGGGTCTCTCCGCCTCGGGCAAGTCGACTCTCGCCTCGGCCCTGGAACAGGCTCTGTTCGAGAGAGGCTATCACACCTACATCCTGGACGGCGACAACATCCGCCACGGGCTCAACCGGAACCTCGGCTTCTCTCCGGAGGATCGCGAGGAGAACATCCGCAGGATCGGAGAGGTCGCCAAGTTGTTCCGGGACGCCGGGATCATCAACATGACCGCGTTCATATCCCCATACATCAAGGACCGCCAGCTTGCAAGGAACCTGGATCGACAGCGGAAGGACTTCATCGAGGTCTTCGTCGACTGCCCGATCGGCGTGTGCGAAGAACGCGATCCCAAGGGAATGTACAAGAAAGCCCGCCAGGGATCCATCAAGGAGTTCACAGGTGTGAGCGCCCCCTACGAGCCCCCGCCCAATCCGGAGATCCACATTCGGACCGACAAGATGTCCGTCCAGGAGTGTGTGGATGCGATCCTGAGCTACCTCGTCGAGAACCGACTGATACCGGCCTGAGGACCATCCGCCGCGGGCCGCTAATCGGCCAGGGGTGGCTGTGTCATGTTTGTCATCCCCGGCCAAGGCCGCCCGGGCGAATGGGAGATTGCGAGCGTAGCGAAGCAACCTCCCGGGCTCTGTTGCTTCGGTCGCCCGTGGCTCCCTCGCAATGTCCGCAACACTTCGTGTCCTCGCTCCGCACGCTCAATGCGGCCTTGGCCGGGATGACGAAGGACCGGAACGAAGCGGTCGGCAGCGGAGCTTCTTCAGGCGAGCGCCTCGGCAACCGCAGCGGCGAGCTGCGCAAGGAAGGCATCCAGGCTGGTCTTCTGGTAGTCGAGCAGAACCTGGGACTCGCGCGTATCGTACCAGCTCAGCCACCCCGGCCGCTCCATGAAAGACATCTCCTCGAGGGGGATGTCCATGACCTCGCCCCACCGCCGCACGTAGTCCTCGCCCCGGATTCGCCATTCCGGGCCGCCTGCGAGGATCAGGGTCCGTCGGACCGCCCCCTCCTTCCCGGCCAGGTTCGCCATGGCCCTGACCAAGTCGGCCAGCGGCACCAGCTCGATCCGCTGCCCCCGGGTGAACGGCCACGGCTCCGGCGGGTCCAGAAACGCGGGGATGACGACCGCCGATATCCGGAGATTCACGAAGGGGAGCCCGGATTTCATGAGCACGGCTTCGGCCTCCACCTTGCTTGCGGCGTACAGGTCGTTAGGCGCCACGGGGTGTCCGGAAGCGACCAGGCCTTCATGCGAGGTGGTATCTCCGAAGACAGATACGGAAGACGCCAGGACCACGGTGGGAGGACGCGAGGGAGCGGCGCCGGAGGAGGCGGCCTCGATCAGACTGCGTGTTCCTTCTACGTTCACCCGGAAGGTCCGCTCCCGGTTCGCCTCGCTCGCGGGTGGCAGGATGGCGGCCAGATGGTAGACCCAGTCCACGCCTCTCAAGGCATTCCGGAGGAAGCCGCGATCGAGAATGTCGCCCGGGAACACGCTGGTCCGCTCCCAGCCGTCGAAGAAGCCGAAATCGCAGGCGGGCAGATCGAGAATGCGCAGGCCGTGGCCCTGACCGCGCAGCGCCCCCGCCAGGCTCCTCCCCATGTTGCCCGCGCCTCCGGTGATCAGTATCTCGGCCATCGATCTATCCTCCCCCGAGCATGGGAAGCACCTTGATTTCCTCGCCTTCCACGAGAAGCGACGCGCGGTCAATCAGGTCCCTGCCGGTCCCGATGACGAGCATCCCCGCCTTGAAGACGCGGTGCTCGCGGTCCCAGATGCGGCCAGGGAGCTTGTGCCCGAAGCGCCGGCCGATCTCGTCCAGGGCCGAGCCGAAGGTGGGCACGCCGGGCAGATCCATCTCGACGCGGTCCTGCCCCGCGATCTCCCGCATGGGCCCCATGAACGTAATGATGACCTTCATCCGACGAGTCCTGCCCGGTTTTCAGGGGGAACGTCATCCCAATTGGCGGCTCTGTCATATTCCGTCATCCCGGCCCACCTGCGAAGCGCGTGCGAGCCGGGATCCAGAAGTCTGCCCCGGGAGCGGCTGCGATCACGGGAACAGGGACTGGATTCCGGCCCCTGCCCCGGACCCCGATTCGGGTGATGTTCACGGCCCTGATCCGGGGTTCGCCGGAATGACGGCGAAGCCCGCAGCTCCCTCACGTCATCACCACGGTCCGCTCCTTGAGGGCCCCCACCAGCACGTCCGCAGCCATAACGAACTCCTCCATTCGCTCCTCGAGATCCTCGAGGCCGTCGCCCGACTGCGCTTCCTCCCAGGAGTCGTCCAGGTTCTGGCCAGCCTCGAAGATGGGCAGCGCCAGGTTCACGCCGGCGCGCGTCTTCAAGGTCGCCCGGTTCTTCACCTGACCCAGATCCGAGCAGGCCTTTGCAAGGCCTTCCAAGACGGTCTGCCCGTCCAGCTTCCCTGACGTGCGCACCCCTGACAGCACCTTCTCCGCCTTGTCGATCGCTTCCTGAACGTAGTCTTTGCCGGTCATCTGTCACCTCGTTCATCCCAAGAACGGGCGACGCCCGCGTCGCCCCTGCAGCGCCGCCGGGCAGCGGCGGCTGACAGCCTCTCACCCGTGCAGGTCCCTGGCAGCCCGGGCGAGGCCCAGCGCCTCGAGCTTCTCCCGCTTCGGAATCCCGTTGTCGTCCCACTGCCTCAGCTGATAGTACTCTTTGAGTTGGTATTCGAGATCGGCCGCCTTTCCCGCCGCCCCGCCGTCCGGCAGAGGCGTGACGAGCCGCTTGGGCAGCACGTCGTCCTTTTTCGAAATCCCTTCCCGGCACGCGAAGGCCCGCTGGAGGTTGATGATCCGCTCGCCCGCCTGCAGGACCGTGAAGGCGTTGTGGGGCATGCCCGTGACGATGCTGAGCAGGGTGCCCAGGTGCGACGGCTGCAGCCCCATGGCGGCGAACATGCAGACCGCGGTGGAGTTGTAGATCGCGCTCAGGTCCTGGAAGGCCTTGGCCGCCAGCCCCTTGTTCTTCTTGTCGAACCGCCCCTGCCGGTGCGAGAGGCCGGTCTCCGGGCTGATCACGCCGATCTCGACCACGTAGGAGCCGCCCTGCACGTGGCAAGCGCCCCTCGTGCCGGTCGCGTAGTTCACCGCCAGGCTGAAGTAGCACCGCGGATCGTGCATCGGGACCTCGAGCCCCTTGACCTGGATGGCGTACTCCTCGGAGCCTTTTCCGACTTTCCGTGCCGCTTCGCGGGACCCCTGGGCCAGCAGGGCGCCGAACCCCTCCACGCGCCCCATCTGCTCCACGAGCCGGACCGCCGCGTCCACGTTGCCCCAGGTGAGCTCGAGCCCGCCCGTGTCTTTTTGGGTGATCGCCCCTTTCTCGTAAGCCTCCATGGCCCAGGCGATGGTGCAGCCCGCGGAGATGGTGTCCAGCCCGTACTTGTTGCACAGCTCGCCCATCCAGGAGACCGCCTCCAGGTCGTCGATGAGGAGCATGGTCCCGAAGGCGCCCAGGGTCTCGTACTCAGGGCCGGGCCCTTCATAGGCGAAGCGGCCTTCCGGGACCTGGACCCAACGGGCGCACCGGATCGGGCAGTTGTGGCACGCGCCCGTGTGCGGCTTGAGGATGGTCGCGGCCATCCGCGCACCCCCCAGCTTCGTGCAGCCCTCCCCCCACTGGCCGACCTGCCAGTTCTTGACCGGCACGTCCCCGGCGGCCCAGCCCATGTCCATGCTGAAAGCC
Source organism: bacterium (assembly GCA_040756235.1). Lineage (GTDB taxonomy): Bacteria > Desulfobacterota > DSWW01 > DSWW01 > DSWW01 > JBFLZG01. Next base: position 53,527 of record JBFLZG010000066.1, on the reverse strand, counting down.
GTGCCCCACTTCGTGAAGAACCCGGCGAACGGGTCCGCCTGGATCCCTTTGATGACCTCCTTGGTCATGAGCTTGAGAAACTCGTCCGCAGCGGTCTCGATCTTGCGCGACCCAAGGACCACGATGGCCTTCAAGTTCTTCGAGCCCATGACCGCGCCGACGCCGCCGCGGCCGGCAGCCCGTCCGGCATCGTTCATCACGCAGGCGATCGGGGCGAGCTTCTCTCCGGCGGGCCCGATGCAGGCGACCCGCGCCCTCTTCTTGCCCAACCGCTCTCTCAGGACGTCCTGCGTCTCATAGGCGTCCTTGCCCCGGAGATCCGAGGCGTCCTTCAGCGCAACCTCGTCGTCCCGGATCTCCAGGTACACGGGCCGAGCGGCCTTGCCTTCGAAGATGATGCCGTCGTGGCCGGTGCGCTTCAGCTCGACCCCCCAGAAGCCCGAGGAAGCGGACGTCGCCAGGATACCGGTCAGCGGCGACTTCGTGGCCACGACGAAGCGGCCGGACGTAGGGAAGGCCGTTCCGGTGACCGGTCCGGTCATGAAGACCAGCCGGTTGTCCGGCCCCAGAGGATCGCACTTGGCCGGCACCTCCTCGAAGATGAGCTGGGTCGCAAACCCGGCTCCTCCGATGTAGCTCTGGGCCATCTGCGGATCGACGTCCTGCCGGGTGATCTTGCCGTCAGACAGGTTCACGCGAAGGATCTTTCCCATGTAACCAAGCATGGCATCCCTCCAAGCTATCTCATGTCCTCGATCTCGACTTCCTCGACCCTCTTGAACCCCTTTGCCGGGATGAGATCCCCTTTCTTCGCGAACAGCTTGCCCAGCTTGGCGCCGGCCGGCACCTGAGTGCACAGGAACGGCGCGGGGTCCTCGGGCGGCTGCAGCTCCTCGAGCTCGAACTGGCGCGTTCCCAATCCGATCTTCTGCCCCACGTTGGGCTGGATCTCCTCGCTCACCCCGAGGAAAGAGCCGCAGGCGGAGAACTTGGCCGTGCCCGGGCTCATGGTGCCCTTGGTCATGGCCATCGAGTCCGGCATGCCGGCCGCATCCTTGGCCTTGCGGATGCAGGCCGAGTCGATGGCCACCGCGTCCCAGGACGCGAAGATCCCCAGGTTGGGCACGATGGGCCGGTCGCTGTAGTTCACGCAGTCACACCAGGGCGAGATGTCCAGGGCCATGTTGATATATCCGATCTTGCCCGCGCCGATGGCCTTGGTCACCGCCAGGGCCGAATCGGCGATGGCGGCCGCGGTCACATCGAAGTAGTCGTCGGGCAGGAAGGCCACGCCGCACATGGTCACGACGCCGATGCAGGCCAGGCACCCGATGCACTTGTCCCGCACGAACTCGACCGTGTCCGGGGTGTGGCGGATGGCGCCGGTCGGACAGAGATCGAGACAGACCTGGTACTGGGGGCATTCCTCCTTCAGGCACCGCTCCGGCATCCAGTGACGGCTCTTGAGCCCGTAGCGGTCGTGGCCCCCCATGTGCAGGTTGAGCTTGCCCCTCTTGGAAGCGCAGCCCACCCCGATATTCTTGATCGCCCCTCCGTAAGTGCCCATGGGATGGCCTTTGAAATGAGAGAGCGCGATCATGGCGTCGGCCAGAGCGATGCCGGTGGCGACGTACTGCTCCTTCAGAATGAAACCTTCAGGCAGGTCGACGTGGACATCATCCGTCCCGATGTACCCGTCCGCGATCACGATCGGGCAGCCCACGGTCGCCTCGGTGAAGCCGTTTCGGGCCACCGTCTTCAGGTAGTCCAGGGACGTGGACCGGGAGGTGTGCGGGTGGTAGGGCAGCGTGGTCGTATCCACCACCATCGGCTCCCCGCCCAGGCTCCGGATCTTGTCCACGAGCGCCCGCACGTACACGGGGCGGATGTAGGCCGTGTTGTTGAACTCGCCCATGTGGACCTTCACGGCCACCACCTGCCCGGGCTGGACGAGCTCCCGGAAGCCGGCGGCGTCGAACAGGGTCATCGTCTTGGCAACCAGGCTCGTCTGAATCGACTGGGAGCGGTCGTCCATGTAGTAGACTTTTGCCATAGCCGTCGTCTCCTATGTTTTTGAGCCCCGACACCTCTTTTCTGCTTGGCGAATGCGCGACAACTATGACATATTCCACAGGCAGTTGTCAGCACGAAATGCAGCTTTCCAGTTGCCGGAGGCACGAGCCCGGAGGAGCGGCGAGATGACCAGCAGGAGCCAGACCGTTCACATCGCGGGGGCAGGCTTGTCGGGCATGGCGGCGGCCATCAACCTGGCCAGGGCGGGCCACTCGGTGGTCGTGCTCGAAGCGGCCAAGAGCATCGGAGGCGTCCATCCGCACCACCCCTCCAATCACTCGACCCCGATCAATCTCCGGCTCATGAAGGACTACGTGGGGCTCGACCTGACTCCGGTCCTGCACTCCTGCAACAGCATGCTGGGGTTCATCCGGTCGTGCAAGTATGAGATGCCTTCGTGGCCGGGCTTCTCGGTCGAGAGAGGCCCTCGCAAGACCTCGATCGACTCGCTGCTGTACGAAGAGGCGCTCCGGCTGGGCGTGAAGTTCGAGCTCGGCCAGGAGTTGAAGGATCCCTTCGATCTGCCGGATCCCGCGATCCTCGCAACGGGACTGTTCCGGGGCATGAACGAGCTCCTCGGCAGGCCGGTGGTCCGACTGCCGTGCTTCTCGGCCCGCACGGCCGTGCCGGACCCGTCCCGCAACGGCGACGTTCGCACCTGGTTCGGCCGCTACACCAATACCTACGCCTACGCGAGCATCATCAACCAGCTCGGCTATTATCTTCTGTTCTCGGACCGGGACCTCACGCTGCTCGAGCTCAGGAACTTCGAGGAGGAGCTCGAGCGTACGGAAGGGGTCCGCTTCGACCACTGGGACTACTTCGAGGTCTTCGTCCCCATGGGCCGGCCCGACGCGCCCCGCCTCTTCGCCGGCAGCAAGATCCTGGCCGGCACCCTTGCGGGCATGATGGAACCCGGGTTGTACTTCGGCATCCACGGCGCGCTCGTCTCCGGCAAGATAGCCGCCCTTGCGGTCGACGACCCGGTCCGGGCCTACAGCGACTTCCGGCGATTCACCCGCGGCTTCGCCCGATGCTGGTACGCGAACCGCTGGCTCAACAATCCTCAGAGGCAGTACGTCATGGCGGGTCTTTACCGCTTCCCGGGCCTGATCAAGCCGCTGCTGAGGTTCGCCGACACCGGCATCCCGGGGATCGATCACTACTACACCGATATGAACCCCAGGTACGCGGGAAGGTTTTGAGGTCGGAGCTCACGAGCCTGGCGGGTTTGGTCGTCGAGAAACAGCGCTCCGTTCCACCGGCCTTCGGGACTCGGGACGGCCTCCGCGACTCGCCCTCGCCGCACTCGTGCGGGACACCCGTCGGGCTCAAACTCCATGCGGGTGCTCCGGGTAGGGTGGACACGCCTGCGGCTTTGTCCGCCCTGCCGACTGCTCGCAGCTCACGTCAGCTTCCATGTCGCCCGGACCGTGGTCCCGCTCCCCTCTGCAGAATCGATCTCCAGGGCTCCGCCCGAAAGGGTCGCTCGCTCCCGCATGCCGGCCAGCCCCATGCCGCGGCCGGCCCCCTCGCCCATTTCCACCTCTTCCAGGTTGAACCCCTCGCCGTTGTCCCGGATGACCAGCTCGATCTCGTCGTTCGTCTTGGAGAGAGACAGCTCGACGCGGTCGGCGCCGCTGTGCTTCGCCACGTTGTTCAGCGCCTCCTGAGAGATCCTGTAGAGCACGATCTTGATCGCCTCGGGGAGGTCGCCCAGCGCCGGGTCCGTCCTCTTGTCGATCCGGAGCCTGGGATAGGTGCCTTGAAAATCCCTGAGGAAGCCGTTCAGGGCCGCCACGATGCCGAGGTCATCGAGCACCGGCGGCCTGAGGTCCGCCTGGATCCGACGGGCCTCCTCGACCGACTGCTGGCACAGAGGCACCACCCCCCTGAGGCGTTCGAGGATCTTCGACTTTCTCCGCTGCAGGAGGACGTCCTCCACCCGGTACTTGATCGCGCTCAGGGACTGCCCGATGCTGTCGTGGATTTCCCGGGCAACTCTCTTCCGTTCGTTCTCCTGGACCCGGATGAGCTGCGAGGAGAGCAGCCGGGAGCGGGCCTCCGAAACGCGCAGCTCCTCTTCCAGGTCGAAACGGTGGACCGCCTCGCCGATCAGCGGCGCCATCGACTCGATGAACTGCACGATCTCGAGCGTCAGGGCCCCGGGCCGCCGGTCGGCAAGGTGGATCAGGCCGACGGCCTTGTTCTGATAGCGGATGGGGATCAGGGCGAGCGACCGGAAGCCCGCTTGGACACAGCTTCCACACTTGGCCTTGCGCTCCGGGGGCCGGCCGGCGGAAAACCCCTCCAGGTTCTCGCACCGAAAAGAGCCGGCCGCGGTCATCATGGCCGCCTCCGAAGGGTCCGGGACTCCGGCGACGACCCGCGGGCACAGCCCCAGCTCCAGGTCTTCCTCGACGGAAAGCAGGTTCTCCGATTCGACGAAGTCCGGGCCCAAGCCCGCGTGAGCCTCGTAGACCATGCGCCCCGCGGCGTCGAGCACCCGGATCCCGGCGCTCTGGCAGCCGCACCAGCCCTGGATCAGGCCCAGGGCCCGATCGAGATACTCTTTGCGGTCGGACTCCTTGGAGAAAAGGTTGAGGAGCGCCTGGGTGGCCTCGGTGCGCCTCTGGACCTCTCTCTCGTGCGTGAAGTCGGTGACCGAAGCGATCCAGCCGATCTGACGTCCCTGGCCGTCCAGCAGGGGAGACTGCAGAACCAAGGCCGGAAAATGCTCCCCGTTGCGCCTGCGGAAGAGGAGCTCGAGCGGTTCCGGCGCCTCCCCGGCCAGCACGCCCCGGAAGGATTTCCCCATCGCTTCGTGCTGCTCCCGGGGCCAGTACACGAAGGGCGGCGTCGCGCCCAGAAGCACCTGTTCTGGCCAGCCCACCATCTCGCAGAACGAGCGGTTCACGTAAGTCTGGCGTCCCTCCAGATCGACCGCGACGATGCCGCACACCAGCGAGTCCTCGATCGCCCGCCGGAAGGCGTGCTCCACCTGAAGACCTTCATGGGCCTCCGCCAGCTCGGCGGTGCGCTCCCGCACCCGCGCCTCCAGCTCGAGCTGTGACGCGCGCAGCGCCTCGATCAGACGCGCGCGGTCCATGGCCACGGCGACCTGGTCCGCCACGCGCTGCATCAGAGCCAGCTCGTCCTCCGTGAACCGCGGCCTGGAGCGGGCGCCGAAGGCGAGTGTCCCGATCACCCGCTCCCCGGAAAAGAGCGGGTAGCAGGCATAGGCTTGCACGCCCAGGGCGGCGAGCCGTTGCGTGCGCGGATCCGCGGATCCCGTCATGTTCTCGGCCACCATGCGCCGTCCGGCCCGGGCCACGGAGCCGCACAAGTCCGCGCCGAGCTCCGACCACTCCATCTCTTCTGCGATGCGCGGGGGAAGACCGCGGGAGGCGCACAGGTGCAGACGTCCGGCGGGCTCATCCACGAGATGGTGGATGAAGACCTCGCAATCGAGATGGGCGAGCACCTTGCGGCAAAGGCTGTTGACGATGCTCTGCGGCAGATCGGTCGCCAGCAGCCTGCCCGCGGTCTCCGACAGGAGCTCGAACCTCTCCTTGCTCCTCCTCAGGGCCTCCTCGGCCTGCTGCCGTTCCGTGATGTCGATCATGAGAGCGTACAAACCGACGACCTCGCCTCCCTCCACGTGGGGCACGAGCCGAATGATCACGGACAGCCGGGAGCCGTCGGCGGCCACGATCGCGTCCTCGTACGACACCGGCCGCCCCCGCGCCAGCACCGCATCCAGGTGAGGGCGCGCGCGCGTATAGAAGTCGGTGCCGTGGATCTCCTCCAGAGCCCGGCCCAGCACCGCCGACACCGGGGCTCCGAACCACTGCTCATACAGGGCGTTCACGAACAGGAAGCGGCGGTTGCGGTCGAGGCAGGCGATCACGGCCGGTACGTTGTCCGTGATCAGACGCAGCCGTTCTCCGCTCGTGCGCAGGGCCGCGTTAAGTCTCGTCTGCTCGAAGGCGGACCACGCGCGATGTCCCAGATTCTCCAGCAGACGGATCTCGCGCTCGCTCCAGGCACGCGGCCGGTCGGTGCTCACCAGGAGCAGCGACTTCAACCGGCCCTCCCGAAAGAGCGGCACCGTCACGTAGGCGTCCAGGCCCAGAGGCCGGTAGACCGCCTCGTAGCGGGTGGCCGTACGCGGGTCGTGTCTGGCGTCGCAGTTCACGATGGTGCGGCCCGCTCGAATCTGCACCATCATCTCGGGGCTGAAAAGCGCGAGGGTGTGCGTCCCGGCAGCCGAGGGAAGACCCTTGTGATAGTCGCGGTAGACGAGGGCACGGTCGGTCTCGATCTCGATCTCGCCGAACAGGCACCGCGCAACGTGCAAATACTCGCCGATGGCCTCGGCCACGGTCCAGGCGAGCGTTTCCGGATCTTCGATGCGCCGGACGCGATCGTAGAGGTCCAGCGCGAATCGGCCATCCTGTTCGGACTGGCAGCCTCCCTCTGCGACGGCGCCCGCCAGAGGGACGCAGGTTCCCGCTTCGGGACCGACGCTGTTTCTCATGGCGGCACGCTCCAGGTCGCCCGAATGGTGGTGCCGGCCCCCAGGGCCGAATCGATGGCCAGATGCCCGCCGGAAAGGGTCGCCCGCTCCCTCATTCCGGCCAGACCGACTCTGCGGCCGACCCCCTCGTCCTTCTCCACCGCCTCCACGTCGAAGCCGCGGCCGTTGTCCCGGATCGAGAGCTCGACCTCGTGCCCTCTCCTGGTCAGAGAGAACACGATTCGATCCGCTGCGCCGTGCTTGGCGACGTTGTTCAGGGCTTCCTGTGAAATCCGATAGACCACGATCTTGATCGTCTCGGGCACGTTGTCGGCCTGCGGCTCCATGCGGCTTTCGATCCGAATCCCGGGGTAAGTGCTCTGGAATTGCCTGAAGAAGCCGTTCAAGGCCGCCACGATGCCCAGGTCGTCGAGCACCGGCGGCCGGAGGTCCGCCTGGATTCTGCGGGCCTCTTCGACCGCCTGCTGGCAGAGGGGAACGATGCCCTTCAGACGTTCTGACATCCCCGCCTTTTTCTTCTGTTGGAGCACGTCTTCCACCCGGTATTTGATCGCGCTCAGGGATTGCCCGATGCTGTCGTGGATCTCCTGAGCGACCCTCTTGCGTTCGTTCTCCTGGACCCGGATGAGCTGGGAGGAGAGCAGGCGGGAGAACTCGTGCTCCAACTGCAGGCGCTCGTGGGCCGCCGCCAGATCCGCGGTGCGCTCGCGCACCCGCTCTTCCAGCTCGTCCCGGGACCGGCGCAACGCCTCGACCAGCCGGGAGCGGTCCATGGCCACGGCAACCTGCTCCGCAACCCGCTGCATCATGGAAAGCTCGTCCTCCGTGAAGCGCGGCCTGGAGCGGACGCCGAAGGCGAGCGTGCCGATCACGCGGCCGCTCGAGAAGAGCGGGTGGCACGCATACGCCTGAATGTCGAGCGAGGCGAGCCGCTGCGTCAGGGGGCGAGGAGGCGAGACGAGGATGCCCTCCGCCACGATGCGGCGGCCGTCCCGGGCCACGGAGCCGCAGACGCCCACGCCGCAATCGGTCCATGCCATCTCTTCGGCGGCAGGCTGCGGCAGCCCGGCATAGGCACAGAGGCGCAGGCGCTTGCTCGGCTCGTCCAGCAGGTAGTGGAGGAAGACGTCGCAGTCGAGATGGGTCACGACCTTCCTGCACAGGCTGTTGACGATTTCCTGAGGCGTTTGCGTCGCCAGCAGTCTGCCCGCGGTCTCGGACAGAAGCTCGAACCGTTCCTTGGTCTTGTTGAGGGCCGCCTCGGCCCGCTTGCGCTCGGTGATGTCCGTGGCCAGGGCGTACACGCCCGCCACTCTGTTGTGTTCGAGTTGCGGCATCAGCTGGAAGAACAGCGTCAAGGAAGAGCCGTCGGCACGGAGCACCGTCTGTTCGAAGGACAGCGGCCGTCCCGTGGTCAGCACGGTGTCGAAGTGAGAGCGCACCCGAAGCTGCAGATCCGTTCCGTTCATCTCCTGCAGGCTCCGGCCCGGTTCGGGGAGCACCTGCACGCCGAGCCACTCCCCGTGCGCCGCGTTCGTGAACCTCAGCCGATAATCCGGATCCACGTAGGCAATGAGGCCGGGCACGTTTTCCGCAATCACCCGCAACCGCTGCTCGCTCTCGCGAACCGCTGCCAGGAGCCTCGCCTGCTCGAAGCCGAACCAGGCACGCTCGCCCACTCTTTCCAGGAGCGACACCTCGCGCTGGACCCACGCGCGCGGCTCGGGAACGCTGACCATGAGCAGCGAGCTCAGCCTCCCGTCCCGCAGAAGCGGCACCGTCACGTAAGCGCCGAGGCCGTAGGGGCGGTAGACTCTCTCATAGTAGGAGGCCGTACGCGGGTCGTTCCTGGAATCGCAGTTCACCACCGTGCGTCCCGCTCGGACTTCGTTCACCATCTCGGGACTGAACAGCGAGGATTGAATCCCCGCACACGACGGCGCCCCTCTGTGATAATCCGCATGAACCACCGCCCGCTCCTGCTCGAGATCGACTTCGGCAAACAGGCAGCGAGCGACCTTCAGATGGTCGCCGATGCGGGCGGTCAGGTTTTTGAGCAGCGCAGTCGGCCCCTCGATCTTCTGAACGCAGTCGCCGATGTCCGCCAGGAAGCGCACATCGGCCTCCGCCTGCTTGCGCTCGGTGATGTCCTCGAAGATGGAGGCGCAAGTTCCCTTTTCCGGGCTGTACGCGGATACCATAAACCATTTCTGCAGGTTCTCGGAGTACTTCTCGAACCGGGCCGCCTCCCCGCTCAGGGCGATCCTGCCGTATGTTCCGATCCAGTCCTCCGGGTCGTTCTCGATTCCGGGCAGGACCTCGGTCGCCCTCCTGCCGATCGCATCCGCCCTGCTGACTCCGAGGAGCTTCTCGAAAGCCTCGTTGACCTCCAGGAACACGTAATCCACGGGCTTTCCGTCTTCATCGAACAAGATCTTCCGGTAGGCGAAGCCGTCCGACAGGCTGTCGAACAGGAGGCGGTGCCGGGACTCGGTCTCTCTCCGGCCTGTTTCAGCTTCTCTGCTCTCGTGGATGTCGACTCCTGCACCGACCCATCCCCGAACGGACCCGTCCGCGCTCAACTCCGGTACGGTGCGGGCCAGGATCCAGCGGTACTGGCCGGCTGCGGCGGACCAGAGCCTGAGCTCGCACTCGCAGGCCGCGCTCTGCTCGATGGCCTGTTCACACACCAGACGGGCTCTGCTGCGGTCCTCGGGATGGACCGCATCGAGCCACCCCCAGCCCTTGCACGCTTCCCAGGTCTGACCGGTGTAGCCCTGGAAGGTCGGCTGCGGCTCGATCGCAGAGGTGTCGGGCCCGAGCGTCCAGCAGATCGATCTCGTCGCCTCCATCCACAAGCGGAAGCGCCGCTCGCTCTGTTCGAGAGCGCTCTCCATCCGCTTCCGCTCGGCGCTCTCGACGACCCTCCAGTCGCCCTGCCTCCGGATGAGGGCGACGGAATGGCTGCCGAGAAGATCGATGATCTCCTCCGGGCCGCACCGGTCGAGCGGGAAGGTGCAGAGGGCCAGCACCGGGTTGCGGGTGATGAAGAGATGGGCCTGTCGCTCGTAGGCTGCCAGGGCTTCCCAATCCCTGCTGTCCAGACAAAAAGTGTCGCCGCTGGCCCGCAGACCATCGAAGCCCCTCGCGAGCGCTTCCCCGGTGCTCCGGACCAGGTTCTCGAAGACCCTTTCCGGCCGAAACCGACCGGATTCCAGACAGCGCTGCGGGTGCGGAACGATCCTCAATTGCCCCCTTTCCGCATAGGCTTCGTAGTCAGGCATGGCGGCGCGCAACGCCGCGTGCGCCTCCTCTTCCGTGATGAGGCCGGCAACCGCCCAGACGCAGAGCTCGTTCCCTTGGAGACCTGCGCGAAAGTACGGCACCAGGACGTCCAGGAGCTCTTCCTTGTTCTCGTAGAACTGGCAGACGTGGGTCCCCCACGGCAGGCCGCCCAGGGCCTCGATCCCCGTTCTCCTGAGTCTCCCGCTCATGGCGCCGCCTCGGGTTGCCGAAAAGCACGCAAGAACTGATGACAGGCCAGCCCCCCGCCGGCCTCGAAGCCGCGATCGGTTCAGCAGAAAAGTCTAAGCACTTCCGGCGAATTTTGCCACCATATTTTGTGCGCCCGGATGCCTCGCCCCCCTCTTCCGTGTTCCAGCAATTCCTCGCGATCGATGAAAGAAAGTCTTGTTTATCAAGAAGATCGTTGACAGGCGAGCGTGCCCTCCACTATGTTGCCCCTGTAAGTCTCCAATGGGGGGGAGCGCAGATGAAGCTTTCCGAGATCCGCCGGATCGGCGTGCTCGGCGCCGGCACTATGGGCCATGGAATCGCGCAGGTCTTTGCCAGCAGGTGTTACGAGGTCACCCTGTTCGACCTCGTCCCGGAGGCGCTTCCCAAGGCCATCGAGAGGATCCGCAGGAACCTGCAGCAGCTCCAGCGCAAAGGCCTGGTTTCTTCTCACGGGATCCAGGAGACCCTGTCGTTCATCGAGACGACTACCGACCTCTCTCGGGCCGTCCGGGACGCGCAGTTCGTCGTGGAGGCGGTTCCCGAGGACCCGGCCCTGAAGAGGGACATCTTCGGCAAGGTGGAGACCCTCTGCCCCGAGCAGTCGATCCTTGCGAGCAACACCTCCACGATCCGCATCGCCGACATCGCCTGCGCGGCCCGGAAGCCGGAAAGGATCATCGGCGTCCACTGGATGCTCGCGCCGCACATCCGTCCTCTCGTGGAGATCATTCCGGCCGAGAAGACGTCCGGAGAAACCGTCGAGGTCACCCGGGGCCTCATCGAGAAGCTCGACAAAATTCCGATCGTGGCGCCGGACACGCCGGGCTTCATCGTCAACCGGCTGCAGCTCGGGGTGTTCGCCCAAGCCCTGAAGCTGCTCGAGCAGGGCGTTTCCATGGAGGACATCGACAAGGCGTGGACCCATCACCTGGGTCCGAGGTACTGCTTCACCGGCCCGTGCGAGGCCATGGACTCCATGGGCCTGGACACCCTCTATCTGGCCTGCCTGTATCTCGTCTCTGCCCTGGACGAGCCCGGCCTCGCGCCTCCCGAGATCGTGAAGAAGAAGGTGGAGGCCGGAGAGTTCGGTTACAAGACGGGCAAGGGCTTCTACGATTACAGCGGGGTATCGATCGACACACGGATCGACGAGAGAAACGACCAGCTCATCCACCTTCTCGAGCACTTGAAGATCAGGGTCGGATAGGAGGCGGTCGGCGGGCAGGGCAGCCCTGCCCCTACAACAGGGGACAGCCTCCTAGCCGTCGAGGGTTCCCAGCACCGCTTCGATCCGGCTCAGATAGCGCGCGGCCCTGGCCTCCACGCCGTCCGGCCACATCAGCCCGGACATGACCGCGACGCCGTGCGCTCCCGCGCGCAGGCACTCGGCCACCCGCTCCGGCGTGATCCCTGCAAGGGCCAGAACCGGTATGGCTACTTCTCGCGCCACCTCCCTCAGTCGCTTGGGCCCTGCCGCCGGCCCGTACCCCGGCTTGCTGGCCGTGGAGTAAACGGGGCTGAAGGCGACGAAGTCGGCGCCTGCAACCTCACACTCCTTTGCCTCCGCAAGGCTGTGCGCCGAGCAGCCGACGATCAGCCGGCCGCGGCCCTTCTCGATCGCTTCCGCCGCCGAGGGGCCGTGCGCAGGCAGGTGGACCCCGCTTGCGCCCGCATCCAGGGCGATCTCGATGCGCGAGTTGACGAAGAGCTGTGCCCCGCAGGAGCTGCACAGGGCGGCGGTCTCGGCGGCCAGTTTGGCGAGCTCGCGATCATCGAGGTCCTTCTCGCGGAGCTGGATCCCGCGGACGCCCGCATCGAGCAGTCTCCGGATCACCTCGGGGAGCGGGGTCGGCGCGCAAAGGGTCCGGTCGGTGATCGCATACAGCCGGAAGCTGAGCCGGGTCATGGCGCGGGTTCTCTCATGGAGCTCCGTGCCACCCGGAAGGCCTGCCGAGGCCCATGACTGAGGGCGATGGGTGTCCCGCGCGAGAGCGGCGAGGGCGAGTCGCGCAGGCCGTCCCGAGTCCCGCAGGCCGGTGGACCGCAGCCATGTGTCTCGAATATCGGACCCGCCAGGCTCGTGTGTCCCGTGAACACCCGGTCAGGGACGAGGGACGAAAAGGTACGCCCGCCCGAAGGGCGGTGGTCTCCGACTCTCCGGAGGAGAAGGGCCGGAGCGTTCCGAGCCCGAGACGAACGAGGCGGGATACCCATCGCACTTCAGTCGCCCCCACCACCGGCAAGCGCTCCACCTCCCGGCACGGCCGCCCCCACAGCCTCAGGCGCTCCCCTTGGGATTCGGCGAAGACCCCGGGTGGGCATGATGAATCGAGATGCGTCCTTCCATCGGGCTCGACGCGGTCGCGTAGAGCTTGACCGGGATCCTGCCGGCCAGGAAGGCCGAGCGGCCCGCTTCCACCGCCTTGCGCATGGCCTCGGCCATGAGGACCGGCTGGCGCGCCTTGGCCACGGCCGTGTTGAGCAGCACGCCGTCGCAGCCGAGCTCCATGGCCACCGCCACGTCCGAGGCGGTCCCCACGCCCGCGTCCACGATGACCGGGACCCGGGCCCTCTCCCGAATGATCTGGATGTTGTAAGGGTTGCGGATCCCCATGCCCGAGCCGATCGGGGCTCCCAGGGGCATGACGGCCGCGCAACCGATCTCCTCCAGCTTCTTGCAGGTGATCGGGTCGTCGTTGCAGTAGGGCAGGACCGTGAACCCGTCCTTGACCAGAGCAGCGGCGGCCGGCAGCAGGGCCTCGACGTCGGGGAACAGGGTCTCATCGTCACCGATGACTTCGAGCTTGATGATGGAGGTCTCGAGCGATTCCCGGGCGAGCTGGGCCGTCAGCACCGCCTCCTTGGCGGTGTAGCAGCCGGCGGTGTTGGGCAGCACCTTGAAACCCCTTTCACGCAGCATCTTGTACACGTTCTCCTCGGAGTCGGATCGCACCTTGACCCTGCGGATGGCCACCGTGACCAGCTCGGTCCCGCTGGCTTCCAGGGAGCGCAGCAGGATGTCCATGCTCGGATAGCGCGCGCTTCCCATGATCAGGCGCGACCGCAGCGTCCAATCTCCTATTCTGAGCTCATCCATGTTCCTGCCTCCATCTCCCATGTTCTTCAGCCGCCCTGGAGGGGACGCACGATCTCGATCTCGGCTGCGGCCGGGACCTCGGTTTCCGGCCAGGCGCTCCTGGGCACCACGGAACCGTTCAGGGCCACGGCAATGCCCGGCTGCGCGGCATCGATCCCGACTTCCTTCAGGAGGCGCAGGACCGTGCATCCGGCCTCGATCGTGTGCTCCTCCCCGTTGACCGTCACGTTCATTACGCGCCTTTCGTGAACCTCGAGAGCTGCAGGGGCGCGATCTGCTCGGACGTCTCCCCCGTGAGGACGAGCGCCGCGATCTCCCGGGCCGTCACCGGCGTCAGGAGGATCCCCTTGCGGAAGTGCCCGGTGGCCATGATCAGGCCCTCCACCGGCGTCTTCCCGAGGATGGGCGCGTTGTCGCGGCTCCCGGGGCGCAGTCCGACCCAGGTTTCGGCCATCGGGAAATCGTAGATCCCAGGCACGGCTTCCCACGCCCCGCGCAGCAGCTCGAACATGCCCCCTGCGGTGAGCTGCGTGTCGAACCCCATCTCTTCGCAGGTCGCGCCGATGAACAGCCGGCCGTCCTGCTTGGGCACCATGTAAGCGTCCGGCGCCTGCACGACGTTGGTGAGCGTCGACTCGGGCAGCATCTGAAGAGCGATCATCTGCCCCTTGACGGGCCGCACCGGCGGCCGGACCGCATCGGGCAGACCCGCCATGGAGCCGGACCAGCAGCCCGCGGCCAGGATGATGGTCCGGGCCTCCCGGAGCTCTCCCTGTACCCAGACCCCTTCCGCCCTGCCGTTGCGGATCTCGATCTTCTCGACCGGGCAGTTCTCCTCGAGCACGCCTCCCGCAGCCTGCAAGGCCACCTTCAGGGCCTCGACCATCCTGCGGTTGTCCACGCGATGGTCGTCCAGGCAGGAAATTGCGGCCGTGACCCTGGGGGAGAGCAAAGGCTCTCGCACGCGGGCCTCCGCGCCGCGCAGCCACTCCACCCGGAGCTGGAAATGGCTCTGGATCTCGTAGCGGTGGCGCAGGTCCCGAGCGTCGTCCGGATCGATGCCGACGATGAGCGTCCCGTCCGTCCGATAGCCGATGGACATGCCGCTGGCCGCCTCCAGCTCCCCGACCCACTCCGGGTACATCCGGGCGCTGACGAGACCGAGACGCAACAGGTCCTGCTCGTCGAAATGGACCTCCGCAAGGGCGGAAAGCATGCCGGCAGCCGCCCAGGAAGCCTCCCGCCCGGCCGCCCCGCGCTCCCAGATGGTGACGGCGCAGCCCTGTTTCGAAAGGACCCAGCCGATGCTCAAGCCGATGACTCCGCCTCCGACGATGGTCACGCTTTTCCCGGATGGGATGCTCATGCTCATGAAGTTCTACCTCTGGGCTCTCGGCTGCATCTTCAGAAAAAAAAGGCCGTCTCCGGAGGAAACGGCTTCGCATCCTGCGCAGCTTGCGCGGATCTCGTCCCGTTTCCCTACGCTGGCATGACCCAGGTCAGGTTCGAAGGGTATGCTCTCAGCCCCGCAGGCCCGGCCTGCGCGGGAACCTGCTTCCCGCAGGTCCCCCCGTTGCGGCACCCCCAACGGTGTGCGTGTGCACGGCTCAACTATGGCGCAGGGGTCAGGATGGTGTCAAGCTTGCGGCTGCGCGACTCCCAGCAGCTCGAACACCTCGACCTCCGTTGTCTTCCCCTTGACCGTGATCTTGCCGAGGGGCCTTGCCTGCAGAGCGGAGGCGGCCCTGTCGTAGACCGACCGGCTGATCAGGATCGAGGTGCCGAAATCCTTGTTCGCCCCCTCCAGACGGGAGGCGAGGTTCACCGCGTCCCCGAGAACGGTGTAATTGAAGAGCTCGGAAGAGCCCATGTTGCCCACGATCACCTCCCCCGTGTGGATGCCGATTCGCACGAACAGCTCGGGGAGGCCGTCCCTCTTCATTTCTTCCCTGAGAGATCGCATGCGCTCCTGCATGGCGGCCGCCGCCCGGCAGGCGCCAAGGGCATGCTCGCCGTCCGGCACCGGCGCGCCCCAGAAGGCCATGACCGCGTCGCCCATGAACTTGTCGATGGTCCCCTTGCAGTCGAACACGATCTTCGTCATCTCGGTGAAGTAGCGGTTGAGAAACGACCCGACCCCTTCCGGAGAGAGCCTCTCCGCCAGGGTCGTAAAATTCACGATGTCGGAGAAGAGGATCGTGGCTTCCACCTTCTCGCCCCCGAGGCGCAGTCCCTCCGGGTTCTCGAGGATCACCTTGAGCACCTCGGGAGAGAGATAATGACCGAAGGCCTTCCGGATCTGCCGCCGTTTGCGCTCGCTCTGAAGGTAGGCGTTGAGACCCGAGGACCCGTAGGGGACGACAAAGCAAAGCACCGGGAGCAGGGTCGGGACCCACAGGCCGTGCGCCTCGACCAGGGCGTAGGCACCGGCCCAGTAGCCTGCCAGCGCCAGCCCGGCCAGGACGCCGCTTCGCAAGGGCCTCCACTTGGCCTGCAGCAGGCTTCCCAGGAGCCCCAGGGCGAAGAAGAGGATCGCGGCGCGGGCGCGCGAGAGCCTCGCCACGAAGCGCCCCTCGAGAAGCCCGTGAACCATGTTCGCGTGGATCTCCACCCCGGCCATGAGCCGGCTCTTGCGGGCTGCGAGGAACGGCGTCGCGAAAAGATCCGGGCCGGAATGCCCCGGCTCCGGCGAGGTCTTGAGATTCCTTCCGATCAGAACGATCTTCCCCCGGAAGAAAGCGTGCGGCAGGTAGCGTCCCGGATCCGCAGCCTGGTAGTAGGAGACGGCCGCGAAACTGCCGGGCGGCCCCAGGTAGGCGATGTGCGCGCCCTCAGGCGCCCGTAGCGCTTTCCCGGTGTAAAGACGGCCGATTTCGGCCGCAAACGAGACCTCCCTCCTGTCCAGGGGCTGGTACCTGCGCACCACGCCGTCCCGGTCCACCGGCACGGTGGCGATTCCCGTGGACGCGCCTTCCCTGAACCGTTCGATCGGCTCCACCGCCATTTCGGCCGCATAGTTCCTGTCGCTCAGGACCTCGACGTGGGACGCCAACACGACGTTGCCGGCGCTCCGGATCGCGCCGGCCAGGGCCTCGTCTTCCGCGGCCGTCGAAGGCTCTGCGAACAGCACGTCGAACGCCACCACCGCCGCTCCCTCGCGGGCGAGCGTCTCGACCAGACGGCCGTGAAGGCTCCGCGGCCACGGCCACTGTTGGCCGAATTCCGCGAAGGAAGGCTCGTCGATGGCCACGATCACGATCTCTGCGGCAGGCCGGGAGGGCTTTCGAAAAGCATGCAGGAGGTCATAGCCCTTGAGCTCCAGGAGCTCCGAGGGCGGCAGCAGGCCGAGGGCCGCGGCGCACAGCCCGGTCAGCGAGCCCAGCAGGAGGTGTCGTTTCAGAGGACTCAAGGCGCAAACTCTTCAGCCGTTCTTGGGCAGGCTCCCGGATCCCGGCTCGCACGCGCCACTCAGCATGGGCCGGGATGACGAAATGAACACGGCCCGTAGGCCGGAATCCGGCTGGCTCTTTTCCGTCACCCCGGCGCAGGCCGGAGTCCGGTCCCTGCTCCGCGACGCCTTACAATCGAAACTCCAGCGTCAGGAAGATCGACCGCCCCGGCGCCGGGGCGCCGGCGTTGAAGAGGTTGTTCACCGCAAAGCCGACGAACCCGTGCTTGTCGAAGGGCTCCCAAGCAGCCGACAAATTCGTCATCCAGTAATCCGAAATCTTCTCCTCGTTGGTGTAGTCGGCAAACTGCTCCCCCACGTAAGTCTCGGAAGCCATGACCCTCACGTACAGCGGTGAGATCCAGACGATGCCCCCGTTGGCGATGTGGTCCGGAACGCCAGGGATGGAAAGGCTGTCGATGAACCCGCCCGTGCCGTCCGCGTCGGTGTAGGCGTATCGCAGGAACAGGGCGAGCTGCCGGGCCAGGATCGCGTTGATCGAGGCCATGGCGCGGTTGGAGGCCAGCTCGCGGCCGGGGACTCCCTCGCCCAGGTCCGGGTCCTTCAGCTCCACCCGCTCCCCGCCGAGGGCCGTGAAGAGGCGGCCCGTCCACCTCGATTCCAACCGCACCTGGTAGTCGTAGATGCGCGAGCCCTGAAGACCCAGGCTGTTGTCCACCACGAGCCCCGCAGTGGTGACGGGCGCCAGGGTGCCGGCCGAGACCTTCTCCAGCCAGTGCTGGTAGCCGACCCTGAGGATGTGGTTCTTCAGGGGCCGGACGGCGATGCCGATCTTGGGGTAAAACCGGTTGTCGTCGTTTTCGTCGTCACTGAAGGATTCGAAGGCCACGCTCCCCTCGACGAGCACCGCGTCCGAAAGCTTCCACCGGTCGTCCATATAGGCGGTGAGGAACCTCCCCTCATTCGTGGTCCGGTCCTTCCGCTCGCTCCGGGTCACCCGCGGAAAGGTCCAGCCGAACGCTTCCGGGTCCAAAATGACTTCCTCGTAGAAGTCGATGGTCCCGGTGTCCCGGAATTCGTTGAACGTCACCTCGTATTCGGTCCAGATCGGGATGTACTCGACGCCGTACGTGAACTCGTGCCGATCTCCCACGTTGAAAAGATGGCGGAGCTCGACCGGGAGGTCCTCGTTCGTGGTCTCGTCGCGGCGCCGGGGGTCGCTGTCGAGGAAAGCGGGGAACGCGGAAGGGAGAAGGATCACGCCCGGGGTCGCCCCCACCGTGCCGGTCGAGTCCGTGACCAGTGTCGCGTCAGGGGGTTGTCCCACGACCTCCGTCACGTCATAGACGCCCTGGCGAAAGAAACCCCTTGTCGTCGCCAGGTCCCAGCCGGCGAACAGGAAGGAAAGCTGGAAATCCGTCAGCCCGGTCCCGAAAGGTGAAGGGTTTTCCAGGTCGAAGTGCCAGCGGTCGTAGGCGACCCGGGCAAGAAGGTCGTTCTTCGGCCCGAACCTGTGGCGGTAGCCCAGGTCGGCCGAGAGGTTGTCCGTCTTCAGCTCATCGTCCGGGTCCGGCTCCGAGGCAAGGCCCGGCTGCCCGGACTCGTCCTTGCTCGCCGTGAAGCCGAAGTTGAAGCCGTTCCGGTAATCCGGCTTGACCCCCAGGCCGAAAGCGAGGCTGCCGCCGTCAGAGGCCCCGTTCTCCACCGCACCCTCTTGGTCGTACCCCTGAACGGCCAGCGAATAGGAAGTCTCGAAAGGCTCCCGGAAATACCCCTGCGCGATGCCCGAGTACTGCTGCGAGAAGCCGCCGTCCTCATCGCCCCAGGTGCCGGCCAGGGTGAGGTCGAACCGGGGCCGCCGGATGATGTCCTGGTACCGGGTGGGCGCCGAGTTGGCCAGGGGATCCAGGAGGAGCCCCTGGATCAGCTCGCTCACGGCCACGAAGTGGTTGTCGTTGTAGCGCCTGGAAGCCTGGAAGTGGCTCGATGCGTTGTAGGGGTTGTAAGACTCCTGCGCGTAGCTCTCGGACCAGTCCGCCAGGCCGAAACTCAGCAGGGCCGACCCGAGGTTGGAGAGGCCGGCCTTGGTGTTCTCGATTTCCTCGACGCTCTTCATGTACGGGAGCAGGTCGAGGACTTTCCTGGCTTCCTGGACCGCGTCGAAGGGCCGGTAGGTGTCCTGATGGATCAGGTAGGCGATGAGGTGAGGCAGAGGGTCCCTGGGGTCCAGCTGCTCGGCCAGGGTGAGCTCATCCATGGCTTTCTGCATGTTCCCGAGCTGGTAGTAGGCCACGGCCAGAAAGCTGTGGGGCTGGGCGAAGCGGGGCTCGATGAGGCTTGACTTGAGGAAATACTCGATTGCCTCCTCCGTCCTGCCCTCCTTCAGGGCGACCAGCCCCAGGCCATTGAGCGTCATGTAGTGGGTGGGGTCCTTTTCCAGGGCCGTGCCGTAATCCTCCCGGGCCCGCTCGAGCTTCTCGATCAGGGTGAACAGGACGCCCCGGTTGGCCCAGAGCATCGGGTTGTCCGGTTTGATCTCCAGGGCCTCGGAGACTTGCTGGCGTGCCTCTTCGAAGTACCCCTTCTCCATGCGGACGAGGCCGAGCCCGTTTCTCGCTCCGGCATTGGTCGGATCCAGCTCGACGGCTCTGCGGTAGCCGGCTTCCGCCTCAGGCCCTTTCCCTTCCAGGTGATCGATCCCGGCCAGCACCGCGTGTCCCTGGGAGGATGCAGGGTTCAGCAGGAGCCCGCGAGCCACCGACTCCCGCGCCTTTCCGAACTCGTCCAGCACGACCCAGAAGCTCGCCGCAAGGATCGGGAAGCGCTCGTCGCTCGGGTGCATCGCGGCATACCGGTCAGCAAGATCGACCGCACCGGTGAAATGGCCCAGGTAGGCCTCGAAGACCGAGGCGACCACGCCGACCACGGGGTTGGCGGGCTCCGTCTTCTGGAGCTTGCCGATCAGGTCCGCCGCCTGGCGGATCTCGTCCTGACGGATCCGGACACCCGCCTTTCCAAGGAGGGCCTCGACCCGGGCAGCAGCATCCTGTCCCGGACCGGCCGCGGCGCGCTCGAACAGCGCCTCCGCCTTCTCGAGCTCCCCCCGGTCCAGGGCGAGGAGCCCCCGGAAGGCCAGGGCCTTGGGGTTTCCGGGCTCCGCGGCGAGGACCTCATCGAAGAGCTCGAGACTCTCCCCCTTCTCTTTCAGGTCGAACAGGAGGCCGGCCAGGGACAGCTTCGCAGCCAAGTCGGACGGATCCTGCTCCGCCCGCTCGCGCGCCCCCGGCAGGGCAGCCAGGGCCTCCTGCCTCCGGTGAGAGCGGAAGGGCACGAGCTCGACCATGTCCATCGGGTAGGAGAAGACCCACTGGACCCGCTCTCTTGGCCGGACGAGAAAAGTCCGTACCGGAGGCTTTCCGATCTCGGCCACGGCCTGCTGCCCCGGCTCGACGGTGAGGCCCCCAAAATCGTTGTAGAAAGACACGCTCCCCGCGAGGACGGTCACGGTGCTCGTGCCGTTCTCGTCCACGGACAGGTCCCAGTCGGTGCCCCGGATCGCCGCGGTGGCCGAGGGCGTCTCGATCCTCAGGCCTTCGGGGACCGTCTTGGCCCTGCTCCAGACCTCACCTTTCTCGAGCCCCAGCACGGTGGCTTTCTTCTCCGCCGGCCGGTCGACCTCTTTGATGACGAGCGTCGTCCTCTTGCTGACCTTGATCTGGATGCCGTCGGCGAACAGGATCCCCATTTTTCCGTAATCGCCGGTCCTCAGGAAGTCTCCGGCGGTGAGGACTTGTTCCCGAAAGGCCTCCAGCCATTGTTCCTGGGCCAGAAATCGCACCCAACCCTCTCCGGTGACGGAAACGACCTGCGCATCCCGGGTGACGTCGGGCCGGTCGACCGGGCCCGCTGCCAGAGAGGCCCCCTTTGCCAGGGCAACCAGAACGAGCGAGGCCAGCAGCTTTCTTTTCATGGCGGGAGGTTCTCCTGCAAAGAGGCTGTCGGCAAAGGCCATCCGGCCATTTCTCACCAGCCTCTCAAGAAGGTGTTGTTCGACACCTTCCGAAGGAAGGGGCTCTCGGTCGAGGGGGATAAGGCGGGCGCAGTATAACACCGTGCCTTCGAGCATTGTCAACCGGGCGCGCAGCGGGAGGGAGGGGAGAGAACATGAGGAGGGGGTAGGTCCGGCCGGGTAACACCGGCACCCGGGCGGAAATACCCCCTCCGGGGAGGACCTGTTGATCAACCGAACCCGAAATGGCGGGCAACCAGGATGAATGCGACCGAAAAAGCGGCGGCAGCGATCACTACGCCGGCGATCTTCATGTTCAAGCGCTTGCGCTCCTCCATGTTGCTTCTCCTCTCGGCTGGCTTTGGACAGCAGTCGATCCGTAGCAGCGGAAATGTCGCTTTGAGGGCTGTTCGAACATGCCCGGGCGCACGAAGCAGAGGGTCAGGTTTCAGGTACCAGGTTTCAGCGCCGGACGCCGAGTCCACCGCGAGAACAGGCGGATGAGAACATCCCGTTGGGCAGGGCAGAGGCGGGGACTGACACCTGCAACCCGACACCTGGCCCCTGACAAGGCACGCCGCAGATGGGCGTTCCGGGACAGCCTCTAGCTATCCAGAAGAGACCCAAGGAGGGAGATCGGAGGCTTGAAGATCCTGATGGGGTGTCCGGGCCGGAGAACGACGCGTTCGCGCACAGGCGACCGGCGGCCGGAGGTCCGGGGAGGAACCATCTCCTGCGTGGTACAGGCCGCAGGTTTCAGACGGAACAGGCTTTCGGGCGAGTGCCGCGTCGGAGAGGCGTCCTCAGGGAGACGGGAGACGATCTCCGCCTCTTGGTGCTGCATGCTGAGGGGAGCAGGAGATTCCACGCGGAAGGCCCGGTAGCACGGCAGGCCGAGCAACCAGCAGAAACAGATGAGGCAGAATAGGTATCCGACGCGACTCGTCATAACAGACTCTGCGCCCCCACGGATACTCTATGCTAGCACACCCCCGAGCAGGGTCCAAACGCGTGCGGTGCGCGCCTCCGCTTCGCCTTGACGTCCAGGACCCACTTACCTATGCTGACTTTCCGAAGGATCAATCAATGTGGGCGGAATCACTGGGGACAGGGAGGTCAAGGAATGGAAAAAGAATTCGTGCGATGCCAGATCGAAGACGGCATCGCGATCGTGACCATCGACAACCAGGCCGCGTTGAACGCGCTCAATCCGGAGACGCTGGCCCAGTTGGACAAGAGATTTGACGAGCTGGGGAGGAACGCGGAGGTCAAGGGAGTCATCCTCACGGGCGCAGGGGAGAAATCGTTCGTCGCCGGTGCGGACATCTCCGGTTTCCTCGAGGTCTCCGGAATGGAGGCTCCGGAGTTCATGGGACGAGGCCAGCGGGTCTTCGACAAGATCGAGGCGTTCGAGCTGCCGGTCATCGCGGCGATTAACGGGTACTGCCTCGGCGGCGGAAACGAGCTCGCCCTGTCCTGCGATATCCGCATTGCGGCCGAGAACGCGGTCTTCGGACAGCCCGAGGTGAATCTCGCCATCATCCCCGGATACGGTGGCACCCAGCGGCTGCCGCGCCTGATCGGCCCGGGCAAGGCCAAGGAGATCATCTTCGCCGACGAGCGCATCAACGCGCAGGAGGCTCTCCGGATCGGATTGGTCGAGCGCGTCGTGCCCAGGGGACAGGCGGTCGAGGAGGCTCGGAAGCTCATGAAGAAGATCCTCTCCAAAGGACCAGTCGCCATCCGCATGGCCAAGAAGGCGATCAACGAAGGCTTGAAGATGCCGCTGGCCGAGGGATTGAAGTGGGAGGCGCAGCTGAGCGGCGTCTGCTTCGGAACGGAAGACAAGAACGAGGGAGCCAAGGCCTTCCTGGAAAAGCGGCCGGCAAACTTCCAGGGGAAGTGATGGAAAGGGAATGTGTGCGCTGCCGGACCGGCTTTTGTCCCGCCTCTGTATGAGACGGTCGAGTGCAACGGCGGAAACCTCTGAGAAGATGAGACAACGGGGACGAGAAGGAGGAGCGGAGATGGCAATCAGGAAGATCTGTGTGCTGGGCGCAGGGCTGATGGGAGCGGGAATTTCGCAGGTGGCGGCGGAGGCCGGCTACGAGGTCTCCATGCGCGACATCGAGGACCGGTTCGTCCAGGGCGGTCTCAAGACGATCCGGAAGAACTACGAGCGGGCCATCGGCAAGGGCAAGATGACCTCCGAGCAGGCCGAGGGGATCCTTGCGAAGGTCACGGGAGTCGTGGATCTCGCGGCCGCGGTGAAGGGCGCCCAGGTCGTCATCGAAGCCGTGATCGAGAACATGGACCTGAAGAAGCAGGTCTACAGCGAGCTCGAACGGCTCTGCGGGAAGGAAACGATCTTCGCCTCCAACACCTCGGGCCTTTCCATCACGGAGATCGCCTCCGCGACCAAGCGGCCGGACAAGGTGATCGGCATGCACTTCTTCAATCCGGTGCCGGTCATGAAGCTCGTGGAGATCATCAAGGGGCAGTCCACCTCCGAAGAGACGTTCGGCGTCATCAAGGCGCTTTCCGAGAAAATGGGCAAGACGCCGATCGCGGTGAACGAGGCGCCCGGGTTCGCGGTGAACCGCATCCTCGTGCCCATGATCAACGAGGCCATCTTCGCCCTGCAGGAAGGGATCGCCTCGGCGGAGGATATCGACAAGGGCATGGTGCTGGGCGCAAACCATCCCATCGGACCGCTTGCCCTGGCCGACCTGGTCGGTCTGGACACGCTGCTCATGGTCCAGGACAACCTCTACAAGGAGTTCGGCGATCCCAAGTACAGGGCGTGCCCGCTCCTGCGCAAGATGGTCCGGGCCGGCCACTTCGGCCGCAAGACCGGCAAGGGCTTCTACGACTACTCGAAGTAGGGGCCGTGGTTGCTTCCTTCTCCTCTCGCTGAGGGGAGAAGGAAGGGAACATCAAGGTTGGAGGCCCCCCTTTGAAAAAGGGGGGTTCGGGGGGATTTTCTGGAAAAGGGGGAGTTGCCGCTCCTTCATCTTCCAGTTGGGCGCAGCCTCTCCGGCACGAGCGCCTGCAAGGCCGCCATGCGCTCCCGGGCCGGGGGCGACGCACCTCGGAGCGGGTACGTCTTGCCGAGGTGGCCGTACTTGGGCTCCCCGAAGCCGTGGTAGGGGAGGAGCTCGTAGGAGACCGGCCCGGGCAACCGTGACACGAAGGCTGCCACTGCCTGGATGTCGGCGGGCGCATCGTTGAACCGCGGAATGACCGGCGTCCTCACGGTCACCGGAAGGTGCGTGCGCATGCTGCAGAGCCTCTCGAGGTTCTCCAGGATCCGCTCGTTTCCGACCCCTGTGCCCTCCCGGTGCTTCGCTGTGTCCAGGATCTTGATGTCGTAGAAGAGGTGGTCGAGGCTCCTGCACGCCGCCTCCAGGTCCTCCCACCTGCAGAGCCCCGAGGTTTCCAGGGCCGTGTCGATCCCCCTGCCGCGCGCCGTCGCGAGGAGCCGCTCGACGAACGCGATCTGCAGCAGCGGCTCCCCGCCGCTCAGCGTCAGCCCGCCGCCCGAGCGGGCGTAGAAGCTGCCGTCCTCCTCGACTGCGCGGACCACCTCCTCGACGGTCATCGGCCTCCCCATGAGCTCGAGCGCCCCGCAAGGGCAGGCGTCCACGCAGCGGCCGCACAGGACGCAGGCGTCCCGGTCGATCGAGAGGCCTCCTTCCGGTGCGGCGCGAATGGCCCGCTGATCGCAGGCCTCGAGGCAGCGGCCGCACTCCTTGGTGCCGATGCAGCGCCGCAAGCTCAAGGCCAGCTCGGCGGCGGGCGACTGCCCCTCGGGGTTCGCGCACCACAAGCACGCCAGCGGGCATCCCTTGAGAAAGACGAGTGTCCGAATCCCGGCCCCGTCGTGGAGCGAGAATTTCTGGATGTTGAAGACGAGGCCGGTCACGCTGTTCGATGTGGTCATGGGGAGCCGTCTTTCGTCATTTCCGCGCAGGACCCGTGTCATAGAGGGCCGTCATTCCCGCGCAAGCGGGAATCCCTCTGGGCCCCGGGATCCCGGCTCGCGGCCGCTCCGGCGGCCTTGGCCCGGGAAGACGTAACACAAGCGTCCGCTTCTCCGTCATTCCGGCGCAGGCCGGAATCCAGTCCCTGCTCCCCCGTAGACCACCCCCCGGCGTCTCAAAAGCTGTGCTCGGTCCGGTGAATGATCTCGTCCTGAAGCTGCGGCGTGAGGTCCACGAAATAGGCGCTGTAGCCGGCCACCCGCACGAGCAGGTTCCGATACTTGTCAGGATTCTTCTTGGCGGCGATGAGCGTCTCGCGGTTGATGATGTTGAACTGCAGGTGCCACATCTTGAGGTCGCAGGCAGTCCGGATCAGGGACATGAGCTTCTTCGTGCCCCCGGGGCCGGCCACGGCCGAGGGCGAGATCTTCATGTTGAGCAGGCGCGCTGCGCGCTCCCGGTATCCGGAGGCCTTGGTGCTGGCGATCGAGGCGAGCGTCGCCGTGGGGCCTTTCCGGTCCGCCCCCTGCGAAGGGCTCACGCCCTCGGAGATCGGCTCCCCGGCCTTGCGGCCGTCGGGCGTGGCGGCCAGCACGGCGCCGAAGGGCACATGGGCGGTGATCGTCACGTACCGGATGTCCAGCTCTCCGCCGAAGGCGGACGGGTACCTCCGGGTCAGCCGCACCCCGAGCTCTTCGATGTCCCGGCCGATGCGGTCCGCATCGGGATCGTTGTTGCCGTACTTGGGCGCATTCAGGCAAAGCTGCCGGATCGCCTCGCGGCCTTCGAAATTGGCGTCCACAGCCTCCAGGAGCTCTCCCATCGTGAGCTTGCGCTCGTCGAAGACGAGCTTGCGGATGGCGGCCAGCGAGTCGACCGCAGTGGCAAAGCCCAAGGTATCGATGTAGCCCAGGTAGAGGGCGCCTTCGATCGGGCCGGCGTGCAGGTCCTTGCACGCGCGCATGGCGAGGTCGTGGAGCATGGACGACATAGGCGCGGCGATGAAGTCCGCCTTGAGGGTGTCCGCCACGTACTGCTGGACGAACGTGTGCCGGAGCAGGAGCTCGAGCTGGCTGCGGAAGGCGCCCCAGAGGTCCTCGTAGGACTTGAATTCCTTGGGGTCGCCCGTCGGCGCGCCGGTCTGCCTGTCTCCGAAGACCTTCAGCCTGCCGCCGCGCAAGGTCATCTCCACCGCGGCGCCGAGATTCACCCAGGCGCACCCGGTCATCACGGCGTCCCGATTGATCATCTTGGCCTCGGTGCAGCCGCAGATGCAGTAGTCGTTTGCCTCCGCGACCGCCCCGCCCTTGGCCAGCAGGAGAGGGATGATCTCCTCATCGAAGAAGAGCTTCGGGAAGCCGGTACCTTCCTTGATCGTCTCGGCGATGGCGTGCAGGAACGGCTCCGGGGTCCCCGCATGGATGCGGGCGGCCAGGTCCGGGTAGTTCAGCGGGAATTCCCGCTTGGACCGGAGCATGAGGTAGGACAGATCGTTGGTGGCGTCCTTGCCGTCCCTGTCCACACCGCCGATCGTGGTGGCCTCCCAGTGGGCGTAGCCGTCCGTGAAGGAGAGGCTCCCGGGCGACGTGTAGATCTCGACGTTGCGGGCCATGCCGATCCACAGGCATTCGACGAGCTCCAGCGCCTCGTCCTCGGTCAGCCGGCCTTGGTCGAGATCGCTCCTGTAGAAAGGATACAGGTACTGGTCGATGCGGCCGTTGCCGATCGTCCCCCCGATGCGCTGCTCGAGACGGGAGACGACCTGGATGAGCCACTGGGACTGGACCGCCTCGCGGAAGGTCCGGGCCGGGTGCTCCGGCACCCGCTCGCAGACCGCGGCGATCTCGAGGAGTTCCTGCTTTCTCTTCTGGCTTCGCTCCCCCTCGGCCATGGCGCGGGCCAGCGCGGCATAGCGATGGGCGAGCTCCACGATCGCTTCGCAGACCAGGACCACCGCCTCGAGGAACGGCTCCTTCTCGACCTTCGCCTTGGGATCGAACGGGTCGAGCGAGGCCAGCTTCTCTGCGGCCTCCCGCCGGATCCCTCCGACCCCGCGCCGGAGGACCTTCTCGTAGTCATGGTTCCACGCCAGGCTCGATCGGGCCGTGGCCGTGGGAATGACCAGGCAATACAATTCCAGAAGCGCGCGCGTATCCTCGGGAAGGGCGTTGATGTAGGCCGTGTGGTACTGCCTGCCCTGCCAGTACGGCCGGAGCTCCTCGTTGATGGCGCGGACGTCCTCCTCCGTGAGGGCCAGAAGATCCCCGGGCTTGCTGGGGTTTACCTCGTGCGAGAAGAACTTCTCCTCCAGCTCGGGGAAGAAGATCGCGTAGCGGCCCGGCGGGCCCGCGGTGCCGACGATGAGCTCGTCCTCTTCGATGCGCACCGACACGTTCCGCAGGATGTGAGCCACCGCCTTGCCCCATCTGAGCACGACCGGCTGGCCTTCGGTTCGGCGCAGAGACTCGGTCAAAAGGCGCGCCCTTTCGAGGTTGATGCGGATCGGCTTGTCCCGGAAGCCCGCGAGCATACGGTGGATGCGCGCGCGCTTGCGCTGCGCCTCTGCGGTTGCGAGACCGATCGGCTCGCCCTGCTCGATGCGCTCTTCCTGGGGCGACAAAACCTTGAGGTCGAGTGCTCTTGCCATGTCCAGGACCCTCCAAACTCCGTCACGTGCTGCGCTTTCCCCCGGTGGAAAGGGCTGTCGAATTCTTCCTCCCTTCTCCCCTCGCCGAGGGGAGAAGGGCAGGATGAGGGGTGCCCCTGCTCCTGCCCCCCCTCACCCTGACCCTCTCCCCCGCGCGCGGAGGAGAGGGCATTCATTCTCTTGACACCTTCCGGTTTGAGCCTGCCGATGCCCGACTCTTCGAATTCCCTTTGCCGACGTACTCGAGATACATCGCGAGCGACTGATCGAGGTGCTCGTCCAGGCTGACGTCGAACTCGTCCCCATAGTACTCGTGCAGCAGCAGCATCCCCATGATCTGCGCAAAGAAGAGGTTCGATGCATCCTTGATGCGGATGGGCCGGACCTCGCCCCTGGCCGCCCCCTCCCGGTAGAAGTCGCGGAAGACGTTCTCCAGCTTCCGCCGCTTCGCGTTGAGCTGAGCCCTCTGCGCGGGCCGGAGCTTCGGCTCCACGAGGTGGCGCTGGATGAAATAGAGGCGGAAGAAATCGGGCTTCTCCCGTTTCATGCGCCTCATCTCGTCCAGGAAAGCGCGGATCTTCTCCTCGGTGGAAGGAGCGGCCGCGGTCGCGCCGGCGATGCGATCGGTGAGCTCGTCCGTGTACTTCTCGAGAATGGAGGCGTAGATCTCTTCCTTGCCCGGGAAGTACTGGTAGATCGAGGTGCGGCTGAAGTCGGCTTGTTCCGCAATGTCCAGGATGGAGGTCTGGTTGAAGCCCTTGCGGATGAAGAGCTTCTCGCCGGCTTCGAGGATGCGGGCGATCCGCCCCTGGCGCTCCTCTGCGACGCGGTTTCGACGAGCCATCTCTCGTTTCCTGACACTGTGTCAGAATTGTGGCACAATGTCAGAATAAGACGGCCACGGTTCTCGTGTCAAGAACGAATGCACTCGGGGAATGGTGGGGGACCGGCCCGTCATTCCGGCGAACCCCGGATCGAGTCCGGGGCAGGCGCGGGAATCCCGCTGGGCCCCGGGATCCCGGCGCGCGGCCGCTGCCGCGGCCTTGGCCGGGGATGACGGAACATGACACGGTAGTTGCAGGGGCGACGCACGCGTCCGCCCGATCCGGTGTAGCCTCTCGAGCCGATCCCCTGAGCTCAGGCTGGCCGCATCGACTGTCTGAGCGTCTCTTCGAGTCGGAAGGCGGTCTCCAGCTCGGCGCCGGTCACGTTCTGCACGCGCACCAGCGCTTCGCGCGGCAGCCTTCTCTGGATCTTCCGGCAGAGGTAGTTGACGCAGAGCACGTGGCGGGCGGCAAGCCGGCAGCCCTGCGCGCCGAGGAAGTAGCAGTTCTCTTCCCCCGTCCGGCGATCGGGCAGGGTGCAGCCCAGGAGCTGGTTCACGGCCAGGAGCGGGACGCCGTAGCGGTCCTCGATCCCGGCCCCGCAGCAACTGCCCCCCTCCTCCGTCTCGCAACGCACGCAGAGGGTGGGGATCCCTGCCTCGGACATCGCTCTTCGGGACGCATCCAATTGCGTCCGGAGCTCGCCGACCAGGGCCCGGATGCGGGAGTCCAGCAGCCATACATCCGCGTACGTCCCAAAGAGCTCCCGGGCGGTCCGGATCTTCGACTCGATCGTGGTCAACGCCGCCCTCTTCTCCGTCATTCCGGCGCAGGCCGGCATCCAGCCCCTGCTTCCCACGCTCGCGGGCGACGCATGCGTCGCCCCTACAAGAGCTGGCCCGCCGGACGCGGGAAGCAGCACCCCTGCCATGCCCGCTGCAACCCTGGCCGGGGATGACCGGAAGAGCGCCGGTGGGTGTTCCGCCGAGGAGGCAAGGGCGAGTCGCGGAGGCCGTCCCGAGTTCCGACAGGCCGGTGGAACAGAGAGTTGTTCCCTTGCTATCACCTCCGCCAGGCGGGTGTTACCCCGATACACCCGGCCCGGAACGAGGGACGAAAAGGTCGGTCTGCCCGAAGGGCCGTAGTCTCCGACCCTTGGGAGGAGAACAGGCCGGAGCGTTCTGAGCCCGAGACGATCGAGGCGGCGCACCCACTGCGCTTTTCCTCTGAACACGATAGCCTGACCGCATCCTGATACAGCCCTCTGTGGCCCTATTTCCCCGGCGGCTTGGCCAGCGAGATGTCCGAAATCCCGCCGACCCGCTTGGCCATCTCGATCATGCCCTCGAAATCCGCCTGCGCGTAGACGACCATCCGGGCGCCGTCCGGCGACCCTCCGCCGTGCATGCAGCCCGGCACGCCGGCGCCCAGGGTCAGCCACTCGATGAGCCGGGCGATCCGCATGCGCGTCTCGGCCGGGGAGTTCGCCTTCAGATACTTCTGGATGAGGTGGCCGTATCGGCTGTCGATGAAATCCTTGTAGGACGGCATGCAGCCCGTCTCGGCGATGCCGCCCGCGATCTCCTGGGTCAGGCGCTTGGTCTCGTAAGGCAGCGTGGCCACGTGCGTCTTGTTCGCGTGGGCCAGCAGGGGATTGGGCAGCCACGCTCCGGAGGGGTGTTGTGAGCCGAGCGCGGCCGCCGCCACGCCCACGCTGAAGGTCGTCTCGTTGTTCACCACCATCTCGATGAGCTTGTCGCGAAAGACCCTTTCATCCAGGCCGTTGGCCCGGGCGATCAGGATCGCCGCGCCGACCATGACGTCGCCCTGTCCGGCCACGCACCCGCCGATCGCCGATCGGTAGGGGAGTGTGAACCGGAAGACCGCCTCGCCGGCGTAGCTGTACTCGCCGGCCATGAAGAGGCGCTCGTTCGGAACGAAGACGTCCTCGAAAAAGATGTAGGCCTGGGTGATGCCGCCGCGCGTGACCGGGTTGTCGAATCCTTCTTCGAGCTCGCGATCGTCCGAAGGGTGCCGCGCCTCGACGATCGTGATCCCGGGCGCGTCCTTGGGGGTGGCGAAGGAGACGGCGTAATCCGCCTCCTCACGTCTCATGCGCGTCCCGGGCATGACGAAGATCTCGTTCGCCGCGGCCGTGCCGCAGATCATGATCTTGGCACCGCGCACCACCACGCCGTCCTTGCGCCGCTTGACGATCCTGAGGAAACTGTCCGGATCCGGCTGCTTCGAGGGGGAGGCTCTGCGGTTCCCCTTGGGGTCCGAAAGGGCCCCGGAGCAAGTGATATCCCGCTCCTGGGCACTGATCAGCCAGCTCTTGAGCCGTTCGTGATAGTCCGTGCCGAACTCGCGGTCCATGTCCCAGGTCGTGGACCAGAGCGCGTTCAGCCCGGTCCAGCCCACGCAACGCCCGCCGGTGCAGGTGCCGGTCATCTGGAACATGAGACGCTTCATCTTGCTGTTGGCGATCTGGTCCTCGGCGGACCGGACGACCGTGAGGTAGCGGGAAACGCGCTTGCCCGTAAGGTGCGAGATCGTCGTCACCAGCTCCTGGTAGCGGGGGTCGCGCGCCAGCTCGAAGATCTGCGCGTGGCCCGCCACGGTGCGGCTGGTGAAGGGATCGCTCACCGGGTCATCGATGAGCCGGCCGCGCTTGTACATGTTCGGCTTCATCGCGCGCAGGCTCGCCTTGTAGTCCTCCGCGGTCCGAGTGTTACCCGGCGGTTCGATCTGCGGCGCGAGGCCCTCGCCGGTCGTGATCCGGGAGAGGATGGCCGGCAGGACCTGCTTCAGGTCTCCCACGATTCCGTAGTCGGCCATGGTGAAGATCGGGGCCTTCTGGTCGCTGTTGATCGCCACGATCGTCTTGGCCCCGCGCACGCCGACCGTGTGGTGCATCATGCCCGAGACGCCCACGGCCACGTAGAGGCGCGGCGCGATGACCTTGCCGCTCGCGCCGATCATCTGATCGGCCCCGGCCCACCCTTCATCCACGGGCGGCCGGGTGGCTCCCACGACTCCGCCCAGGGCGCGGGCGAGGTCCTCGATCAGGTCCCAGCTCTCTTTCGAACCGACGCCGAACCCGCCGGCCACCACGACCTCCGCCTTGGCGAGGTCCGCCCGCCCCCCGGCTTCGCGGCGCACCACCTCGATCTGGCGGGCGCTGCGGATCCCGTCCGGGATCGGCACTTCCTCCCGCACGACCGCGGCCGTCACGTCCTTGCGCTCGGCCTGCTGGAAGATGCCGGCGGTCACGGTCGCCATCTGCGGCCGCCGGCTCGGGCACACGATGTTGGCCATGAGGTTGCCGCCGAACCCGGGCACGGTCTGGACCAGGTTGCTTCCTGCGAATTTGAGGTCTACGCAGTGGGCGCTCAGGCCGGTGCCGAGCCGCGCCGCGACCCGCGCCGCGAGGGAGGCGTTGCGGTTGTCCGAGCCGAGGAGCAGCACCTGCGGGTCGTGGCGCCGCACGAGCTCGGCGAGCACGTGCGCGTAGACGGCCGAGGAGAAGGCGGCCAGGCGGGGGTCTTCGACCAGGCGGACGGCCGACGCGCCCGAGTGCTCGAGCCCGGCCAGCAGGCTTTCGACCCCCACACCGCCCCCGTTCCCGCCCCCGCCGCCGAACAGGACGGCCTCCAGGGGAGCGCCGGCTGCCTCCGCGATTTGCTGCCCTTTCCCGAGCAGCTCGAGGCTGACCGCATCGATCGTGCCGCTGTGGTGCGAAGCAAAGACCCAGATGGCGTTCTTTTTCGTTTTCTTCATGGGGAAGCTCCGTTTGTCTAGGAGTCTGTCCGAGAATTCGGCTCCGGGAGGCTGTTCAGAAATGTCCAGATGCAAGGCGCGTGAAATCCTGAGGCCTGTTCCGAGGAGCCTGCGCGACGAGGAAACCCCCGGTCACAGCTGGCCGCCGCAAGCATGATGCCAGGGGGATTGCTTCGCTGCGCTCGCAACAGGCTCCGCAGATGGGCATTTATGGACAGCCTCCTAGCTCAGGACGCGTTCGGATTTGATCTTGGCGAGGAGCGCCTGGGCCAGCTCGTCCGGCGTCCCCTGCAGCATCTCGCCCTTGCGGCCCACGGGCGCCTTGAAGACGTTCTGCATCTGCGTGGGCGAGCCGCGCAGGCCGACCTCTGCGGGATCCAGCCCGAGGTCGCGGGCCGTCCACTTCACGATCTCCGCCTCCGCGGCCTTCTTGAGGCCGACCATGCTGGGCAGGCGAGGCTTGTTCGCTTCCTGGGCAAAGGAGACCAGTGCCGGGAGGTCGACTTCGTAGACCACCTGCCCGTCGTCCACTTTGCAGGCTACCCGCAGCCCGTCGCCCCGGATCTCGACCCGGGTAGCGAGCGTGAGGTCGGGGATTCCGAGCAGCTCCGCCACCTGCGGGCCCACCTGCGCGGTGGATCCGTCCAGCGAGTAGCCTCCGCAGAAGATGAGATCATAGCGGCCGATCTTGCGGATGGCCGCCGCCAGCGTGCGCGCGGTGGCCAGCGTGTCCGCCCCGGCAAAGGCCCGGTCGGTGAGCAGGACCGCACGGTCGCACCCCATGGCGAGCGCTTCCATGAGCTGCTCCTCGGCTGCCGGAGGCGCCATGGTGAGGAGAGTGACCGTCCCGCCGGATGCGGTCTTGAACATCACCGCCTGTTCGAGGGCGTTCCGGTCGAGGGGGTTGAGGACCGGCGGAACCTCGCTCCGGGCGAGCAGCATGGTTTCCGGGTCGAGCTTGAGCTTGTCCCACCTCTTGGGGTCGGGAACCGGCTTGATGCACACGAGGATATCGAGTTTCTGCATAGTGACGTACCTCTCTGTGGCAATGGTTCGCTCTCAGCTCAGGGCGGAGCGCGAAATCACGACCTTGCCGATCTCCGTGGTGCCGCCCGCGGAGACGCAGACCATGGCGTCCCGGAACAGGCGCTGGATCGGGTACTCGAGCATGGTGCCCGCGGCCCCGTGCACCTCGAGCGCCTTCTTGGCGGCCTGGACCGCGGCTTCCGTGGCGTACGTCTTGGCCAGCGTGGTCTCGAGGGCGCAGTCCCGGCCGCTGTCCTTGAGCCAGGCCGCGCGGTAGCAGATCAGGCGGGCCGCCTCGACCTGCATGTAGATCTCCGCGATGCTCCACTGGATGGCCTGGAGGTTCGCGATCGGCCTGCCGTAGAGCACGCGGTCCTTGGCGAACTTGACGGCCTCCTCGTAGGACGCCTGCAGGATCCCGAGCGCCGTCGAGGCCATCCCGGCCCGCCCGACTTCGCCGATCGTCTTGAGCGCGATGGACAGCCCCTCCCCTTCGTTCCCGAGCAGGTTTTCCCGCGGAACGAGGCAGTCTTTCATGATGATCTCGCCGGTGTCGGAGCCGCGCAGCCCCATCTTGCGCTCGTGCCGCCCCGCCGCGTAGCCCGGGCGGTCTGCTTCCACGACGAAGGCGCTGATCCCCTTGGGCCCCTCTCCGGTCTTGGCCACCACGACGGCGGAACGTGTCAGATGGCTGTTCGTGATGAAGCACTTGCGGCCGTTCAGGAGATAGCCGTCGCCGACCGGCCGCGCCGTGCTCGTGATGCCGAGCAGGTCCGATCCCCCGGTCGGCTCCGTGATGGCGCAGCAGCCCAGGAAGTCTCCTCGCGCCAGCACCGGCAGGAACCTGGCCTTCTGCTCGGGAGTGCCGAAATCGACGATCGCCGCGACCCCCATGTGGTGGCACTGCAGGGCGAGACCCAGCGGCGGAGCGACGCGGCTAAGCTCCTCGATCGCGACCATCCGCGCCAGGTACCCGAGGTTGGAGCCGCCGTACTCGACGGGCGTGATCAGCCCGAGCAGCCCGAGCTCCCCCATCTGCCGGACGAGCTCGCTCGGGAACTCGTCGTTCTCCTCCATCTTGGGGACGAGCGGGGCCACGGTCTGTTCCGCGAACTCGCGGACGGTCCTCTTGACCAGCTTGATTTCCTTGGGGAGATCGTAATCCATAGTGGGTCCTCTTCCTTTTCGAGGGTTCACGACTCCTGCGGCGCACGCTCGGAGCGGCGCCGTCCTGCCGGGACAGGCTTGCCTTGTGGTCAGGGAACAGAGGGCGGAGCTCGTTCGAATCAGGAGGAAACGGTGCTCTTCGAATCTACTGGGTCTCCCGGGGCAAGTCAAACGGATGGGCAAAAGGAGGTAGACAGCCAGTGGCAGCCTGGAGGGAGGCCGGTGTCGCGAGCGTTGTGGACACCCGGTAGGGCGGACAAAGCGCAGCGTGTCCGCCAACCACGGCCAAACGATCGCGAGCGCAGCGGCCTCCCGAGGCCCCGGCGGGTTGGCCGCTTTGTCAGGGATTGGTGGACACGCCTTCGGCTTAGTCCACCCTACCGGGGCGCTACCTGCCGGGTGCGACCGACCCCCCGACGGGGTGCGGGGGGATTTTCGTCCTCAGGCGCTCAGCCGCAGCATGCGCGCCGCGTTGCCTCCGAGGATCCCGTCCACCTCTTCCCGGGTGAACCGGATCCCGGCCGGCGCCTTCTCGGGCAGCTCGCGGATCACCCGGATCCACTCGCGGGTATCCACCACGGCGCAGGAGATGGGATCGTCCGTGGCGAACAGGACCTTGTCGGCGCCCGCATAGTCCAGCAGGTCCCGCAGCTCCCGGCAGAAGAGCTCGTACTTGCCGAACGCGTAAGGGGCCCACATGGCGAGGTCCCCGTAGAGGTTCGGCTGCATGGTCGCCAGCGAGGCGAAGGGCCGCCAGTTGCACTGCCCCATGTGCGCGGCGATGACCCTCAGGGAGGGAAAGTCGACTGCGATGTCCGCCAGCAGCGCCGTCTCCGCGAACTTGCTGCGCGAGGGCGGCGGCAGGGGCCCGGTGTGGGCGAGCAGGATCCCGTCGTTCCGTTCGAGGTAGGCCAGCAGCTTGTACGACTCGGGCCCGGCCGGGTCGAACCCGTAGTCGCTGTGGTATTTCAAGCCTCGCATGCCGAGCTCCTCGAAGCACCGTTTGAGCATGTCGAGGGCGTCGGGCCGCCTCGGGTCGACTCCGGCCAGCGCGATCATCTTCCCGGGGTGCTTACGGGCGACATCGGCCACGAGCTGGTTCTGAAGCTGCGCCAGCTCGGGGCTGAAGTGCGGGCTCGCGGCGTTGTCGACCGCGCAGATCACCTGGAAATCGATGCCCGCGGTCTCCATGCGCCGGGCGAGCTTCTCCCCGGACATGTCCTGGCTCCCGAGGAGCGCCTTGATCAGCTCGGCCTTCTCTGCCTTGACGCCCATGATCTTGGCCGCCCTCACGAGGTCTTCGGCGAGCAGGGGGGCCAGCTCCTCGGGCAACATCGGTATTTGGTGGTAATGGACGTCGACGATCATAGGCGTCCTCCCGTCCCAGTTGGGGCCTGTCCAAGAATTCGGCCCTCAAAACCGATAGCCGATCCCCGCCGACACGCCATGCACGTCCGAAGTGCCGAGATCTCCATCTGTCGTCGTGAAGCTGTAGCCCGCCTGGGAGAAGAGCGACCGGGTCCAGTCGATCCCGAAGCTCGCCCAAAGGGAATGCGAGCTCACCTTCTCCCGGATCACCTCGGCATCGAAGGTCGACGAGAACCGGCCGTGTCTGCCTCGGCCCGGGCCCGAGCCCGGGCCCGGGGCCGCCGTCGAGGTGGTGCTCACGGTGTTCACGGTGCGGAAGGAATCACCCCGGGCGAACTCGTACCCCGCTTCCGTGAAGAACCTGCGCGTCCAGCTGACGCCCAGAAAGGCGCCCGCCACGTGCTCGGTGAAGGAATATGTGTCGACGTCGGCCCGGCTGTCTTTATAGACGTAATACTCGCCGGAATACAAGTCTTTTCCAAGGCTCTGCCGGAGGCTCAGCTTGGCGCCGAAGGCAAAGGCGGACTGCTCGGAGTCCTTGACCCCCTTGGCTTGAAGGAAAGGGGAGACCTGAATGCTCCACGCGTGGAAAGGGATGAAGCTCAGCCCGGGTGCGATCGATACGGAGGCATAGTCCAGGTCGTCCAGCTTCACGTATGCGGCACCTTCGATGCTGCTATCGAGGGTCCAGCCGAGCCGCGATGCGCCGCTCGCTTCCCTGGAAAAGCTCAGGTAAGCGGAAAAAAAGGTGTCGCTCTCCTCATCGTTCACGGACAGGTTCACGTTGGAATCGAAGTTGACCCTGGCCCCGGTCTCCCACGAGGCCGAGGCGCTCGATGGCGTCACCGCAAAGAGCGCCGCCACCAGCATGCCGCAGAGGGCGTGTCTTCTCATGAGTGCGTTTCTCCTGACTGCGGTTCTGGTGACAGGCGAGCATCCCCGACCCTCGTTCACCGGCGCCCGCGGCCGCGGCCTGCGCCGCCTCCCATGCCGCCCATGCCCATTCCACCCTGGGACGAGCCGGGACCGCCGTGGCCGTGTCTCGCTCCCATGCTCGGGCCCCTCCAGAGCGGTCTGCCGTCCTCGCTCCGCAAGACGATCTTCTCCCCGGCCGCAAGGACCTCGACCTCCTGGGCGATGATGTAGAGGTTGCCGTCTCTACCGAGCGTCTTCGAGCCCCGCACCCGGATGTCGGTCCCCTCGGCGACTCGCGGTTTCACGTCGTCCCAGTACCATCCGGGCGAGGCCAGGACCGTGTAAGTTCCCCTGCCGGTGTCGACCTGAAAGCGGACGGGCCCCTTCTCAGGCTGAAGAAGGCCACGCGCCTTGCCCGTGACCTCGCCCACCGTGTTCGGATCGAAACCCTCCGGGTAGCGGATCCCGCTCTCCGGCAGATGCACGTCGTCCTCACCGGCCCGCGCGCGCGGTGCGGCCGCCAGGACAGCGCAAGCGCACGCAAGCAGGACGAGCAGGGCGACCAGGGCCGCCCTGCTCCCCGCCGGGGCCGGTCCTCTACCTGCTCCCGGGTGCTCCGTAGCCGGTGCCGTCCCTGGGACCCGTGCCTCCGAAGCCTGTCCCGTCACCAGGCCCATAGGTATTTCCTCTCTTCTGCATCGTGCCGATGCTCGCTCCGCCGCCGTTCAGGCAGGATCCGTCCCGCAGGCGATCGCGGTCCCGCATCTGGATCCGGGTGCCCGACTGAGTCTGCGTCTGAACGCACTGTCTCCTGCTCTGGCGCTGCCCCGAACCGCCGCCTGCAGCCGCCGTCATCGGCATGGCCAAGCTCAGGGCGAGCGCTCCGGCCACGATGGCCCTCTTGGTGCTGATCCTCATCTTCGTTCTCCTCCCTCTCATGTGGAACGGGTGTTTGGCATGGGTCGGAGCAAGAGCGATGCCAATCCGTGCCAGACCGGAGGAGATGTCGAATTCCGCACTGCTTCAGCCTTCTTGCCGCTCTCGCAGCACCAGGAGCGGCCGTCCGGCGGGCTTCCGGGTGCAAGGCTTGCACCGGCCGGTGCAGATCCTTTCGCGCCCGGAGCATTTTCCCGTCATTCCGCCGGGGAGGCTGTGTCATACCCCATCATCCCTGGGCCGCATCGAGCAGGCGGAGAGGACACGAATTGTTGCGGACATTGCGAGGGAGCACAGGCGACCGAAGCAACCCCCTGAGCCAGGGAGGTTGCTTCGCTATGCTCGCAATCTCCCACCTTCAAGCCGCCCCGGCGGCCTTGGCCGGGGATGACGGTAAGACTACAGCCCGTACTCCTTGATCCGATACTGCAGGGTGCGCAGCGAGATCCCCAGGAGCCCGGCAGCCTTCCTGCGATTGCCCTGCACCTCTTCGAGCACCTTACGGATCGTCTCCCGCTCGGTCCTGGCCAGCAGGCCCTCGGCGGGAGTCTGCGCCTCCTCTTCCACCTCGAGATTCAAGTGCCGGAGGTCGATCTCTCCCTTGCTCAGGATGATGGCTCGCTCGATCACGTTCTGCAGCTCCCGGATGTTGCCTGGCCAGTCGTAGGAGACCAGAGCGGCCTCGGCCGCAGGGGTGAATCCGGCGGCCTTCTTCCCGAAGGAGCCAGCGAACTTGGCGACGAAGAAGGCGGCCAGCGGCAGGATCGCCTCCCTGCGGTCCGCCAGCCGCGGCAGCGCAATGGGGAAGACGTTGAGCCGGTAATAGAGGTCCTCCCGAAAGCGCCCCCCGGAGATCTCGCTCCTCAAGTCCTTGTTCGTGGCGGACAGGATGCGCACATCGACCTGTAGGGGCTTGCTCCCGCCGACCCGTTCCAGCTCCCTCTCCTGGAGCACGCGCAGCAGCTTGACCTGAATGCGGGGAGGGATCTCCCCGATCTCGTCGAGGAACACGGTCCCGCCGTCCGCCAGCTCGAACCTCCCCTTCCGGGTTGCCACAGCCCCCGTGAAAGCCCCGCGCTCGTGGCCGAACAGCTCGCTCTCGAGCAGGGTCTCCGCAAGGGCCGCGCAGTGGACCGCGACAAACGGTCTCTGCCTGCGCGGGCTGAGCAGGTGAATGACCCGGGCCACGAGCTCCTTGCCCGTGCCGCTCGGCCCGGTGATGAGCACGCTGGCCGGCGTGGGCGCGACCTCTCCGACCAGCCGTTGAATCTCCTTCATCTTGCGGCCGAGAAAGATCATCTCCATGGGCGGGAAATGCCGGCCGAGCTCTTCCGAGAGGAGCGCGATGGTCTCGTCGGCCTCGACCTCCTTCAGCACCCGGCGCACCACGTGGCGCAGCTCGTCGGGGTTGTGGAACGGTTTGGTCAGGTAGTCGGAGGCGCCCGCTTTCATGGCTTCCACGGCGCTCGCGATCGACCCGTACGCCGTGATGATGATCCAGCGCGCGGCGGGCTTTTCTTTTCTCCCCTCCCTCATCAGGTCCATGCCCGACATGTCCGGCATGCGCAGGTCCGCAACCACCAGGTCGAATTCGCCTCCCGCGAGCCGGGTGAGGCCCTCCCTGCCGCCGCGCGCCGCCTCCACCCGGTATCCTTCCTCGGTGAGAAGGGTGGAGAGGAGCGAGCGCATACCGGCGTCATCCTCAACGATGAGAATGGATCTTGCCACTTCACCCCTCCCCTGCCTTGCGGATTCCGAGGGTCAAGACCGCTCCCTGCCTGCCGGGCAGATTCGCGAGATCG
The DNA here is from genome assembly GCA_040756235.1 of bacterium. Lineage (GTDB taxonomy): Bacteria > Desulfobacterota > DSWW01 > DSWW01 > DSWW01 > JBFLZG01. The sequence goes on along the minus strand of JBFLZG010000066.1, from coordinate 14,435 downwards.
ATCGTCCCCCCCATGCCTTCCATGACTTTCCTCGAGTAGGCGAGGCCCAGGCCGGTGCCGTCGGCCTTGGTCGTGTGAAAGGGCGTGAAGAGGCGCGGGATCTCCTCGGGGGCGATCCCGGGGCCGGAATCCGCGATCCGGATCTTCAGAAAGGACCCCTCCGGCCGCACGGAGATGCGCAGCTCCCCGGTCTCTCCCATGGCCTGCAGGGCGTTGCGGATGCCGTTTGCGAGGACGCGGCTCAGTTTCTCTCTGTCGCCGAGGCCCGGCGCGCCGGAGTCGACGTCCAGCTCCACCTTCCCGCCCCAGGACCGGGACAGCAGGCCCACGGCCTCCCGGACCAGAGGGGCCGGTTCCACCCGCTCGACGCGATACACCTCTTCACGGGAGAAGAGCAGGAGATCCTGCACCAGTGACTCGATGCGGCCCGCACCCTCCAGAACGACCGCAAGGCCCGCCTTCTTCGGGTCCGCGGGCTCGAGTTTCTCGTCCACCCACTGGGCATACCCCTTGATGCTCCCCAGCGCATTGCGGATCTCGTGCGCCAGGACCGCGGTCATCTGGCCGAGGAGCGCCAGCTGCTTGCGCCGCTCCAGCTCCGCCTGCATCCGCACCTGGCGCGTGAAGATCCGCTCCGATGCGATTCCCGCCCCCCAGAGCAGGAGCAGGACGCCGCCGACGGTCCACCAGATGCGGCGGGCCCCGGCAACGATCCGGTCCACGCTCGCCGTATGGAGCACCAGGGTGAGCAGCGCGGTGCTGCCGTCCGGGAGGCCGACGTCGTGGCGGAATTGGTAAGCAGGGAGCCCGGTCCCCAGCACGATCCGCCGCGCCAGAAAGCCGCCCGGCGCGGGCCACCTGCGGGCGTCTTCGTCATCCGGCAGAAGGGACCCGACCAGACGCGGGTTGGTGTGAAAGACGACCCTGCCTTGACGGTCGGTCATGGCCGCATAGGCCACGACCCGATCCGAGAAGATTTCCCGGACCTCCTCCGTGCTTCTGCCGCCGCCCTGGATGAGCGCCCCTTCAGCCGAGGACGCGAGGGCAAGGGCCGTGTTCTGCAGGGCGAGGTCGGCCAGCGACCCGGCGGAGCGGACGCTCTGGAGGCTCATGTAGAGGATCAGGACCGTGGCGAAGACCAGGAAGACCGCCAGGCCGACTCTCACGACGATGAGCAGATAGGGGCGCATGGTCCGGGAAGTGTACCATTCCGGGGCGGAGCTTTGTAGGGGCGACGCATGCGTGTCGATTTTCTAACTTCTCCCCTCGCCGAGGGGAGAAGGTCAGGATGAGGGGCGAATGCGCTGCTGTTACCCCCTCACCCCCCCTTCCGAAGAGTGTATCCGGATCGCGGGTAGCGGGGACAAGCGAGCTCGGGCGGGGCAAGCCATGCCCCTGCATGAGCTGTCAGCCTTCCTGCTCGAATCCGCCTTGCTCCACGGACTGGAGGAAGAGCTGGCGGCTACCCACGTAAAGGTAGCCGGTGACCGTGACCGGCCCGCCCACGGCGTCGTCGAACTGCCGGAGGAGATCTTCGGGGCCGATGAACTGGAGCTGCGGCGGCCAAACGTGGTTGAGGAGCGTGGAGGAGAGAGAGCTCCCGCTGAGGCTGCGCGACTCCTCCACTTTAAAGATCATCCTTTCACCTCCGGCGCGGATCGGGAAGGTGTAGAGCCCGTCCACCTTTCCCTGATCCTGGGGCGGATATACGAAACCGCTCAGACGGATGAGCGGAGGCACCTCGGGCGGCGAAAAATCCCACCAGGAAGTGCTCGCCCGGGCTCCTCGCGGCAAGAGCGCCATGGCGGCGAGGACAAAGAGGAACAGAATGCCGAATCTCTTGGAGTCGAGTCTCATCTCACAAACCTTCTGGAATTTTGGTGAAATACGTCCTTCCCGCGAAAGAGGCTGTTTCATATTTCGTCATCCCGGCCCGATTGCGGAGCGCGTGGGAGCCGGGATCCAGAAGGGTGCACCCAGACCAGCTGCAGGAACCGGGTGCAGGGACTGGATTCCGGCCTGCGCCGGAATGACGGAAAGCATGTGGCCGCACCGCTGAGGCACCCGGAGGGCAGACGTTTGGGGAACGCCGAAATTAGCCGAACCAGGGGCGGCGAAGACCGTTGTCATGGCGATTGCGAACAGAGTCGCCGCGCCCGTTCTCTTGCGGCTATGCCTCATGCCCGGAACTCTCCGACTTTGTTCAAGCCCTACTACTTGGACGTCGGATACTCCCGGATGGATCCCCCGGAGACAGAAATCGCAGCGGTCATGAGTGAATCCCGGCCGGCTCGGCCGGCGCTTCACTGCCCGTAGATGTCACGGTAGTCCCGCTTCAGGTCGCGCTTGAGGATCTTGCCGCTCGGGAGCTTGGGCAGCGCCTCGAGCACGACGACCTTCTTGGGACACTTGTACCCGGCGAGCCCTTCCCTGCAGTGCCCGAGGATCTCCGCCTCGTCCACCTTCTGCCCGGCCGCCGGCACCACGAAGGCCGTCACCGCCTCCACCCATCGGGCGTGGAACAGGCCGACGACCGCGCATTCGGCCACCTTGGGGTGCTTGGCCACCCAGCCCTCGACCTCGACCGAGGACACGTTCTCGGCGCCGGTCTTGATCATGTCCTTCTTGCGGTCCATGAAATAGTAGTACCGCTCCTCGTCCATGACCGCCAGGTCGCCGGTATGATGCCAGCCGTTCCTGAAGGTTTCGCGTGTCTTCTGCTCCTCCTTGTAGTAACCGAGCATGACTGAAGGGCTCCGCACCGCCATCTCGCCCATCGTGCCGGGCGGGACCTCCCGGTCGTCGCCGTCCACGACCTTCATCTCCACCATGGCGTGGGACTGGCCGATGGCCTCCGCGCCCCCGAAGCGCTCGCTGGCTTCTTTCATCTTCCGCAGCATGTCCGGCGACTTGAGGGTCGTCCCGAGCGGCGTCACCTCGGACTGCCCGTAGTAGTTCTGGAAGTACGCCTTGGGGAGCAGACCCATGATCTTGCGCATCATGGCTTCCGTCGTGGGGCTGCCGTAGAGGTTCACCCACCGCAGGGTGCCGAAGAGCCGGCGGATCAGGTCCTCGCCGCCCGGCATGTTGACGATGTTGGCCATGACCGTCGGCGAAATGTTGGCGCTCGTGATCTCGCCGGTCTCGAACACCTTCATCACGACCGGGGGGTCGGGCCGGTGCAGCATGGCCATCCGGGTGCCGTACGCGTAGGCGGTCAGCAGCGCGATGTGGCCGGCCACGTGGAACAGAGGGACGACCCCGAGCCCGGTGTCGTCCGGCAGGATGATGGGGCCGAAATCGAGGGCCATGTTCATGATCGAAGCGTGCCAGTTCGCGTGGCTGTTCATGACCCCCTTGGGCATGGCCTCGGTGCCGCTCGTGTACATGAGCGTGAGCACGTCGTCGCCCGTGATCGCGACCGCGGGCTCCTCGCCGGAATGCCGATCCGAGCAGAGCTCGTCGAAATCGAGCCACCCGGCGGGAAGGGCCGTCCTGCCGTTCAGGTCGATCATGACGAAATGCCGGACGCTCGGCAGCTCGGTCTCGATCTCGCGCACGGTCGCGACCATGTCGTCCTCGGCGACGAACATCACTGGCCCCGCATGCCGGATCAGGGGCTGGATCTCCCGCGCCTTCAGGGCGTAGTTGAGCGGGGTGATCCACGCCCCCATCTTGGCCAGGGCCGCGATGAAGACGGCGTACTGGATGCAGTTATAGGAGAGGATCGCGACCCGGTCGCCCTTCTTCACGCCCATTTCCAGGAGCGCGTTGGCGAAGCGGTTGGCCCTGCGGTCGAGCTCCGCGTAGGTCACCCGCCCGCGGACCTCGCCGCCGTAGTAGTAAACGATCGCTTCCTGGTTCGGCTTGTTGAGGGCCGTCCTCTTCAGGATGTCGCCCACGCAAAGGCGCCTCATCAGGTTGGCCTCGAGTACCGCGTCCATGATTCTCCTCCTCTGAATTTCCTGCGGCCCGGTCTCATCCCGCGCCTGATTCTTGCGCCGGAGGCAGAGACTTTGCAAGGCCCCGGGAGGGCGCGACAAGCGGCGCCCCTACGAGGTCCGTGAATCCTGCCTCCTGCCCGAATCGCGTTCATCCTGCGCCGCCGCTCGAGCGGCTCGCGCTCTCGTAGGCCCCTGAAAAATTGACACGGGCAGACCTGCTTCCCTATGATCAGCCGTCCGGATCCCGTCAACAGGGAGGATCGCATGGATGCCTACATCGACTATCCGAAGCGGCTGCGGCGGATCCGCGAGGAAATGCAGGCCAGGGGCATCGACCTCCTCGTGGCCACCCGCGGCAAGAGCATTACGTACGTGGCGGGCGCGTTCGTGCCCTGGCGCAGCGTGCTCCTGGTGTCCCGGGACGGCTACGTGGGCCTGAACACGCTGCTCATGGACTTCGAGCGGGTCCGGGACGATTCCTGGCTGGAGAACGTCAAAGGCTGTGCCCCTCTGCCGGGAATGGAGCTGTGGGAAGTCACGCTGGCCCAGATCCGCGAACAGGGCTTCGAGCGGGCGACCGTTGGTCTGGAGCTCGGCCACTCGCCCCGCGTGATCGCAGGGTACCTCTTCGCCACGGAGCACGAGCTCCTCAAGGAAGCCCTTCCCGGCGCCCGGTTCGTCAACGCCCTGGACGTGGTCGACAGGGTGACCTACGTAAAGGACGCCGAGGAGATCAAGCTCCTCAGGCAGGCTGCCGCCATTGCGGACGCGGCCCAGGAGAGGGTGATGGAGTCTCTCTCAGTGGGCATGAGCGAGATGGAGATCGCAGGCATCGGGGAGCTGGAGATGCGCAGGCTGGGAAGCGAGTTTCACTGGCCCGTGACCGGCTCCTCCGAGATCGCCTCGGGCCGCCGTACCTGGTACAACCTGGGAGGGTGCACGCCGCCCACCGAGAAGCTCCTGCAGAAGGGCGAGAGCCTGCTGGTCGACATGCACCCCACCTACCGGCACTACTATTCCGACCTTTCCCACAATTACGTGATCGGCGAGCCGACGCCCGAGCAGCGCAAGCTTGCCGACGCGTACGTCCGGGCCGCCGAGAAGCTGGTCGCCTCCCTGAAGGCCGGCTCCACGGTCGGACAGGTCTGGAAGGCCGTGCAGGAGGAGGTCAGCGCCTCGGGATACCGGCCTTACACCCTGCCCGCCTTCGGGCACGGCATCGGCGTGATCGGTCACGAGTGGTATCCGGCGATCGTGGACAGCGCCGAGTTCCGGGACCTCGTGCTCGAGGAGAACGTCGTCGAGGTGGCGGCGCTCGTCATGAACGTTCCCGACGTGGGCGGCATGCGGCTCGAGTGCCCGGTCCGGGTGACGCCCGCCGGCGGCGAGATGCTGACCCGCACCCCCCTCGACCTCACCGTGATCTAGTCGTGTCTTGAGGGGGGATGAACAAGAGGTAGGGTGAACAAAGCGAAGCGTGTCCACCAACCCCTGCCACAGCGTCCCGGCACACCCCCGTAGGGTGGACTAAGCGAAGCGTGTCCACCAACCCCTGCCACAGCGTCCCGGCACACCCCCGTAGGGTGGACTAAGCGAAGCGTGTCCACCAACCCCTGCCACCCAGGGTGCTATTCCGGTAGTCCACCAACCCTGGGCTGAGGCTCCCTCACTCCAACTCCAAACCTGTCACCGATCGAGGCTCCTCTGCTCCCCAGCCCTCAGCGTACAGCCCTCTTGCGATCGCTTGTCGCAACGAACCGTATTCCCAATCCGCCGGTCGTTTCACATATCCGTGTTTGACCGGATTGTAGAAGACGTAGTCCATGTGCCGCTCCAGATCCTGCTCGTCACGTATGCGGTGTTCCCAGAACCTCCGTTGCCAGATGGGCTTTTCGCGACGGTCATTGGGAACAGCTTTGATCCCCGCCGAGAAGTGTCTCTTGATGAGCATCCATCGGATGGAGAAGTCCGCGTCATTCTGCGGCATGTTCCAGATGCAGTGGAGATGATCAGGCAGTACGACCATCGCCTCCACCACAAAAGGCCTTTTCCTGATGGCGTAGTGAAATGAATTGGTGAGTCTCTCAAACCGGCCGCCTTCCGTCAGAAGACGGCTTCGGCCATGGGTGACAACCGTGAAGAAATAGCACCCTCCTTCCACGTAGTGCCTTCTGTAGTCGCTCAAAGTAATCGTCTCAGATCAGGGAATGGGTAGTTCATTTGTGGTGGACACGCCTGCGGCTTTGTCCACCCTACCGGGATGCACCCAGCGCGGCCTTTACGCGCTCCGGGGTGATCGGCAGGTCCCGCACGCGGGCGCCCACGGCCCGGGCGATCGCGTTGGCCACCGCGGGCGCCACGATCGCCACGGCCGGCTCGCCCGATCCCACCGGGAAGTAGTCGTTCTCGACGAGGCAGATGTCGAGCTCCGGCACGTCCGCCATCCTGAGCGGTTTGAACTTGTTGAAGTTCGCTTCCTGGATGGCGCCCTTGGCAACGGTGGCCGCATCCTTGGTCGCCAGGCTCAGGCCCCAGAGCAGGGCGCCCTGCATCTGGGCCATGGTGCTCCCGGGATTGACCGCGATGCCCACGTCGGCCTCCAGGATCAGCTTGGTCACCCTGAACTTGCCGCTCGCCGGTTCAACGTGCACCTCGGCGACACAGGCCAGCCAGGTCGGCATGGTGCGCTCTTGGCCGAAGGAGCAAGCGAGGCCCATGGCCGCGTTCTCGGGCAGGGTCTTCTTTCCGTAGCCGGACCTCTCGACGACCTCGCGGAGCACATGGGCCAGCCGGGCAGCCCCCCCCACCGCGTTCGGCGCGTGGCCCGCCTGCTTCCCCTTACCGTCGAGCATGCGGCGGCGGAACTCGGCCGGATCGACGCCGGCCAGCCCCGCCATCTCGTCGATGAAGCTCTCCACCGCGAAGTTCGTAAAGCCGGGGCCGACCGAGCGCAGGTAGCCGGGCGGGATCGCCTGCTGGGCGAGATCGTGCTGGATGGCCCGCACGCGGTGGTGGGGCACGCTGTACCAGAAATCGGCGCCGTTCACGGCGAAGGCGTCGACCGTCGTCTTATTGTCCGGGGTGGCGGCCATGAAGGCCGGCAACACGCGCACCGTCGGCCAGCCGGCGACCACGTCGTGGGTTACAGCCTCCAGCCGTCCCTCCACGTCGAGCGCTCCGTGCATCACCTGAAGGCTCGGCGAGCGCGGGACGTCGAGCTGCAGGTCCTGCTCCCGGGTGTAGATGATCTTGACCGGCCTGCCCGCCGCCTTGGCCGTGAGCGCCGCCACCACGATGTAGTCCTGATCGAGCCGCCGGCCGAACCCTCCTCCGAGGTAGTGCTGGTGGATGACGACCTTGTCCGCGTCCACGCCCAGGGCCTGGGCCATCATCGGGACGGCCGCGACCTGGTTCTGATTGCCGCTCCAGCAGTGCCAGACGTCGCCCTGGAGCTCGACGATCGCGTTCACTGGCTCCAGGGGCGCGTGCAGGTTCATGCTCGTCGTGTACCGGGCCGTGAGCTTTCTACTTGCGGCCGCCACGACCTTCCCGGGCTCACCCTCGAGCACCCAGTCGCCGCCCCTGGCCGGGTTCTCTGCGAGCGCCTCCGCCGCTCTCGCAAGAGCCGCGCTGTCCACGGCCTTGTTCGGCCCCTTGTCCCACTTCACCTTGAGCGCCTTGGCGCTCTCGGCGGCTGCGTGCCACGTCTCGGCCACCGCTACCACGAACCCCGTCACGTTTCCGGTCGGGTCGTCCAGCACCGCGGCCTGGATGAACCCGGGGATTTTCCGCGCCTCGCCGTCGTCCACCTTGAGCACCCGGGCTCCGTAGCGCACGGGCGGCGCAACGATCCTGCCGTACGCCATGCCGGGGCGGAAGACGTCGATGCCGTAGCGGGCACTGCCGTCGGTCTTGGCCGGGATGTCCAGGGCGTCCAGGGAACGCCGAACGAGCATGTAGTCTTTGGGCGCCTTGAGCTGGAGCTTCCTCATTTCTTCCGTACTCAGCTCCGCGGAGACGGCCGTCCTTTGAACGATCTCCGCATATGTAATGGAACGGCCCGAGTCCGGCTCCGTGACGCGGCTCTCCGCGGCCGTGCAGCGGCCCGAATCCGCGCCCAGGAACTGGGCGCCGGCCCGGATCAGGGCGATACGCCCGGCTGCGCCGGCGCGACTCAGATCGTCGAAGGTGGCATTCACGCTCCAGCTCCCTCCCGTGATCATCGGGCCCCACTTGGGCTCCGGGTCCACGTGGCGGATCCGCACGTCCTGCCAGCGCACTTCCAGCTCTTCGGCCAGAGCCTGCGCCAGCGCTGTCCCAACGTGCTGGCCCATCTCGGACTTGCTGATGTTGACCGTGGCTACTCCCTTCGCATCCATCTCGAACCAGAGATTGCGGGCGCGATTCCCTCCGGCAGGCGCCCCGGCGGCCTCTTCCATCCAGCTGAAGACGACCGGCTCGCCGGGACCGGACGAGCGCGCGGAGAAGGGGGCTCCCTCTCCGGGGGCGTCCGGCCCCTGCCCTCTGAGCTCGAGCGAGGCGGCGCGGATCGCCTCCTTCATCCTGGGGTAGGTCATGCAGCGGCAGAGGATCGGGTTCATGGCCCGGCTGATGTCGGCGTCCGTAGGGCTCGGCTTCTTCGCGAGCAGGTCCGCGGCCTGCATGATCGCGCCCGACTGGCAGTAGCCGCATTGGGGGACCTGCTCCCGAATCCAGTGCCTGCGCAGAACCTCCTGCACCCTCCCCTTCAGCCCTTCGATCGTTACGACCTCCGCTCCCTCCACGGTGGCCAGGGCGCGCGTGCAGGAGCGCACGGCAGCCCCGTTGACGTGAACCGTGCAGGCGCCGCACTGGCCGATGCCGCACCCGTACTTGGTTCCCGTGGCCCGCAGATGTTCGCGCAGCACCCAGAGCAGAGGGACGTCGCCGGGCAGATCGAGCGACACGGGCTTTCCGTTGAGGGTGAAGGTCGTCATGTCAAGACCTCCTTGCCTTTAGTATGAGCCGAATTTCTTAGGTTGGTGGACACGCTTCGCTTTGTCCACCCTACCGGGGTGGTGCTCCTGGATCGGTGGACACGCCTGCCTGATACCTTCTCCCCTCGCCGAGGGGAGAAGGTCAGGATGAGGGGTGCATCCCCGTGCGCGGAGGAAAGGGAGTTCATTTCTTGACACCCTCTCCTAAAGGCGCGTCGGGAGGGACTTCAGTCGCCGCTCGATAAACAAGAATTCTAGGGCACAAGACGAGCGGCGCGCAAACGAAATCGGAGCCGATACAAACCCCCTGATTCAAAAAAAACAAGACAGCCTGACCGACCGGGTATAATTGGCGCAGGGAATCGTATTAAGATATAAGATACATGAATTACGCCCAAGAGCTGCGACTGTCCACCGCGCGAGACCCTGCTCCCGCCGCCCGGCAGCAAAGGAGAACAGAATGAGCAAGAGAACCGTGGAGAAGCCCGCTGCAGCAAGGAAAGCCGCCGGGCCGACCAGGACGGGCAGGAGCCCCAAGCCGAGGGCCCATGCGGGAAGAGAAGTGAAGAAGACGAACACCGAAATCCGGGGGAAGCCGGCCCAATCTCCGGCACCGGCAGGACACCCCGACCATTTTCCCATCGTCGGGATCGGCGCTTCTGCGGGCGGGCTGGAAGCCTTTGAAGGCTTCTTCAAGCACATGGCCGCCCACGGCATCGCCTTCGTCCTGGTCCCCCACCTGGACCCGGGCCACGCCAGCATGATGACCGAGCTGCTGAGGAGGGTCACGGCCCTGAAGGTGGTCGAAGCCACGGAGGGGAAGAAGGTCGAGCCCGATCACGTCTATGTGATCCCTCCGAACAAGTACATGGCCATCCGGGGCGGGACCCTCCAGTTGAACCCGATCGAGGAGCCGCGGGGCCTGAGGACGCCGATCGACTTCTTCTTCCGGTCCCTTGCGGATGACCGGGGCGAGGGCGCGATCGGCATCATCCTGTCCGGCACCGGCACGGACGGCACCCTGGGCTTAAGAGCGATCCACGGTGCAGGCGGCATGGCCATGGTCCAGGACCCGGCCACGGCCAAGTACCCGGGCATGCCTGCGAGCGCCATGGCCACCGGCTTCGTGGACTACGTCCTGCCCACCGAAAAGATGCCGGCCCAGCTCCTGACCTACGTGAAGAAGTTCTACAAGGGCATCCGGCGGCCCCCCGAGGTACCCGAGAAGAAGGCCACCTCCCTGCAAAACATCTTCGGCCTCCTGCGGACCCACACCGGCCACGACTTTTCCCAGTACAAGAAGACGACCATCAACCGCCGCATCGAAAAGCGCATGAGCCTCCGCAACATCGAGGAGGTCAACGTTTACGTCCGCTATCTCAAGGAGCGGCCGGAGGAGGTGCAGGCCCTGTTCAAGGAGCTCCTGATCGGAGTGACGAATTTCTTCCGCGATGCGGACGCATTCGAGGCCTTCAAGACGAACCTGCTGCCCGATCTCCTGGGCAACAAGCCCGACGGCTACGCTCTCAGGGCCTGGGTCGCCGGCTGCGGCACGGGCGAGGAGGCCTACTCGATCGCCATGACCGTCTCCGAGTATCTGGAGGAGCTGAAGCGGGACGTGAAGGTCCAGGTCTTCGCCACCGATATCGACCGCGACGCGATCGCCTTCGCCCGCGCCGGGATGTACCCCTCGAACATCAGCGCGGACGTGAGATCCGACAGGCTGCGGCGCTTCTTCACCAAGGAGGACCTGGGCTTTCGGGTCAAGAAGGAGATCCGGGAAAGCGTGGTCTTTGCGGTCCATGACGTGACCAAAGACCCGCCCTTCACCCGGCTCGATCTGGCAAGTTGCCGGAACCTGCTCATCTATCTCGAGCCCGAGCTGCAGAACCGGCTCCTGCCCCTTTTCCACTACAGCCTGAAGCCGGACGGGATCCTGTTCCTGGGGACCTCGGAGAGCATCGGCAAGTTCACGGACCTCTTCTCCGTGGTCGACAAGAAATGGAAGTTCTTCAAGTCCAAGCGCGCCATTCCCGCTCACCCCCCGGATATGTCCGGGGATCTGCCCTGGACTCAGATGCATCCTCCCAGCGAGGAAGAGCACGAGGCGCGGAAGACGCGCAAGGGCAACCTCACGGATCTGGCCCAAAAGATGCTGGTCAGGACCTTTGCCCCCCCTTCCGTGATCGTGAACGAGAACGGCGAGATCCTTTACGTACACAGCGAAGTCGGCAAGTACCTGGCCCCTGCGCAGGGGCAGGCCAGCCTGAACATTGCGGACATGGCCAGGGAGGGCATCCGGTTCGAGCTGCGTTCCGCGGTCCATTACGTATTCTCGAAGAAGAAGGAACGCGTCTACAAAGGGGTGCAGGTCAAGACGAACGGAGGTTTCCAGACCATCGATCTCGTCGCCAGACATCTGGAAGGATCCGAGGAAGGCCAGGGGCTGGCGCTGATCTCGTTCCTGGACGTCGCGTCCGTCGAGCAGGCAGAGCCCTTGCCGAAGAAGGCGCGGCCTGCATCTGTCCTGAGCTCCGAGAAGCGCATCCGCGATCTCGAGGCCGAGCTGGTGGAGTCCAAGGAGACGCTCCAGACCACCGTCGAAGAGCTGCAGGCATCGAACGAGGAGTTGCGCTCGGCCAACGAGGAGCTGCAGAGCACCAACGAGGAGCTGCAGAGCACCAACGAAGAGCTGGAGACCTCCCGGGAAGAGCTCCAGTCGGTCAACGAGGAGCTCGTCACCTTGAACTCGGAGCTGCAGGCCAAGATCGACGAGCTTTCCCAGTCCGAGACCGACATGAGGGTGCTGCTCGACAGCACCAACGTGGGGATCATCTTTCTGGACCGCCACCTTCGGATCAAGCGGTTTACGGCCCAGTCATCGGGCATCTTCAATCTGATTCCGACCGATGTCGGCAGATCCCTCCAGGACATCCGCTCCAACCTGATTCGCGATCGTCTGTTCCAGGATGCCCAGGAGGTGCTCGACACCCTCAACGCCATGGAGTTCGAGGTAGAATGCAGAGATGCGAAGACCTACCTCGTCCGGATTCTGCCTTACCGTACCGTGGAAAACCTGATCGACGGAGTGGTCCTGACCTTTACCAACGTGACGGCCATGAGGGAGGCCAAACGTGACCGGGCCGACCTCCAGGACGAGCTGCATCTCAGCCAGGCCGCCCGGAAATACGCGGAAGCCATCGTCGAAACGGTCCGTGAGCCTCTGCTGGTCCTGGACAAGGAGCTTCGCCTCGTCTCGGCGAACCCCGCGTTCTACCGGTTTTCCGGCGCCACCCGGGAGACGACCCGGGGGAAGCGCATCGACCAGCTCGGCAGCCGGCAGTGGGACATCCCGTCTCTCAGGAACCTCCTCCAGCAGATCCTCGACCAGGACGCCTATTTCGAGGACTTCTCGACGGACTATGAGACCGAGAAGGGCGAGAAAAAGAAGGTGGTCCTGAATGCCCGCAAGATCCTGGGACAGGACGCGGGCCAGCCGCTGATCCTCCTCGCCGTCGAGGATGTGACGCAGGGCTCCGGCCGGAGGTCGTGAGGGTGGCGGATTCGTCGGAGTCAGGCGGCAGGAAGACCCTTCTCCTCCGAAAGCGGGCGAGCCCAGAAGAAATCCGCAGGCTCTCGGACGTGGAGTTGGCGAGGCTTCTCGAGGAGATCGAGGCGCGCGAGGTTCAACTCGAGGCCGAGAAGGAATATCTCGTCGAGATGCAGATCGCGGTCGAGGAGTCGCGCAGCAAGTACTTCAGCCTCTTTGAGCATTCCCCTTGCCCCTGTTTGCTCCTGGACCAATCCGGCCGGGTCCTGGAGATGAACCTTGCGGCAGGCAGGCTGCTGGGCATCGGACGTTCCAACATGTCCCTGGCCCCATTTTCACTCTTGGTCCTGCCGGAGCATCGGGATCAATTTCACCATCACAGAAGGATGGTCCTTCAGGGCGGATCGCCCCGGTCCTGTCAGATCAGACTGGGCAGAAAAGGCCGCACCCCTTTCGAAGCGCTCGTAACGACCGTACTGGTATCGAGCGGGGGAGAAGATTCTCACCAGATGCTTTCCACCGTCTCGGACGTCACGGGCCAGCAGTCGGCCAAGGAGATACTCGAAAGAACGAGGCAATACTCCCAGGACCTCGCCTCTCAGCTTTTCAAGGTGCTCGAGCACGAAAGGATGCGGGTCGCCCACGAGATACATGATAACTTGGGTGGTTATTTCAGCGCGATCAAGTACCGGATCGAGCACGCGCTCGACGCCATGAAGGCCGCCCCGGCAGAGGCCGAAAAGACCCTGCACACGCTCGTGGCGTACGTGCAGGAAGCGATCGTCCAGTGCAGGATGCTGCAGTTGAGCGTGAGGCCCTCCCTGCTGGACGACGTGGGGCTCGTGCCCGCCCTGAGCTGGTTCTCCCGCGAGTTTCAGACGAGCTACCCGAACATCCGCCTCGAGACGCGGATCGAGCTTCAGGATGAGGACATTTCCCCGGAGCATCGGATCCTGGTTTACCGAATCCTGCAGGAAGCCATGAACAATGTGGCCAAGCACAGCAGAGCCGGAAGAGCGGAGATGCTGGTTACCCGGAACGGCGACCGGCTGGAAGTCGTGGTCCGGGACGACGGGCGAGGTTTCGATCTGGAAGAGGCCTTCCGCAGGAAGAGCGGCATGGGGCTCGTCTCCATGAGGGAGCGGGCCACGCTCATGGGCGGCACACTCCACATCGATTCCGCGGCCGAAAAGGGGACCGTCGTCCGGCTCACCTGCCCATTGCGGTCCCCCCCCGAGTAGCCCCACCCCGTAGGGTGGACAAAGCGAAGCGTGTCCACCAACCGCTGCCGGCCCGGAAGGGTGGCACCCCCGTAGGGTGGACAAAGCGAAGCGTGTCCACCAACCGCTGCCGGCCCGGAAGGGTGGCACCCCGTAGGGTGGACAAAGCGAAGCGTGTCCACCAACCGCTGCCGGCCCGGAAGGGTGGCACCCCGTAGGGTGGACAAAGCGAAGCGTGTCCACCAACCGCTGCTACCCCGGCCAGGTGCACCCGGGTAGGACCGACCAAGCCGCACGCGTGTCTCCGCCCTTTCCGCCATTCCAGCGAAGGAGGCTGTGACAACAGGCCCGTCATTCCCGCGCAAGAGGCTGTGTCATAAGCCGGTCAAACCCCGGATCGGAGTCCGGGGCAGGGGCCGGAGTCCAGTCCCTGCACCCACTGATTCGTAGGGGCGACCGGCGGTCGCCCTTACCTGATGGGTCCTTCTGGATCCCGGCTCCCACGCGCTCCGCAACAGGGCCGGGATGACGAAATATGACACAGCCTCGCAAGCGAGAATCCCTCTGCTCCGGGAGGTCCCTCGCTGCGCTCGGGACGGCGGCGCGCGGCCGCTCAGGCGGCGTTGGCCGGGCATCATAGACGAAAGGCGGCCCTTGAGGAGGCTTCGGGAAGCGAGATGATTCCTTGCCCCACCCAACCAGCTTGGTTCCCGCTCGGCTCGGGAAATTGCGTCGGAGCAGTGAC
>JBFLZG010000065.1:0-71334 GCA_040756235.1 bacterium | reverse complement strand
CGCGCCTGGTCTTCGTCCTGACCGTCCTGGTGCTTCTGGGGCTTCCCGCTGCGGCCGCCCATGGCGCGGGCGGGGCATGGTCCGAAGTCCTGGAGACCGGCAGCGCCTCGGGCGCGGTCAAGATCCTGCTTCTCCTCACCCTGCTCACCTTCGTGCCGGCGCTGGTGCTGGCCATGACCTCCTTCACCCGTCTCGTCATCGTCTTCTCCATGCTCCGGCACGCCCTGGGCACGCAGCAGGCGCCTCCCAACCAGGTCATGGTCGGGCTCGCCCTGTTCCTGACCCTGTTCGTGATGCAGCCGGTCTGGAGCCAGGTCTACGACCAGTCGCTCGCCCCCTACCTCGGGGGCGAGATCCGCGAGCAGGAGGCGCTCGAGAAGGCCCTGGGGCCGCTGCGAGGCTTCATGCTGGAGCAGACCCGCAAGAAGGACCTGGCGCTGTTCATCGAGCTCTCGCAGGCGCCGGCGCCGAAGGATCTTACGGAAATTCCCACCACGGTGCTCGTTCCCTCCTTCATCACGAGCGAGCTGAAGACCGCTTTCGAGATCGCCTTTCTCCTGTACATCCCCTTCCTCGTCATCGACATGGTGGTGTCGAGCGTCCTCATGTCCATGGGCATGATGCTGCTGCCTCCGGTCATGATCGCCTTGCCTTTCAAACTGATGCTGTTCGTACTGGTGGACGGCTGGAACCTCATCGTGGACTCTCTCGTGAGAAGCTTCTGAACATGGAAACCGGCTTGGTGATCCAGATCGGCACGGATGCCCTGAAAACGGTTCTGATGGTTTCGGCCCCCCTTCTGGGCATTGCCCTGGTGGTCGGGCTCCTGGTGAGCCTGCTGCAGGCGGTCACCCAGATCCAGGAGATGACGCTGACCTTTGTTCCGAAGATCCTGGGGCTGATGCTGGGGCTCATGGCCTTCTCGAGCTGGATGCTGGACCGCCTGCTGGGATTCACGACCGACATCATTCGCATGATCCCCGAGGTCATCCGATGATCGACCAGGGAGCGCTCCTCCAGCTTGCCGTCACGTTCGGATTCGTGCTCATGCGGGTCCTGGCGGTGCTGGCGGCCTTCCCGCTGTGGAGCGGCCGCCTGCCGCTCCCCTGGAAGATCGCGGCGGCCCTGTGGCTGAGCGTCGTGGCCGCGTTCGCTCTGCCCGCCCGCTCCCTGCCGGAAACCTGGAGCGCCGCCGGCCTGGTGCTGGGAGCGGCCGGGGAAGTGCTGACCGGGGCCACGCTGGGGCTGGTGGGCCGGCTGTTCCTGGGGGGGATCACGCTGGCCGGAGAGATCACCGGGCTCCAGATGGGGTTCGGGGTAGCGACCGTGTTCGACCCGTCTTCGGGCGAGAGCCACTCGGTCATCGCGCAGTGCTTCAATATCTTCGCCATGTTCGTGCTGCTGGAGATGGACAGCCACCTGCTCGCCGTCCGGGTCCTGATGGAGAGCTTCGAGCGCATCCCTCCGTTCGCCTTCCCGGCCAACGGTCCGGTGTTTCTCCAGATGGTGCGAGAGGGCGGAGGGCAGGTCTTCCGCGTCGCCGTGGAGCTCGCCTGGCCGCTCAGCCTTTGTCTTCTCCTGGTTTACCTGTCCATGGGGCTGCTGGCCCGGGTAGCGCCCCAGATCAATCTGATGATGGTCGGTTTCCCGCTCACCATCGCGGTCGGGGTGTTCGTGCTGTGGCTGAGCGTTCCTTCTCTGACCGCGAGCATGGAACGGGTGTGCGGCGAAATGTGGGTCGGCGTGGAGACCTGGCTGACGGCGATGGGAAGGTGAGATGGCAGACGACAAGGGTCAGGAAAAGACCCTCCCCGCGACTCCGAGGAAGAAGCAGCTCGCTCGGAAGGAGGGTCAGGTCGCCAAGAGCCGCGACCTCAACTCCGCGGTCCTGCTGGGCGGCGTGATCCTGCTGGTCGCCCTGTTCGGGAGCGCCTGGATGGACCTGGTGTTCCGCACGCTGCAGAAGGGACTGAGCTTCGGCTCCTGGTGGCTGCCGGAGACCGGCTTCGCCGGCGTATACACCTACTGGTCCCAGGAGTTCCTCAAGCTGGCCGGCCCGCTGTTCGGCGCCTTCTGCGTCCTGGCCATTGCCGGCAACCTCGCGCAGGTGAAGTTCCTGCTGGTCACCAAGCAGCTGACGCCCAACCTGAACCGGCTCAATCCGCTCAAGGGGATCCACAAGCTCGTGTCCTGGAACGGGCTGGTCGAGCTGGTGAAGAGCGTGTTCAAGCTGATCCTCATCGGATGGATCACCTACGCGACGCTCACGCCGGAGCTCAGGGAGATGGTCCGCCTGAGCGATCAGCCCTTGTCGCAGGTCCTCACGTACTCGGCGCTCGTCGCCTTCAAGCTCGTCATCCGGATCTGGCTGGCGATCCTGGTGCTCGCGCTGGCCGATTACATGTACCAGCGCTGGAGCCATGCCCGCGACCTGCGCATGACGCGCCAGGAGGTGAAAGACGAGCACAAGGAGACCGAAGGCGACCCGCGCATCAAGTCGCGCTTGAGGAGCCTGCAGTATGAGATGGCCAGGCGCCGGATGATGCAGGAAGTCCCGAAGGCCGACGTGGTGATCGCGAACCCGGAACACGTGGCCGTGGCCTTGCGCTATGACCGCATGAAGGACATGGCGCCGGTCGTGGTGGCCAAGGGGGCCGGCTGGCTCTGCGCCCGCATCAAGGAGATCGCCCGCCAGCACGGCGTGCCGGTGATCGAGAACCCGCCCATGGCCCGGTTCCTTTACGGCAGCGTTGCTTTGGGGCAGGAGATCCCCTCCGCCATGTACAAGGCCGTGGCCGAGCTGCTCGCTTACGTCTACCGGCTCAAGGGGAAGGTGAACGATGGCATCCGCCGCCCATAGCGAGCTGCCGGTGCAGGCGAGCCAGTGGGCCAAGGGTTACCCCTATGCCCTCCCCCTCGGGGTCTTTCTGATCCTGGGCATCATGATCCTGCCCTTGCCGCCGATGCTGCTGGACCTGTTTCTCAGCATCAGCATCACCCTTTCGATCGCGATCCTGCTGGTGGCCTTCTTCGTGCGCAGGTCCCTGGAGTTCTCTGCCTTCCCGTCGGTGCTGCTGGTGGCGACCCTGTACCGGCTCGCCCTGAACGTCGCCTCGACGCGCCTCGTGCTGCTCCATGGAGACCAGGGCCCGCTGGCGGCCGGAAAGGTGATCGGCTCGTTCGGGCAGTTCGTGGTGGGCGGCGAGTACGCCGTCGGCCTGGTGATCTTCCTGATCCTGGTCGTCATCAACTATGTGGTCATCACCAAGGGCGCCGGCCGCATCGCGGAGGTGGCCGCCCGGTTCACCCTGGACGCCATGCCCGGCAAGCAGATGAGCATCGATGCCGACATGAACGCGGGCCTCATCGGGGAGGCCGAGGCGCGGGACCGCAGGGCGAAGATCGCCCAGGAGGCCGATTTCTACGGGGCCATGGACGGCGCCAGCAAGTTCGTGCGCGGGGACGCGGTCGCCGGGATCATCATCACCGCGGTGAACATTCTCGGCGGGCTGGCGATCGGCATCCTGTCCAAGGGGATGCCGATCGGAGAAGCCGCCCGGGCCTACACGATCCTGAGCGTGGGCGACGGCCTCGTCTCCCAGATCCCGGCCCTGCTGGTTTCGACGGCGGCCGGCATCATCGTGAGCCGCGCCGGGGCGGACGGCGATTTCTCGCAGACCGTCTCCCTGCAGCTCTTCGGGGACCCGAAAGTGCTGTTCCTCTCTTCCGGGATTCTGTTCCTGCTGGCGGCCGTCCCGGGCCTGCCCCACTTCTCCTTCCTGGTCCTCGGCGGCATCACCGCCGCTCTCGGCTACCGCGCCTCCCGCTCCCCCGCGCGGGCCGCCGCCGAGAAGCCGGAAGCGCAGGCGGAACCGGACGCCGCGGTGCGCATCGACCCGGTCGACCTGATCGCCCTGGAGGTCGGCTATCAGCTCGTCCCGCTGGTGGACGAGGCCCAGGGGGGCACCCTGCTCAAGCGCATCCTGTCGCTGCGCAAGCAGATGGCCCGGGAGCTCGGTTTCATCGTGGCGCCCATTCACATCAAGGACAATCTGCAGCTCGGTCAGTTCGAGTATCGCCTGTACATCAAGGAGACCGAGGTCGCGCGCGGAGAGATCCAGCCCGGCACCTGCCTGGCGATCAACCCGGGCGGCGCGCAGAAGGGGCTGGAAGGGATCGCGGTCGAGGAGCCGGTCTTCGGCCTGCCGGCGCTCTGCATCCCCGAGGCGGACAGGGAGAGGGCCCAGGTCATGGGGTACACGGTCGTGGACGCGGCCACGGTCGTGACCACGCACCTGTCCGAGGTGATCCGCCGACACGCGCACGAGCTGCTCCTGAGGCAGGACGTGCACAACCTCCTTCAGGAGGCGGCCAGGGAGAACCCGAAGGTCGTCGAAGAGCTGACGCCCGCCGCTCTTCCGCTGAGCGCCGTTCACCGCGTGCTCCAGAACCTGCTCGAGGAGCGGGTTTCGATCCGTGATCTGGTCACCATCCTGGAGACGCTGGGGGACTGCACCCCTGTGACCAAGGATCCGATCGTGCTCACGGAGTACGTCCGGCAGGCCCTGGCGAGGCAGATCAGCCGCGAGCACCGCCAGGAGGACGGGACCCTTGCGGCCATCGTCCTGGATCCGGTCTGGGAGGAGAAGGTCACCCAGTCCGTGGTCGCCACGAACCAGGGGAGCTACGCCGGCCTGGATCCGAGGGAGACCCAGAAGCTCACGACGCAGTTGCGCAGATCGCTGGAGGAGGCGAGCAAGAAGGGGCAGACGCCGATCCTGCTGACCGCGCCCGACGTGCGCAGGCACCTGCGCCGGATCGTCGGCCGGCATCTGCCCGCGCTTTCGGTCCTATCCTACAACGAGGTGTCGCCGGATACCCGACTTCAGGTAGTCAACAGGTAGAGCCTGGTAACAGGCAGGCTCCGCCGCAGAGGGCCAGACATGTTCATCAAGAAATTCTACGGGCAAAGGATGAAGGCGATCCTGGAGGAAGCCAAGAGAGAGATGGGCGAGGACCTGGTCATCCTGTCGCAGAAGGCGCTCGCGGGAGGCCGCATCGAGCTGACCGTCGCCACGGAAAGGAAGCAGGAGCCCTGGCCGTGGGACCGGGGCGCCCTCGAAGAGGAGATCGGCTCGATCAAGGAGATGCTGCTTTCCCTGGTGGAGGCCGAGGAAGTGAGAAAGCTCGGCAAGGCCGCCTTGTGCCTCTATCGCGAGCTCAAGGGCAAGGGGATGAGCGAGGCCGGGGCCTACCAGGTGGTGCGGCAGCTCTGTCAGGGCATGCCCGCGGGCGAGCTGGTGCAGAAGGATTCCCTGGAGCCCGAGCTCCTGCAGTGGTTCTCCAGCCGCATCGTGAGCGTCGATCCTCTCGGCAAGGGCAAGCTTTGTCTGGCCCTGCTCGGCCGCACCGGCGTCGGCAAGACGACGACCATGGCGAAGCTCGCCTCCATGGAGCGGTATCTGCACCGGCGGACCGTGGCGCTGCTCAGCCTGGACGCCTGGAAAGTGGCTTCCCGTGAAGAGCTGCAGCGCATCGGCAAGCTCCTGGGCGTACCCACCGGGGTCGCTTACGAGCGCAAGGACATCCAGAGGTTCCTGGAGCTGCACGCGCAGGTCGACACGGTCTTCGTGGACACGCCGGGCAGGGACCCGGAAGACCGGGATCTGCGCGAACGGATCTTCGACGTGATGGCTCTGTGCCCGCACGCCGAGGGCCACCTGCTGTTGAGCCCTCAGTACCAGAGGAGCGTCCTGCTCGAGGACCTCGAGCGCTACGGCAAGCTCCCCTTGAAGAGCCTGATCCTGACCAAGCTGGACGAGAAGGGCTCCCTCGGAGGGTTGATGGAAGCGGTGATGGTGCACGGCATACCGGTTTCCTGGATGACGACGGGCCAGGACATCCCCAACGACATTCACCCCGTCAACCAACGCTTCCTGATCGAAAGGATGATGGAGAACTGATCGATGACGCGAGACGGAGGAAGGCCCGAGCCGGTTGTCTATGCGGTCGCCAGCGGCAAGGGCGGCGTGGGAAAGACGAATGTGGTGCTGAATCTGGCCATGGCCCTGGCGGAGACGCAGACCCAGGTCCTGGTCCTGGACGCCGACCTGGGTCTGGCCAATGTGGACGTTCTGCTGGGGGTGCGCCCCGCCTACACCCTTGCCGACGTGCTGCGCGAGCGCTGCAGCCTCGAGCAGGCCCTCATGGAGGGCCCGAACGGCATCCGCATGCTGCCGGCGGATTCGGGCCAGGTGGAGTACACCGGCTTGCGGGCCGCAGAGATGGTCCGCATCTTCGCCCTCGTGCAGCACCTCCGGGAAACGGCTCACGCGATCCTGATCGATACCGCCTCGGGCATCTCTTCCAACGTCCGGTTCTTCAGCTCCTTCGCCCATCAGGTCCTGCTCATCGCCACGCCGGAGCCGACCTCGATCACGGACGCGTATGCGACCATGAAGGTGCTCAGCCGCAGCAACGGAGAGCGGCACTTCCGGCTCATCATCAACATGGTGGATTCCGACGAGCAGGGGCGGGAGATCTATCGCACCCTGAGCACGGCGGCGGAGCACTTCCTCGGCATCCGCACCGATTACGCCGGTTGTATCCGCAAGGACAGGAACATGGAAAGGGCGGTGCGCCGCCAGACCCCCATCCTGCTTCTGGCGCCCGACTCTCCGGCATCGAGAGACATCCGGCTGATGGCCCGCAAGCTGCTTCGTGACCCGGCCGGGCCGCGCCCGGCCGGAGGCGGCGGAACACGCCCGGGCGTCGGCTTCGAGGTTCCGATCGCGCGATGAAGGGGAGAGAACAGACATGTGCAGCGCAGTAGCGGAGCGGTTCCAGGCTTCCCCTTTCGTGGAAGGCCATGCCGCCCTCAAGTACCTGCCGATGGTGAAGGCCATGGCTCACCGGCTGCTCGCTCGAATGCCCAAGGAGCTGGATCCGCAGGACCTGGTCAACGCGGGCATCGTCGGGCTGCTGCAGGCCATGCGCGACTTCGACCCGTCGCGCAACGTGCGCCTGCAGACCTATGCCTACGTGCGCATCCGCGGGGCGATGCTGGACGCGCTGCGCGAGCACGACTGGGTCCCGCGCACGTTTCGCGACTGCTACAAGAAGTACATCCAGAGCATCCAGAAGCTGGCCGAACGGCTGGGGCGACAGCCCGACGCCGAAGAGATCCGTGAGGCCCTCGGTCTGTCCGACGAGATGTACGAGGCCTTTCTGGAGCGGGCGCGGCCCCTTTCGTTCCTGAGCCTGGAGGACTTGCCGCTCTCGCGCGAGGCGATCGAGGGGATCTCGAAGAGCACCTTCTCCGCGAGAATGCGCGACCCGGGACAGAGCGCCGAGCTCACCGAGGTGCGGGACCACCTGGCCAAGGCCATCGACGTGCTTCCGGAGAAGGAGCGGCGGGTGGTGCAGCTCTACTACTACGAAGAGCTGAACATGAAGGAGATCGGAAAGGTCCTGGGCGTCGGCGAATCCCGGGTGTGTCAGATCCACACGCAGGCGCTCATGCGGCTGAAGGCCTGGATGCAGCACCAAGGATATCCGAAATGACCACGTTCGTAGGCATCCTGGTCGTCATCGGCTCCATCCTGGCCGGTTTTGCCATGGAGAAGGGGAACTTCTTCGTCCTGTTCCAGCCCGCCGAGGTCTTGATCGTGGGGGGCGCCGGGCTGGGCTCTCTGATCGTGATGGCCCCGCCCAAGCTTTTTCGCAAGATCGTTCACGCCATCCCGACTTTGTTTCAGAGCGCGAATCACAGCAAGGAGGTGTCCCTGGAGCTCATGGGGCTGCTCTACGAAGTCTTCTCCAAGGTCAAGCGGGACGGCGCGCTGGCCATCGAGCGCGACGTCGAGGAGCCGGAGCAGAGCGGGCTCTTCCGCAACTATCCCGCCTTCCTGAAGAACCGCGCGGCCGTCACCCTGCTGTGCGACACGCTGCGCCTGATGCTGCTCGGAGCATCGATCCGGCCCCACGAGCTGGATGATCTCATGACGACCGAGATCGAGACCCACGAGGAGGAGGAGGGGCGCATTTCCGGCGCCTTGACCACCTTGGCCGACGCCTTCCCGGGGTTGGGCATCGTGGCCGCGGTCCTCGGGGTCATCGTGACCATGGGGAAAATGAGCGAGCCGCCGGAGGTCATCGGCCACAGCATCGCCGCGGCCCTGGTGGGCACCTTCATGGGCGTGCTGCTCTGCTACGGAGTCGTGGGCCCTCTCGCCAAGCACCTGGAGCAGAGGCACCAGTCCGAGCGCAAGCTCCTGGAAGCGATCAAGACTTCGCTCCTGGCCTTCTCCAAGGACATGCCGCCGCGCATCGCCGTGGAGTTCGGCAGACGCGTCCTCCTCGAGGACGACAAACCGGACTACCGCGAAGTCGAGCAGCGACTGAAGAAGCGATGAGACCAGACCAGGAACCGATCATCAAGAAGGTCAAGAAGATCCACAGAGGAGGGCACCACGGAGGCGCCTGGAAGGTGGCCTATGCCGACTTCGTCACCGCCATGATGGCCCTGTTCATGGTGCTCTGGCTGATTGCCATGCTCTCGGCGGAGACCCGCAGCGCCATCGCGGAGTATTTTCGGAGCTTCAGCCTGTTCAAGGGCGAGGATTCCATCGGCGGCGAGACGCTCTCGCACATGCCGGGCGAAATCATCCTGCTCCAGCAGGACGCGGGCGGCGTCCAGGACGGAGAGTCCTGGAAGAGGAGGCTGGAGGAGAGGATCAAGAGCGAGCTGGAGAAGAGCCTGAAGGAGGCGCTGGATCAGGTGTTCCTGACGGTCATCTCGGGCGGGGTGCGGATCGAGATCGTGGAGCGCTCCGGCAAGGCCATGTTCGAGACGGGCGACGCGCGCCTGCTGCCCCACGGACAGAAGATCCTCAGCATCATCGCCGCTGAGATCGGCCAGCTGCCGTACCCGATCTGGATCGAGGGGCACACGGACGCCCACCCGTATCGGGAAGGCGCCTACACGAACTGGGAGCTCTCGGTGGACCGGGCCAACGCCGTGCGCAAGGCGCTGACCGAGGAGAGCGTGTCCGGGGACCGCATCACCAAAGTCATCGGCTATGCCGCCACCGACCCGATCGTGAAGGAGGACCCGTTTTCTCCGCTGAACCGGCGCGTCAGCATCGTCATCAAGGAACAGGAAGATCAGCCCAGGCTGGCCGAGGACAGGACGTCGGCTCCTGCCGCGGCCGGGACGCTGTCGCCCCTCGGGAAGATGCCCGTGTTCCGCGGGATCGTGCGACCGCTCCCCGCGGCCGAGCTGCCGCCCAGGAAAGCCGGCGGGGAGCCCGCCGGGATGGAGAAAGGAGAGGGGCTGAAGGGAGATTGAGGGCGACGCATGCGTCGCCCCTCCAGGAGGGAATCCCATGGTCGATGCGCCCAGCACGATCGGCGGCGAGGCGCCGCCGGTGAAAAGGTCCGATCGCGTCCAGGGGGTCCGCAACCAGAAGGAGGCGGACGAGCGCGGCAGGCGGAAGGAGCAGGAAGAGAAGAAGAAGGACGGCCGGGAGGAGATGCCGAAAGACCGGCTCATCGACACCCGGGTGTGATGCGCGGAGGGAAATCCGAATGAACCCGTTTGTGCTCGTCGGCGTCGACTTGCTCGTGTCCGTTCTCATCGCCGTCCTGGTTGCCTGCATTCCCTGGGGGGGGGTGGTTCGTCTTGCGTGGCGGCGCGCCCTCGTCCTGGGACGCGCGGCCCGCTCGAGCCGCGCGGCGGAGCGGGCTGCGGTGGCGAAGAGAGCCGAGCCTGACGGCGGGTCGGACCCCGGGGATGCGCCGGAGATCATGAAGCAGGCGGAACGGCTGCGCAGGAAGGGGCTCTCGGTGGTGCAGATCGCCGGCCGGCTGCAGGTGCCGACCGGCGAGGTCGAAATGGGGCTGGCATTGCTGCAGATGGGGAGGGAGGGAGAGGTCCCCGGGCAGGATGCCGGCTGCACGCTCGGGAGTCGCCGCTCTCCGCTTCCTGTGGCGTAGGGAGTTGCTCTTGGCACGATTCCCTTTACCCTTTTGCCTTCACCTGTTTGGGGCCGGCAAGCTTTGCCGGGTGGGCAGGAACTTCCGCGCCGGAAGTGTCCGGGAAGGCCGTGAGGGCGCGGCAAATCAGGGCGCTGGCAGGGCCGGGCGCATGGAACGGCAATTGCTTCCGTAAATGCCGGAGCCGGTTCCGGGGCGGTGACGAAGGGCCGCGCGCCGCCGGACCCGATCGCACGCACGCACGACGGATCCGGCCGGGTTTTCGGCAAGCCGGATGAACGGAGAGAGGGGGTTCGCAGACATGGACATTGGCGCCTACATCGCCGCCTCGGGAGCCATCGCTTGCCAGAAAGGCCTGGAGACGGTTACGCACAACCTGACCAACGCCGCCACGCCCGGCTACAAGCCCTGGTCGCTGGAGATGGAAACCCTCCCCTTCGCGGTCCCCGCGGACAGCCCTGCCGGATTCGATCCGGTGGCCTTCGTCCACCTCTTCCCGTCTTCGCGGAGCGAGCAGCAGGGAGAGCTGCAGCATACCGGAGAGCCGCTGGATCTCGCCTTGGACGGCGCAGGTTATTTCGCCGTGCGAACCTCCCAAGGGGTCCAGCCGACACGGGACGGCCGCTTCCGGATCGGACCCAACAACGCCCTGGTCTCCCCGGAAGGCTATCCCGTTGTGGCCGAGGACGGCCGCGACATCCGCATCGAGTCAGCCGGAACCGTGGAGGTCCGGAGCGACGGAGAGATCCTGGCCGGCGGCGTTGCGGTCGCGCGGCTGCGGGTCGCCGGGGAAGACGGATCGCCGTTGCCCGACGGATCCTTCCGGGTGCTGCAGGGGCAGCTGGAAACCTCCAGCGTGAAGCCCCTCGAAGAGATGATGCACATCATGGAGCTGCTGCGGGGCTACCAGTCGTACATGAAGCTGATGGACGGCTTCAGCGACATGGAAGGAAAGATCATTCAAGAGATGGGCAGACTGTAAGAGGCCGGCAACCTGCAGGGGCGAAGGGGGTTTTCGCCCCTGCCGACCGGAGCAAGGGGAAAAGAGATGCTTCGCACATTCTGGATCGCCTCGACCGGGATGCAGAGCCAGCAGTTGAACCTCGACGTGATCGCCAACAACCTGGCCAACGTCAACACGGTCGGCTACAAGAAGTCGCGGACCGATTTCCAGGAGCTGCTCTATCAGGAGGAAACGATGCCGGGGGCGGCCTCATCGCCGGATACCCAGGTGCCGACCGGACTCCAGATCGGACTCGGTGTGAGGCCGGTTTCGACCGAGAAGATCTTCTCCGAAGGGAACCTCGAGCAGACGAGCAACCCGCTGGACCTGGCCGTGGAAGGGGAAGGGTTTTTCAAGATCCTGCTGCCGAGCGGAGAGGTCGCCTACACCCGCTCCGGCTCGTTCAAGGTCGACAGTGAGGGAAGGATCGTGACGGCCACCGGCTACCCTCTGGACCCGGAAACCTCGGTGCCCGAGGACACCCGGGAGGTCTTCATCAGCGCGGACGGGATCCTCTCCGTGACGCAGGGCGATTCGAACGTCCCCACGGAGATCGGATCGTTGGAGCTCGCCAGGTTCGTCAACCCGGGCGGGCTCCGCCCCATGGGACAGAACCTGTTCCTGGCGACGACGGCCTCGGGTGACGAGGTCACCGGGGTCCCGGGCGAGGACGGCATGGGAACGGTCGCCCAGGGGTTCCTCGAGATGTCCAACGTCAACGTGGTGGAGGAGATGGTGAACATGATCATCAGCCAGCGGGCCTACGAGATCAACTCGAAGGCGATCCAATCGGCCGATCAGATGCTGCAGATGCTCAATAACCTGAAGGTGTAGCGATGTTCCAGAAAACCATGTGCCTGGTGGCGGTGCTCGTCGGGCTGGCCGGGACCGCCCGGGCCGGCAAGAGCTGGGACCCGGAGATCCGGGACGCTCTGGCGTCCTATGTGCGGGAGCACGGGCCGCGCGGGTTGGAATTCTCGGACTGGAGTCTGCGGCGCGGCGAGGTCCTGCCCGGCCAGGGGAAGATCGTCGCGGTGGAGAAGGAAGCCGGCTCGGCCTGGCAGGAGACGACCGGAGTGCGGCTCGAGATCGAGAGCCGGCCCGGCGTCCCGCACCACGTTCGCCTCCTGGTGCGACTGCGCGGCGTGCGGACCGTGGTCGTGGCCGCGCGCGACCTGCCGATCGGGCATCCGGTCGGGCCGGGGGACGTGCGGGAGGAGATCCAGGAGGGACGCAGGGTCTTGGGCGATGCCTGTTCGAGGATCGAAGAGGTCGCCGGCAAGAAGATCTGGCGCCCGGTCTCCAAGGGGGCGGCGCTGAGGCCGTGGCACGTCCGGGACCAGGAGGGCATGGAATCGGGGGACACGGTTCTCATCGTGGGCCAGGGAGCGGGAATCGAGGTGCAGGCGCCCGGCAAGGCACTGCAACGGGGCCGGACCGGAGAGCAGGTGCGGGTGCTGAACGTCCTGTCCGGCAAGGAGATCCTGGCCACGGTGGTGGATCCGCAAACGGTTTCGGTCGCATTCTAGCAGGGGCGACCGCCGGTCGCCCCTGCCGACATCACGAGGAAGATGATGAAGATGAAGAGAAGAGCAGGTCTCGTTCTCCTGGTTCTCTGGGTCGCCTGCGGGTGCGCCCACACCGATGATGAAATGCCGGACATCGATATCCCCGCACCGATCGAGATGAGGGGAGGGACCTCGGCCGGCTCGATCTGGAGTGAGGGGCTGGGCGACTGCTACGGAGACCGGCGCGCCCGCGGTCTCGGGGACATCGTGACGGTGAACGTGGTGGAAGAGACATCGGCCAGCCAGGAGGCGGGGACCGACACTTCCAGGAGCTCTGCGCTGGATGCGTCCATTGACGATCTGTTCGGGCTGCCTCAGGACTACGGCATGCGGGACTTCCTGAATTCGGGAAAGCCCTTCTCCCCTTCGGTCAAGGGGGGCTACGAGCGGAGCTTCAAGGGGGCCGGGACGACCGTGCGCAAGGACAAGCTGCTGGCCACCATGTCGGCCCGGGTCGTACAAGTCCTGCCGGGCGGCAACCTCGTGATCCGGGGAAAGCGTGAGATCAAGGTCAACCGCGAGAAGCAGTTCATCTCCCTGGAAGGCGTGGTACGGCCGGAGGACATCTCTCCCTACAATACCGTGTCCTCCACCCAGATCGCGGATGCCAAGATCAGGTACACGGGCAAGGGGGTCCTGGGTGACGTGCAGGGGCCGGGATGGTTTGCCAGGATCATGGACTGGGTCTGGCCTTTGTAGGCTGTCCATAAACGCCCATCTGCGGCGTTGCGCTGGTGGCGCATGGAGGCGCGGGGAGCCTGCCCCGGCTGAAGTCGGGGTCCATCGTGATTCTCACTGTGCGCCTCATTCCTCGGGACTTCGCGCGCCTTGCATCTGGGCATTTCTGATCAGCCTACGGATGAATTCATGAAGAGGGCCTGAACGAGGGGTGAGGCATGAGGCGACTGGTTCGGTGGATGCTTTCCCTGGTGCTGTCCGTCGGGGTGCTCCTGGCGCCTGCGACTTCGCAGGGGGCCCGGGTGAAGGACGTGTCGAAGATCATCGGCGTGCGGGAAAACCAGCTCCTCGGGTACGGTCTCGTGGTGGGGCTGAACGGGACCGGGGACAAGCAGGGGACCGAGTTCACCATTCAAAGCCTTACCAACATGCTCGTGCGGATGGGCATCCGCGTGGACCCGAACCAGGTCAAGGTCAAGAACGTGGCGGCCGTCATGGTCACGGCCGATCTGCCTCCTTTCGTCCGGCCGGGCGCGCGCCTGGACGTGGCGGTTTCGTCCCTGGGCGATGCGAAGAGCCTGCAGGGAGGCACGCTCCTGATGTCTCCCCTCAGAGGGGTCGATGGAAACATCTATGCCCTGGCCCAGGGGCCGGTGTCCCTCGGAGGGTTCTCGGCTTCCGGAGGGGGCGATCAGATGCAGAAGAACCATCCGACCGTGGGTACGGTTCCGGGCGGGGCCCTGGTGGAGCGGGACGTGCCGGTCGTGCTCCAGACGCAAGGGCAGATCCACTTCGTGCTGCGCGAGCCCGATTTCACGACCGCGCAGAAGATGGCGTCTGCGATGAACCTGCAGATGGGCTCCCAGGTCGCCTCTGCCGTGGACTCCCGGACCGTGGAGGTCGAAGTGCCTCCTTCCCGTCAGGAGAAGGTCGTGGACTACCTCGCGCAGCTGGAAGCCATCGAGATCCCGGTCGACGCGCCGGCCCGGGTCGTGATCAACGAGCGCACCGGGACCGTGGTCATGGGAGAGAACGTGAGGATCTCCACGGTAGCGGTCTCCCACGGCGGGCTGAGCGTGATGATTCACGAAGAGCCGGCTGTTTCCCAGCCGGCGCCTTTCGGTGCCGGTGAGACGGTGGTGACCCGGGAGACCCAGCTCTCGGTGGAGGACAAGCCTTCACGGCTCATGGTGCTGCCGAAAGGGGTTTCTCTGGGCGAGGTGGTCAAGGCCATGAACGCAGTGGGCGTGACGCCCCGAGACCTCATCGCCATCCTCCAGGCGATGAAGACGGCCGGAGCCCTGAACGCGGAGCTGGTGATCATGTAGAGGTTGTCCCAAAACGCCCATCTGCGGCGTTGCACTCGTGGCGCATGGAGGCGCGAGGTCTCAGGCGTCGAGTGCCAGGAAGAGGGGAGAAGACCCTAGCAGGGAGAGCGCGGTGACGATGGAATGCAACAATCTGAAACCCGAGGCCCTCGGCGGCCTGGACCGGATGCGCGGCACGAGCCAGGAGAAGATCGCTGACGAAAAAGTCTTCGAATCTTTCGAGGCGGTGTTCATCGGTCAGCTCGTGCGCAGCATGCGGGAAGCCTTTTCCAAGGAGCTCGGCGCCGGCATGGGTGCCGGCAAGGAAATCTACATGGACTGGTTCGACCAGGCCTTCACCGAAGCGCTGATGCAGGGCGGCGGCATCGGCATCCGGGAAGCCCTGCAGCGGTGGGTCCAACAGAGCGATGTAGGGGCGAAAAATCCTTCGCCCCCACAGGTGGTAGAGGCTGGCAATCCGTAGGGGCGAAAACTTTTCCCCTTACAGGGTGCCCGGTCAGCGACCAGGCAACTGAGGTCGGGACTTCCCCTAAAGTTTTCCGCAGGCCGACCGATAAGCTAAGTGCGGATCTTGCGAGTGAGCGCGGGGCCGCATTTCAGGTCGAGAGGGGGAGAGAACGCCATGAAGATCCAGGGAACCGGCAAGAACGGCATCGCGGTCTCCGGTGCGGAGGCCCCGTCCGCCAAGCGCGTCAAGGAAACCTCAGGCGCTTCAGGCGCCGTCCGCAAGGACCGGGTGTGTCTCTCCGACGATCTCAAGCAGATCCGGGAGATGGAGAGGAGCGGCCGCGGCGCCGAGGAAGTACGGATGCATCTGGTGGAGGCCCTGCAGAAGAAGATCCGCGAGGGCACCTACGAGCCGGACAGCAGGAAGGTCGCCGACAAGTGGATCGGCGCCGTCCTCGAAGAGACTTCCAAGGAGTAAGCCTGCATGAAAGACGGGGGCCGAAGTCCGGTCGAAGAGCAGATCGAGCAGCTCGAGCGGCTCCGGCAGGCGCTCTTCGCGGAGCGCAAATCCCTGGCCGCCATGGACCGGGAGGCACTGGTCGAAGCGAGCCGTGAAAAGGAGAGGATCGTCGCGCTCCTGGGCGAGTCGATCTCCCGCGCACGGGCCGGGGCAACGACCGACGGGAAGCCGCCGGCCCGGCCGGATGCGAGGGAAGCGGAGCTGCTGAGAAACCGGGACCGGCTCGCCCGCGACCTTCTGGAGCAGTGCAGGGTGCACGAGAAGGCCCTCGAGGAACAGAAGGACCAGGTGAGCCGCTCACTCGCCTTTGTTCGAAGTCTCCGCCCGCAGAGCCCGGTCTACGACCGCGCAGGAAGGCTCCGGTAGGAAATGGGTGCCGGCCTCCTTCTGAACATCGGACGGACCGCCCTCAACGCGGCCGAGTTCGGCCTGCAGGTCTGCGGCAACAACATCGCCAACGTCAACACCCCCGGCTACTGCCGCCAGCGGGTTTCCCAGACGTCCGGCATCGTGGTCTCGGTAAACGGCATCCCTTCCGGCACGGGCGTCGAAGTGCAGGGGGTGCAGAGGATCTACGACGCCTTTCTGGGACTGCAAGCCCTCAAGGCCACTTCCGACCTCGAGGATTACTCCCTGCGGGAGCAGAACTACGCGCGCCTCGAGTCCATCCTGTATCCTTCCGAGGACAGCAACCTCGGCACCGTGATGGATGATTTCTTCAACGCCTGGCAGGACCTCGCGAGCAATCCCGCGGGCGCCGCCGAGCGCCAGACGATCCTCTCCAGAGGCACGGAAGTGGCGGCCAGCCTGCAAGGTCTCTCTCGCTCCCTGGAGGAGGAGATCCAGTACTCCAACAAGCAGCTGGAGTCGTACCGGGATGCCGTCAACGACCTGACCGGCGAGATCGCCGCCCTGAACCAGGAGATTCTCCGGGTCCAGGGGGCGTCTGCCCAGCCGAATGACCTGCTCGATCGCAGAGACGAGCTGCTCTCGGAGCTCGCCGGCTACCTGGATATCACCACGTTCGAGGGGGCTCGCGGAGAGCTCCACGTGCTCGCGTCCGGAGGACAGGCCCTGGTCGGGGGCAGCACGGCTTACGAGGTGCATCTCGTGCCGGACGCGGACAACCACAACTTCTACGGCATCTACATCCGCGGCGGGGACATCACCGGGTCGATGGGCGGAGGCAAGATGCAGGCGGTTCTGGAGAGCCGGGAGCAGACGGCCCGCTTCCAGGACCAGTTGGACACCCTGGCGACGGCCTTCGCCCGGGAGTGCAACCGGGTCCATATGGCGGGATACGATCTGGAGGGAGGGACGGGCCAGCCCCTCTTCTCGGTGCCGGACGTAGGGGTCCAGTCCCTCAGCACCAATGCCGGCGGGGCCGAGGTCAGCCAGGCGGAGATCCTGGACGGGGCGGGCTTCTCGCTCGATCGGTATGAGATACGGTTCACGGCCCCCGGCACGTACGACATCGTGGATGTGACCCGGTCGACCGTCGTCGCCTCGAATCAGGCCTACGTGGACGGCGGCGCGATCGAGTTCGGCGGCCTGCGGGTCGTGCTCTCCAGCGTGAACGGCGCTCCGGCTGCCGGGGACCGGTTCAGCGTCAGCGCCACCGAGGGGATGGCGCAGAAGATCGGAATGCTCGTCGACGATGCTTCGCACCTGGCCGCGGCCCAGGAGGCGGATACCCTGCCCGGCGACAACCGCAACGCGCTGGCCCTGGCCGCGCTGCGGGACGCGAAGGTGCTCAACGGAGATACGGTGAGCCCCGGCGGATTCTATGAGTCGCTGGTCGGCGACATCGGGTCCATCGTCCAGGATGCAAGCCGCATGACGCAGGCCAAGGAAGCCCTGCACACGTCCATCCAGACGTACCGCGACAGCGTGTCGGGCGTGTCGATCGAGGAAGAGGAGATCCACCTGCTCGCCTACCAGCACGCCTACCAGGCCGCTGCCAAATACCTGACCGCCGTGGACGAGATGCTGCAGACGCTTCTGGAGCTGTAACGGAGTCTCGGATGGGTCTTCGGGTGTCCACCACGCTGATGTACGAATCCGCCACCCGGCGGACCATGGACAACCTCGAAAGGCTGTATGAAGCGCAGCAGGACCTGGCCACGGGCAAGAGGCTGCGCAGCCCCGGCGACAACCCTCCTCTGTTCACAAGGCTGCTCAGCACCAAGAGCATGCAGAGGGAGCTGGGTCAGTTCCAGAGGAACATCGCTTCGGGCCAGGGCTACCTGTCCGAAGCCGAATCGTCGCTCGAGTCGGTCGTCAACCTCCTGATCCGGGCCAAGGAACTGGCCATGCAGGGTGCTTCCGGCGGAACCGACCAGAACGGTCTGGCCGGGATCGCGATCGAAGTGCAGAACCTGTTCGATCAGACCCTGTCCATGGCGAACGCGAGCTGGTCCGGAGGCAGCGGCGCCGGCACCCGCTACCTCTTTGCCGGTTTCAAGAGCGACGCGCCCGCCTTCGACCAGAACGGCACCTATCAGGGCGACGGCGGGGAGTACAGGCAGGAAATCAGCCCGGGCGAGTGGGTCTCGATCGGATTCTCCGGAGCCCGCATCTTTCAGGGCGACGCGGACGTCTTCGCCGTGCTTGCGGGCCTGAAACAGGCGCTGGACGCCGGCGACGAGGAGGGGATCCGGGCGAGCCTGGACGGTCTGGATCAGTCCCTCGCGCAGATGAACCAGGCGATCGCCGAGGTCGGCGCACGGGTGAACCGGCTGGAGCAGACCGAGACCCGGCTGGAGGACACGCTCCTGTGGCTCCAGTCGTTCGTGTCGGGCGAGGAAGACGTGGACCTCACTCAGGCCGCCTCTCGGTTCACCCTCTACCAGTCGGCGCTGGACGCTTCGATCCGGTCTACCCAGCTCATATTTGAAACCCTCCATATTCTATAGGGACGCGGCAGAGCCGTTGCCAGGGAAGGCGGATGCTGGTTCTGACGAGAAAATCGGGCGAAGGGATCTGGATCGGCGACAACATCCAGATCCGGGTGCTGGAGATACGGGAAGGCCAGGTGCGCCTCGGCATCACGGCCCCGGAAGGGAAGGGGATCTACCGGGAGGAGCTGTACGAACGCGTGCGCGGGTTGAACCTCCTGGCGGCCCGGTCCAAGAGAGAGGATGTGGGCTCCCTATGAGAGTCGAATTTGAGACGACCCGTTTCGGCAAGGTCTCGCTGGCTGCCGACGCGGTGATCGATTTTCCGAAGGGGCTGATCGGTTTCGAGCCGCTCAAACGATTCGTCCTGCTCGACAGCCGACCGGGCTCCCCGATCCAGTGGCTTCAGGCGCTGGACGATCCCGGAGTCGCTTTTCTCGTCTCCGACCCGAAAGTGTTCCTGCCCGACTTCGAGCTGAAGATCGGCGACCCCGGCTCTCCAGAGGAACCGCCTCCGGTCTGCCGCCGGGAATCGTTGAGAACGCTGACCCTCCTCCACGTCGACCATGCCGCCGCTGTCCTGCACGTCCACGTCCAGGCGCCGCTCCTGGTGGATCCCCTCGCCCGCAGGGGCGTTCAGGTGATTGCCGACACGCCGCATCCGACCGTGGCCGTGCCCCTGGCCCGGAAGAAGTAGTCCGTTATCAGTGTTCAGCCGCCTCTCCCCGGCTCCCAGCCGGTCATCCTCTGTAACTCCAGATTACAGGCATCAACCGAACTGCCCCACGTTCCCGGCAACCGACCACTGACAAAAGCCGTTCGTCGCCAAGAGCCTCTTAAGCAGACCCATTTGCAGGCTGTGCAAAAATGCCCAGATGCAAGGCAGGCGAAGTTCTGAGGACTGAGGCGTACGTGGCAGTACGCCGCAATGACGAAGAACAAGCCGAACGCAGCAGACGGGCGTTTTTCAACAGCCTGCCTAAAGCTTTTGGACGTTCCACCGATAATGGACCTTGAGATGGTGCGGCAATTCCGGCCGGAAAGGAGGTCGACTCAACTGCCAGAGCCCGCTGCCCGTCCGAGCGTGCCGGGAGCCTGTCGCAGCAGGCTCCGGTCGAAAGCGGTTCGTAGAGTATCGCGCAAGGAAGCAGATCGGTAAACATCAAGGAGGATGTCACCATGGCCATGACGGTCAACACCAACATTTCGTCCCTCATCGCCCAGCGCAACCTGCAGAAGACCAGCAACTCTCTGTCCAGGTCGGTCGAGAGACTGACCTCCGGCCTGCGCATCAACCGCGCCGCCGACGATGCGGCCGGGCTGGCCCTTTCCACCTCGATGAAGGCCCAGATCCGGAGCATCAACCAGGCCGTGCGCAACGCCAACGACGCCGTCAGCCTCCTGCAGACGGCCGAAGGCGGGCTTTCGGAGATGAGCAACATCCTGCTCAGGATGCGCGAGCTCGCCGAGCAGGCCGCCAACGAGAGCCTGGGGCAGGAAGAGCGCCAATATCTGAACGACGAGTACCTGTCGCTGAAGAGCGAAATCACGCGAATCTCGGACGTGACCGAGTTCGCCGGCAAGAAGCTCCTCGACGGCACGATCTCCTCGGGCGTCAATTTCCAGGTCGGCTTCAAGAACAGCACCCAGAACCGTCTGAGCTTCTCGATGTCCGACACGGACGCGGCCGCCCTCGGCCTGAACACGGCCAACGCCAACAGCATCAGCACGGCGTCGCTCGCGCAGTCCGCCCTGGCGGTCATCGACGCGAGCGCCATCACGGTCCTCTCCGAGAGGAGGGGCGACATCGGCGCGCTCCAGAACCGGCTGGAGTACACGATCGCGAACCTGCAGTCCTCATCGGAAAACTTCTCGGCCGCCAACTCCCGCATCGAGGATGCAGACTTTGCGTATGAAACCGCGGTCTATGTCAAGAACCAGATCCTGATGCAGGCCGGCACCTCGGTCCTGGCTCAGGCCAACGTGCTGCCGCAGCAGGCTCTCACCCTGCTCGGATGATGTCCGGCCGGGTGGATACGCGACTCTAAGATGGGTCCGGAGGTCGGCGGGAGGCGCCCCAGGCGCCTCCCGCTCACCCCCTCTTTCGTAGAGTCTCACCAGCCGGGACGACTCGGACACAGGAGCAGACGCGCATGGCGACCCTCAGCGTTTCCGGGTTGACCACGGGCATCGATTACAACAGTCTGATCGAACAGCTCATCAACGTGGAGCGGGTCCCCATCAACCGGCTCGAAAGCCGCAAGGCCGGCTACGAGCAGAAGGCCGCGGCGTACGCCGATCTTTCGACCAAGCTCGATGCCCTGGAAGCCGCAGCGGCCGCGCTGCGCTCCTCTTCGGGCTTCGCGGACAAGACCGTCACCGTGAGCGACCCAACCATTCTGACGGCCGACGCCGGCTCCTCCGCGACGACCGGAGACTACAGCCTCATCGTTTCGGAGCTGGCCCTCTCGCACAAGCTCATCTCGGGCAACGGCCTCGCCTCCGAGGACGGAACGATCGCATCGGGCGCCGGGCAGTTCCGCTTCAAAATCGGCGAGAGCGGCACGGAATACGCCGTGGACGTGGACGCCGAAACGACCCTCGAGGAGCTGAAGGACGCCTTGAACGCCCTGGACGTCGGGCTGAACGCGGTCATCATCGACGAGGGACAGGGAGCGACCCCGTACCGGCTCATCCTTTCGAGCGAGGACACGGGCGCGACGAACAAGATCATCGTGACGCAGGACGACACGAACCTCGGCTTCCCGGTCAACGATACGACCCTGGTTTCAGCGCTTCACATCCAGAAGCCTCAGGACGCCGAGATCGAGCTGGATGGTTTCACGGTCTATCGGTCGGGGAACACCGTGACCGATCTCATTCCCGGGGTGACGCTGTTCCTGCACAAGGCCCAGGAAGGATCCTCCGTGGCCCTTCAGGTCAGCCAGGACCGCGCCGGGATCACGGCCAAGATCCAGACGCTCATCGACAGTTACAACGAGGTGGTGACCTACATCTCCGGCCGGAGCGACTACGACACCGAGGAGCACACGGCCGATCCTCTGTACGCGGAGGGCACGGTTCGCGCGATCCTCCGGCGCATGGGGAGCATCGTCTCCTCGGGCGTGTCCGGGCTGCCCGCGGAGCTGAAGGCGCTCTCCCAGATCGGCGTCTCGACCCAGCGGGACGGAACGCTCGCGCTGGACCAAGGCGAGCTCCAGGACGCCCTGGATGAGGACCCGGCCGCGGTGACGAACCTCTTCATCGACGGGGCCGCCACCGAGGGAGTGGCGGAGAAGCTCTACCAGATGGCGTTTGCCGCGACCCGATCCGAGGACGGGGACCTTGCGATCCGGATCGAAGGGCTGAGCAGCCGCATGCAGAGCCTCGAGACGAAGATCCGGGAGCAGGAGGCTGCCCTGGAGCGTTACGAGGTCCGCTTGCGGGCGCAGTTCGCGGCCCTGGAGTCTCTGATCTCTTCCACCATGGCGCAGGACCAGTTCTTCTCGTCTGCGACGAATTCCTGATTCCATCGAGCAAGACGGTTTCAAGTCACGATAGAGCGCAAGGAGAAGCAGAATGCAGGTGCAAGTCACGCGAGGCTACCAGAGAGCCGACGTCACCACCGCCGACCGGCTGCGGATCGTTGTTCTGTGTTATGAAGCGTGCATCGCGCACGCGACGGTCGCTCTGGAGGAGACCCGGAAAGGAAACGCCGAAGCCAAAGGCCTCCACCTGAGCAAGGCCTGCGCCATCGTGTCGGAGCTCATGAGCTCGCTCGACAAGGAGCGGGGCGGTGAGGTCGCCGAACGGCTGGATGCGCTCTACCGCTACCTGCTCGACTCTTTTCTGAAGGCGAACCTGAAGAAAGACCCCGCCTTCATCGAAGGGGCCTTGCGCGTCTTGAAGGAGCTCAAGGAAGGCTGGGTGTCTCTCGAGAAGAACGGCTGCACCCACTGAGCGGCAGTTCCACCCCGCAGGGGCGAAAGATTTTCGCCCTTACAGCCCGGCTGATCGGACAGGGGACGCATCTTGCACACGCGCATCCAGAAGCTGGAGCGAATCCTCGAGATCGCGCGCAGGCAGCGGGAGCTCCTTGCGCGCGAGGACCTGGAGGAAGTCGGAGGGCTCCAGACCGGGCGTCAACAAGTTCTTGCCGACATCCAAATTATTGACGAGCCGGACGACGACGAGCGCGAGATCCTGCGCCAGATTCTGGAGACGGACCGGGAGATCCTGTGGCTCCTGGTCTCGAAGTCCTCCGATATCCAACGAAGAATGCAGAGAATCACCTGCCTGAAGAAGATGCTGCACGCCCCTTGCGCCGACCCCGAAGGATCCCGGCGACGACTGTCCCGCCGCGCTTGAGCCTGGTACGAGAATTGCTGTCTGCCTACAGGGTCTACGAACTCTTCGCCCCCTTTCGTAGAGGCTGTCGATAAACGGCCATCTGCGGCGTTGCGCTCATCCCTCGTCATTGCGGCGTACTGCCATGTACGCCTCATTCCTCGGGATGTCGCGCGCCTTGCATCTGGCCATTTCTCAACAGCCTCTCCAGAGGGTGTTTTTCGACACCCTCTCGCAAAGAGGGGCCGGGGGGATTTTGGATGGAGAAGCTGAGCTCGAAAATCCCCCCTATCCCCCCTTTTTCAAAGGGGGGGAAAAAACAGCCGCAGGAGTCGGTTGGCTCGCTGCATATCCTTTCGAATTACCGCATCGCATTGCCCAGTTCTCGTGAGCCTCCGAGCATTTTTCGGGGGGGGGCTACGGACATGACCGCTCGCGTCCTTACCTTCAACTGGCACGAATCCTACGTGCACCTGCTCGCCAAGCTCGGCGTCGAGCTCGACATCGTGGAGAAATGGAAGGGCGGCGTCTACGGATGGATCCGCGCCTTCCGGCCCGTGCCGGCGAGCGGCCGCCTCATTTCGCAGGAGGAGGCCCGGGAGAACCTCAGGGCGGGCAGGTACCGGTGCGCCGTGGGCCACAACCTGAACGATCTGCTGTTCCTGCGCGAGTACCCGCTTCTCAAGGTCCTGGTGTTCCACAACAAGCTGACGACCGAAATGGCACTGTCCGGCGAGCCGGTGGATCGGGCCGGCTACCGGGGGGACGTGGACCGGCTGCTCGCGGGCGTCCCCAACCTGAGGCTCGTCTTCATTTCGGAATCCAAACGGGCCGACTGGGGCTTCACCGGCGAGATCATCCTGCCGGGCGTGGATCCCCGGGATTACGGCGGATACGCGGGCGACCGGCGCAAGATCCTGAGAGTCGGCAACGGGCTCAAGCCGCGGGATATCATGCTCGGATGGTCCGTGCAGGAGCGGGTCCTCGAGGGGATCCCATCCACGCTGCTCGGGCTCAACCCGGAGGTGCCGGAGTCGGTCGTTCCCCGAGACTGGGACGCGTACCGGGAGCAGTTGAGGCGGCACCGGGCCTACCTCAACACCACCCTCCACCCTTACGAGGACGGGTACAACCTGGCCATGCTCGAGGCCATGGCGACCGGTATGCCGGTCCTCTCCACGGCCCATCCCTGTTCCCCGATCGACGACGGAGCGGACGGATTCGTGTCGGCGGCGGAGGCGGTGCTGCGGGAGCGGGCGCTCGCGCTGCTGAACGATCCGGAGCTGGCGCGCATCATGGGCAGGCGGGCGCGGCAGAAGGCCCTCGACCGATTTCCGATCCGCGCCTTCCTGGAGAGTTGGCGTCGGGCCCTGGACCTCGCGCCCCGGGCGCGCCCGAGCGCCGTTCCGGGCCGCCCGCCCCCGGCTGCCGGCCGCGGCTCCGGCCGGCGGATGCGCATCCTGATGAGCTACACCTCCAACCCGGGCACCACCGCCGCGTACCTGGAGAAGGCGCTGCGCAAGCGTCATGACCTGATCACTTACGGACCGTGCGTCGACGAGAGGATCCTCAGGGCATGGGATCTG
This sequence comes from bacterium, assembly GCA_040756235.1. GTDB lineage: Bacteria > Desulfobacterota > DSWW01 > DSWW01 > DSWW01 > JBFLZG01. Next base: position 46,964 of record JBFLZG010000065.1, on the reverse strand, counting down.
GGAGAGATCCGGGACCGGGTGCGACCGCACGATCTGCCCTACTTCACGCCGGACTTGCGCAAGGTCCTGGACAAGCTCCCGAAGGGGTGGGACCCGGACCTTTTCCTGTGGGTCGAGACCGGGGTGAGCTATCCCCTGGAGGGGGTCGAAGCGCTGCCGTGCCCGAGCGCCTGCTGGCTCATCGACACCCACTTGCACGGCAGCGCGCACCTGGAGACGGCGGCGCGCTTCCGGCACGTCTTCCTGGCGCAGAAGAAGTTCGTGGAGCCGTTCGCACGGTCCGGAATTGCCGGGGTCCGGTGGCTCCCTCTGGCCTGCGATCCCGAGATCCACGGCCGACACGAGGTCGAGAAGATCCACGAGATCGCTTTCGTGGGCAGCGTGACCGCCGCCAACCGCAGGCGCAACGCGCTCCTCATCGAGCTCGCCAAGCGGTTCCCGGTGCACCTGGAGAGGTGTTTCCTGGAGCGGATGGCTCTGGTCTTCAGCCGTTCCAAGATCGTGTTCAACTGCTCGGCCCGGAACGACCTGAACATGCGGGTGTTCGAGGCCATGGCATCGGGGAGCCTCCTGGTGACGGACGCGGCCGGGGGGAGCGGGCTCGCCGACCTGTTCCGCGATGAAGAGCACCTGGTCGTTTACAGGAGCGACGCCGAGCTGTTGGAGCGGGTCGCGCGATATCTCGAGGATGGCCCTCAGAGGCAGCGGATCGCTGCGCAAGGGAGAGAAGAAGTGCTCGCCAAGCATACCTACGAAGACCGGGCCGGCGCAATGCTCGCGGCCGTCGAGTCTCCCGGCCGGCCCCATATCGCGCAAGGCGCGCGGCGCGGCGCCGTCGGCGGCTGCTCGTGGAATGAAGTCGGAGCCGGCCGCGCCGCGAGCTCCGCCGGGGCGTGCGCCCCTGAGCGGACCGAGGCGATGAAGGAGCGGCGCGAGGTCGCCCGCCTGATCCCGGCAGAGTCGAGGAGAATCCTGGACGTCGGGTGCGGCTGCGGTCACCTCGGGAAGTTTCTCAAGGAGCGGGAGCGGTCCTGCGAAGTCTGGGGCGTGGAGATGGACCCGGCCGCGGCCCGGGAGGCGGAAGGCCGGCTGGACCGCGTGGCTGTGGCGGACGCATGCCGGTGGGCCCCGCCGGCGGGAAGCGGCACCTTCGATACGATCGTCTTTGCCGACGTGCTGGAGCACACGATCGATCCGAAGGCCGTGCTGGAACGCTACCTGTGCTGGTTGCAGCCGGCCGGCTCGGTGGTCCTGAGCGTGCCGAACGCGCGCTTCTGGGGCGTCCTGCAGCACCTCGCGGAGGGGAGCTGGACCTACCAGGACCAGGGCATTCTCGACCGGGGCCATCTGCGCTTCTTCACGCGCAAGGAGATCATGCGGCTGCTGGATGCCTGCGGTCTCGAGGCGGAGGAAGTTCAAGCGAACGTGGACCCGAGGGTCCCCTCGGTCCCGCCGGGCGCCACCGTCGACCTGGAGCTGGGCCGTCTGGTGGTGCGGGACGTGGATGCCGACGAGGCCCGCGACTTCTTCGTGTTCCAGTACCTGGTGAGGGCCGGACGCAAGACCGAGATCCTGCGCGCGGAAGGGCAGCGCCTGGAGGCGGCGGGGAGCTCGGCGGAGGCTCTGGCCGTACATGCCCGGCTGGCGGCCCGATGCGGAGATCCGACCGACTGGGTGATCCGGATGTGCGGAACGGATGGCGGCGCGGCGGACCGGGAGCGAGTGGTGCCCCTGGTCGAGCAGGCCCTCCGCCTGCACCCAGCCCGAGAGGACCTGCTGCTGGCGGGTGCGAGGCTGTTCGCGAGCCTCCATCGATTCGAGCGGGCGGCGGAGTGCGTCGACCGGGTGTTGCTTTTCCACCCTTCCTGCGCGCAGGCCCGGGCTCTCCGGGACGAGCTGCCGCGCGGGCCGGGCCGCGCCGCAGGCCCGCGGGAGAGCGCGGAGGCGGTGGCCGAGGCTCCGGCGCACCCGGGCTGAAGTGAAACGTCCGCCCTTGCGGCACAGGAGGCTGCGGCATTTTCGTCATCCCGGCCCCACGCGGAGCGCGTGTCAGCCGGGATCGAGAAGGTTGCATCCAAGACAGCGGCAGTTACGAGGCGCAGTGGAACGTATCCTTGTGATCCAGCTGGCTCGCATGGGCGATCTCGCCCAGAGCCTGTTCCTGTGCAGGGACCTGCACGAAGAAGGGCACGCGGTTTCTCTGCTCGTGGACGCGAGGTGCGCCGGAATCTGCGCGCAGCTGGCCCCGTGGCTGGAGCGCGTCTTCACCCTGGACATGGAACGCTACCTCCGGGGATTTCGGGACGGCGGCGCATCCTGGGTCTCTCTCTGGGAGTCCCTGGCGCGGGAGCTCGGCGAGCCGCTGCAAACCCGCTTCGACCGGGCGATCAACCTGAACTTCGGCCGCCTGCCTGCTTCGGTTGCGGCCCTCTTCCGGCGCGCCAGCCGCCTCGAGGGGTTCGGTCCGGGAGAGGGTGCGGCTTGCGGGGCGCCCTGGCTGGCGGCGTTCTCGCGTGTGATCCGGACGAACCGGCGCTGGAACCGGTTCCACCTCACGGACATGTTCCGCCGGCACGCGCAGCCGAACGGGCGCTGCTCGCGGCCGGAGACCCGCGCGGCAAGCCCGGGCCGGCTCGCTTCCGGCGGCCTCGTGGGCTTGCAGCCGGGCACGCGCTCGGCCAAGCGGACCTGGCCTCCTGAAGCGTTCGCCGAGGTGGCGAGGGGATTGCTCGAGGACCACGACGCGCGGGTCGTGGTCCTCGGAGACGCAGGAGAGCGGGCGGGCGCGGAAGCGATCCGGGAGCGATCCGGAGGCGGGGCATCGGTCGAGGTCCTGGCGGGGAAGACGTCGCTCGCGGACCTCGTCCGGGTGCTGCGGGAGTGCGATCTCCTGATTTCCGGAGACACCGGGACCCTGCACCTGGCGGCCTGGCTCGGCGTGCCGAGCCTGGCGATCTACTTCGGCCCGGCGTGGCTCTTCGAGACCGGGCCGTACGGTGCCGGCCACACCGTCGTCCAGGCCGAGCCTCCCTGCGCTCCGTGCAGGGAGACCGAGCCCTGTTCCTCGCCGGCCTGCGGCCCGAGCGTTCGGGCAGATGCGGTGCGGCGTTTGTTGAGGGCGGAGCCGTTCCCCGAGGGCGCGGGCGTTCGTGCCTATCGGTCCGAGTGGATCGAGGGATGGATGCACTTTCGCCCCGTGAGCCGGAGCGCCCCTTCACGGGAAGAGATCCTCGCGTACCTGCACTGGGGGGCTCTCGGGGAGTGGGTGGGGATGCCTTCCCGGTTCCCGTCCATGGAGCTCGCCCTGCGGACCCTGCTGTCGGCTTACCGTCTGGAAGGGCGCGAGCAGATGCCGGGCGGCGCCGCGCGGGAGCGCGCCGTTCCGGCCGGGACGCCGCAAGAGGAGCGGGAACGCCTGGAGACCGCCCTGCAGAAAGGTTGTAGAAGACTCGGAGAGATGCTCGATGGAGACGCTGCGCAGGAACCTGTCCGCTTTGAAAGAACGGCAGCCGGAGCTGGCGCGCTCCCTTGAGGGGGTCGCGCGCTCCGCGGAAACCGATCTGCACCGGTCTTCCGCGGGGCTGCCGGTCCACCGCTACAAGGGAAGGCTGCTGCATTCGCTCAAGGACCCTGCTGCGGAAGCGGCGCGCCTGGCCGCGCAGTGGCGCGCGCGGCCGGCCGCCGGCGCCACCGGGGACATGCCCGGCGCCGTCGCCGTGTTCGGGTTCGGCAGCGCGCACCATCTGTCCGCCCTGCTCCAGGCGCCGGCGCTCGCAGGCGCGACCCTGGTCGTGGTGGAGCCGGACGCGAGGTTCCTGAGGGCCGCGCTCGAGGACCTGGAGGTCGCCGATCTCCTGCGCCGGGCTCGAATCGTGTGCGGGGAGCCTCCGGCCCGGGCCGCCGGCCTCCTTCCGGGCGCAGAGGCGGAGGACCGCCTCCTCGTGCATCCGCCCTCGGCCCAGGCGCACGAGCGCTACCTCGAAGCTCTCCAGGCTCACGCCTGGTACCGGGTCCACGGGGGCAAGGCTCTGCGCATCGCGCTGATCGGCCCGGTGTACGGCGGCTCCTACCCGGTCGCGTGCCACGTCCGCCTGGCTCTGGAGGAGCTGGGGCACGTGGTCGAGTTCGTCGACCTGGCCGATTTCAACCCCGGCTACCAGAAGCTCCTCGAATGCGATCCGGATCGCGGGCTGCTGGTCGAATTCGAAAAGGTGCTGTCGCGCTTCGCCGAGCAGCGGGTGCTCGACTGCCGCGCGGACCTCGTCCTGGCGCTGGCCCAGGCGCCCCTCAGGGAGGAGAGCCTCGGAGCGTTCCGCGAACGGGGGATCCCGGTCGCGTACTGGTTCGTGGAAGACGCCCGCAGGATGACCTACTGGAGCCGCGTGGCTCCTCTGACGGACGCTTTTTTCATGATCCAGCGCGCGGCGCGCAAAGACGTCCTTTCTTCAGGAGCGCGGTGCGTCCATTATCTGCCGATGGCTGCGCTTCCGTCCCTGCACGCACCGGAGAAGCTGTCGGAAGAGGAGCGCGCCCGGTACGGCGCCCGGGTCTCGTTCCTGGGCGCCGGCTACCCGAACCGGCGCCGGCTGCTGGCCCGGCTGGGAAGAGGCGATCTGAAGGTCTGGGGAGACGGGTGGGGCGGAGTCGCCTGGCCTCTCGGGGAGCGGATCCAGGAGAACGGCAGGCGCCTGAGCGCGCAGGAGACGGTCAAGGTCTTCAACGCCACGCGGGTGAACCTGAACATCCACTCGTCCACCCATCACGAGGGGATCGATCCCCACGGGGATTTCGTGAATCCGAGGACGTTCGAGATCGCGTCGTGCGGGGCCTTTCAACTGGTCGACCGCAGGAGTCTGCTCGGAGAGCTGTTCTCCGAGGAGGAGATGGTCTGCTACGGCGATCTGGACGACCTCAAGGCGAAGATCGATTACGCCCTCGACCAGGACGCGTACCGGAGCCAACGAGCCCTCGAGGGCCGCGCACGGGTCCTCCGGGAACACACCTATGCCCTGCGGATGCAGGAGTTGCTCGGCGTGCTCTACGCGCGCGGGCTGCGCGCGAAGTCAGAGGGCAGGACCGCCGCGCAATGGATCGAGGAGGCGCAATCGCCCGAGCTGAAGGCCTACTTCGGCGGCTTTCCGGCGGATCAGCCGCTCGACCTGGACGGGATCGTGGAATCCATCCGCAAGAAACCGAGGCTCGACGACGTGGACCGGGTCTTCCTGACCCTGGCGGCGTTCAAAGAGGAAGCGACATGCAGAAGGTCCTGCTCCTGAACCTCATGAGGATGGGGGACCTCATCCAGACGACTCCCCTCATCGAGGCGCTGAGACGCCGCAGCCCCGAGGCGCGGATCGATCTCGTCTACAACGAGGCCTTCCGCGAGGTCGCGTCCAGAATGGACGCGGACCGGCTCCATCCCTTTCCGCTGCGCGACTTCGGGAGCCGGGCGGGGGACGGCCGCGGGACCGCGGAGGCCTGCGCCTTTCTTCAGGAGTATGTTTCCTCCGTGAATCGGGACGGCCCCTACGATCTGGTCTTCAATCTCACCCCTTCCCGCTCCGCCGCTTCTCTGGCCTCGCTCTTCCGGGCGCGGTCCCGGCTCGGCATGGGGCTCGAGGAGGATGGCACCTGGCTGCCCCAGGACCCCTGGGCGGCGTACCTCGTCGCGGTGATGTCCAACAGGAGGGCGAACCCCTTCCATCTGGTGGACATCTGGCGGAGGTCGCTGGGCCTGGACGGGGCCAGGACGCTGCACCTCAGGCTGGGCGCGGAGGACGCGGAGCGAGGACGGCAGCTGCTCGCCGGCTGCGGCGTGCGGCCGGAGAAGGACGTGTTGATCGGGCTCCAGGTGTCTGCAAGCCAGAAGGAGAAGTGCTGGAGCGAGAGAGAGTTCATCCGCCTGGGCCGGGCCCTGTCGCAAGGGCTCGGAGCCCGGGTCCTGGTCTTCGGGGTCGCGGCCGAGGCCCCGCAGTGCGCGCGCGTCGCGGCCGGCGTGCCGGAAGCGGTGAACCTGGCGGGCCGCACCGATCTCGGCAGCCTCGCGGCCTGCCTGCAGGCGTGCCGGCTGCTCGTCACCAACGACACGGGCACGCTCCACGTGGCCACCGCGGTCGCCACACCGGTGCTCGTGGTCTCGGTGGGGCCCGTCTTCTTCCGCGAGACGGGGCCGTACGGAGAGGGCCACGCCGTGCTCCAGGCCGCCGTTCCATGCGCGCCCTGTCCCTTCGACGCCTCCTGCCAGAAGCCGGTGTGCAAGGAGACGGTGCGCGCGGAGCTGGTCTACGGCGCGGCCCTGCAGATGCTCCGCTTCGGCCGGGTGCTGCCGGACGGGCTGCCTGCGAGCGTGGCGTGTTATCGATCCGGCTTCGACCAGGAGGGGCTGTGCGAGTTCACTCCCTGCGGGCCGGCCGGGGAAGAGGAGGAGCGGATCGGGCTCCACAAGCGGATCTGGCTCTCCCTGCTGGAAGGCAAGCCGCTGCCCGCGGCGGCAGCCGGTGCGCCGGGGTCGGCCGGGCAAGGGCTGCGTACAGAGCCGGGCCTGGCCCTGCTCGGGACGCTTCTGCGGAGGGGATCGCAGCTTCTCGACAAGATCGCCGCAGCCTCGACAGCCCGGCAGCCCGAGCCGGACCGGATTCGGGTCTATTGCGAGAACCTGAGGCAGGTGGAGCGCGACCTGCGGGGAGCGAGCCTCGCGGGCTCGGAGCTCGCGCCGTTCGTGCATTACCTGCTCCTGCGCAGGGAGGCCATGCGGTCTCAGACGCCGCTCGCGTTTCTCGGGGAGACCCGGGAGTTGTACCGGGGGATGTGGGAACGATTGAGTGAACCGGCCGCAATCGAGGACACCAGAGGAGGGAAAGGGTCATGCAAGACCAGGAGCTTCGCAGCGCCATCCTGGACGCGTCCAGACAGGTGGGCCAGGCCTTCGAGTCCCTGTCCGGATTCGTGCTCCAAAGCGCCGACTACCTGAGGGCCGGAGAGATCGGGCAGGGCAACGAGCTGCTCGGCCGGATTCTCGGGGAATTCTCCGAAATGACGAGCTTCCTCGTGGGAGTCGAGCGGAGCAACATCCTGTCCGGCGCCGAGGGCAGGAGATGGCAGGAAGAGCTGGAGACGGAGTGCAGCCAGATGTCGGAGCTTCTGAAGACGGCTCTGGAGGCCCAGCAGAACAACGACTGGATCTATCTGGCCGACATGCTGGAGTACGAGATCGCACAGAAGCTCCGGTCCTGGAAGGGAATGATGGAGGGCGTCTACGGCGCTTCGCAGGGAGAAGCGGCGCCCTGAGGAAAGAGGCCGCGGCCGCGCGCGCCCGCGGCATTGCAGGGGCGACGCATGCGTCGCCCGCGGGCGTGGCGGTCCTCACCCCCGAAGCTCGCGCGCGCACAGCGGCGATCACCGGGCCACCCTCTGTAGGGGCGCTGCTTGCTGCGCCCGAAGCTCATCACGCTGGCTCACAAATGCGGTGGCGTATTCTTCGGGCCCTGCTATCGAGTGCGACGCGGCGACCCGCAAGTCTTGAGCCGTGGTTGGTGGACACGCCTGCGGCTTGGTCCGGCCCACCGAGTGCTGCCATGAGTGCGGTGGGTGTCCCGCGCGAGGAAACGAGGGCGAGTCGCGAAGGCCGTCCCGAGCTCCGACAGGCCGGTGGAACGCAGCGTTGTTTCCCGATACCGCGCCCGGCAGGCGGTGTGCCCCGATGCACCCGGCCCGAAGCGAGGGACGAAAAAGGTGAGCTGCCCGGTGGGCCGCAGTCTCCGACCCATGGGAGGAGAAGGGCCGGAGCGTTCTGAGCCCGAGACGATCGAGGCGGGGCAGCCATCGCGCTCAGTCTTGAGCCGTGGTTGGTGGACACGCCTGCGGCTTGGTCCGGCCTGCCGAGTGCGCCCACACGGCTCACCTGCTGAGGGTCTCGAGGGACACTCCATGGAAGACGCAAGGATTGGCCACGCTGCGCGCAGACGCTTCCGGCGGGCCGGTGCGCTGGCGGCCGCGGTGTTCGGCGTCCTCTGCTCGCTGGCCGCGGGACCGGTCGATGAGTGGATCGTGCCGTCGGCAGGGAGCCAGGCAGCGTCCGATATCTGCCCTGCAGTCAAAGTCAGGGTTTGCGTCCTGCCGATCTTCCTGCGGACCTCGGAAGAGGTACCGGAAGATCTGGCGCCCTTGCTCGCAGCGTGTCTGAGACGCGACCCGCACCTCGAGGTGAGCTCGACCGGGACCCGGCTCGAGGGGAGCTATGAAGCCGCGCCCTGGGGCTGGAAGGCCGATTGGGCGGACAACAAGGGTACGGGCCAGGGCCAGGTCTATTTCGATCTTCGGGAGAAATGGCTGCTCCGGGCCAGGGCCGCTTCCCCCGCCGACCTCTACGTCTGGGGGAAGGTCCTCTCTACCGGATCGATGAGAAGCATCGCCGTGGAGGTCCTGGACGCGGCCTCGCCTCCCGGGGTCATGTTCACAGATGCGCAGGAAGCGGCGAGCGAGGAGGAGATCCCGCAAACCCTGCGGCGGATCGCGGACGAGATCGGCGCTCGGGTCGAGACGGAATGGCTGGTCCGCTGCGCGCAGGAAGCGAGAGGGCAGTACCTCGCCCGGCTCGTGTCGCTCGAGACCGCGGTCGGGAGCCTGCGCAAGCTGCTGGACAGCCGTCCCGATCTTCTTCCCGTTCGCGCTCTGCTGCTGGGCCTCTGTGCGGAATCCCCGGATGTCTACGTCGGCGAGTTGCAGACCGAAGCGGCGGAGCTCGTGCGCCTGTTCGACGTCAGGGACAGGAGGACTTCAGGGCTTCTCGCGCAGCTCGACCTGGATCCCTTCGACCTGCTCTGCAGGGCCCAGGCGGCTCGCAACGACTGGGCGGCGGTCCTGGATACGTGTCGGCTGGGACTCGAAAAATACCCGTTGCGCGAAAGAGTCTACCGCACCTGGCAGGTGCGGGCCTACGCCGGCCTGGGGCGGCCCGAAGAAGCGCTGCGTGAGGCCGGCCGGCTCCTCGAGTCGGACCCGGAAGACCGAGAGCTCGTACGGCTTCGCCGCGAGATCGAGTCTACCCTCCGGCTTCAGCAGTCCCCGTAGCGGCGGTTTGGGGCGTGTGGGAAAATGTTTGGACAATGTGGGCAGGTTCGTGTGGCCGGCGGCGGTGTTCGAGCCCCAGGGGCGAGGGGGCTGCTTCCTCCGGCAGGCGGCGTATGGCCCGAAAGGCCTTTGACTGCTTGATGAAAAGCGGGGAGCCTGGGCGCCGGAGTCGCGCAGCGTTCCCTGGCACGGTTTTTGATACCCCTTGCCTCGGTGACCCCGGGTGCACCATTCGGATGAACCGCAAACAAGGGGGGAATCGATGGAGCGGCGCAAGGACCAGCGTTTTCCGGTGAGGTCTTGGGCCTCCTATGGCATCCCGGATCCCACGGAGCTGCGGATCCTCGATGTCTCGGCCTCCGGCTGCGCCCTGGAAACCCCGGGCGGGCTGGGTGAGACCGGGACCGTGGTCCGCTTCCAGTTGCCCCTGCCCGGCAGGTACGCCGCTCTATCGGTCACGGCGAAGATCGTCTGGACAGCCCCGATCCGGGAGCGAGAGCCGAGACCCTTCATCCGGCAGGGTCTCCGGTTCGTGGAAATGGACGCAAGGGGCGAGCTGATCCTGGCCGCCTATCTGGACTTCCTAGGCAGGGACATCACGATTGCCAAGCTCAGCTCCGCGCGGCGCAAGATCGAGGGGGTGCGCGAGCAGCTCGACATCGCCGTGGCCGAGGAGGAGCGAAAGACCGTCCTCTACCTGCATTGAGCCCGCGAGACGTGCTGGGCTCTTAAATCCCCCCTGACCCCCCCCTTTTTCAGAGGCTGTCGATAAACGGCCATCTGCGGCGTTGCGCTTATGGGGCGTGGAGGCCCGGGGCAGCCTGCCCCGGCGCAGGCCGGGGTCCACTGTGATTCCCGACTACGCCTCATTCCTCAGGATTTGACTCGGGCCGTCCATGGCCCTCGCCCTGCGGGCGCATCATCCTGGCGGATGATGCGTCCAATTCCGTTGTCCTGCGGAATTTTCGCGCGCCTTGCATCTGGCCATTTCTCATCAGCCTCTCAAGAGGGTGCTATTCGACACCCTCTTTCAAAGGGGGGGAAAAGATCCTCTCCCTCCTGTTCTCTGCAAACCGGTCCATCCGAGCCACGCCCGCTCGTATGCCGTTGCCGGCCGGACGCGCCGCGCGTGAGACGGGCCCGCTGTGCGGCGGATCCGGAAGCAGTGGTCCGCGCCTGGGCAAGAGAGCATCCAAGATGGACAGGCCGTCGAGATGCCGTCTGCGGAGCCCCCGTTGCGCGCGCGGCGAAGCCGTTCCCCCGCATCCCTGCGCCGTTCTGTAAGCACGCCTCGTTCCCCGAGCTTCGCGCGTCTCGCAGCCGGACCCTCGCATGACGGCCGGTCCCGGAGCCGGATTTCGGTTCTGAGCGACGGCCGTCTCCCTTGGTGCCCGAGGCCCGGATTGCCGCACCCGATCGATAGCGCACTCAGGCGGGTACGCGAGCGCCTTCTGCTCCACCTGCTGGTTGTCTGCCTTGCCGGGTCTTGGCGCGGCGCTCTTTGCGCCTTCGGTGCTTCGGCGGGTCAGGCCGAGGGCCTCCCCGCGCAGCCGATCCGGATTGCGGAGGTGGTGATCGACACCGCGGACGACCTGCCCGTGGAGGCGATTCGCCGGACCCTGCCGTGGCGTGCGGGTGAATGGGTGAGCGCGGAATCCCTGCAGTGGGGGATCGAGTTGCTGCAATCGCTGCCGTTTCTCCGTTCCGCTTACGTGGAGCTCGAGCCGTCCCCCAAAGGAGAGGTGCTTCGGGTCAGGCTCGCGCGCCAGCCGATCCTGCGCGACATCCATTTCTCGGGTCTCTTTCCGCTGTTCGAAAATGCCGCGCTCGATGCCCTGCGCATGCGCCCCGGAGATCCCTTCGACGCGGCGAAGCTGGCGCGCGAGACCGAGCGCCTGGAGGACCTGTTCGAGCGCCGGGGCTTCTTCGGCAGCGCATGCCGCGCCGTGACCGTGCCCGAGGGGGGTGACTTCACGATCCGCTATGACTGCGACCGGGGCAAATTGCTGAGGGTCGGAGAGGTCGAGGTCAGCGGCGCGAGCGCGCTGCCGGCCGAAGAGGTGGGGCAAGAGCTCACGCCGCGGCTCTACTTCACGCGGGAGCGTCTCCGGAAGAAGACGGAAAAACTGGTGCAGCGCTACCGGGGGCTCGGATGGGTGAGCGCGCGCATCGACGTGGAAGAGGTGCGGCCGCGTCCGGAGGATGGAAAGGTCGATCTCGTCGTGCACGTGAAGGAAGGAAAGAAGCTCGTCCTGGCGTTTACCGGCAACGACGTCGCGGACAGCGATGACCTGGAAGAGGTTCTGACCTTTCGGGAGGAGGGCGGCTACGGATACTTCCTGGTCGAGGACAATGAGCGCAAGATCGAGCAGGCGTACGCCGGGAAAGGCTACCCGGCCGCGCGGGCCGAAGCCGAGCGCGAGGAGACCGAGGACGAGGTCCGTGTCACCTACAAGATCGCGGAAGGTCCGAAGCTCGCCTTCGAGGGGCTGCGCTTCGAAGGCAACCACTCGATCGACCATGAGGAGCTGGAAGATGCCACGGTGAGCGGAAGAAGACGCTGGCGGGTTCTGGCCCCCCGATGGAACGTCGAGAACCTGGGAAAAGACCAGGCCGCCATCGAGGACGTCTACCGATCGGCCGGGTTCGCCGACGTGGCCGTGGAGCCGGCCGTGCAAGAGCGGCAGGACGGGAGCGTGGTCGCCCTGTTCCGCATCCGGGAGGGAGCGCGCTATGTGCTGGGCTCGGTCCGGGTCGCGGGCGTTCCCGAGGACCTGGAGGGGAGGGTGGCCAGGGCTCGCAGGCTCGGGGCCGGCGACCCCTACGTACAGGCGCGCGTGCAGGAGGAAGCCAGTGCGCTGGAACGGGTGCTTTACGCCGCCGGCCTGCTCACGGGCCGGGTCGACGTTCGGGAGGAGCGCGCTGCCTCCGGCGGCAAGGTTGCGGTCACCTACTCATTGGATCCGGGCCCGCGCTACCGCACGAGCGCCGTGTTCACTGCAGGGGCGGCGCGGACCGCCGAGAGCGTGATCCGGGAAGCCGTCACCCTGGGGCCGGGCAAGATCATCACGCCCAAGGCTCTCGCCGATACCCAGCGGCGCCTGAGGTCGTTGGAGTCCTTCGAGTCCATCCAGGTGGATCCGGTCGGGCTCTACTCGGACCAGCCGAAGCCGGTTTCCGGAGGGCTGGTCGACCTGCCCGTGATGATCGGGTTGAGAGAGCGCTACCGCATCCAGATCGACGTGGGCTTCGCCTACGACACCGACCTGGGTGCGACCGGCAATGCTTCGGTCTCCAATGTGAACCTCCTCGGCAGAGCGATCCAGGTCACGGCCGCGGGTAAGTTCGGAGATCAGCAGCGTGCGGCCAGCCTCAGGGTCACGGATCCCATGCTCCTGGGCACGGAATTCCGCGGATCCGTATTCGGCTCCTACCGCGACGAGAACCTGGAAGCCTTCGACATCCGCGAATTGCTGGTGGGCTCTGCGCTCGAGCGGATCCTCTCCAGGACGATGATCGTCAAGGCGGACCTGAGCTATCGGGTGGCCGACGTGAGCAACGTAACGGTCGATGACCCCTCTGCTCCGGAGGAGGGATCCAGCCGGGCCCTGCTGTGGAGCGCCTCGATGGTGCGGGACGCGCGCAATGACCTGCTCTATCCCTCGCGCGGCAGCTATGCATCGGTTGCGGTCACGACCTCGGCCCGGGCCCTGCTCAGCGACGACAACTTCGTGCGCATCGACCTGCAGGGGCGCCGCTATCAGCCGATCGCCGGCAAGCTCGTGGGGGTGGTGTCGGCCCGCTTCACCGACGTCGAGATCTTCGGTTCGACCCGCAGGGTGCCGACTCCGGAGCTGCTCTTTGCCGGCGGCTCGACCTCGGTGCGCGGCTTCGAGGAGGACCGGCTCGGCCCCCTGGACCGGAACGGCGACCCGCTGGGCGGCGGCGCCCGGGTCATCACCAACGCGGAGCTGAGGTTTCCCCTCGCCTGGATCCTGGAGGGCGCCCTGTTCGTGGATGCCGGCAAGGTGGCGCAGGAGCTGAGCGATCTCGGAAAAGGCAAGATTCAGGCCGCGGCCGGGGCAGGCGTGAGAGCGCGGTCGCCCGTGGGCCCGATTCGGCTGGATTTCGGTTATCAGCTCCAGGACAACCCGCCCCTGGACCGGTGGGCGATCCACTTTTCCTTTGGCTACCCGTTCTGAGATGGCGACACAGAGAAGGCAACAGAGAATGAGAGCTTGGATCCGCGTCCTGGTGTATGGGGTCGTCACGGTCACGCTCGTCACCGCCGGCCTGCTCGCTCTGCTCGCCTGGGACCCGGCTCTCGGCTGGCTTCTGCCGAGGCTCGCTTCGGCCGCCGGCTATCGACTCGGTGCGGCCGAGGTGCGTCATGAGCTCGGGCGCAGGCTGATCATCCAGGATCTGACCTTCGGCGCCAGCGGCTACCCCCCCTTGCTGCATTCTCGGGCCCTCGATCTCCGGTACAGGCTCTGGGGCCTGCTGTCCGGCGGTCCCGCAGAGGCGGAAATCCGCATTCAGGAGCCGACCGTGGATCTGGTGTTCCGGGAGGATGGCTCGCTCTCGTGGCCTCCTTCCGAGGCGGCTCCCGAGGAGGCAGAGGACAGGAAAGATTCGAAGCAGCGCGGTCTGCTGCCGTCTCTTCCGGTCTCGGTCAGGCTGGAGAAGCTCGAGCTCACGGACGGGTCGGTGCGAGCGGATCGGAGCCGCGCCGGAGCCCCGGTGCTGGAGCTGAGCGGCATCCGCCTCACGGCGAAAGGCCTTCTCCCGATGCGTCTGGAGGCGATCCTCCAGGTCGCACGGGCCGAGGGCGGCGCGGCGCGGATCGGCCCGCTCGACGCGCGCGCGCGGGTCGAAGGCGAGAAGGCCTCCGTCGACCGGCTCGGGCTGCGGGTGCGGGACGGCGGGCTCGAGCTGGCCGCCGCATGGGACCGGGGCAGCGGGTCAGTCGATGCACGTCTCGAGCTGAACCGGCTGGACCTCGCGCCCCTCCTGGCGATGCTCGGTTCGGCCGCAGCCCTTCCGATACTGGAAACCGGTGAGGCCACGCTCGGCGGCCGGATCCCGGATGCGCTTCGAGCGAACCTGGAGCTGCACGCCGCCTTTCGCGGCGAAGATCTGCGCGCCGCCGCCTCGGCCGAGGGCGCCCTGAACGCTCCCCTGTCCGTGCTGCTGAAGACCTCCGTATCCTCAGATGCGGTCCTGGAGGCCGCGGGCACCCTGGATCTCGAAGGAGACCGCACCGACCTCCGGCTCCAGGGCCAGGCGGCCACCGTGGCTGCGGCCGGCCGCCTGGCCGGGCTGCCGGATCTGGAAGGCACGGACTTCCGGCTGGCGGCCAAAGTCAGGGGGGCGCTGGCGGCGCCTGAGGTCGAGCTGGAGCAGATGAGCCTGGCGAGGGCCTCCTTCCGCAGGGTGCGCATCGTCTCCTTGCGGGCCGAGGGCGCGCTCGCCTCGGCGGCGAGAACCGTCTCGCTCGCGGCCTCTTTCGACGAGCTGGGAACGAGCGAGGTGGCCCTCGGGCCCGGCAAGCTGGACGTCAGCGGGAGCCTGGATCGGCCCGAGGCCAGGCTCGTGGTGGGCAGCTCTCTCGACGCCCACGGCGCGTACGAGCCGGCGGGCCGCCGGATCCGGGCCGAGGTCGCGGTGGATGCGCTGCCGCTCGATCCCTTCCTCGAGCTGGCCGGGCTCGGGGAGGTCCGAGGTGTGCTCGGCCGCTTGCGCGCCGAGGCGAACGGCCCTCTTCAGGATTTGACTGCGCTCCGGGGTCAGGCCCGGGTGGAGGGCCTGGAGGTGCGGTCGGAGGATGGGACCCGGATCTCGCAAGCCGGCCCGCTGGTCATGAGCCTGGCCGGCGGAAACGCCAAGGTTCAAGGTGCGTTCACCGCCGGCCGGGGCCGGCTCGGGATCGAAGGCGGGATGGCACTGGTCGGCGAGCGCACGCTCGATATGTCGGCGGCGAGCCGGCTCGAGCTTTCCGACTTTGCAGGATTCGCGCGCGCCTCTGCGCCCGGCCTCGAGACGCTCCGGGGAGGCCTCACGATCGACGCCGTGGTGAAGGGCCGGCTCGAACAGCCGAGCGTCGATCTCAAGGGCGCTGCGCGGGATCTGGAAGTCGTTTACGCGCTCGGCGAAGAGGAGCCCGCGAAAGAGCCCGCAAAGGAACCCGAAAAGGAGCCCGGGAAAGAGCCGCGGAGGGAGCCGCCCCGGACCCGAGAACGGGTGCGCGCGCGCATCGCCGAGGTGGACCTTTCGCTCTCCGGACCCCTCGCGCGTCTCTCCGGAAGCGGCAAGATCGCAGGTGGGAATGCCGCCGCCCTGGGGCACCAGGTGAGAGATCTCACCATCGCGGGCAAGGCCGATGACGGCGCCTATGTCGTGGAGTCGTTGGCGGTCCGCCTGGACGGCGTGGCGCTCTCGGGCCAGGGAAGACTCGCCCGGGACGGAACCCTCGCAGGCAAGGTGCGCACGGTCTCGGCGCGCCTGGAAGGCATCCCTGAGGCAAAGGATGCCGGGCTCTCGGGCGCGCTCTCGCTCGGCGTCGACCTGGCGGGCAATATGCGGATGCCGCGGATCGAGGCCCGGCTCTCCATGCCTTCCGTTTTCCACCAGGGCAGTCTTCTCGGATCGATGACCCTGGCCGGGACGTACGCAGAGCGCAAGATCGACGTACAGGGAGAGCTGCCCGGAGGCGGGAAGGTCCTGGCCCGCCTCGACCTGTCCCCGCCTTCTCCTTTCTCCGTCTCGGCTGATGTCCCGGACCTGGTGCTCGACCCTTATCTGAAGCTGATCAAGGCCAAGCTGCCGGCCCGGCTGGCCGACGCCGCGGCGCGAGTCGCCTTGGCCGGAAACCTCGACGGTCGCCTTGGAGAGAGCGCCACGTACCGCGGGTCGCTGCGCATCGAAGAGATCGATGCTTCCGCGGCCGGCACCCGGCTCTGGCTGGAGGCGCCCGCGCAGGCGACCTTGCGCGACCGCACCCTCACCCTCGAGCGCATGCGCCTTCGGGCCGGCCAGGGATCGGTGGAGCTGGCGGGCTCGTTCGCGCCTGCGGAGCTGCGCGCGGCCCTGAAGGCCGACCTCGAACCGTCTGTGGCCAATCTTTTCATGGACGGCGTGCGCTTCGGACCCGGCAAGGTGACCGCCGATCTCAGCGTCAGGCGCGCCCGGGGGGTCATGGAGGGCAGGGGCCAGGTGCGCGCCGCGGTAGAGCACCTGGAGGCGAAGGGTCTCTCGACGCCGATCGAGGACATCGTGCTCGCCGGGAGCCTGGAGGGGGATCGCTTCACCCTCGGGGAGCTTCGCGCCAGGGTCGGAGACGGGGAGCTGCGGGGCGATGCCCTGGTGGAGCTCGAAGGCCCGTCCATCAGCCGCTCCTCGTTCACATTTGTCGAGCTGCCGTACCGGGTGCCGGGCACGCTGCGGGTGCTGACGAGCGGGGAGCTGACCGCGGACGGCAGCCCGGAAGAGATGCACGTGCGCGGCACCATCCGCATCGACGACGCCCTGTACGAACGGGACGTGGAGATCCTGCAGGGTCTGATCCAGGTGGCGGAGGGCTCGGGCGGCGGCCGCGCGGCCACGAGCAAGCCGCCTTCACCCTTTCTGCAACGAATCCTGCTGGACCTCGAGGTGTACGGCGGCGAGCAGCTTCGGGTGCGCAACAACGTGGCGGCGATCGTGATGGCGGCCGATCTCTCGGTGGGCGGGAGCGCGGCCCAGCCGCGGCTGCTGGGCGAGGTGCGGGTGGCAGAGGGAACCCTCAAGTTCTTCGGCCGCACCTTCGAGATCGAGGAAGGCACGATCGCATTCAACGATCCGCTCCGGATCGACCCCACGATCCGCTTCGAGACACAGACCACAGTGGAGCGGGAAGAGGGAGACGTCGACGTCACCCTCGAGCTTGCGGGCACCGCTTCCGCGGGGCTCGCCTTGAAGCTCGCCTCCAATCCGACCTACCCGGAAGGAGACATCGTATTCCTGCTTGCGACCGGCATGACCCGCACCGAGGCGCTGGCCAGCGGCGGAATGGGGACCGGCGGGTCCGGCGGCCTGCCGATGACCGCCATGAACCTGTTCCTCGGCAGGGAGGCCAAAGAGCGCTTCGGCGTCGAGCAGTTCAAGGTCGCGGAGACGGAGACGGGCGGCGTGCAGGTCACGGTGGGCAAGCGGCTGTCGGAGCGGATGAGCATCCGCACCACGAACGAGTTCCGCGGTCAGACGCCGGGCCTCGCGGTCGAAGTGAACTACCAGCTCACGGACAAGGTGTTCCTGGTGGCTGAGCCCCAGTCCACGGGCGCCTTCGAGGGCGGGATACGGTTCCGCTTCAAGATCCGCTAGTCTGGCAGGCCTGGGGAGAGCGTCCGTTTGCGAACGCGGTTGCGAGCGTCGCAAAACCCTCTTCCGGCCCCCAGCTCTTGCTTCCCCTTTCCGTCCCATCCGTGCATCTTGCCGCTCTGGCCGCTTCCGCTTGCCACGAGGGCCTTTCAAGGAATCCGCAAGAAAAGCCGATTATAGAGTGATGCCCGAACATCCGTGAGACCGCTTGCGCAGGGGGGGTGAAGAGATGAGATATGGATCTGCGACCGTAAGGATCCTCACTCTGCTGGCCGCCGTTTCGTTGCTGGCTGCATGCCCGATCACCGGAGGCAGCTTCGGGATACACTGGGGAAATGAGACGGCAGAGGTCCATCCTCCGGTGGTCGACGGGTCTGAAGGAAAGGGCCCGCCCCCGCACGCGCCCGCGCACGGATATCGTGCGAAGCACAGCTACCGGTATTATCCTTCCTGCGCGGTTTACTATGAGCCTGAGAGGCAGGTTTATTTCTACTTGAGCGGTGACAACTGGCAGATATCCGCGTCCCTGCCCGGCGATCTGGAAGTGCAGCTCGGCAGCTATGTCAGCATGGACCTGGATACGGATCGCCCGTATGTCTACTATGAGGAGCACAAGAACAAGTACCCGCCGGGGCAAAAGAAAGAAAAGAAGCACAAGAAGGAGAAGCGGGACGAATAGGTCGAGCGGGTAGGGCGCAGCAAGCAGCGCCCCTGCAACCGCATCCTGTCCCGGTCTCTTCCGTCATTCCGGCGCACCCCGGATCGAGCCCGAGGCAGGGGCCGGAATCCTCCCTGCTCCCCAGTCGATCCGTCATTCCCGCGCACCCCGGATCAAGGTCCGGGGCAGGCGCGGGAATCCCCCTGCGCCTCGGCTCCGGTGCGGGCGCAGCAAGCAGCGTCCCTGCAAGATCTTGCGGAAGCAGTGGCCGGTAGGACCCGGTTAGCAGAGCACGACGAGCGGCTCCAGGATCGGGTCGTGCTCCCAGTCGGGCGCAGCTCCGGCGGCAAGTCCCATCCGCCGCCCAGCTTCCGCAGCAGACGCCGAAATCGATATTCGGGCATCTAAGATAAAATAGAGGAAGGCTGGTTGATCTCTCATTCTTCGCCGGGGGCCGGAAATGCGGGCCGCACGATCAGCAATTTGATGCAGAAGATGCAAGTCAGTCGAAGGGGTCATCAGGCGCGAGCGTCTCAGGGTAACATGGAACGGATGGAACGGGTTTGCGATATTCTCGAAATTCCGCAAGGCCTGGGGTGACAGACATTGGCTGACAAATTCAAGGTCGGCGACAAGGTCATCTGTCAGGCACACTTCGCCGGGGTGATCGAGGGTATAGAAAAGAGGATTGTCTCCGGCCAGGAGCTGCGCTTCTATGTCGTGAGAATCCCCCAAAGCCGTGCCACGATGTTGATTCCAACCGACAAGCTGGGGCCGGCGCAACCCAGAAGACCCATCTCCCGGCAAGAAGTGGAGCAGATCTATCAAATACTGGGAAACCGGGGCTTTCATCCGACCGAGGAGGCAGAGGCGCCAAACAGGCGCTATCAACGCTACCAGCTCGTGCTGACGACCGGCTCGCTCGCCGAAATTGCCGGACTCCTGAAGGCCCTTCACGAGAGACAGAAAACCAGAGGATCGGGTCTTGGCGAGGCGAGAGTGATCGAGGCGGCCATGGATCTTCTCGTGGGAGAAGTGACGTCGGCCGGACAGATGGAAGAAGAAGCCGTCAGAAGGGAAATCGAGCTCAGGCTGGAAGCGAACTGAGCCGTCAGCCCGGTTGCTGCGTTCGGCGGTTCTTCGTTCCCGGCCTTCGGGAACGGCCGCATCCAAACGGAATGGGAAGTGCTCTCGCATGGGCCGCTCGTGCCCGAATCAGGGACTGCACCATGAGCGTTGCGAACCTCGCCCGTTGCGCTTTGTGGCGACGAGCAGCTCGGGTGAGGTCAGCGCTCTTGTGCTGCGGCCCGAAGATGCCCGCTGGCTGCTGGTGCTGGGCCATGGCGCCGGTGCCGGCATGCGTCACCCCTTCATGGAAACCGTATCGAGCCATCTCGCCGCGCACGGGATCGCGACCTTCCGATATCAGTTCCCTTACATGGAACAAGGAAAGAAGGGCCCAGACCCGCAGCCGGTTCTGGTGAAGACGGTGCGATCTGCGGTGGACGCCGCCATGGCAGTTGCCGCGGATCTGCCGCTCCTGGCCGGCGGCAAGTCGCTGGGGGGGCGAATGACCTCTACGGCCATGGCGGAAGGTCCCCTGCCCGAGGTTCACGGTCTGGTGTTCTTCGGATTCCCGCTGCACGCGCCCGGAAAACCTTCCCGCGAGCGCGCCGACCACCTGAGCCGCGTCCCCGTGCCCATGCTCTTCCTGCAGGGTACGCGCGATAACCTGGCGAGCCTGGAGCTTCTGCGGCCGGTGTGCGAAAAGCTGGGCGAGCGCGCCGCCCTGCGCATCATCGACGGCGCCGATCACGGCTTCCACGTGTTGAAGAGCTCGGGCGCCACGGATGACGAGGTGCTGCGACGGCTCGGGGCTGATGTCGCTGACTGGGCTCGGCAGATAGGCTCCTGAGAAGAGTGCGGCGGGTGTGCGCACGAGGAGGCGGGGGGGAGTCGCGGAGGCCGTCCCGGAGTCCCGAAGGCCGGTGGAACGCAGCGCTGTCACTCGAATACCGTGCCCGTCAGGCTCGTGTGTCCCGATTCACCCGGCCCGGGACGAGGGACGAAGAAGCGAACCTGCCCGAAGGGCGATGGTCTCCGCCCCGTGGGAGGAGAAGAGCCGGAGCGTTCTGAGCCCGAGACGACCGAGGGCGGTGCCCCCACCGCACGCGATCTCGCCCTGAGAAGAGTGCGGCGGGTGTCCGCAATCAGCACACGCCGATCTCGCCGACGCGCAGGGACAGGCGTCGGGTGTCCTGGTTCACGCCGAGGCGAGCCGGCACGAAGGTCTCCTGGCTGGAGAGGCGGACGGCCGGGAAGGGCTGCTCCCTGTGGACCCGGACCCGCACCGCTTGCACTTTCGCCGGCCGGGAGACCTGGATGCGGCACGGTTCCATCCCGTCCTGCGAGATCCCCAGGGAAAAGGGAAAGCGGTCGTAGTGCCCGGAAGGGGCGCACCAGATCTTCAGCTCGACCTCGCGGTCTTCAGCCAGGTCGAGGTAGACCGTCCCGGACCCTTCCATCCATCGCCAGTCGCCGTTCTCGGGATAGAAGCCCTCTCCGAAGCTGTACTGCCGGTCGCGCGCGCGGATTGCCTGAAAGGTGTCGCCGGCCCGGTCCGCGAACGCCCGGTAGAGGTCCAGCAGAGCCGTCTCGCCGCGGGCCTTGAGGTCGAATTCCGTCGAGCGGCTCGCGCTGCGGCCCTGCTTCACGAGCGCGGCTGCCTCACGCAGCCGATCGGGCTCCACGCTCCAGTCGAGGCGCCGCAGGATCCGCTCCAGCTCACGCTCGGGCTCGGCGAGCAGGGCATCGAAATGGGTCACGATGCAGGCATCCGGGCCGGCGCGGAGGAGCGATTCGTGGTAGGTCTTCCAGAGATGAAGGGAGAAGGCTTCGGAGCTGGTGGCCCTCTTGCGCAGAGATGCGGCCACGTCCAGAGGGTTGCGGACGCAGACGATCACCTGACATCCGCGCAGCAGGCGCTTCCAGAACGGCAGGGTGAGAGAGTTGCGCGGGTCCTTCCAGCCCCAGGGGCGGTCTGCCGGGAAGCCGAGCACCACTTCCGCCGCGGGGACGACGAGCGGCTCCAGTATCGGGTCGTGCTCCCAGCCGGGCGCCAGCTCCGGCGGAAAGTCCCATCCGCCGCCCAGCTTCTGCAGGATCTCGTCGTTCAGCCGGACGAACTGCAGATTCTCCCAGAAGCCTTCCGGGTTGTCCTTCTGCGGCGGCATGAGGTCCCGCGGGTCGCCGAGGTCGAGCCCGCAGAAGTGGAGCATGCGGGTGAGGAATGAAGTCCCGGAGCGGTGCATGCCTGCGATGCAGAGGGGCGGACGAGGCTTTTCGTTCATGGCGTCCTCTTGCGGTTTCCGTGCGGCGCGGCAACCGTCGTGCCCGGCCCCAGGGGCGGTCCGAGCGTGCGCACGCACCTGTCCAGTCACTTATCGCCGTTCGGCGGAGAAACTTGATACGTGCGAGGCGGAGTTTGCCGGCCACGGTGATTTTTTTCTCGGCGCACGGCCTCTGGGCCTTCTACAGATTTTGCGCGGTTCGTCCGATAACCACGGAGGCTGTACCGGGGCGTTAGAGCGGGAGAGGAGGGAGAGGGAGCGTGGCAGAGGAGACGGCCGGCCCGCGGGCATCCGGCGGCGGGGAACGACGGAAGAAGCCCGGCCTTCTGGATCCGTACTTCCCGCCCTTCGCGTCGCCGGCAGCCGGTGCGGCGTTCCGGCACCCCGAAAGAATCGATTTCGTGATCGCCGGCACGCAGAAGGGCGGGACCACGGCCCTGGCCAAGTTTCTGTCCGAACATCCGGGCATCTGCATCGCGCCCGGAAAGGAAGTGCATTTTTTCGACCGCGAGCCGCTGTTCCTCGGTCCGCATCCCGACTACGAAGCGTACCACCGCGCCTTTCCCAACTACCGGGCGGGCCAGGCAGCCGGAGAGTCCACTCCCGTCTATATGTATCTGCCGCAGGTTGCCGAAAGGCTCGCCGCGTACAACCCGCGGATGAAGCTCGTCGTCCTGCTGCGCAACCCGATCGAGCGCGCCTACTCGCATTTCATCATGGAGAAGTCCCGGAATCGGGAACCGCTTGCTTTTGCGCAAGCGATTCGCAGGGAGGGGGCCCGCCTGCAGGGTTATCGGGAGAGCGGAAACCGGGACGGGCTGGCCCGGCACAGCTACGTGGACCGCGGGCGCTATGCCCGGCAGTTGCAGAACCTGTACCGTTGCTTCCCGCGCAGTCAGGTCATGCTGTTGGCCAGCGAGGACCTGAGCCGCGCGCACGCAAGGACGCTGCTGGAGATCTACGCTTTCCTGGGAGTGGAGGCCGTGGGCCCGCCTCCGGCCAGGCAGATCCTGTCCCAGAGCTACGAGCCGATGTCCCCGGCGGACAGGCAATACCTCAGGGAGGCTTACGCGCAGGAGATTCCCGCACTCGAGGAGATGCTCGGCCGGAGCCTCGCGAACTGGGTCTGAGAGGGCTTGCCAACCTTCGAACCTGCTCAGGAGACCGCCATGGCGTGTTCCCCCGAATCCCCGGTGATCGTCTGCGGCTGCCAGAGATCCGGCACGACCCTCCTGGCGCGGGTGCTGCAGAGCCATCCGCGCTCGGCCTTCGGCGTGGAGGCGGCGGTGCTGCGCTACGCGCTGGTTTGGTTTTACGATCTCGCGACGAGCCGGCCTGCGTTCCGCAACCTGCGCATGACCGAATTCCTGCACACCCTGGAAAGGCTGGGCGGTGCGACCGGCGCGCCCGACCGCCAGGCCATCCGCCGGAACGCGGAGCAGGTGCTCGTGTCTTACCTCGAAGACGGCCGCCTGGAGGCGTGGGCCGAGGCGATGGCCCGGGAAGCGTTCCTGAGGCAGCTCTGCTACGACATCCATACGTTCGGCCTGGAAGAGCCGCTCTTCTGGGGCGACAAGTATCCGCAATACGTCTTTCAGCTGGACGCGATCCAAGCGATCTTTCCGAGTGCCCGCTTCGTCTTCCTGCGGCGCCACCCGTTCGACACCATGGAGTCTCTCTACCGGTACCGCAACGATCGCCAACGGCCGGGAGGAGGAATGCGCTTCACCATCGAGGATTGCCGCACCCAGTGGGAGGAATGGAACCTGGCCTGGGAATTCGGCAAGAACCGGCTCGACCGCCGGGCCGTGTTCGAGCTGCCTTATGAATCCCTTCTGGGGGACCCCGAGGGCACCCTGGCGGCCCTGTCCGATTTCATCGGTGCGCCGCTCCTGGATGCGGCGGAAGTGCGGGCGATGGTGCACAAGATGGATCAGCGGAACCTCGGGAAATGGCGCGGCTCTGCGCACGCCGGGCTGGTCGCCGGGTGTGCGCGGACTCCCACTCTGGCACGCCTGTGCACGCTCTACGGGTATGCGTTGGATGCGTAGGCCCCAGCGGACCCCGAAGCCCCCTCTCGCAGCCGCGTCTCGCGCCGGAGGCGGGGCCGGAAAGCGGTGCCGTCCATGATCTCGGTCGTCTGTCTTCTGGACAAGGGAAGCCGCTTCCCTCTCATGGTGGCCGAGGGGCTCGTGGACCATCCGGGAGTCCTGCCGTTCTTCAACAAGCCGGTACAGTCCCTCGGACGCCGGATCGCTGCCGCCACGGCCTTCGAGCCGCTGTGCTCGAGGATGCTCGGCTGCGATCTGATCTTCCTGCCGGACCCGGAGCACTTCGGCCTGACCGAGTACCTCGATTTCATCGAAAGCAGGGACTTGTTCGGTAAGGTGGTGGTCTATGACTTCAAGGACTCGCCGCACCTGGACCGGGTGCTCCTGGAGCGGTGCAAGGCCTATTTCAAGAGATCCTTTCTGACCGGCCCGGAGCGCAGGCCCTTGCCCGCGGCATCGAGACCGGTCCGGCCGTTCAACTACGGCGTGCTCAACGCGTACGTCGAGGTGGCCAGGCCGCTGGATGGCGATCGGCCGATCGACCTGGGCTATTACTTCGACCCGGCGGTCGTGGCCGCGGACCGGCGCAGGGGCAAGGTGCTCGGCGGTCTCGCGGGCGCGGACTGGTCCGGGCTCGAGGTCCGCATCGGGCAGGTGACCGCGGACGGAGCCCGGGGGAGGCAGGGGGTGATGGCCGCGCCCGCAGGGAACCCGTGGGTCGCGTTCATGCGGCTCCTTTCGCGCACCAAGATCGTTTTCAACGCATTCCCGGAAGGGTGGGACGGAGACAGCCGCACCTGGGAGGCCATGAGCTCGGGAGCGCTCTGCTTTCTGGACGTCTCCGGCATTCCCACGCCCCGCTATTTTGAGGACGGGGTGCACTGCTTCTTTTACGACGCTGCGGATGAACGCTCGATCCGGGACGCGGTACGCAAGGCCCGGGAGATGCTGGCGCCGAGCCGGCGGGAAGAGCGCGAGAGGATCGCGGCCCGGGGCGTCCGGCACGCCTTGAGCTTTCACCGCAGCGTGCACCGCGTCGACCAGGTCCTTCAGGCCGTCCGGGCCGAAGACGCGGGCCAGGCGGCCTGCGCGAGCGAACCGGGGCGGCCCGCCGCGCAGGGATCGTTCACATGACCCGTGCCTCGCTCCTGCATGAGGGCGCCGGCCTCGCGGCGCTCGCACGTCACCTCCTGGAAGCCTACGAGGTGCGGGACCGCCAGCTCGTCCCCCGGGACCGCAGGATGAAGGGCCTGTGCGAACGGACCGTCGGCATGGGGACGGAGAACACGGCCTACCTCGTGAACACCGCCGTGTCGATGCTCGGCCGAGGGGTCTATCTCGAGATCGGGAGCTACCAGGGGAGATCTCTCCTGGCGGCGGCTTCGGGAAATGCGCGGCTCTGTCTGGGCGTCGACAATTTCTCCAAGTTCGACCCCGACGGCCGCAACGAGGCCGCGCTCCGGGCGAACATCGCCGGGTGCGCCAACGTCGCCTTCTACAAGAGCGACTATCTCCGGTTCTTTGCCGAGCCTCCCCCGGCCCTCGTCGAGCAGGGGATCGGGTTCTATTTCTACGACGGAGATCATGCCGCCGAGCACCAGAGGGAGGGCCTGGAGCAGGCCCGGCCGTACCTTCTGCCCGGCGCTCTGATCCTGGTGGATGACGTGAACCTGAACAGGGCCGCACACCCGACCCTGGACTGGGCGGACCGCTGCGGCTACCGGGTCCTGCTGCACCTGCGGACCCCGGGCCGCGCCCATCAGTCGTGGGGAAACGGCATCCTGCTGCTCACGTCGGCCGACATCGACGAGAATCTGGCGCTGGCCCTGCAGGGGCGTCTGTCCCTGCTGACGGCCAGGACCGATCCGCGACTCCGGTTCCGTTACCAGCTCGGGCGGCTCGTGCGGGTGGACGAGGAGGACCCGGCTCGCTGGGAGCCTGCTGCTGCGGCGTGAGCCTCCCGCCCCGGCAGATCTGGCCCGGTAGGCACAAATTGCCCGACCGGAGGATCTCGGGCCCTGCCGAAAGCGCCGATTCCGCGGGGGATCGCGCAGGCACGGAGCTGGCATGGCCTTTGCTCGGCCCATGAGACGAGAGTGGGTTCTCGTTCCGTCCGCCCCGACGGATTGAAAGGAACAACCATGCCGATCTATGCGCAGAGCTCGAAGGAAAGCCTGTCGGCGGCACAAGCGAACCCGTGCTCCCAGTGGTACCGGCGCGAGGCCGATCCGCTGGAGACAGGCGGCTGCCTGGCTTTCCAGAGGCTGAATCAATCGCTGTTCGTGCCTCTGCTGCGGCCCGGGTTCGCGATCCGGCCGGAAGACAAGCTCTATGCGATCGGATCCTGCTTTGCCCGCGGGGTCGAGCTTGCCATGGCCCAGCGGGGATTCGCGGTCGAGAGTCTGTCCCGAGCGTTCGACGAAGAGCCGCTGCGCAACGAGCGCATGCGGGCCCTCGGGTTCACCAACCGCTACAGCACCGCCTCCATCCTGGACGAGCTCACCTGGGCCCTCGACCCGGAGGCGTCCTTTCCGGAGCGGAGCCTGATCCGGCTCGACGACGACCACTGGGTGGATCCCCATACGAACCCGACCCTGGCCTTCGTGGACCTGGAGCGGACGCTGGAAAGACGTCGGAAGCTGATGGACCTGGCCCGGCGCGTGAAGAGCTGCCGGGTCGTCGTGCTGACCCTCGGCCTGGTGGAGGTCTGGCTGGACGCGGAAACCGGCCACTACATCAACATGACGCCGGGCCGCGAGATGCGCCTCGCCGCGGGGCCGGGGCGCTACGCCTTCCACGCGCTCAACTTCGAGGAGAACCGAAAGAACCTCGAGCGGATCTACCGGCTGCTCGTGGCCCACGGCCACCCGGACGTCCACGTGGTGGTGACCGTGTCCCCGGTGGCGCTCCAGACCACCTTCACCGGACGCGACGTGGTGATCGCCAACACGTACTCGAAATGCACCCTGCGGGCCGCGGCCGAGGAGTTCGCCGCCGCGAACTCGAGGGTCGACTACTTCCCGAGCTACGAGATCGTGATGAATTCCGACCGCGGCGTGGCGTGGATCGAGGACAAGCGCCACGTCCAGGGAGGGATGGTGCAGCACATCATCGACTTGTTCCAGGGCGCCTACCTGAAGGGAGCGGACCAGGCCGGGTGACGCAGGGGCGACCGCCGGTCGCCCCTGCGGTTCGCAAACAGCCGGGAGGTTGCCGCGGACCTTCGGTCCTCGCAATGTCCGATCGTTCAGAAGGAGGGGGTGATGGCAACAGCATGCACCGTGACGGGAAAAGGCGTCGGGGAAGCCCTGTCCGTCTGTCCGGATCCGGTCTTTGTGATCGGATGCCCGCGCTCCGGAACCAGTGTCTTGTCCCATTCCCTGGCGCGGCATTCCCGCATGTGGCTCGGAGAGGAGTCCGACTTCCTGCTTCCTCTGGCGCGCCGCGCCCGGGAAGTTCACGCCTTCGGGACGCAGCGACAGAAGTACCACTGGCTTTCCGCGCAGGGCGTGACGCCCGACGAATTCCTGCGCTTCATCGGCATCGGCATGAACGCGCTCTATACGGACCGCTCGGGCGGGCGCCGCTGGGTCGAGCAGACGCCGCAGTACACGCTGGATCTGCCCTCGATCGCCGCGATGTTTCCCGGCGCCCGGTTCGTGCACATCGTGCGCGACGCCGGCGAGGTCGTGCTCTCGATGCTGCACAGCGGGTTCGAGTGGCCGTGGGCCAAAGATTTCGAGGAGGCCTGCCGCACCTGGGTGCGCTTCGTGGAGGCCGCCCTGGCATTCGAGGCGGAGCGGCCGGACGCGTGCCTTCGCGTCCGACTCAGGGACCTGTCCGAAGACCGGGAGCAAGGCTTCCGGCGGATCCTGGATTTCCTCGGCCTCCCCTACGAGCCTGCGGGGGCCGAGTTGCTGGCCGGCCGGAGGCTGAACTCCTCCTTCAAGGGAGCCGATGCGGAGAGGCCGCGCTGGCAGGAGGCGTTCTCCGCCGGCCAGAAGGCCTTCCTTGCGGAGGTGTGCGGCCCGCTGCTGGTGCGCCTGGGGCTGGAGGGCTCCGCGGCCTCCCTGAAGGCCGGGCTCGGCCTGGACGGAGCGTGTGCCGACGCGGCGCCTCCGGGGACGGTTGCGGAAGCTGCCGCGAGCCGGGCCGGGAGCGGCAGCGCGGAGCACGGCCGGGTGTGCGCCGCTCCTCGACCGACCCCGGCTCCCGTGGGGGAGGTCGAGGCCCTGAAGAGTGAGGTCCAGGGGCTGCGGCGTCGTTGGGACGTCGTACGCAGGGAATGCGGGCGCCTGAGCGGACTGGGCGAGACGCTGTTCTCGACCGGCCGCCGCGCCGAGGCCTCGGAGCTTTTCCGGGCGCTCGCCGAGATCGCGCCGGAGGACGCGCGCAACTGGAACAATCTGGGCGTCGCGTTCTATGAAGGCGGCCGGATCCCGCAAGCCGCGGAAGCGTTCCGTAAAGCCCTCGAGATCGACAGCACCTTCGACCTTCCCCGGGAGAACCTGGCGCGGCTGGCCGCAGACACGGGCCGCGACGGCGCGGCCGGCCGGGTGCGGCGGGAAGTCCCGGCCGTCGGCGCGAAGATGAAGGAGGACTGGAACCGGCGCGCCGGCGAGAACGCGCTGCACTACATCAAGAGCGACCGCAAGCAGTGGGACGAGGCGGCCTTCTTCGAGACCGGCAAAGGGGACGTGCAGCGGCTCATCCTGGACGATCTGGATTTCCTCTGCGGCGCGCGCGCTCCGCGCGAGCTCCGCCTCCTCGAGATCGGCTGCGGGGTGGGGCGGATGTCGCGGCACCTGGCCGATGCCTTCGGGGAGGTGTGCGGAGTCGACGTCTCCGGGGAGATGATCGACCGGGCCCGGCGCCTGCACGCGGAACGTGCGAACCTCAAGTTCTACGAAACGGACGGGAGCAGCCTGGAGCCGTTCTCCGACGGCTATTTCGACATCGTATTCTCCTTCATCGTGTTCCAGCACGTGCCTTCCAAGGACGTCCTCATGCGCAACTTCCGCGAGATCCGGCGCGTGGTGAAGCCGGGGGGTGCGGTGAAGATCCAGGTACACGGCGTGACCAGCCCCGAGTACGCCAGGGTAAAGAAGGACACGTGGCTCGGCGTGAGCTTTGCGGAAGAAGAAATGCGCGCCATCTCCGCTGCGCTCGGTTTTCAGGTAGAGGGGATGAGCGGCGCCGGCACCCAGTACTTCTGGATCAAATGGCGCGTGCCGCCGGCGAGCCTCGCGGCGGAGAGAGGGCCGCTGGAGAGCGGGCCTACAGCCCCGACCGGGCAGCGAGACGCGTCCGGAGGGTGAGGCCGTGCCGCAGGTGGTCGTCGCCATCCTGAGCTGGAACCGGGCAAGGCTCCTCGAGAGCTGTCTCGAAAGCCTGTTCGAGCACACCCGCTACCCCGGGGCGCGCATCTGCGTCCTCGATCAGGGCTCCGAGGACGAGACCGGAGAGGTCCTGAAGCGCTGCGGCGCAAAGCTCGACTGGGTCCATACGGCCGAGAACCTGGGATTCGTGCAGGGCAACAACCTGATCTTCCGGAGGCACCCCCGCAGCGATGTCGTTCTGCTCAACAATGACACGCTGGTCACGGAGGGTTGGCTCGAGGCGCTGATCGATTGCGCCTACAGCGACCCGGCGATCGCGGTCGTGGGCGCCAGGCTGCTCTACCCCGATGGAAGGCTGCAGGAAGCCGGCTCGGAAGTCTTCTCGGACGGGTCGGGGTGGAACGTGGGCAAGGGCGACCTCGCGGACTTGAAACCGTACGGCCGCCGGAGGGAGGTCGATTACTGCTCGGGCGCCTGCCTGTACGTCAAGCGCTCCCTCCTGGAGGCCACGGGGGGGCTCGACGAGAGGTTCTCTCCCGCCTATTACGAGGACACGGACCTGTGCTTCTCTGCCAGACGGCTCGGGCTCAAGGTCGTCTACGAGCCGAAGTGCCGGGTCTTTCACCTGGAGGGCGGGACCGCCGGCGTGGCCGTATCCGCGGGGGCCAAGAAGTACCAGGTCGTGAACCGGGAGAAGTTCGTGGAGAAGTGGCGCGACCGGCTTCCTCTCCAGCGCCGCTCTTACTGGGAGTCGCCGGTCCCGGCCGGAGCCGAGCAGAAGGAGAAGATCCTGGTCGTGGCCCGCACGCCGCCGATGTTCGACAAGGCCTCCGGGGAGCTGCGTCTGTTCCAGATGCTCGGCTTGCTCGCGCGGCACTGCAACGTCGTCTTCCTCGCCTGCGACGCGAGCGGCGCCGGCCGCTACGTGGAGGCCCTGCGGGACCTCGGCATCGCCGTGTACGGGAACGACGTGGCGCGCTTCCCGCACATCGAGGAGTGCCAGGGCCTGCCTGCGGTCGACGTGGAGAAGCTGCTGGCCCACAACCGATTCCGCGTCGCCCTGCTCGAATTCCACCACATGACCGGTCTCTACGCAGATCTCATCCGGCGCGTCTCTCCTGCGACCGTCCTCGTCACGGATTCGGTGGACGTCCACTTCGTGCGCGAGATGCGGGAGGCGCGGATGAGGGGCGACGGATGGATGCTCCGGCGGGCCCTCGAGAACAGGAGAAGCGAGCTCGCTCGCTACGAGCGGTCCGACGTCGTTCTCACGGTGACGGAAGACGATCGCAGGCACCTGCTGGAAGCGTCGCCCTCCCTCGACGTGCGCGTCGTCCCGAACATCCATACCATCCCGGCCGAGGTCGCGCCGAGGGGCGCGAGGTCCGGGCTCCTCTTCATCGGCGGGTTCTCGCACCCGCCGAACGCGGACGCCGTGCTGTTCTTTCTCGACGAGGTCTATCCTCTGGTGAAAGCGGAAGTGCCGGAGGCGACGCTCCGCATCGTGGGGAACGCCCCTCCTCCTGAAGTCCTGGCCCACCAGTCCGAAGACGTGGAGGTCGTGGGCTACGTGCCGGACACGGCTCCCTACCTGGACGCGGCCCTGGTTTCGATCGCGCCGCTCCGGTACGGGGCCGGGATGAAGGGCAAGGTGGGGGAGGCCATGGCCGCCGGCCTGCCGGTGGTCACCACCTCGATCGGTGCCGAAGGGCTGGGCGCCTCCAGCGGCGAGCACCTTCTGGTGGCCGACGCGCCCGCCGAGCTGGCTGCGGCGATCTCGTCCCTGTGCCGGGATGCGGCGCTCTGGGAGAGGATCTCGCGGCGCGGCCGCCGCTTCATCCAGGAGACGTACAGCCCGCAGGCCGTCGAGCGCAGGATGGTCGAGCTGCTGTCTACCCTGCCGGTGCCCCGGGCACGCGCCAGCGCGCGCTTCGTGCTTGCGCGCGGGAGCTGGGAGGAGGTTGCCTGCGTCTGCCCGCTCTCCAAGGTCACGGTCGCGATCGCCTCGTGCGACCGGCGCGAACCGCTCGAGCGCTGCATCGAAGCCCTGCAGAGAAGCTCGGACTGCCTGCACGAGATCGTGGTGGTGGACGACGGCTCGAGCGACGGCACCGCCGAGTGGCTGGAGCGCACCCAGATCCGGCACATCCGGAACGAGAGGCGGTGCGGCTTCGACCTCGCCTGCGCCCAGGCCCTGGCGGCGATATCGAGCGAGTTCGCGGCCTTCCTGCGGCCGGATACCGTGGTCACGCCCCACTGGGACGCTCGGCTCATGGAGCTGTTCCGGGCGAACCCGGGGCTCGGAGCGGTTTCGCCGGCGTCCTCGGTCCCGGGGTCCTGTGAAACCGTGTACGATCTTGAGGAGCTGGCGTGGGAGGCGTACGAGAAGAGCAGGGGCCGCCTCGAGCCGGTCGAAGACCTCGCGCAGCACCCGTGCGTCCTTGTGCCCATGAGGGAGGTCGGCCCGCACGGCGCCGGCAACGAGGATCCCGCCGGAGCAGAGGCAGGCCTCCGGGCGCGGCTCAAGAGGATCCGCGGATCGGGCCGCACGCTGGCCGTGGCCGGGAGCGTCCTGATCTATCACGAACCGGAACATAGGCGGCGTCCCGCCCGGGCGAGCCGCGCAAGAGCGGCCTCCTGCCCGGTGAGCCTGATCGTTGCAGGCGGCTCGAGCCGCGAGGACCTGGTCCGGCTGATCGACTCGGCGGGCCGGCAGTCGGCCGCACCGCGCGCGCTGGAGTTGGTGCTCCCGGATGCCGGCTGTGAGGAGGCGCTGCGCCGCCATGCCCGGGAGCACGTGCCGCGCGCCCGCGTTCGGTCCCTGGGCCGCGGCCCGGGGGCGGTCCCGGATGCGATCGAGAAGGCACACGGCGAATACGTCGTGCTCATCCAGCCCGGCGCCTTCCTCGACCCCGACTTTCTGGAAAGGCATCTGGAGGTCCACAAAGTGTCCCCTTCAGAGGACCTCCTCGTGACCGGCAACACCGAGGCGCCGGACGGATCGGGGACGCCTCTGCTGGAGTTTCTCTCCTCGCTGCCGACGCACAAAGGCCTGGGGCTCTCGTTTTCTCCTTACTACGCCACGAATGTTTCGGCGCGCGGGAGGCTCCTGCGGCGCTTCCGGCTGCGGCCCGACTTGAGCTTCTCGTGGCAGATCCGCGAGCTCGCGTATCGGGCGAGCCTGGACGGGGTGCAGGTGTTGCCGAGCGGCCGGGCCGTGACGCGCCCCTGCGCCGCTCCTTCGCTCGAGGCCCTCTGTGCCGAACAGAGACGGGCGGGCCGGGAGGCGGCCGGTCTGGCGCGGAAGCATCCGAACCGGATCTGGGGTTACCGGGACCTCCAGGCAGGGGTGGTGAAGGACTTCCTGGACCGGGAGCGGCTCGTCCGCACCGTGGACGAAGTCCGCCGCGACCTGGAGCGGGACGCTTCGGAAGAGGAGACAGCGGCGGCCGCGCGCGCGCTCCTGTTCCGCATGTACGCGACCCTCCTGAACTACCACTATGCTTGGGGCGTTCACGAAGCGATCTCGCAGGTGGAAGGGGACGACTGGTGCGACCTCTTTCTGCGGGAGGAGCACCCGGCCGCCGGAGACGTCAGGGGACGCATACGGGCCGAGAACGAAATGCACCGGCTCCTGGCTCTGGCCGCGGCGCGCGCGGCGCGCTCCGACTGGTGCGCAGCGAGCGATCTGGCGCGCGCGGCGGGCGACGTCCTGCCGGATTCCCCGGTGCCTCACGCCTGTCTGGGCGCTCACAGCCTGAACGGATGCCGCTGGCAGGCCGCAGAACAAGCTTTCGAGACCTCGAAGGAGCGGCAGGCGAAATCCCTGGCCTACGCCCGGGAGGTCGTCCCGGTTGCCGACGAGCCCTCCCGTGCCCTCCAGCACGCCCTGTCGCTCATGTTCCAGGGCAGGCACGAGGCGGCGGCCCGGCTGCTGCGCTCCGAGCTGGATGGCCGCAGGGTCGAAAGGGCCGGCCAGGAGAGGCTGTTCCGGTTCTATCTGGGCCGCTGCTGCGAGCGCGCCGGCCATCTCGAGGAGGCCGCTCGGGCCTACGAAGAGGCCCTGGAGTGGAGCTTCTGCGCGGAGGCGAATCACCGGCTGCTCATGGTCTACATGGGGCTCGGCCGCAGAGCCGACGCCGCAAGGGCCCTCGAAAGGTCGGTTCTGTCGCTTCCGGAGGAGCTCTCGCTGGAGCCTGCCAGGGACGGCCGGGTGACCGTCCGAGTGCGGCGCGGGGGGAGAAGCTTGCTGCTCCACAGCGGCCACAAGCCGCTCGAGGAGGCGGAGCGGAGCCTGCCCGGCCGCGAGGAGCTGCATGATCGGATCATCGTCCAGCTCGGCGTGGGGCTCGGCTATCCGCTGGAGGCCGTCTGGAAGCGGGCCCCCCGGGGCACGCCCCTGGTCGCGGTCGAGCGCGAGGCCGCGCTGTTCGATCTTGCCCTGGCCCACCACCTGGGGCTGGAAGCCCTGACGGCTGCCGGGCTGCGGGTGCTCGCCGGCGAGCGCGACGCTGCCGAGCTCGAGGAGACCCTCGGCGAAATGGTGCGGCTCCACCCCGGCCGCAGGGTCCTCGTCATCCGCCACGCGCCTTCGTTCCTGCTCCACCCCGACTACTACCAGGGCCTGACCGCCCGGCTCACGGACCCTCCGGGGAGCCGGGAGCCGGTGCGCCTCGAGGCGAACCTGCATGTGTGAGCCCGCCGCCGACCGCCGCGTGCGCCTGATGCCATGCAGGAACGGCGCCATGACCGTGAAGGTGACGGCAGCGGACGGGACCTCCCGGATGCTCCACAGCCTGTACGATCCGCAAAGGGAGGCGAAGGGTTTTGTGGATGCCTTCGCGGATCCGGGGCACGGTCTGGTGCTGGTCCTCGGCCTGGGCCTGGGCTATCACCTGGAGGAGCTTGCCGGTCGTTTCCCGGACGCGCAGATTCTCGTGGTCGAAGGCAGTCCCGAGGTCTACGAGCTGGCGGCGAGCGCCGGCAGGCTCGGCCGCCGGAACGGCCGCGTGCAATTCGTGGTGGGCGCTGCGCCGGCCGAGGCGGTCCGGGAGATCACGCGACGTCAGATCGGCCTGGGCATGGTCCCGCTCTCGGTCTTCGTGCTGCCCGCCGCGCTCTCGGCCTTTCCGGACTACTACCAGCCGATCGCCGGCGCCCTGAAGAAGGCCGCCGCCGCGAAGGTCTGGGAGAAGCTCAAGTACCCCAAGTTCGCCGCTCGCGAGGTGCGGGTCGGCCTGATCGACTTCGGCTACTTTCTCACCCGGGAAGTGGAACGGGCCCTGGGCTCGGCCGGCCACCGGACCTCGAGAGTGACGGTCGGCAAGGGGCAGTCCGGAGAGGCCATCGTCGCGCGGCTTCTGGAGATCGTTGTGGAGCTGCGGCCGGATTTCCTGCTCACGGTCAATCACCTCGGCTTCGACGAGGACGGAGTCCTGACCGACTTCCTGAGGTCCATCGAGATGCCGGTCGCGTCCTGGTTCGTGGACAGCCCCAATCTCATCCTCAAAGGGTTCCGCAGGAACGTGTCGCCCTGGAGTGCGATCTTCGTATGGGACCGAGCACACGTAGGGGACGTGAAAAGGATGGGGTTCGAAGCCGTTCACTACCTTCCGCTCGGTGCGGACCCGGCTCAGTTCAGGCCGATCCCTGCAAGCCATCCGAAAGTGCGCAGGCACCGATGTGCCATCGGGTTCGTGGGCCACTCGATGGTCTCCCGGGTGGACAAATGGCTCTCGAAGCTCCGGCCCGAGCTCCGGCCCCTGGTGGAAATCCTGGCTCGGGAGCTGCTGCGCCGGCGGGTCCCCTACGAGCGCTTCGTCCGGGAGATCCCGGAGGAGATGGGGCTCCCTCTCAGGGGTCTGAGCGCGGTCGAGGGGCTCGACCTGGAAAGGGCGGTGGTCTCGAGGTCGACCCAGCTCTACCGGCTGGGCTGTCTGGCGGCCCTGCGCGGCCGCTCTCTGCGCGTTCATGGAGACGAGGGCTGGAAGGGCCTCCTCGATCCGGACGTACGCGTCCTGCCTCCACTGGATTACTATCGAGATCTCCCCTTCTTCTACAACGGCGTTGCCGTGAACCTCAACGCCACCAGCCTCCAGATGGAGCAGGCGGTCAATCAGCGCGTGTTCGACGTGCCGGCGTGCGGAGCCTTCCTGCTGACCGACCACCAGCAGGCGATCGAAGAGCTGTTCGAGGCGGGCGCCGAGATCGTGACCTATCGGGAAGCGGAAGAGATCGCGGAGAAGGCCGATTACTACCTGCGCCGCCCCGAAGCGAGGTGCCGGGTGGCCGCCCTGGGCAGGAAGAGAGTCCTGCTCGAGCATACCTATGGGCAGCGCGTGAAGACGATCGTCGAGGCGATGCGCTCGCGGTACGCTTCTTCCTGAGTGCCGCATTCGCTGAATAGGATGGGCCGGAGGTCGCGAGCGAGCCGGGTTCGTCCGCGCTAGGGCGGACAGAGCCGAAGGCGTGCCCGCCGAAGACGGCTCAGCCAGTCTCTTTCCGTCATTCCGGCGCAGGCCGGAATCCAGTCCATGCTCCCGTGACTACATGTTGGCCTTGAGCAAACTTCTGGATCCCGGCTCCCACGCGCTACGCAGCTGGGCCGGGATGACGAATCAAGATCCGGGCTGGTGCCCTCACTCCTTCCGTTTCAGCCAGTAGGGCGGACAAGCCTCGAAGGCATGTCCACCAGCCGCGGCTGCTCATCACGCCGTGGCAGTCTCCAGAGGAGGAACAGCGCGTTACCACCAGAATCGGCGCGGCAGAGAGCGCACCTACAACTTGCAGCGAGGGCGAGTCGCGGAGGCCCGAGCGCTCACGCCTTTTTGTCGACCAGCAGTCCCCGGAGCTCCTCCAGCTTCTGATGGAGGCGGCTCACGTCCTCGGGCGGGATGCGCCGGATCAGCTCCCCGGTCTCCCGGTTCATGACCTCCACGCTGACGTCGCCCGTCTCTTCCTGGATCTCGAAGTGAATACCGACGTCGGTGGGGCCGGTGGGCCGGCGAAGCATTTCCGGCAGATTTCTCGAACCGGCCGGCGCAGCCAGTCCGTGCCGCGTGCCGCCGGAGAGGAATTCCCCGGAGGTGCGTTCCCGTTGCGCCGGGGCCCCCTTGGAGACGGGGGCCACCCGACGGACCACGCTCCGTTCCGGGTCCGGCTGCGGCCGGAGAGGAATGATCGCGCTCGCAGGGGAGTCAAGCCTGGCTTCCATGGCCTTCTCGTCTTGTTTCCAAGGCTCAAGGGATCCGTGCTCGCCCTCGCAAATGCAACAATCGTGCTGTCTCACGGGAGCTCCCAAGACGTGAGCCAAGTGCGTGGGAATCAACGAAAATGGCTAAGTCCAGGAGAACGTTTTGGGTTCGATGGTAACGAAACCGCAGCGTCTGCCGCCCGTTTTCGTGCTCTCGGTTACGGATCCGGCGGGGAAGACAATGCGGGCGTCGCTTCCCCAGGGCGTGCCGGGGGCGCTGCTCGCCGGGCCCTTCCCGGGTCAGGGGCTACCCCATGAATTCCGTGCAGTCACGGGGAGGGGTCGCCGCACGGAATGGTGCACGTGAGAACGGTCCCGCGCGCGCCCGAGCGGCTGATCTTCAGGGTCGCCCGGAGGATGCGTGCGCGGTATCGCATGATCCTCAAACCCAGACCCTCCCTTGCCGGCACAGGCTCGGGAATCCCGGTCCCGTCGTCTTCGACGGCCAGGATGATGCGGCCACCTTCCCGCGCCAGGGAGACGCGTACGTGCCGCGCCTGCCCGTGCCTGACGGCATTGGTGACGGCCTCCTGGGCGATGCGGTAGATGTGGGCCGCTTTGCCCTTGAGCTGCGGCTGGGGGAGACGCTCGCAGCGACACTCGCAGCGGATGCCGAACAGTTCGCTCGCGTGCGCTGCGAGCCGTTCGAGCGCATCCTGCAGTCCCCCGGGATCGAGGTCGACCGAGCAGAGAGAGCGGGATAGTCCCCGCACCATGCGGCTGACTTCCTCCACCTGAACCACGATCTGACCGGCCAGGGCGGCCTCTTCCCTTCCGGCGGCCGCCAGATCCTTGTGCAGTTTTCCGCCGAATATGGAAAGGGCCGTGAGCACCTGGGAAAGGTCGTCGTGGAGATCTCGTGCGAGCCGCGCCTTCTCTTGCTCCGCGATGTCGAACAAGTTGGCCTCGCGCCTTTCGAGCTGCGCGATCCGGGCCCGCAACACCCGGACGTCTTGCAGAAGATCCTTCTTGGTTCTTGCCTCGTCCTTCATCACCCTTGTCCATTACCGGCCGGATCTCGTCCGGTGTGCGCGGGGGCGACGGAAAAGTCCGGAGCGCATGGTCCTGGTACGAAACTTGCTAAAACGTCGGCCATGAACAAGATCCACTCCCTCCTGTTTGATGCGCTCACGGCCGAGCGTTCCGGTGTTCGTTCCGGCCGGGACGGAGCGGAGGACTTTCAGACTCTGCTTGCGGAGCGGATCTCAGGTTCGAGCGCCTCCCAGGCGGAGGCCCTGACCCTTACGCTGCTGGCCCGGTCCCTGGAATTCCTGTATTGCGGCGAGGAAGCGCAGAGCTCGATCCTGCCGGGCCCTCCGCATGCCCCCTTTCCGCTCCCGGAAAGGGCTCTGCTCCCGCAGCGCGCTTCTGTCTCCTCGCCCGCAAGGGGCCCCGTTCACCCGGCGTCAACGACAGGAGAGGACCGACAATTTCTTGACTCCCTGATCGAGCAGGCGTCGTCCTGCCACGGCGTGGACCCGGTCCTGATCCGTTCCGTCATCATGGCCGAGAGCGGCGGAGACCCGTGGGCCGTTTCTTCCGCCGGCGCCCAGGGACTCATGCAGCTCATGCCCGAGACGGCCAAGGAGCTGGGGGTGACAGACCCCTTCGACCCCGCCCAGAACATCATGGCCGGAACGCGCTACCTCAGGCAGCTGCTGGATCGTTACCAGGGGGACGTGAGGCTGGCCCTGGCCGCCTACAACTGGGGCATGGGGAACCTCGAGAAAAGCCCGGGCGAGCTGCCCGCCGAAACGAGGGACTACCTGGCGAAGCTCGCGGGGATCGTGGAGGGGGCGTCCTCGTTCTCCAGAAAGATCTGAGACGGCCGCCCCGGGGTGGCGCTGCACGCTCTTCATACCGCTATACCGCTTCCCGGGCGATGTCGGTGAGATAGTCCCCGTAGGGCGTGCTTCGCAGCGGGCGCGCAAGCTCAAGGAGCTGAGCAGTGCCTATGTAGCCCATCCGGTAGGCGATCTCTTCCAGGCAGGCGATGTAAAGGCCCTGCCGCTTTTGTACGGTCTGGACGAAGTTGCTCGCCTCGATCAGCCCTTCGGTAGTCCCCGTGTCCAGCCAGGCCATGCCGCGGCCGAACAGCTCGACCCGGAGCTTCCCTTGACGCATGTACTCGAGATTGAGGTCGGTGATCTCGAGCTCGCCCCGCGCCGAAGGTGCCAGGTCCTTTGCCAGGCTCACGACGTGATGGTCGTAGAAGTAGAGGCCGGGAACGGCATAATGCGACTTG
The DNA here is from genome assembly GCA_040756235.1 of bacterium. Taxonomy (GTDB): domain Bacteria; phylum Desulfobacterota; class DSWW01; order DSWW01; family DSWW01; genus JBFLZG01. The sequence continues at coordinate 8,645 of JBFLZG010000065.1, read as the reverse complement.
GGCTTCGACGGCTTCTCCTCGAGTGATACGGCGCGGCCGGTCCCGTCCACTTCGACCACGCCGGAGGCGCTGGGGTCCTTCACGTAGTAGCCGAAAATCAAAGCTCCTTCCTTCAGTGCCGCCCCCTTGCGCAGGAGCTCGCTCAGGCGCTGACCGAACATGATGTTGTCGCCGAGGATCAGCGAAACCTCGCTCCCCGCTATGAAGGATTCGCCGACGATGAAGGCATCGGCGATCCCGCGCGGAGCCTGCTGTATCCGGTAGGAGAAAGAGAGACCGAGCTGACTTCCGTCGCCCAGGAGATCCTGATAGGCCGGCATGTCCCGCACGGTGGAGACGATCAGAATCTCGCGGATGCCTGCGAGCATCAGGACGGACAGGGGATAGTAGATCATGGGCTTGTCATAGACCGGCAGCAGCTGCTTGGAGATGGCCTTGGTAACGGGATAGAGCCGCGTGCCTTGCCCCCCTGCGAGTACGATGCCTTTCATCCTGTCCCGATCTCCTCGAGCTTGTTCCGGGTGCGCCGGCCGCCGGAAACAGCGACCTCGAGCCGGCTGCGATCGTCTCGATCGCTGCCGGCCGACGGTGCCTGGCGGTCTGCGGGATGCGGAAGAATAGCGCGGAACTTCGTACTGAATCAAGGACCGGACGGACATGTGCCGGCCGGCACGGGGCGGTTCGTCGGGTGGGGCGGGATCAAGAACGGCCCGGGGGAGGACCCTCGCCCCGCGGGGTTACGACGCCCGCAAGGCCCTCGCGGTCCCGGTCTGCGAGTCTCTCCAATATGCGCGGTGCGATCGCCTCCCCCTTCGCCGCGCACGACGCACGACCGCGATGCGATGCGGCTCGTTAAAGTCAGGGTTCTTCCTGCGGCAATCCCCGGTCGAAAAAATACGCTGTTCTTCCCAGAAAGATACGGTATTCCCTACGCGGGACTACAGTGTTCACCGTATTCGCGCCGAACCGATTTTCCCTATGATGAGGCCCGTTCGCGATGGGGGAGACAAAAGAGGCCGCCTTCGATTGCCCTACACCTTCTAGCGACCAGGAGAACGCAACATGGAGAATGAAGAGAAGCTGATGGGGTCGTCGTCGCATCCGCCTTCGTGCGGATCCGAGTCCGAGTTGATCGAGATGATCCGGAGCGGCGCAGAAGGGGCCTTCGAGGAGCTGGAGAGGAGATACCGGCCCCGGATCCTGCAGCAGCTGCAGCAGCTCTGCAGGGACGAAGAGGACGTGAAGGACATCCTGCAGGACGTCCTCATGGTCCTGTTTCTGAAGAGCAAGAGCTTCGAGGGCAGGTCTTCCCTGTCGACCTGGATCTACCGGGTCACCTTCAACGCCTTCCTCATGCACAAGCGCAGGCAGAAGAAGGACAGGCTGTTCCTTCTGGACGAGCCGGTCCAGGACGCTTTGCTGGAAGCCTCCCACCGGCGCACGGGCGCGCATGCGGCACAGGGCCCTTGTGCCGCCCGTCTGGAGCTGCGTCTCAGGCTCAGGCAGGCGTTTTCCGCTCTGCCGTCGAGCTACCGCCGGGTGTTCCTGGCCGTCAAGGTCGACGAGCTGCCGCTGAGGGAGGTCAGCCGCCGCATGGGGATTTCGATCCCGGCCGTCAAGTCCCGCCAGCACAGGGCGTGCAGGTTCCTGAGATCGCAGCTTTCCTAGCTAGAGCCTGTCCCAAAACGCCCATCTGCGGCGTTGCGCTCATGGCGCGTCATGGAGGCGGGGGAGCCTGCCCCGGCGAAGGCCGGGGTCACTGCGGCGTACTGAAATGTACGCCTCATTCCTCGGGATTTCGCGCGCCTTGCATCTGGGCATTTTTGAACAGGCTCTCGAACTGGGGCTTGTGGGACAAGCTCTAGCTAGAGCCTGTCCCAACAGGCTCGATTTCAGAGGCTGTTCAAAAATGCCCATCTGAGGCGTCGTTGCTGATCAGGCAACCTGTAGGGGCGAAAAAATCTCTTGCCCGTACATCGCTCCCGGCGGGTCAGAAGCGCCGCCGCAGCGTGAGCCCTTTGAGCTCCCGCTGGAAGCCGAAGTCGGCCAGGGCCCCTGCGTAAGGGCTCTCCAGGGCGGCCCCGCCGTTGACCGTCTCCACCCTGAGGTGCCGGAGCGGCGCGAAGCGCCTGCCTACGACGACCTTCATGAAGCCCAGAAAGTCATGGAGCTGCGGGTGGTCCGGCTGGACCCGGATCTCCAGCTCCGCACCGCTCCTCTTCGAAACGACCACGAGCCTGCGCCCGTGGAAGACCAGATGCGTGGTCGACAGTCTGGGCGGGAGGGCCCCCTTGAGCTCTTCGAGGTCGGTGCCGCACATCGAGGCCGGATCTGCGGCGTTCATCCAGTAGACGGTCTCTTCGGGAAGCGCCCCTTCCAGCAGGCGGAAGGCCTCATGGGAGCAGAACTGAAGCCCGGGGATCCCCTGGAAGAAGTGGCCGGCCAGGACCTCTCCGGCAAGCTCCATGAGCCGCAAGGTACGCAGCAGGCTCGGCCAGCGGAGCGGCGGGAGCTCGTTCGCCAGGAGCTCGCGAAACAGCACGCCGTAGCGGGCCAGGAGCACGCGCGCGCGGTCCTTCGAGAGCTCCTCGGTCTCCAGGGCGTCGCGCGGCTCTGCGCGGCCCAGCCGGGGGACAAACCAGTTGCCCGGCAAGGGGCGCGGGTTCCTCCACCGGCTCAGGCGGGAGCGCCGCGGGTCTCCGACCGGGTCCGAGACCGCCGGGGCCCGGAACCGGCTGAGGACGCCTCTGCGGACCGTCTCGAAGCTGTCGTTGAGGACGCGTCCCTGCCACGCCAGCTCCCACAGGGAATTTGCCAGAAGATCGAGCTGCACGGATTTCAACTGCGGCGCCGCGCTCAGGTCGGCCAGGCTGACTCTGCCCAGGGCGCCCGCCAGCACTTCCTCCACCCTGCGGGTCAGCGCTGCACGGTCCTGCGCGTCGGGGGCCGTCTCTCCGTTCGCGGGCGCACCGGGGTCGACGAACAGCTCGAGATCGGGCCGGAAGCAGAAGCCGAGTCTCTCCTTTCCGCAGCCGAACCATGCCAGCTCGGTCCGGCTCATGGCGGAGTCCAGCCAGCTCGGGTGATAGGGGCTCAGGCGCGCGGGCAGGATCTCCGTCTCCCAGAGCACGGCTCTGGCCGGGTAGCCGAAGAGCTGCTCGAGCCGCTGTTGCAGGCGGTCGGCTCCGTCGCCCTGTCCCGTGAGCCCCTGGTAGGCCGCCAGGAACAGCGGGAGGGCGTCCGACTCGAGAGCGGTGAAAGACGGCCGCCGGGCGGCGCGTTGGAGGCGGAGCAGGATCTCCAAGTTCTCGGTATCGCAGATCTCCTGCTGCGGCGGTGAAACGGCCGCCCCGCCCGATTCGGCCCGGAACACGTCTACCGTGATCGTTCGGGACTCGATCAGTCCGTCGAGCGCAGCCGCGAGCCGCGCTTCCTCGATGCCCAGCCTGTCGAGGACGAAAGGATGGCTGACGGGCCCGTAGAAGCGGAGCCACTCGGCGAGAAATGCGGTCAGGAGCTCGTCCGAGCCGGCCGACTCCTGCGCGGTTTCCGGCTCCGGCTCCCGCCTGCCGGGCGGCCCGCCGGCAGCTGCACGGCCGGAGTCGAGGTCTCCCAGGGCCCGGCAGGTCCGCTCCAGGTCTTCCAGGGCCACGATGGCCCGGTCCGGGCAGCGGGGAATCCAGGCGAGCCTGCCGGAGATCGGGGCGAGGATTTCGTCCCGCTGCAAGCCGCTGTCACGCTCCACCGCCTCCAGAAGAACCGTCCACTCCTCGCCCGGGATCAAGCGCCGCTCCTTGACCCACTCCAGCAGGTCGTCCGGGGTCGAGGGCGCGTAGCCTTCGGCGACCCTCTGCACCTTCTGCTGGAAAGCGTGGATCAGCTCCCCGGAGAGCCTCGGCCGGAGCCGGCCGGACCGCAGGGCCTGCCTGAGAAGCTCTTCGCTCAGGCTGGTCCTGAGCCCGGAACCGGGCGCGTCGTCTTCGTACATGAGTTGGTTCGTCCGGGTCCAGACGATCGCTTCGGCAAAGGGCGAAGGCCTGGGGACGATCACCTCGGTCAGCCGGACGGCGCGGGTCCTGATCTCCTCCAGCAGGCGTTCGAGAACAGGGAGGTCGAATTCCTGATCCATGCAGGTGCGCCAGGTTTCCAGCACGATGGGGAAATCCGGGTAGCGCGAGACCGCCTCCAGCAGCTTCCTGGCCCGGACCCGATTGAGCCAGAGGGGCATCCGGTCCCGGAAGCTCCGTCTGGGCAGGAGCAGGGCGCGCTGGGCGTTCTCCCGGAAGCGGGCTCCGAAGAACGCGGTGCTTTCGAGCCTGGCCCTGAGGAGGCGGTCGAGCTTGCCGGCGGCGACGAGGGGGAGGAGGTCCTCCAGGGTGAAGTGCTTCGGGAGATGGACGAGGATCGCGTCGTTGTTCGCGAACGTCTGCAAGGGCGTCTCGTACCTGGTCTCCCACGCCGCGGCGAGCGCCAGCGCAAGAGGCCGGTTCACGCTGCCGCCCCACAAGGTATGCAGCACGGTCTGCCCGGGCTCGGCGCCCGAGGGATCGCGGAAGTGCTCGACCAGAAGGTGGTGCCGGTGGGGGAGCGGCGCACCGGTCGCCTCCCGCTGCCGCTGCAGATACCCGATGAGATGGTCGGCGGCGGGCCGGGACATGCGGTGGCGGCCCAGCAGCTTCTCACGAAAGGACCGGGTCCCCAGCTCCGCCTCGGCTGCCTCGAGGAACACGCCGATCCGCTCGGAGAAGTGGAAGGGGCGGTCCATCTCCTCGGAGCGCCAGAACGGGATCACCGAGCTCGCCCTCGGGGCCGGGAGCACCTCCACGTCGTTGGCGGTGATGCGCTGGATGGACCAGAGCTGGTTTCCCAGGGGGAAGGCGTCCCCGGGCCGGCGCTCCCAGACGAACTCTTCGTCCAGCTCCGCGATCTTGGCCCTGGAGTCCGCGAGCCGCAGGTTGTAGTAGCCGCGGTCCGGAATGACGCCGCCGGAGAGGAAGAGCAGGCGCGCCGCGCCTTCCCTGGCCCTGAGCGTCCCGTCGATCCGGTCGAGGGCGGCGCGGGGCCTGAGCTCGCGCAGGCGCGCGTCCTCGTATCTTCCGGCCAGCATCTCGACGACCAGGTCGAACTCCTTCCTGGGGAGCTCGTGATAGGCCCAGCTCGTGCGGACCTCCGCGTAGATCTCGTCGAGGGAGCGCGCGTCGTCGACCACCATGGAAAGCACCACCTGAGCGAGAACGTCGAGCGGGTTCAGGAGCGGGCGGACCGGCTCGATCTCCTGCGGGTCCATGTGGGCGGCCAGGACCGCAGCCTCCAGGAAGTCGCGACTGTGCAGCGGGCAGAAGGTGGCCCGGGACGGCTCTCCCACGCCGTGTCCCGAACGTCCCATGCGCTGGACGGAAGAAGCGATCGAAGACGGCACCTGGACGAGCACGACCTCATCGACCGTACCGATGTCGATGCCGAGCTCCAGAGATCCCGTAGCCACCACCGCGGCGAGCTCGCCTTCCTTGAACCGCTTTTCCACCACCGCCCGGATCTCACGCGAGAGGGAGCCGTGGTGCGAGTAGACGCGGTCGCCGGACGCGCTCTCGTTCAGAAGCCGCGTGAGCTTTTCGGTCATGCGCCTGCTGTTGGTGAAGAGGAGCGTGGAGCGGTTCCGTTCGATGATCTTGCGCAGCTCCCCGGCAATCGCCGACCACCAGGCGCGAGGGTCGCCGCGCTCGCCCGCGCCCTCCGGGTAGACGACGCACACCTCGTACCGCTTCGTGCCTCTGGTCTCCAGGATCGTGACCGGACGGCGTTCGTAGGCCTCCGCGCCCGCGGCGCCCACCCTCTTCCAGCCTCCGACCAACCCGGCCACGGTCTCCAGGGGCCTGACCGTTGCGGACAGGGCCAGACGCTGGAACTCTCCGCACGGCCGGACCAGCCGCTCGACGGCGCTCATCAGGTAGGTGCCGCGTTTGTTCGGCGCAACCGCGTGGATCTCGTCGAGGATCACGGACCGCAGCCCGAGCAGGGAGCGGCGGCCGGTACCCGAGGTCAGCAGTACGTTCAGGCTCTCCGGCGTGGTGATGAGGATCTCCGGCGGAGCCTTGACCATCCGCCTCCGCTCGGCAGGTTCCGTGTCGCCGCTCCGGACCGCGATTGTGATGGGAGGGAAGGGCTCCCCCGCCTGTCGGAAGCAGGATGCCAGCTCGGAGAGCGGCTCCTCCAGGTTCCTGCGGATGTCGTTGTTGAGCGCCTTGAGCGGCGATACGTAGAGGATGCGGGCATCCCCGCTTCCCGCCCCGGAGGTCACCAGACGGTTGATGGCCCAAAGAAAGGCGGCCAGGGTCTTGCCGCTTCCGGTGGGCGCGGTGATGAGGACGTGCTCGCCCCGCGCGATCGCCGGCCAGGCCAGCTCCTGGATCCCGGTCGGGCTCCCGAAACGTTCTGCAAACCACTTCCCGATCAGGGGATGGAAAAGGTCGAGCACGGCGGACATGCGATCCATTTTGACAGAAAAGCCGTTCCCCCGGAACGCCCCCCCTCTTATGGCGTTCTGGGAAATAATAAATTACTTGAACAATCGTGGTTAACTATGAACGGTTAATATATTTTTAGCTCCGTTTCACGGTGATCGCCACGCTTCTGAGGGGGAGCTGCCAGGGGCGTATGGCCATACGCCCCTGCTCACGCCGCGCGCTCGCGAACCCTTTGGCAGTGGCCGTTCCCCTTGGATCGTGAGAAAGAACGGAGTTAGAACCGGTCCGTCCTGGCGGGCATCTTACGATTCGGGCGCGCGATCTCCGGCAACACGCGTAACGCCCGCTTACAGGATTGAAACGTCCGGAGAAGCTTTTGTATCGCGGCCCTGAGGGGAACGATGCGCTTCTGCGGCGCGGGCGCGCTCCGCCCGGAAGGATTGTCGATCTGTTACAACCGTTTTTATATGCGCTCCATGAGAAGGGCTTGCGGGTAGGAAGGTGGCAGGCGATTTGCTAGAATGTCTGACTTGATCGTGAGAGGGAGGGCGTGCATTCGTTCAACCGGTTTCCGAAGGGGTGGGCCATGAAAAGGTTCAAGCTGTTTCTGTTGCTGGCGGCTGTGACGGCAGCGGCAATGGCCGCGGGATGCAGCGGAGGCGGGAGCGATGAGGAGGCCTCTGCGCAGCAGGGCACTGCGGGCCTGGTCACGACGACCCTCAGCGACCCTCCCACCTGCAAAGGCCCCGGAGGCGTCGGAGAGAGCACCTTCAACCATGTCTGGGTGACCGTGACGCTCGTCCGTGCGCACATATCGGACGAGGCGGACCAGGGCGACGGCGGATGGGTCACGCTCGTGGATCTGCGGGACCAGCCGAAGCAGATCGATCTGCTCAGCGCGAGCGACACCCAGTGCGTGCTGACGGTGCTGGGCTCCACGACCGGACTGGCTCCCGGCGACTACCAGCAGATCCGGCTGCACCTGCTCGAGAACGACCCGGCCCCCGGTCTGGCGGTTCCGCAGCCGAACGCGTGCGCGCAGGCATCCGGCGGCGGCTTCAACTGCGCGGAGACGACCGCGGGCGAGCTCAAGACGCTCGAGTTGAGCAGTCAGGACAAGACCGGCATCAAGATACCGCCGGGCCGTATCGCCGGCGGGCCGATCCGCCTGGAAGCCGGCAAATCGGCGGACATCAACATCGACTTCAACGCGTGCAGATCGATCGTGTCCCAGGGAAACGGCAAGCTCCGTCTGAAACCCACTCTGAGCGCCGGCGAAGTGTCGGTCCAATCTTCGATCAGCGGAAGGGTGGTCGTGAGAGGGACCGCATCGCCGCTGCCCGCGCCCGCCACCATCGTGGTCTACGCCGAGCAGCTCGGCGCAGACGGGGTGGACCGCGTGGTCGCCGAGAAGTTCGCCGATCCCGAGGACGGCAGCTTCATCTTCTGCCCTCTGGCGGCGGGGACCTACGATCTGGTCGTTGCCGCGATCGACGGCAACGGCGTGACCTACAATGCGACCGTCACCTTCGGCGTGCCTGTGGGCACCGACGTGGGCAGCATCCCGCTCGAGCCGGAAATCGGAGACAGCCAGGCTCCCGCCGCCATCCAGGGACGGGTCACGAGCCAGAGCGCGAGCGGTCCTGCTCCGATCGACCTCTCGATCAGTCCGCTGCAGGATGCGTCCGGTCCCGGCGGCACCGATGTCGCCGTGACCATTCCGCTGTTCGGCGCCTCGACCGGCACGATCTCCACGGTTGCGGATCCCGCCTGTCCTGCGGGGACCGCTTGCGCGGACTACGTGCTCGAGGTCCCTGCAAGCAATCCTCTGGCAGGCAACTATCTTGCCTCCGGGACGGTCTACGCGGGGCCCGCCCTCGGCCCGGTCCCTTACTCGGTCGATGCCGTGGCCTTCAACGGCACGGAGCCCAACTGCTCGCCGCAGAACCTCACCACCCACCAGATCGAGGGGGGAGGAGCGCTGGAGGTGGCGGCAGGAGCGTCCGTGACCGCGGAGACCCTGGTATTCATGAATTGCACCGAGGTGGTACAGCCTTAGTACACTGGTTCATAAGTTCGGTAACATACTCCGCCGACCGGCGCGGCCGGTCTGCGAGAGGAGACGTGGCAACGGACGGCCTGCAAGAGCCAGATGTCGCGAGCGAGCCCCGGCGCCTCGGG
>JBFLZG010000064.1:0-7359 GCA_040756235.1 bacterium | reverse complement strand
GCCCACGGCTGCCCCAAATTGTCTCTCCCGTGAAAAAGTAAATGAGCCCCTGCCGTCAACAAGAGGCCCACCCACATGGCCTGCGGGCCTGTCTCCATCTGGATTCCAGCTCCATGCGTCTGCTTACGTTGAGTGGCATTCATCTTGCTTGTCTCCTGGGGGTGCCTTCCAACGGTTGGCACTGAAGGCCTCGCGTCGTTTCACCTTTGCACCCAAAGCGGAGCCGGAGCGAGCATGAAAAGCCCGCGCGCCCTTCTCGTGGTCTTCGTTGTCTCCCTCGTTTTCCCCTTGGGGATGCGGCCGGCTCGGGCCGACCGTCTCGAGCTTCGATCCGTCGAGCAATCCATCCAGCGGAGCGGCGCGCGCTGGATGCCCGCGGAAAACAGGATCACGCGGCTTCGGCCCGACGAGCGGCGTGCCTATCTGGGGCTGAAGAAAGCGCCTTCTCCTCCCAAGATCCTGCTGAGCCCTCGTCGCCAGGCGACCGGCTTCCCCGCGCGCGTCGACTGGAGGGATCGGGACGGCGAGAACTGGGTCACACCGGTCAAGGATCAGGGAGCCTGCGGCAGTTGCTGGGCTTTTGCCGCAGTGGCCGCCCTGGAATCCACGATCGCCATCGGCTCCGGAAATCCCACCCTGGCCTTGGACCTTTCCGAGCAGTTCCTGCTGTCCTGCAGCCCGGGCGGTTGTGACGGGTACTGGATCGGACCGACCCTCTCCTTTCTGCGCACCGTCGGGACCGTGGACGAACCCTGTTTCCCGTACAAAGCCTCGGACAGCACCCCGTGCTCGCAGCGGTGCAGCGACTGGTCGGACAGAATCATCCAGATCGCTTCCTGGACCAGCCTGCCAAACAGCGTGGACTCGATTCGTGCCGCAATCAACCAATCCGTGGTCATCGCCGGCTTCGACGTCTACGCGGACTTCTACTACTACAGCGGAGGCGTCTACGAGCACGTTTGGGGCGAACTCGAGGGGGGGCACGCAGTGGCCCTGGTCGGCTACGACGACGTCGAACATGCCTGGATCGCCAAGAACAGCTGGGGCGCGGCCTGGGGGGACGGGGGCTTCTTCAAGATCCTCTGGGGCGACAGCGGAATCGGCTCGGATGGGGCCATGCTCCAATACTCCAACCCGTGCGACGACGACGCGGACGGCTTCGAGGATCCGACCTGCGGCGGCACCGACTGCGGCGATACGGATTATCGTATCCACCCGGGCGCGGCGGAGATCTGCGACGGAAAGGACTCTGACTGTGACGGTCAGGTGCCTGCGGCCGAGGCGGATGCCGACGCCGACGGCTGGCCCCTGTGTGCAGATTGTGACGACCGCCTTGCCACCGCGAACCCGGAAGCCGTTGAAGTCTGCGGCGACGGCATCGATGAAGACTGCAGCGGGAAAGCCGACGATCGGGACGCGGACGGGGACGGCCACGTGGACATTGCCTGCGGAGGAGCGGACTGCGACGACCAGAACCCGGATGTCCACCCCGGCGCCCCAGAGATCTGCGACAACCTGGACAGCAACTGCGACGGGATCGTTCCCGGCGATGAGACCGATCTGGATGCAGACACCTGGATGCCCTGCGCCGGGGACTGCAACGACGCCAACCCGGCGGTGCACCCGGGAACGCCGGAGGTTTGCGGCAACGGTCTGGACGACGATTGCGACAACCAGAAGGACGACCGAGACTCCGAGTGCCCGGCAGCCGGATGGGGACCCGCATCCCCGGCCAATTCCGGCCCCGGGGCCGCCTCGGGGCACCGGCCTGCCCGGCAGTGGATGGCCGGCAGCTATCTGATCCTCTTCCTGATTCCGATCTTCCCGAAGGCCCTGCAGAGCTATCTCAGGCGCCGAAGGCGAGGGCCGGTCTGAGGGACAGCCTCCTTCCTAGATGGCGTATCCCCCGCTGACGACCAGATGGCCGCCTGTGACATAAGAGGCCCGCTCGCTCAGCAGGTAGTCGATGGCCCCGAAGATGTCGTCGTAGCGGCAGAACCGGCCGGCAGGGATGTAATCACGAGGGTCCCGGGACGGCTTCTTGACGGAATTGAAGATGGTTCCCGGAGACACCATGTTCACGGTGACTCCATGGCGCGCTTCTTCGGCGGCGAGCGACTTGGTCAGGATCAGGGCCCCTGATTTCGCTATGTGGTAGGCCGCACATCGACTGGAAGCGGCCATCTTTCCTGCGGGCGCATAGCCGATCACGATGATGCGTCCCTTCCCCGACCGTCGCAACAGAGGCAGGGTGGCCATGCAGCAGATGAAGACCGAGGTCAGGTTGCTCCGCAGGACCCGTTCCCACTCCTCGTGCTTCATCCCCGAGAGCGGTTTTTCCAGGTATTCGCCCACGTTGTTCACGAGCACGTCGAGCCGGCCGTAAAGGTCCTCGGTCCTCCGCACCATGCGTTCCACGTCGGCGGGGCGCGTCACGTCGGCCCGGATCGAGACCGCCTCCCCCCCTTTCCGCCGGATCGCCCGCACCAGCCCTTCCGCCGGGCCCCGGCTGCCTCGATAATTCACCACCGTGCGAAATCCCTGCTCCGCAAGGTGTCTCGAAATGCCGGCGCCGAGGCGGCGCGCGCCTCCGGTCACGAGCGCCACCAGGCCTTCGTCCCCTTTGTCTTTGCGATGCGGTCCTTCCCCGGCTCCTGTGGGCGCGGGCGTCCCAACTCGCCCGTCGACGGCTCGCCTCATCCCGATCCCCTTTCTCCTTAGCCTCTCAAGGATAACGCCGGAGCGCCGCAGGCACGAACCACTCCCTGGGGTAGAGCCCCAGCGGATACACCCGGACGTTGTGGAAGCGGCGATCGAGCGCCACCAGGCTTTCCGAGCAGAAAAGAAACGTGTACGGCTGTTCCTCGTAGAGGATCCGCTGCAGACGGCGGTACAGCAGGATCCTCTTGCTCCGATCGAAGGTGACCCTCGCTTCTTCCATGATCCGGTCTGCCTCCTCGTGGACAAAGCCGACGAAGTTCGATCCCTTCTCGGCCTGCGAGGAGTGCCATAGCTGGTACGGGTCAGTTTCCGCGGACAGGCTCCAGCCCAGCGTCACCGCGTCGAACCTGCGGTCCTCGATCTGCTGGATGAAGACGGCCCATTCCAGCTTGCGGATCTGCATGACGATCCCGACCTGGATCAGATCTTCCTTCAGGACCGTGGCGAGCTGCTCCGCAAAGGTCGACCCGGCGGAGATGAGGAATTCGAAGCGGAAAGGCACTCCGTTGCTGTCCAGCACGCCGTCGCCGTCGTGGTCTTCCCACCCGGCCTCCCCCAGGAGTCTCCTGGCCCGCTCCGAGTCGTGAGGGAGGGGAAGGATGGAGCGGTCGTATTCCGGGCTGTTCACATAGAACGTGCCGGTCACCTCCACCCCCATACCAAAAAGCAAACGCTCCAGGATCCGCCGGCGGCCGATGAGAAGGGTCATCGCCGTGCGCACCCTCCGATCCGCGAAGTAAGCGGACTTGGCGTTCCATCCTATGTAGTTATAGTAGGGCTCGTAGAAGCGGATCTTCGCGAAGCTCTCGTGGAAGCGCTCGGTCACGGTCTGCTTCTCCCACTGCAGCGGCGTCAGCCCCATCCAGTCGATCTCGTTCTTCTTGAGCACCTGCAGGGCGACGGCGTCATCCGTGACCAGTCGAAAAACGATGCGCCGCATGTAGACCGGCTTTCCCCAGTAACGGGGGTTTCTTTCCAGAACGATCTCCTTGCCCGTCTTCCAAGAGTGAAAAAGGTACGGCCCGGTCCCCAGAGGCGTTCGGCTTGCAGGGTGATGGTTGAAATCGCCCTCCTCGTATACGTGCTCCGCGACCAGGGGCAGTCCCCCGCAAATCTCCAGCGCTTTGAAATAGGGTCTCCGGTAGACGAATCGGACGGTGTGCGCGTCGACCAGGTCGAGTCGGGCGACGTCCTGGTAGTAGTTTCGCAGGTGCGCGGCATCGACGGTCGGGTCCACGATCTTCTGGAAGCTGAACTTCACGTCTCGCGCCGTAAACGGCGCTCCGTCATGCCAGCGGACGTCGCGGCGAAGATGAAACACGTAGGTGAGGTGATCGGGCGATATCTCCCAGGATTCGGCCAGCTCCGGTTCCAGCTCCAGGGTCTGCGGGTTCCTCCGCACCAGGCTTTCGCCGATGTAGCTCGAGATCTCGGAGGCATAGGCATCGGTGGAAAGAATAGGATTCAGCGTGGACGGTTCGGACCTCAGGTGTCGCACCAGGGTGTCCCCGATCACCGGAGACTCATCGGAGGGAGACGCCGGCTGCCGCAGCTCGGTCTCACCGCCGGCGGGCCGGGGCGAATTCGACGGGGGGTCGGGCTCCGCGCCGCACGAGAAGAGGGTGAAAGCGAGCAGGACGATCCCGAGCCGGAGCAGACGCCTCACCACGTGACACGCTCCGAGTCGGCAGGCGGCGTGAACTCGAAGAGGCGCTCGTCCAAGGCCCGGTCGAGCTCGATGGATTCGTATTCCACGGACAGGACCTCCTGGTTGGCACTGTCCGCGACACGGATGCGGAAAGGAAAGTCCGAAGAGCCGACCTCACGGTGCCGCCCGTAGGAGACCTGCAGGCTCAAGGTCCCACCGGCTGGGTCGGAACGCACCAGGTAGGAGCGGAGGGCCCTCTTGTCGTCCCGGTCCAGCCAGGTCAGATAGCGCACCCTCCGGGGTTCGTCCTCGGCATCGAGCAGCAGGTTGCCGTTGTCGTTCGAAAGGCGCAGCCGGGGCTCATCCATGGGCACGAAGAACGGGTCGCCCAGGATGAGGTTGATCAGATCCTGCCCCTCGAGCGGAATGCCCAGGAACCTCTTCAGCTCCGCCGGCCCGGCCGGTCCCTGGAAATAGGTCTTGTCCCCGACCGAGTAAGTGCTGAGCAGCCCGCCGCGGAGAATGGCCAGAAAGACGACATGGTCCCAGAAGTCGAGAACCTCGAGCCGCAACGCTCCCTTGCGGGAGCAAGCGACCACACCTTCGAACTGGACGGTCTTCTCCATGCCCTGGAGCCGGACCTTGGCCGTTCCGGACAGAGTGGTCACTTTTCCCTGTTCCTGCAGGACCTGCTCATAGACATCGGCGGGCGCCGGCAGCGAAACCTCTTCCGGCCGGGAACGCCGGCCTTGGAGGCCGGCGCAACCTCCGAGGAAAGACAGCAAGCTGAGGCAGGCGGCGGCCGCAACCGCCGCTCTACGGAAGCGCAGCCTCATGGCAGTCGTCTGCTCGAAGCCTGCTCGGAAGCGCTCTCTTCATGGATGCTCGGCCAGCTTCTTCTCCAGGTCCTGAATCTTGATCTTGAGCTGGTCTTTTCCCCCCTCGTCGACCTTTTCCAGGGCTTTTCGGTAGCTCGCCAGAGCATGGTCGTATGCACCCGTCTTCTCGTAGGCGTCCCCGAGGTGCTCCAGGATCACCGGATCTTCGGGGACTTGCCCGCGCGCCCGTTCCAGCGTTCCCACCGCTTCCTTATACTGCCCGCGCCGGAAGAAGACCCACCCCAGACTGTCCAGGATGTAGCCGTCGTCCGGCTTGATCTCGACCGCCTTCCGTATCAGCTTCTCCGCCTCCTCAAGATGAAGCCCCCGGTCCGCGTACGTGTATCCCAGGTAATTGAGCGCCTCCGCATTCTCCGGCTCCAGAGAGATCACGGTCCGCATCGCTTCGATGCTCTGGTCGAGCTCTCCCTTCTTGTCGTAGAGCACACCCAGCGTGAAGTAGAACCTGGCGGGTTCATCGGTCACTTCGAGGGCCTTGCGCGTGCACTCGATCGCGCGGGCATAGTTCTCCTTCTGCTCGTAGAGCGTGCCCAGAAACCCCCAGACCGCATCTCTGTCCTGACAGTGTAGGGCGGTTTCCTCCATGGTGGCGATGGCTTCGTCCAGCCTCTTGTCCTCCGACAGCAGATAGGCCAGATAGATGCGCGAATCGCCGTATACCTCCGAGCCGGGCGGGATCTTCAGGAAGCACGCCCGGGCGGTCTCCACCTGCCCGTTCTCCACATAGGCGGACCCGAGAAAGTACCGCACGCGGTGCTCCTCCGGCTTGGCCGCCAACACGATCAGGAACTCCTGAATGGCAAGATCGAAGTGCTTCTGCTCGAAGTAGATCAAGCCGATCTTGAGGTGGACCTCGGTGGCGTTGGAGCCCGCCATACCGCCGAGCGCCTTCAGCTGCTTCAGCGCCTCATCGAGCTTCTTCTGGCCGATGTAGGCCTGTCCCAGCCTGTCCCGGACAATCAGGTTCCCCGGATTCTCTTCGAGAAGTTGCTGGTAGATGCGAATCGCCTGATCCCCCTGCTGCTGGGCTTCGTAGATCCGGGCCAGGTCGAGCAGGATGATCTCCGAGTCCGGGCTGAGGGACAGGCTCTGCTTGATGAGCTCCTCGGCCTTGGAATACAAGCCCTGCTCGGCGTAGAGGCGTCCGAGATAATAGTATCCGATGAAAGAGTCCGGCTGGCGCCGGATCATCTCCTGCAGGACCGCCGCGGCCTTGTCATACTCCCCGGCTGCGGCGTACAGCGAGCTCAGGAAGAGACGGGGCTTCTCCATGTCCGGGTCGAGCTCCAGGACCCGCTCATACTCCTGCACCGCCTCCTGGACCTTGCTGGCAGCCGAGTAGATGCCGCCCAGCAGGAGATGGGCCTGAGCATTGTCAGGGTCCAGGCCGGCCGCGGTCTGCGCTTCCCGAAGGGCCTCTGCGGCTCGGCCGTCCTGCAGGAAGAGCCTGGCCAGCGACATGTGGAGGAACGGGGAGTCCGGATCCTTGCTCGCGGCCTGCTCATACGCTTCGATCGCTCCCTGCAGGTTCCCCTTCGCAGCCTCTGAATAACCGACCACGAAATCATAGTAGGCGTTTCCGGAAAGCGGCGCCTCGACCCGGCCCGTCTCCGCCGGCGGCACGGGTCCTTTGGCGGAATCCGGGGAGAACGCCGCGCCCAGCCCGCATGCCGACAGCCCGGCCACCATCAGAATAGAGCCCCCCAGAACCAGACGCTCAAGCGCGAGGAGACGGCCTCGCCCCCATATTCTCGTCTTCAGAATCTTCCTCCCTCTCTTCCCTCTCTCGTACTGACCAAGTACGAACCGAGCACGAAGGCTGTCCCGAAACGCCCGTCTGCCGCCTTCGGCTTGCCCATCAGGTGTCAAGAGCGCTCAGCTCCACCCCGTATACGATCTTATCGGCTTCGTGTCGGGTGGACTTGGGCTCGCGCACTGAAATCTGAAACCTGCCCTCCTCTGAGCCCGCATTGCATCCGGGTATTTCGGCCGGCTCTGAAATCGAGCCGATTGCACAGCCTCCGGCTAAGTAGAGGCTGTCCCAAAACGCCCATCTGCGGCGTTGCGCTCATCCCTCGTCATTGCGGCGTA
>JBFLZG010000063.1:0-63468 GCA_040756235.1 bacterium | reverse complement strand
CTCACCTGAGCATCCGTGACCATCCGAGCCTCCTCTCCCCTGGAGTGCTCGGATAGTCTAATGTTTGCTTTCTCACAACGGGAATTTTAATTGACGCCAGACGGGAATTTTGATTGTCGCTGATCAGGGGGGAGAAGAGTTGGATTCCGGGGACGCTCGCCATGGGTGGCTGGGGTTGGTGGACACGCCTGCGGCTTTGTCCACCCTACCGGGGTGCACGCGGCTCGCTTGGAATCAGCTGAGGGCGACGCGTGCGTCGCCCCTACAGGGAGGAAGAGGCGGAGAGGAGAAATCCCCCCCCGACCCCCCTTTGCGAAAGGGGGGAGAAGAGGTCAGGGGGCGTCCAGGGACTTCAGATAGCTCTGGATGTAGGTGCGCACCAGGGCGAACTCTTGTCTCAGGTGATCGAGCGTGGAGGAAGCCGATCCCAGCTCGCGGGCTGCCCCCATCTTTTCCAGCTGCCCGGCCGCCCGCTGCATCTTCATCGCACCGGCGTTTGCGCTGGTCCCCTTCAGGGCGTGGGCCGTGCGATAGACGAGCTCGGCCCGCTGCTCCCGCACGGCGCCCTCGAGCGTGGTCAGGCGGGCTTCGATGTCGATGAGAAAGGTCCCGAGCAGCTCGCTTTCGAAGGCCGTATCTCCACCGGATATTTCCTGGATGCGCCCGATCTTCAAGGGCGCTTCCTCCTCGAGGACGGTCGGTCCTTCGCCGGCGCACGAGGACCCTTTGCAGGGAAGGTATCTCCCCAGGAGCTCGCCCAGGACCCCGGTCGAGACCGGCTTGCTGATGTAATCGTCCATGCCTGCCTCCAGGCAGCGCTCTCGGTCTCCTCTCATGGCGCAGGCGGTCATGGCGATGATCGGCGTGCGCCGGCTGCCCGCCCCTTCCATTTCCCGGATCTTTCTCGTGGCCTCATAGCCGTCCATGCCCGGCATCTGGCAGTCCATGAAGATCAGGTCGTACGGCATGCGGGAGAGGGCTTCCACCGCCTCCAGGCCGTTGGAGGCGATGTCGCAGCGGCAGCCTTCCTTCTCGAGCATCCTCGCGGCCACCTTCTGGTTCACGAGATTGTCTTCGACCAGCAGGACCTTGGAGCGGCCGCGCATGGCCTCGTTGATCGTGTGCCGGGTGACCAGCGCTCGCTTCGGGCCGGCACCCGGCTCCGGCTTCTGGTGCCGGCCGACGACCGCGGCGATCGCGTTGTAGAGATGGGCCTGCTTGGCCGGCTTGGTCAGATAGGCATCGAACCCCACCTCGATCATCCGGGCCGCATCCCCCCGGCGCGGATAGGAGGTCAACAGGATCAGGGGGGTGGCCGCGATCGTCGCGTCCTCCTTGATCCTCGAGGCGAGCTGGTCCCCGTCCATGTCGGGCAGCTGAAAATCGATCAGGGCGATCTGGAAAGGGCTGCCGATTTCCACGGCGGCGCGCAGCATGGCCAGGCCCTGGGAGGCGTTCACGGCCTCTTCCGGAAGACACCCCCATGCGCGCAGCTGCAGCCGCAGGACCTTGCGGTTGGTCGCGTTGTCTTCCACGACCAGCACCCGGAGCCCTTCGACGGCGGCCCGGGGCAACGCCTCCTCGGGCGCCGCGGCGGCGGCCGCGCCCTGCTGCCGTTCGAACACGCAGGTGAAGGTGAAGGTCGAGCCCTGGCCTTCCCTGCTCTTGACGCTCAGGGTCCCGCCCATGGCCTCGACGATCTGCTTGGAGATCGCCAGGCCCAGCCCGGTCCCTCCGAAATTGCGCGTCGTGGAGGCATCGACCTGCGAGAACGGCTTGAACAGCAGCTGCCGGCGCTCCTCGGGAATGCCGATGCCGGTGTCGATCACCTCGAATCGCACGGTCTGCCTGGATGCCCCGAGGCCGGCGAGGCTCACGCGGATCAACACCTCGCCCTGCCGGGTGAACTTGACGGCGTTGCCCACCAGATTGACCAGGACCTGCCGGAGCCGGCCCGGATCCCCCTTCACCCGCGTGGGCACGTCGTAGTGGATGAGGACGCACAGCTCGAGCGCCTTCTCGTGCACCTTGGCGGCCAGCAGGTCGCCGACCCCCTCGACGCAGGTCCTCAGGTCGAAATCGATGGTCTCGAGCTCCATCCTGCCTGCCTCGATCTTGGAGAAATCGAGCAGGTCGTTGATCAGGGACAGCAGCGCCTCGCCGGCGTCGCGGATCGTTTCGCCGAACTCGCGCTGCTCGGACGTCAGCTCCGTATCGAGAAGCAGGCCCGCCATGCCGATGATGGCGTTCATGGGCGTGCGGATCTCGTGGCTCATGTTGGCGAGAAAGTAGCTCTTGGCGCGGGTTGCGGTCTCGGCCGTCTCCTTGGCGTCGCGCAGGTGCTGCTCGACCTTCTTGAGATCCGTGATGTCGCGAAAGAGGGTGAGCACGCCCGAATGGCCGCCCAGGGCCGAGGAGGAGCTTCTCACCACGCGCCCCTTGAGCTTGCAGTCACGGGTGAGCACGCTTCCCGGCTCGGCAAAGGCGCGCGCGATCCACGCGCAGAGCTCGGGAGAGTCGAGCACCGAGTCGATGGGCCGGTCCGGGAGGCTCGCAGCGGGCCATTCGACCATCTGCTCGAAGGCGCTGTTGGTCAGGACCACGCGTCCGTCCGGGTCGGTCACCACGAGCCCGTCGTCCATGTTCTGGAGGATGAAGTTGAGCATGTCCCGCTCGCCCGCCAGCTTGCGGGCGAGCTCCTCCAGCTCGCGGGTGTTCTCGTCGATCGTCCGCTCCAGCTCCCGGGTGTACGCTTCGAGCTGGTCGTGGCCGACGGCGCGCGCGCTTTGGATCGGGGATGGTTGCATGACGGGAGGCTCCCTGGACGCGGCTGTTCCTCTAGGGGTTGGGCGCTTGGGTTTCGGCGAGACACCACGCTCTCGGCTGCAGATGCCGGTACGACTCTCGCGGCAGCTCCTGCGGGAGCAGGCTTCTCACGATGGAAAGATCGGGTCTTACCTCCAGCACCACGACCCCGGTCTTCTCCTCCACCGGACGGGGATCGTGGACCAGGACGTCGGGCCGCAACGAGTTGTTCGCGTTCGTGGCGACCACCACCCCGAACAGGCCGTCGGAAAGCTGCACGATGGTGCCCGGGGGATAGACCCCCATGCAGCGGATGAAGAGCGGAAGGAGCTGGGGATCGAAGCTCTCCTTCATGCGGGCGAACATCCAGGCGCAGGCCTTGTGCGGGCTCACGCGCCTCTCCGGTTCTTCGCCGTTGCACAGGTTGTCGTAGACGTTGGCGATCGCGGTGATCCTGGCCAGGTGCGAGATCGCGTCGCCCCTCAAGCCGTCCGGATACCCCGTTCCGTCGCTGGCCTCGTGGTGCTGGCGGATGATCCGGCAGGTTTCCGCGGAGAAGCTTCCGGTCCGGGTCAGGATCTGCTCCCCGGACCAGGGGTGGGTTCGCACCGCCGCGCAGTCGAGGACCGGTGCGGCCTCTTCTTCCTTAGAGGGAGAGGGAGGCTCCGGGCGAGCTTCCTTGCCGATGTCATGGAAGAGGGCCCCGTGGCCCAGGTTCCTCAGCTGCTCCATCTCGAGGCCGCACTCCTTGCCGAGCATCAGGGACAGGACGGCCACGTTGAGGGCATGGTAGAACGACTCTCCGGACTTCTGCAGGTTCACCAGGTGCAGGGCGACGTCCTTGTCGGCGAGCACGCTGGAGACGATGTCCTTGATCAGCGCATCCGCTTCCCTCACCGTCTCCTTGGAGAAGGTGGTCAGGTGGCGCATCATCCGCCGGATGCCCAGGAGCCCTTCCTCGTATCGTTTCTCCTCGCGCAGCAGCCGGTCCCTTTTCTCCCGGATCGCCCGGAGGCGCTCCCTCTTGATTGCCAGGACCCGTTCGAGCTCGAGCGGATCGGGTGCGGAGGCCGTCGGGCCTTCCCGGCTCTCCTGAGGGGAGGCTGTCTTGTCCCCGCTCCCGCTCCCGTTACCGTCCCCGTTGCCGTCGCCGTCCGCCGGCAGCGGCGCCGACGGCAGCGGGGGCCGATCGCTCTTCTCCGGCACCCATTCCACGCCGGCCACGCCGGCACGCCGAAGCTCCTCGATCTGGCCGGCCTCGCGGATCTTGAAGCTGCTGAGCCAGAATGGATGGTCGAGCCAGCTCCCTCCGACCCGGATGTACATGCCGATCTGCAGCCGATCCAGGGTGACCCAGTATCCCTGTTCCATTCCCCTCCACCCGCGTGACAGCCTTCAGGCGCAACAATTCCCTGCTATTTCTGTTCGGTTGGTACGGGCCAGGACTTTACCTCCGGAGCCCGGCCGGGCCAAGAAATGTCGCAGCATGCGGGCTCGGTTCCGCACGGCAAAGGGCAGGCGGGCGAAAAAAATAGATTGACAACCCGGCGCGGGTGGTGTTAGTAAACTAGAAACTAGAACCTCCTAGTTGCTAACATGATTGCTTCGCTGGGCCAGGCTGGTGGACGCGCCTTCGGCTTGGTCCACCCTGCCGACTGGAACTCCCTGGTTTTGACAGCTCGGGGGCATGCGAATGGGTAGAAGGGCGGTCGCAAAGCGGGAAAGGCCTTCGGGAATCAAGATCAGCCGGCTCGCGGAGCTGGCGGAAATCTCGGTCCCCACGATCAAGCACTACCTCAAGGAGGGCCTGCTGCCGCGTCCGGTCAAGACCGGACGGACCATGTCCTACTACGACTCGGGCTGCGTGGAGCTGGTGCGCCAGATCAAGCAGCTCCAGGCCCAGCGCTTCCTCCCGCTGAGCGTGATCCGCAAGCTCATCCTGAGCGGCAAGCCGATGGGCGAGGAACTGGCTCTCGGGGAGGCGCTGATGTGTCTCTCGGAGGCTTCGGACCCGGGGCGAGCGGTGCCGGCCGGCCGCATCGAGCAGCACACCGGCTACCCGCGCAGCCAGATCGACCGGATGGAGGCCTGCGGGTTGATCTGCCCGGAGCGGACGCCGCGGGGCAAGGTGTACGATGCCCTCGACTGCCGGATCATCCAGCTCATGCGGCAGCGCGAGGAGGCGGGCCTGCCGTTCGCCTATTCCCTGGAGATGATGGGCCTCTACCGCCGGCACATCGAGAGCATCGTCCGGGAAGACGCCGGGGTGTTCGTGAAGCGGATGCTGAAGGACGCGAGCGCGGCCGAGGCGGCGCGCTACATCCGGGAAGGCGACCGGACTCTGGACGCTTTCATGCCGCTGATTCGCGCCAAGCTGGGCATGCTGAACGCCGAGCGGATTCTCGACGTCCTGCACCGGATTCCGGATCGGGTCGAGGAGTCCTTGCGTTTCCGCCTGGTGCCGGATCCCTGGGGACCGGAAGAGCCGGCGGGGGCGGCCGCCTCGGGGCGCTCTCCCGGCGCCTCCCGGGGCGCCGGCCTGGTCGGCGACGGGGCTCGGGCCTCCGGTACGGAGGCGGGCCGCGCAGAGATCGCGGCCGGAGCGCGGCTGCTGGCCCGGGGGCGGGAGGCGGAAGCGATCGAGCAGCTCCGGCGCGCCGATCCGGCCGGGCCGGCGGCGGAGCTCGCCAGGGCGCTGGAAGGGATCGCGCGCATTGCCCGGGCCGCCCGGACCCCGGGCCTGCTCGACATGCTCCGGGCCGGACAGGAGGCGCTTTCGTTCTTCTTCGAGGTCGCCGGCCGCAGCTCCGCCAAGGGGGACCTCCGCACCCTGACGGCTTACTTCCGGGGAGTGGGGCGGGCGATCCTTCCGGACCTGTACGGCACGCACGGGGAAGCCGCCCTCGATCTCGAGGAGCTGGGGCGGGCGGCAAAGTCGGCGAAGTTGGGAAAGTCGGCAAAGAATGGCCGCGGAGGGCCGCCGGACAGCCCGGACGGCGGCGCCGCGCTTCTGCGGCAGGAGCTGGCGCTGAAGGCCTGCCGTGCCCTGGCTGAAATGCACGCCGACGACCGCGCGTACGCGTCCGCCCGCGGGGTGCTCGAGGCGCTGCAGGCTGCCGCCGGCGGCACGTACTACGGCCAGTGGGCACGCCGGTTCGAAAAGAGCCTCGCGGCAGCGGAAAAGGAGAGAAGATGAGAGTCAAGATCCTCGGAGGCGCCGGCGCCGTGGGAACGGCGGTGGCCAGGGACCTGCTGCGGAGCCGCGCGGTGGAGCAGGTGGTGATTGCGGACATTCGGGAGGAGGCGGCGCGGCTGGCCGCCCGCTCGCTCGCGGATGAGCGCGCCGGCTGGGAAAGGCTCGACGTGAACGATGCGGCTTCGCTGCGCAAGGTCGTCGACGGCCGGGCGCTGATCGCGAACTGCATCGGGCCTCACTACCGCTACGCCAGGAGGATCGCCGAGGCGGCGATCGAAGCGGGTGCGAACGCCTGCGACATCTGCGACGACTACGACGCGGCCGAGGCGGTCCTCGGGCTCGACGCCAGGGCCCGGCAGGCGCAGGTGACCCTGATCACGTGCCTGGGCACCAGCCCAGGGGTCACGAACATGCTGGCCAAGCGGGGCTCCGAGCAGCTGGACGAGACCGAGGAGATCCACACGTACTGGGCCGTGGGCGGCTCGGACCCCACGGGTCCGTCGGAGGTCTACCACCTGGCCCACATCTGCTCCGGCACGGTGCCTCAGTTCCTCGAGGGCGAGCTGAAGCAGGTGCCGGCCCTTTCCGGAGCGAAGGGAGTGAAATTCCCGGATCCGGTCGGAAAGCTTTCCATCTCCTACATCGGCCATTCCGAGCCGGTGACGCTGTCGCGCTTCATCCCGGGCGTGAAGACGGTGACGAACCGCGGGGGCCTGTTCCCCCAGGAGCTGAACGAGCTGGTCCGCGTGATGCGCGACATCGGCCTCTTTTCCGATTCTTCACTGACAGTCAAAGGTACGGAGCTTGCGCCGCGGGATTACACGGCGGTCCACATACGGCACGTCCTGGAGAATTCCCCGGACGCCCTGGGGCTGGGCAACGTCGAGGGGATCTCGGTCTTCCGCGTGGAGGCGATCGGCAAGAGGCAGGGGAAATGGACCAAGGTCACGTACAGCGGGACCAACGAGGTCGTGACCACGACCGCAAGGTCCCTCTCGATCGGGGTCCAGATGCTCGGGGAGGGGAAGGTGGCCGGGAAGGGCGTGCTGGCGCCGGAGGCCTGCCTGGCGACGGGCGAGTTCTTCGCGCGGCTCGCGGTGGACGGCGGCATCACGCTCGCCGAGGAGATACGTTCGCGCTCGCGCCTGATCGGGTAAGGGGCCGTGGCAACCAAAGGCCTGCAGCGGCCAGATGTCGCGAGCGAGCCTCGTGAGAACCCGGTAGGGTGGACTCAGCCGCAGGCGTGTCCACCAACCACGGCTTGAAGCCGCTCGCCAGCGCTCTCCCGAGCAGGGCGCGCATAGGAGGGTCACGAGTGGGCTACCGGATCGGCATCGACGTCGGGGGCACGTTCACGGACCTGGTCTACATCGGGGAAGAAGGCGCGGTCCGCGTCGTCAAGACGCCGACCACGCCCGAGAACCAGGCCAAGGGCGTCATCCAGGGGCTGGAAAGGATCGCGCAGCTCGAGGGGCTCGGCCTGCGGGAGCTCCTGTCCGAGACCGATCTCATCATTCACGGCACGACCGTGGCCACGAACGCCATGCTCGAGCTCACGGGCGCCCGCACCGGCCTCATCACGACCCGTGGATTCCGGGACGACATCGAGATCCGGCGCGGTTACAAGGAGCGGATCTTCAACCCCAAGGATCCGGCCCCGGTGCCGATCGCCCGCCGCCGGCACCGCCTCACCGTGGACGAGCGGATCGATCGTGAAGGAAAGGTGCTGAAGCCCCTCGACCGATCGGAGGTGGTTCGGGCCGTGCGCGCGCTCAAGGCCCAGGGGGTGGAATCGATCGCGGTCTGCCTCTTCTTCGGTTTCCTCAACCCGGTCCACGAGCGGGAGATTGCGGAAGTCATCCGGCAGGAGCACCCCGGCGCTTCCGTTTCCCTGGCCCACGAGGTGCTCCCGCAGATCCGCGAGTTCGAACGGGTGAGCACCACGCTGGTCAACGCGTTCACGTCCCCCAAGCTCAGGGGCTACCTGGAGAGCCTCCAGGCAGAGCTGGCCCGCTCCGGGTTCGCGAGCGAATTCTTCATCATGCTCTCCAACGGCGGGATCATGAACGCGGACTTCGCGGGCAAGCACTCGGTTTACTCTCTGCTGTCCGGCCCGGCGGGCGGGGTCGTGGCCTGTTCGCAGCTCGTCGCGCAGCGGTGCGGCGAGCCCAACCTCATCAACGTCGACATGGGCGGGACCAGCTACGACGTGTCCCTCATCCGCGGCGGCAGCCCGGCGGTGACCACGGACAACTGGATCAGCCGCTACCGCGTGGCCATCCCCATGCTCGACATCCACACGATCGGCGCCGGCGGCGGAAGCGTCGCGTGGGTCGACACGGGGGCGGCCCTGCACGTGGGTCCCAGGAGCGCCGGCGCCGTACCGGGGCCGGCCTGCTACGGCCGGGGAGGCACGGAGCCCACGGTCACGGACGCGAACCTGCTGCTCGGGTTCCTCGACCCGGACGCCTTCCTGGGCGGCCGGATGCGACTCGACCGCAAGGCGGCCGAGCGCGCGGTGGACGGCTTCGTGGCCCGGCCGCTGGGCCTCGAGCGCATCCAGGCCGCCACCGGGATCTTCCGCATCGTGAACAACAACATGGCGAACGGCATCCGCGTGGTGTCCGTGCAGCGCGGCTATGACCCCCGGGACTTCGTGCTCGTGGCGTTCGGAGGCAACGGGGCCATTCACGCCGGGATGCAGGCGCGGGAGCTGGGGATCGGGAAGGTCGTGGTGCCGCGCACGGCCACGGCCTTCTCGGCACTCGGCATGCTCCGCTCGGACATCGTGGTGACGAAGATGCGCACCTTCATCGGCCGCTCCGATGCGGTCGATCTCGAGCGGGCCAACGAGCTCCTGGCCTCGATGAGGGAGGAGGTGGAGCGGGACATCCCGGCCGGCCGGCGGAAGCGCTCCGGCCTTCTGGGGGAGCGGATCTACCGCTACGGCGTGGACCTGCACTACAAGGGCGAGACGCACGAGATCACGGTCCCCCTGGAGGCCGAAGGAGACAGGGTCGGAGCGGACGAGGTCGGCCGGGCGGTCGAGGCCTTTCACGATGCGCACGAAGTCCTGCACACCTTTTCCAACCGGGGCGACCCGGTCTTCTTCATGAACCTCCGGCTCGAGGCGGTCCTGGAGACGAGGAAGCCCGCTTTCCCCGAGCTGGCCTTCTCCGGAGAAAATCCTTCCGGCGCCCTGAAGACGCAGCGGCCGGCCTACTTCGAGGACCGGGGAGGTTTCGTGGAAACTCCGATCTACGACGGGGCCAGGATCCTCTGCGGAAATGTTCTCGAAGGCCCGTGCGTCATCGAGGAGCCGGCGACCACGATCGTGGTCTACCCGGGCCAGACGGCGCGGCTTTCCAAGTACGACCAGTACGAGCTCACCGTGCCGGTTACGGAACGAAAAGGCGCTGAGCTCGAGCCGCTTCGCTGAAGCGAGGGAAAGGCTCCCATGAGACTGTCAGACTTCACGGATGAGCGGGGAAAGCGCGTGGTATTCTTGAACAACTGTCTGTTGAACCAGCTTTCGAGAGGGCCTGGTGTCGCCTTTCGCAAGGCAGCCTCGACCGAGCTGGTGCGTATTTTGCTCGACAACGAGGTCAGCATCCAGCAGCTTCCCTGTCTCGAGTGCATGGGCTTCGGCGGAGTGTCGAGAAAGACCATCGATCCTTACTTTCCGATATTGTCCCACTCTCTCAAGCACGGTTGGTACCCTTTCTTCCAGCTCTTGTCCAAGGTCCGGCTCGCCCTTTACGGACGTTTGTGCAAGAGAGAAGCGGTCAAGGTCGCAGATCGAATGGCGGATTACATTGCAGGGGGATTCACGATACTGGGTGTCGTCGGGATCAATGACAGTCCTACGTGCGGGGTGACGAGAACGACGAATCTGATTGAGTTCACCCGTCTCATGGCAGTCGCCGGGGAAACGGGAAAGAATCCGAAGGACATCGGCTTCGAGATCCTGGAGGACGGGACTTCCTATTTCATCGGCGCCCTCAAGAAGGAGCTGAAGAAGAGAGCCCTCGGCGTCCAGGTGATCGGATACGAACCGTGGACCGAATCACATGAGGAAGAAGCAGAGCGAGTCGCAAAGCTCCTGGGTTTGCAGCTTTGATGTGACCACAACAGCCCGTTGAAGAAGTCAGCAATGTCCAGGCCGTTCAAAAAGGTCCAGATGCAAGGCGCGCGAAGTTTGAGGAACGAGGCTACCCCACAATCAGGCGGCGGGTGGGGAGCCTGTCCCGGCGAAAGCCGGGAACGATAAACGAGCGCAACGCAGCAGATGGGCCTTTTTCAACGGCCTGATAACCTGCCTGCCAAGGGAGTGGCCATGCCAGCAGCATTCGACCCGATCACCGCAGAAGTCATCCGCTGCGGCCTCGTGACGATCGCCAACGAGATGGGCGACACGATGATCCGCACGGCCACGACGCCCACCTTCAGCGAATCCCATGATTTCTCCACGTCCATCTTCGACGCCCGGGGCAGGATCGTGGCCCTGGCCGACGCGCTGCCGATCCACATGGGAGCGTGCAAGTTCTCGGTCCTGGCGGTGCTCGAAGCGTTCGCGGGCGATCTCCACCCGGGAGACATCTTTCTCGTGAACGATCCCTACCACGGCGGCTCCCACCTGCCCGACTGGACCCTCATGACCCCGATCTTCCACGACGGCGAGCTCGTCTTCTTCCCGGTCACGCGGGCCCACCAGGGCGACACCGGCGGCGCCGTGCCGGGCGGCTACCACCCCGGGGCGACCGACATCTGGCAGGAAGGCCTGCGCCTGCCCCCGATCCGGATCTACGACCGGGGAAAGCCCCGCGAGGACCTCATCCGGATGCTTCAGATCAACAACCGCGAGCCCACCTTCATGGGCGATCTCAAGGCGATGCTGGGCTCGGTGCGCGTGGGGGAGAAGCGCCTCCAGGAGATGATCGGGCGCTACGGCGTCCGCACCCTGCGCGACTGCCTGGATGCGCTCATCGACTATACGGAGCGGAGGTTCCGGGACGAGATCCGGCGCTGGCCGGACGGCCGCTACACGGGGGAGGCTTATCTCGAGCACGACTGCCAGGGGGTCGAAGACGTGACGGTGCGGGTTACGGTCACCGTCTCGGGCGACTCCCTGAGGCTCGATTACACCGGGAGCGATCCCCAGACGCCGGGGTTCATCAACAGCTCTCTTCCGAATTCCTACTCCTACATCTTTTTGACCCTCTCCAGCATGATCGACGACTCCATCCCGCGCAACGAGGGGCTCTTCCGGCCGGTCGAGGTCATCCTGCCGGCCGGCACGGTCGTGAACCCGCGGCCGCCGGCGCCGTGCACGGCTTGCACGCTCCACGCCGGAGGAGAGGTCGGCGAGGCCCTGGCATTCGCTCTCGAGAAGGCGATCCCCGAGAAGTCCTACGTGCAGAACATCAAGCTCGGAATGCCGATCGTGACGTACGGGACGAACCCCTATTCCGGCGCGTTCTACGTCGACCAGAACGTGACCATGTCGGCCGGCTGGTGCAACGCGGCGCACGGCGTGGACGGCTGGGGGGCCATGCCGTGCTTCTTCGGGGCCATGACCATGGCCACGGGCGAGCTGCACGACATGTACTACCCGGTCCGGACCCTGGGGCGGGAGTACTTGACCGACTCCGGCGGTGCCGGCAAGTGGCGGGGCGGGTTGGGGACCTCGACCCGGTTTCAGGCCGTGGCGCCCATGTTCGTCCACACCTACGTGATCGGGACGAAGTACCCCATGCGCGGCTTTCACGGCGGGGCGGACGGATCGCGCAACCGGCTCGTTCTGAGGGCCGGGACGGCGAACGAGATGGTCGTCGCCAAGACCGCGTTCGAAGAGCCGCTCTCGGCCGGGGACCACACCCTGGCGGAGCTGGGGGGCGGAGGCGGTTGGGGGGACCCGCTGGAGCGCGATCCCGCCGCAGTCCTCGAAGACGTGCTCGATGAGTATGTTTCGCCGGCCGCGGCAGCGCGTGACTACGGCGTGGTCATCGACCGGAGCGCATGGAAGGTAGACGAGGAGGCGACCCGCCGCCTGCGGAGCCGGCTCGCGGAAGAGCGGCGCGCCAGAGCGAAGGAAGAGGCGGACGTCCTGGCCGTACCTTATCTTTCCGAGCCGTGGCAGGCACTGTGCCAGGAGGCCGTCAACCGGGACCCGGAATTCGCCGGGCTTGCAGGAGACCTCTCCCTGGACGTGAACAACGTCGTCGAAGCCTGCCCGGACGGGAAGACCCGCTATCTGTGGTGGCGTTTCGAGCAGGGGAAGCTGATGCGGACCGAGGTGGGGCTCGCCGGCGAGGCGGGCGACAGGAGCGCCTCCTTCACGACGGTCGCGTCCTACGAGACCTTCATGAAGATCAACACGGCCAAGCTGAGCGTGGAGAAGGCGGTCACGGAAGGGCTCCTGCGCCTGGAGGGCGACCTCGTTCGGATGATGCAGGTCGCGGAGGCGCTGAATCGGTTCACCGAGGTGCGGCGCAAGGTGCCGACCTGTTACTGACGGAAGAAAGAAGGGCGCAGCAGTGGTGAGCAGAGGGCGTCCATTTCGCGAAAGCGGCCCTGTCATATTTCGTCATCTCGGCCCGTGTGCGAAGCGCGTGACAGCCGGGATCCAGTAGGGACGACCGGCGGTCGCCCCCATGAATGACCGGGGTGCACAGACTGGATTCCGGCCTGCGCCGGAATGACGGAAATGTAAAGGCGACGCATGCGTCGCCCGCCATCCGCCGGTAACAAGGGGGGTTGCCACGGCCGCCGGCGCGGCCTCGCAATATTCGCTATCAGGCCGAACGTCGCGAGCGAGCCCCGGGGCACTCGGTAGGGTGGACTAAGCTGCAGGCGTGTCCACCAACCACGGCTAAGGTGATCTCGCAGGCGAGCGACGGAACGACCATCAGCGGACCGGCTCTTGTAGGGGCGCTGCTTGCTGCGCCCGCGGGTCTTGTTGGGGCGACGCATGCGTCGCCCGCGATCACCCGGAAACAGATCAAGCTCGAAGGAGAGGAACCATGTCCAAGACAACCGGACTCGTTCTCGACATCCTGATCCAGGCCGGCATCGATCACGTGTTCGGCATGCCGGGCGGGGCCGCCATATTCCTGTACGACGCCCTGGTGGACCGCCAGGACAAGCTCCGGACCGTGCTCGCCCGCCAGGAAGGAGCGGCCGCCTGCATGGCGGACATGTACGGCCGCTTGACCCGCAAGCCGGGCGTGGTCATCGCCCAGGGCGCCTGGGCGGGCTCGAACGCCGCCTTCGGCGTGATCGAGGCCTATCTTGCCGGCTCGCCCATGCTGATCTTCGCCGACATCTCCGACTACGCGGGCCTGAACCAGCACGCGCCCTACCAGTGCATGGGCGGCGATTACGGGTCGGGCGATCTCGCGGGCATCTTTCGCTCCATCACGAAGTACACGACGGTGGCCAACACGCCCGACGAGTTCGTGCATGGCACGGCCCTCGCGGTGAAGCACGCCACGACCGGCAGGCCCGGCCCGGCCGCGGTCCTCTTCCGCTGGAACGTGGCTATGTCCGACGTCGACCCGGCCAGGATCAACCCGCGCCTCTATCCGCTCGAGGGCTACCTCAGGGTCTCGCCGCCCGCAATCTCGCGGGAGGACGCGGAGAAGGCCGCCGAAGCGCTACTCAAGGCCCGGGCACCGGTCATGATTTTGGGCAGGGGAGTCCATGCATCCGGGGCCTACGACGAGGTGCGGGAGCTGGCCGAGGCGATCGCCCTGCCGGTGGCCACGACCTACATGGGCAAGAGCGCGATCCCCGAGACCCACGAGCTGGCCCTCGGGATCATCGGCCAGATCGGGCAGGAGGCGGCCAACCGCAGGGTGATGGAAGCCGACCTGCTGCTCGCCGTGGGGACCTGTCTCGGGCCGGAGAACACCAAGATGCTCTCGCCCGAGTTCATCCGCCCGGACCGGCAGGCCATCATCCAGATCGATACCGAGCCGCTGAACATCGGCTGGGCCCGGCCGGTGGCGCAGGGGATCACGGCGGACGCGAAGTCCGCGCTCGCCAGCATCCTGGCCGCCATCCGGGACAAGGCCCCGCGGATCGAGCGCGAGGCCAGGTTGCGGGAGCTCGAGGGGTTCAAGACAAGCTCCCGCTTCTTCGCATGCGAATCGTTCAGCTCGGAATCCGACCCGGTCCTCCCGGAGCGAATCATCGGCGCGCTGAACGCGGTGGTCGGGCCCAAGGACCTGGTCACGCTCGACTGCGGCAACAGCCGCATGTTCGCAGCCAAGCTCTTCCAATCCAAGGCGGCGGGCCAGGTCGTGGCGCCCGGCGGGGCCGCCGGCGTCGGCTGGGGGATTCCGGCCGCGCTGGGTGCGCAGCTCGTACGTCCGGACCGCAGGGTCGTATGTGTCTGCGGCGATGGCGGCATGTTCATGATGCTGCACTGCCTCGAGACGGCCAGACAGTACCGGCTCCCGGTCACGTACGTGGTGCTGAACAACGCGGGGCTGTGCAACGTGCTCGACTTCCAGGCGCCGGGGCGAAGGATCGCGACCGAGTACGACGAGCCGGACTTCGCCGCGATCGCCCGGACCATGGGATGCTCGGGTGCCAAGGTCCGCAAGCCCTCGGAGCTCGAGCCCGCCCTGGAGGCGGCCCTCTCGAGCGACAGGCCGACCGTGGTCGACGTCGCGACCGCGAAACAGCCGCATTTCGTCCTGATGTCGTGAGGCGGGGCGTATGCCATACGCCCCTACCGAGACGTGGCGAGCGGCAGCAAATAGGCTGATTTTGCGAGGAGACCTTGCGACGTAACAACCCCCCCGCGGTGCGAGCACAGATGGGCGCAGGGAGGTCCCTCGCTGCGCTCGGGATTCAGACGAGGTGCCCCATGAAGACGGACGAGATCCTGTCGAGGATGCGGGAGCTGGCGAGCCGGCCGCCCCGGCCGGTGCGCGAAGAAGCGATGAGCCGGGTCCTTTCCGAGATCCGGCGGAAGACGCCCGCGTCCTGCCGTCTGTTCGAGGAGGCCCGCGCCATCATGCCGGGCGGCGTCCAGCACATGCTCTCGCCCACCACGCCTTATCCGATCTTCATGGACCACGGCCGGGGGTGCCATCTGACCGACGTGGACGGGAACCGGTACGTGGACTACCTGAACGGAGGGGGGCCGGTCCTCTTGGGGCACAACCCGGACTTCCTCCGGCGCAAGATGGCGGCTCTCATCGAAGACAAGGGATGGTTTCACGGGCTTCCGGACGAATACGAGATCCTGGCTTGCCGCAAGATCATCGAGCACATGCCTTCCGTGGAGAAGGTGCGGTTCCTCCAGTCAGGCACCGAGGCGTGCATGGCCGCCATCCGCCTGGCCAGGGCCTGCACGGGAAAAAAGAAGATCATCAAGTTCGCCGGGACCTACCACGGGTGGTCCGATCAGCTCGTCTTCGACCTCTGGCTGCCCGGGTCGGGCCGGCTCCTGGCGAGCGGCATCCCGGAGTCCGCGACCGAGAACACGCTGGTGGCGCCCTTGAACGATCTGGACGGCCTGGCGCGGGTGATCGAGCAGGGAGAGCGGGACGGAGGCGTGGCCGCCGTGATCCTGGAGCCCCTGGGACCGGAGTCCGGAACGCTACCGATCGACGCGGGGTTCGTCCGGTACCTGCGGGAGTTGACCCGGACGAAGGGGATCCTGCTCATCTTCGATGAGGTCGTCACGGGATTCCGCGTCGGGCTGGGAGGGGCGCAGGCCCTTTTCGGCGTGGACCCGGACCTCACGGTCCTGGGCAAGATCATCGGCGGGTGCTTTCCCTCGTGCGGTGCCGTGGGCGGCAAGGCCGTGTACATGGAGGCGCTGCGTTCCGGAGTGCCCTCGGGAACCGGCCCGTCCTGCTTCGTGGCCGGCACCTTCGGCGCCAACCTGCTCACCTGCGCCGCCGTCTACTTCACGCTCTCCGAGATCGAGACGACGGACGCGATCGGGCGGGCGGCGGCCACGACGGAAGACCTCGTGAACAAGCTCAACCGGCTCTTCGAAAGGGAGGGCAGCTCCTTCTTCGCCTACCGCTACGGATCGATCCTGCACATCGAGACCTCGGCGCTGTTCGCGATCGACGCGCGCACGGAACAGGGCATCCTCGAGGTCCTCGAGCGCAAGCAGGTGGCCGGAGGGCACCAGACCTTTCTGCTCAACGAGGGGCTCATGACGCTCATGGGCAAGGGCTTCGTGACGAGCGCCCATACCGCGGAGGCGGTGGAGCAGACCGTTACGGCCTATGCGCGCCTGCTGGAAGCAATCTGAAGTATCCAGCCGTCTCGCGGCCGGATCATCCGGCTCTGGCCCCTGCGCTCAACAGATCGCCTTTCCCGACGAGTGCTCACGAAGGGTGTCTTCCCAGCCCGGCACATAGGCGCGCATCATGCTCTTGAAAAGCTTCCCGTGGTTGGGGACGATGAGGTGCACGAGCTCGTGGACGATCACCACCTCGCGGAAGTGGGCGGACTGGCTCAAGAGGTCGGCCGCGAAGCACAGGCGCCCCGAGTGCGAGCAGGACGCCCATTTTCGAGTCATGGGCTGGATCTGGACCCTCCTGGGCCTTACCTGGATCCGCTCGGCCCAGCGCTGAAGCTCGGACTTGAAGGCCCTTTTCGCTTCCAGGGCTGATAGGGGCGCCCGCCCGCCTCTCGCCCTCATTTCCGCTCCAGCTTGAGCAGGCGCCCGGCCATGGCGACCATGTTCTCCTTGCCCACCTGGGGAAGCAGCACCTTGTACAGCTCGGCCTTGAGTCCGCGAAGCTCTGTCACGTTGTGGCGGTAGTTGGGGAAGCGCTCGAAGGCTGCATGGATCACCGGCGCCGACTGGTCAGGGTCCTTGGCGCCGGCCTGCTTGAGCATCCAGAAGATCGTGAAGGTGTTGAGATCTAAGCCGCTCTTCTCGCGCTCCTTCTTGGCTTGTACATACTCGTCGAGAAGTTTCCGCAGCTTGTCGAGCGCCTGCTGCGTCGTGATTTGCCGGTCGTCGTACGTCTCCAGGATCGCCTCGGTCCGCTCCCCGATGGGAATGAGATAAGGCTGCTGGTTCTCCTCCGCGGCGACCGCAGCCAAGAGGCTGCGGCCCAGGTTGACGACCTTGCAGCTGTCCGGAGCGTTCGACGATTGCAGGGCCTTTAGGGTGTTCTCATCGATCTTGACGAGCGGCATGGTGGAGGAGAGCCCGTAGGCAGAGACGGCCTCACGGACCATGCTTTCGGTCTTCCTCATCAGGTCATAGGCGAGCGGCGCCTGCTTGCCGAAGGCGTTCCGGACGATCCGGTAGAGCACCGAGAGCGTGCCGTACTCCTCGATATAAGGCCGCAGGAACGCGTCCGGCGAGATGATCTCGTAGAGGATCTCCAGCTCCTTGAAGCACCCATAGAATCTCCGGCGCTTTTCCTTGTCCGCGAAAGCAGCGATGGCGGCTTCGACCGTCTTGTCGTCGATCGGACCCGTGCATAGGGAAAGATAAGCCTGACCCTGGCTCGCCATCAGCTCGGCGAACCTGGCCTTGAGGACCTCGATATTCCGGATCACGCTCCCCACCACCTCGGAGTCGAAGGCCAGCGCTTTCTCCAGCTTCTCGAAGATCCCCACGAAGTCGATCACCAAGCCGGAGGGCTTCTCCACCCCGCCCTCGTCCTCGTAAGGCCGGTTCACCCGGGCGATGGCCTGGAGCAGCGCATGGTCCCGCATCGGCTTGTCCAGGTACATGCAGTAGAGGATCGGAGCGTCGAAGCCGGTGAGGAGCTTCTCGGTGACGATGAGGATCCTGGGGAGCGCTTCGTGCTTGATGAAGGCCCTGCGGACGCGCTTCTCCTCGTCCTCGGTCAGGTGGTACGCAGCCAGCGTCTCGTTGTCATTGTGGGCGGGCGAGTAAATGACTGTGGAAACCTCGGGCGGAAGGCGCTTGTCCAAGGCCTTCTTATAGAGAGCGCAGGCCTCGCGGTCCACGCCCACGAGGAATGCCTTGTAGCCCAGCGGTTCCACGTTCTCACGGAAGTGGCGGGCTACGAAAGCCGCGACCTTCTCCACCCGGTCGGCGGCCTTGAGGAAGGTTTTCAAATTGACCGCCCGGTCCAGGATCCTGTTCAGCTCCTCGATATCGCTCACGCCCTCGGCTTCCACCAAGTCGAGGAACTCGCGCTCGAGCTGCTCGCGGGGAACCCGGATGTCGTTGGGCGCGAGGGTATAGTGCAACGGTAAGGTGGTGCCGTCCTCGATCGATTCGGCGATGCTGTACTTGTCGAGATAACCCTTCTCGTCGTCCCGGCCGAAGACCTTGAAGGTCCCCTTGCCGTACGCGATCCGGTCGATGGGGGTTCCGGTGAAGCCGATCATGGTGGCGCCGGGCAGCGCCGCGACGAGGTAGTTGCCCAGATCGCCGCTCGTCGTCCTGTGGGCCTCGTCTACAAGGACGAAAACGTTCGGCCGCCTGCACAGGTCGGCATCGGCGCGGTCGAACTTGTGGATCATCGAAACCACGAGCCCGCGGTAGTCGGAGCGCAAGAGCTCCTGGAGATGCTGCTTGCTTGCTGCGTACTCGGCGGAGATCCCGTAGCTCTTGAGCCAACCTGCAAGCTGGCCTTCCAGCTCGTTGCGGTCCACGAGCATCACCACGGTGGGTTTGGCGAAGGCCGGATGACGGAGAATGAGATCGGCAGCTTTGACCATCGTGAAGGTCTTGCCGGACCCCTGGGTGTGCCATACGAGCCCGGCGCGCTTCTCGGGGTCCAGCACGCGCTCGACCACCTTCTCCACGGCGCGCACCTGGTGCTGTCGCAGCACGATCTTGCGCAGCTCGTCGTCTTTCTTGTAAAAGACGATCCACGCCTCCAGGAGCTTGAGAAATCGCTCTCGGGCGAAGAAGCGCTTGACCTTCCTCTCGAAGTTGCCCTTCTCCTCGTCCTTCCAGTTGAAGAGATTCTTGCGGTCGAGGTTCCAGGTGACGCCATAGTAGAAATCGAGGAGGTGGGTCACATCGAAGACCTGGGGCGCAGCCATCAGCTCCGGAGTCTCGTTGTGATAGCGCCGAATCTGGACCAGCGCGTCCTCCAGGCCGTCCTTCTTTGCGGCCCCCTTGGTCTCGACCACAGCGACGGGGATCCCGTTCACGCAGAACACTACGTCGGCGCGGTTGCGGTGCTGGCCGTTCGTGTACTGCCATTCCTCCGTAACCTGGAAGACGTTGTTGGCCGGATGCTCGAAATCGATGGCGGTCACGTTGAGACGGCGCTTCTCGCTCTCCGACCAGACCGAGCGCTCGCCGCGCAGCCAGGCGAGCACCTCGGCGTTGCCCTCGATATTGGCGCGGACGCTCTCGATCCTGGCGATTAGCTCGTCCACGTTGGCCACGGTGACGATGCCGGGGTTGAGGTGGATGAGCTTGCCCCGCAGGATGGCGTAGAGCAGCGTGCCGCCTTCGCCCCGGCGCAGGGTGAGCGCGTCCTCGGGCGGGAGATAGGCCCATCCGATCTCCACCGCGTAGGCGATGAGGGGGCGCTGGACTGTGTCGCGCTCGCTCCCGAGATTAGGGCACACGGGCTGCCTCATCGAGGTTCAGATGGTTCACCCGGACTTGTCCCGTCATGAGCAGGTGGAGCATGGAGGAGAAGAGGGCCTGAATGCTCCTCAGCATATTTGATTGGGCCTCAATGGTGAAATCGATTGAGCCGAGCACGCGAGCTATCTCCTCCTGCTCTTCAATGTCGGGCAAGATTACCGGGAAATCGCGCAACTTTGTTGAGTTGATGCACGCCAAATTGGTCGTTCTGTGGGCTACAGAAAGGAAGTAGGCCTTACCGTAGGGGCTCTGAACAAGATAAGCGAGAAACTCTGGCGTCAGCAGCGCCTTATTCGTCCGCACCGCGAAGATGTGGTTTTGGTGAACACATCCCTCGATTTGGCCTCGCCATATATAACCTCGCCCCAGTTTGTCGAAATCACCGCCTTCCGTGAGAAGAACGTCGCCTTGCCTCAAGGTGTAACGTGCGGTTTCGCTGCTCTTGAGTTGAATTGTCTTGATCTCAGCCAAGTCAAGATAGCCGTCCTGAACATTGGCAACCCTCAAGTACGGTCTCTCGACGGCAGCCCACCCATCCACTCTCCGTCCCTTGGCTATGCCCGTCTGCACGTAGGCACACCGGGTAAGAGGGAGGAGTCTCCAAATTGAAGGGTATTCTCCGTATTTACTCTTGGAGTAAGATCTGTCGCCATGCGTGCCCTCGCGGAAGAGCTTTGCCATGGTCGCCGCCTTCAGCTCTTTGAGCTTGGCTACGGTCTTGTGCTGCACCTCGATGGCCGCCTGAATCTTCGACAGCACGGTGGCGATGGTACATTGTTCCGAGAGCTGAGGGAGATGAATGGCGAAATTCGCGAGAGTGCTTCTGGTGATTGCTTTGAAGATAGCTCCGCTGCCAAGCGAATCTAGTCTTGGCTTTTCATACATCAAGAGATAAAAGAGAAATTCGTTGACGGTCTTTCGCCGAGCTCTTATCGAAGCAACACCACGACCGATACAGCATGTCTGATCTGCAATATTGACCTCGCCTACTGGAGCTCTAACGGAAACAAGAATATCTCCACTGTCTGCAATCTTGAGAGGTTTTGAGCACCATTTTGTGGCTAGCGGAGTGCGCAACCCGAAGTCAAGCTTCCCCTGAAAAAAGGGAAGGCCTTTGCCCTCGCAGTTATAGGTTGATGACTCAGGAGACTGCCCCATCACGATACTCGCGACGTCGTCGGCCCCAAGATGGACTTCTTCCCATCCTCTGGCGCATGCGGGCTTGGTTGAAGTATTTTTCATGATACTTCTTCTGCTAGGGCCTGCGAGAGCACTAAGGTGCCTTCCTCCGAAAGCTATTTCAGTTAGATCGAATTCCTAAAGCTCGATGGAACGCAGGATGCACGACTGCACTTGTTTCATCGGAGATCTCGGCTGCTGACACCCTCTTGCCAAGCTCATTGACCCATGCGGCAGTTTCATGAGGTGTTATCTTGAGGCCGATGAGGCCGACTTGGTAAAAAACCTGGATCAAGAATATCCTGAAATCGTGCGCTGAGATAGCACAGTCGACAAGCTTCATCGCATGCTTTTGAAGAAGACCCTGGCCACCCGGGTCTTCTGCGGATATTCGAAGACAGAGTTCGTTAATATCTCTGTCTTCTATTGTGGCGATTTTGAAAGAGCCCGGCCTTCTGTAGAGAATGGCAGCGAAGTCGAGTAGGCACGGGTAGTCTGCGCTCCATTCGTCCCCCAGAGCTCGAAGGCGGGACCTTGAGTATTCACCTTCTGCCATTCTCAATTCCGAAACCCTGAGCCTAGCCAGATTTGTAGCTGCCGAGATGCAGCTGTTGAAGAAGGAGATGACGTCACGAGGCCTATCAGCAATCTCAATAATGAACTCCGAAATGGGCTTCGAATTGTATTGTTTCGGAAGGAGGTCTCGGTGAGTGACCTTTTGTTTTGTGTAGCGACGAGAAACAAGGGCGTCAATGCGCCGATCCAATAACTCAATGAGATCTGCCTTTTTCCAAACCAGAGGCAAGTACAGGGACTGAAATTTTTCTTCCTGAAACCCAGATTCTCTTGTTAGTCGGAAGACCCTTTCGATCAGGTCCCGTCTTATCGCCACAATAACTTTGGCGTTGCTTACCCGAATGAAATCTCTGGCCGTTAGAATCAGGGCCATTATGAGCCTATATCGTATTCTTTCTTCGACCCAATTCTCGTCAAGTCCATCGATTACGATGTAGTACTTCTTCTGCTTATCCTGCAAAACTGTGTCTAAGAGATTGATCACTTTGTGCAGGTCCTGCACCTGAGCGGCACTCACGATTTGTTGTGCCCTGGAGTGGAGCTCTGATTTCTGCTCCTGAGAAAGTCTCTCGATCGACTGAGAGGAGGATCCGATGCTGGCTGCCGAAGGGCCAAGTTGAGCGCTCAAGGCCGCACCAAGTTCGTTTTCAAGCTTTTGAGTAATTTCCTTCACCCGGAACTCAGTCTCGAGCCAGAAGCTCTTCCCCCATTCCTTTAAATACTCCACGGCCTCCTTCATTTCCTTGTCGTGACGTGAGCCTCCCATAAACATGCTGCTCAGACGATCAAGAAGGGACTTTTGCCTGTCCTTACAGGTGTGCTCGAAACATCGGCTAAGGACTTCTATTGTGAGGACGTGACGCCAGAGAAGTTTAAAGAAGGGATCCAGGTTCACCCCGAGATTCGAGAAGAAATTCAGGATGGTCGAGTTAGACACGTAGGTGAGTGCGAGATTTTCGGGCGAGATTTCTATTACATACTCCGGCTTCGACTCCCGAAGCTTTGTCAAAAGTGCTGATTTCCCGGTTCCGGTTCGCCCCAAGACGATTTGGCGGTGATCAGAGAGGTCTTGGAGGAGATGCAGATCTCCTGTATCAACAAAGCAGGAAGATAGGAACTCACCGTCTTCCTCAGCACCGGCAGCACCGATTCGGTCATTCTTCCTGAACTTGAATACTTCACTGCTCATTGTGTTCCCCCCGAGCTTTCCGGATGCCCCTTACCCTCTTCCCGGGGCCATAGCCGTTAGCCAGAGCCTCGGACCGGCCAAGCTCGGCAACCTTCGTCTCGACGATCGTTGCGGGGCTGCAGAGGCGCCTCCCATGCCTCCGCTGGATGAGTTTTCTTGTCAAAGACGGGGTGTCGTATCCCGAGCGAACCCGATCCGCCTTGCACCTTTTGATGGTGGGGCCATCAGTTGCCGGATGGCCTCGAAGACGACTTTGAATTGAGAGTCATACTTCTTTTCGAGGTCCGCCAGTTTCTGCGCCAGAGCCCGATGAGAGGATAGCATCTCACGCAGGCGAACAAAGGCGCGCATGATTTCGATGTTCACCTGCACTGCACGCGGGCTGTGCAGCACGCTGGAGAGCATGGCGACGCCCTGCTCCGTGAAGGCATAGGGCGGGTAGCGGCGACCGCCCCACGAACTTGAGGTCACAGATTGTGACCTCAAGTCATCGAACTCGTCCCGGGAGAGTCGGAACATGAAATCTTCCGGGAAACGGTCAAGATTGCGAACTACCGCCTGCACCAGGGCTTTGGTCTTGACTTGGTACAGTGTGGCCAGATCGGCATCCAACATGACCTTCTGGTTCCTGATCTGCAGAATCGCCTTGTCAATCCGCTCGGCGGGCACCAAAACCTTTTCCTTGAACGACATCGCGATCCTCGCTTCACGAATCTTGAGGTCACAAATTGTGATTTCAAGTTTCCGATCTGCGGCCGCTCACCCGTTTAAGATCACAAATTGTGACCTTATTATAATGATCCCAGCACGGCGGTCGGAATCTGCGACCAGCCGGCTACCGCTCGACGCGGTACCCGAGTCGTTCGAAGATGATCTTGAGCTCCCCATCGAGTCCCTTTGCCTGAGTCTGCAAGGCAGCGAGCTCATCCAGGATGGCCTGCACGTCCCGGTGCTCGGTGGCATTGGCTGTTTCTATGTAGCGCGAAGGAGAGAGATTGAAGTCGTTTCTTTCGATCTCCTCCCGGGGCACGAGCTTGGCGAAGCGCTCCACGTCCTTGCCCGCGTGAAAGGTTTCGGCTATCCGGCGGATGGATGCCTCCGGGATGAAGTTTTTGGGCCGCCCCTTCTCGAACTCCCCGCTCGCGTTGACGAGCAGCACCCTGTCCCTGCGGCTCTTGGGTTTACGGCGGTTCACGACGATGATGATGCCTGCGGCCGTGGTGTTGTAGAAGAGGTTGTCAGGCAAGAGGATCACGGCCTCGATCAGATCCTGTGCAACGAACCAGCGGCGGATGGCCTTTTCCTTGTTCTCCCCCTGGTTGCCGCTGCCCCGGCTGGCCGCGCCGGTATCGATGACCACGGCTGCCCGGCCGCGCTCTTTGAGCGAGGCGGCAACGTGCTGGAGCCAGGCCCAGTCGGCGCTGGAGCCGGGCGCGAAGCCGCCCCGGTCCGCGAAACGCTCGAAAGGGTCGTTCTCGTAATGTGACAACTCGAAATTGTCCTGGTTCCACATGGGGTTCGTCACAACCACGTCGAAGGTCCTGAGCTTCGCCCCGTCCGTGAACTTGGGGTTGGTCATGGTGTTGCCACGGACGATCTCCCCCTCCATGTCGTGCAGGACCATGTTCATCCTGGCGATGGCGAAGGAGGAGCCGGTCAGCTCCTGGCCGCAGGGTTTCAGGGGGCGGGCGAGCTTGGGCTCCCGCTCTTTGAGGTCCAGCTCGCACTTGATCAGAAGCCCGCCGCTGCCGCAGCAGGGATCGTAAACCTCCTCGCCCTGCTCGCAGCGCATGATGCGGGCGATGAGCCAACCCACTTCCTTGGGCGTGAAGAACTCGCCTGCGCTCTGGCCCTGACCCTCGGCGAACTTGCGGAGCAGGTACTCGTAGGCACGGCCGAGGAAGTCCGGTTCGACATCCGAGAGCCCAAGCCGATAACGGGGATCGGAAAGGGTCTCGATGAGCTTGGCGAGCGCCTCGTCGCTGATCTCGCGCTCGCCGTTGCGGGTCTCGTTGTAGTCCACGATGTCGATCACGCCCTGGAGGGTTGGGTTGGCCCTGGCGATGGCCCGCACGGCGTGGGTGATCTGCTCGCCCAGGGTCTTGGGGCGTCTGCCTTCCGGCCAATCGAAGTTCTTGCGTCCGCTCACCACGGGCCAGGTCGCTGCGGCCGGGATGTAGAAGCGCACGAGCCCGTGATCGGCTTCGATGACCGTGCGGGCGGTGTCGCCGTCGCCATAGGTCTCCGTAAGGCGGGCGACCTCGTCCTCGAATACGTCGGAGAGGCGCTTGATGAAAACGAGCGGAAGAATGTAGTCCTTGAACTTGGGAGCGTCCTTCTCTCCGCGAATAGAACAGGCCGCCTTCCAGAGCATCGTCTCCATGGACTTGACGTCGAGCACCTGGCCGTTGCCGTTGGCCGGCGAGAGTGTCCCGTTCGCGGGGTTGGCGTTGCGGCGGCCACCAACTCTCCTGGCGGAGCGTGCGGGCCGGGCGGTTGCGGCCTGGGATTCGCCCCCGGAGAAATGCCGCATGTGCAAGTCCCGGTACTCCTTGCCGAGACTCAGCAGGAACTGCTCAATCATGTGCCAGGCCAGAGCGTCCGGCCGAGTCTTGCCGTTCTCCCAGCGGTTGATGGTGGGGAAGGAGACCTTGAGCTTCTGAGCGAGCTTCTCCTGGCTCAAGTTCAGGCGCCTGCGAAGCTCTCGAACCAGTGTGGCGACATCGGCTTCTGCGTGAGGCATGTTGGTCCCTAGTAAAATACGATTAGATGAGGATTGTTGCCTTTATATGAAATGGCACGTGATATGTCAAGTGATAATCAGACGGAGGCGTAAGGTGGCTGAACCAGACGAATATTGGGGGGCCGTCAAGTACGAGGAGGAGCTGGCCGAAGTCAGCCTGGAGGAGCTTCCGGCCGCATACCTGCGATAGCAAGACGGTCCTCTCAATTCTCGGTGAACCGCCGGCCCCACCCAACGCCTTGCGCTCGCCACGAGCTTCCGGATAATGGGCGGAAATCCCCTCGAGAGCGGAAAACAGAAAAGGGCCCGATGTCTGACCGGCAGTACATCCTGCTCCTGAACGCAGCCGTCAAGGCGCACCTGGTCGGACTGGCCGGCCGCCAGAAGCGCAGGCTGCGCGAGAAGTTCGAGTTCCTCGAGAACGGGCTCTGGGACTCAGGCGTCAGGGTGAAGAAGCTCAAGGGGATCTCGGACAAGGTGGTTTTCGAAGCCCGCGCCACCGGCAGCGAACGGATCCTGTTCACCCTCGGGAACCACGCGGGCAGGACCGCCGTCTACGTGTGGGGGGTCGTCACCCACGAGGAGGTGCAGGCCGAGGCGCACAAGATCCTGCCGCAGAACGCGCCGTTCCTGCACTTCGAGCCGATGGCCCAGCAGGATCTGGCCGAGGTCAGCCTGGACGAGCTGCCTGCAGACTACTTCACTACCGAAGATATCGCCGAGAAATCCCCTGACGACCATGGCCCGCAGAAGTGGCTCGTCCTCCGGCCCGAGGAATGGAAGCGCATTCTCCTCGCCACGGACCCGGACGGCATGGAGATCTTCCTCTTTCTGACCCCTGCCCAGCAGGAGGTCCTCGGCCGCGAGCCCCCGGTCCTGCTCGCCGGCACTGCCGGAAGCGGCAAGACCACGATCGCGGTCTATTACCTCCTGGGAAAGAGCTTCCGGGGCGCCAGGTGTCTCTTTCTGACTTACAGCCCTTACCTGAAGCGCTTCTCCGAGCGGATCTACGACGGCCTCGTCCGCTACACGAAGCACGAGAAGGCCGAAGCAAGGCCGGACTTTCTCGTTTTTCGGGAGCTCTTGCTCGGCATCCTCGAGGGGCGGAGCGCAAGATACGCGCCGGGCAAGGAGGCGGGCTTCCGGGAATTCGAGGAGATCTTCCGCCAGCACAGGCTCCACAGGAAGTACGATGCCGAGCTGGTGTGGGAGGAAATCCGCTCCATCATCAAGGGCGCCAAGCCGCCCGTCTCGGTGGACCGGTTCCGGAGGCTCGTCCGTCAGGCCCTCGGCGAGGGATCGTCGCGCGCCGGCCGCAACGAGCTCAAGGAAATCCTGCTCGGGATCCGGCACCTCGAAATCATGGAGAAAATCGAGAGGCTTGTCGCCGTAAAGGCCGGGTACCGCTCCTACGAAGAATTTCTGCTCGCCCTGGAATCCGGCGCCCCCGCGCCGGCGCGGGGCTCCGTTCCGTCCGTCCTCGAGGAGATCCTGAGGGTTCTCGAGAAGAAGGCCGCCGCCATCACCGAGCCGCTGCTCACCCTGCGGGAATACGTGACCCTGGGGAGGAAGCGCGCGCCCAATTTCGTCTACGACCGCGAGGAGATCTACTCGGTTGCGCAGTTCTACCAGGAGAAGCTGGAAGCACAGGGACTCTGGGACGAGATCGATCTGTGCAAGGGGGCCCTGCAGGTCCTCGGCAACTCTGCGGATCGGTTCCGCTACGACCTGGTCGTCTGCGACGAGGTCCAGGATTTCTCGGACGTCCAGCTCGCGCTCATCTTCCGGCTGGCCCGGGACGGCCGCAGCCTGGTGCTGGCAGGAGACGCCAAGCAGATCATCAACCCGAGCGGGTTCCGGTGGGAGGAAGTCAAGAGCAAGTTCTACGACCGCGGGATGGCGGTCCCGGAGGTGCTCCGGCTCAACCTGAACTTCCGCTGCGTCGGCAGCATCGTGAAGCTCGCCAACGCCCTGCTCGACCTCAAGCAGGAGCTCGTCGGCCTCTCCGACACCGAGATCCGCGAAGACTGGAAGTTCAGCGGCAAGCCGCCGGTGCTCATCTACGGCGTTCCGGAAGCAGACCTCCTGGAAAACGTCCGCCTCACCGGCGCCGGACAGATCGTGCTCACCCGGAGCCGCGAGGAGCAGCAGAAGCTCAAGCGCCTGCTCGGCACCGAGCTGGTCTTCACGATCTCCGAGGCCAAGGGGCTGGAATTCGATTCGGTCCTCCTGTGGAACTTGTCGCAGGACCGGAAGGCCGCGGATCTCTGGAGGAAGATCGGGAGCGGCGAGGGGCTGGATCCGGGCCGTCGTCCGCACGTGCGCCATGAGCTGAGCTTGCTCTACGTGGCGGTCACGCGGGCGCGCAACACGCTCGTCATCTACGACGGACCGACTCCGGGGAACGTCTGGGGTTTGGAGCGCTTTCAGGACATGCTTTACCGCTCCTGCGAGAAGGGCGCTCTGGCCGAGGTCTGGCAGCGGGTCTCCACCCCGGCGGAGTGGGAGAGCCAG
The DNA here is from genome assembly GCA_040756235.1 of bacterium. GTDB lineage: Bacteria > Desulfobacterota > DSWW01 > DSWW01 > DSWW01 > JBFLZG01. Next base: position 35,690 of record JBFLZG010000063.1, on the reverse strand, counting down.
GGCGACTATTTTCTCGAGCGCCGGCACTACCCGGCCGCCGTGGAGTGCTACAAGAACGCGAACAACACGGAGAAGGCGGAGATCGCGGAGGCCTTTGCACTCGAGGCAGGGCGGCGCCACGCGGAAGCCGCGCAACTGTTCGAGCTGCACGGAATCCGGGACCGTGCGGCCGAGAACTACGAGAAGGCCGGGCTTTACGGTCCGGCCTCGGATCTGTGGCAGGCCCTTGGCGAAGGAGCGCGCGCCCTGACTTGCAGGATTCTGGGTTACGAGCAGGAGGGCGCCTATGAACGGGCGGCCGAGGAGTGGGAGAAGCTCGGCAGGAGCGAGAAGGCGCTGGAGAACTGGGAGAAGGCGGGCAGCCACGGAAGAATCGCGCGCTATCACCTGGCACGAAAGCATTACGGCAAAGCGGCCGAGGCCTTCGCGCGCGCAAAGGAATACGGGACTGCGGCGTCCTGCTATCGCAAAGCGGGCAAACGCTCGGAGGCCGCCGACTGCCACCTCAAGGCCGGGGACTATCGGAGCGCCGCTGCCCTATACAAGAGCCTCAAGCGGCCGGAGCGTCTTCTCGAGTGCTACCGGGCTCTCGGGGACCATCATGCCGCCGGACTCCTCTACGAGAAGGCCAAGCGGCTCGATGAGGCGATCGAGAGCTTCCGCAGGTTTGCCGAGGCGGCGGACGGGAACCGCAGCCTGCTGCTCGCCGAAGCGCAACGCAAAGAAAGACAGAACCCCCTGAGCTCGGCGATGAGGTACTCGTCCCTTTCCCTTTTCGAAAAGTCGGCTCCGATCTACGCGAAGAAAGGGCTCCATGACCGGGCGATCATGGAATACCGGAGCGTTGACAACCACCTCGCCCTGGCCGAGGTCTTCGAGAAGACAGGGAGATGGCGCGAGGCGGCCCTCGAGCTGGAAAGGGCCCAGGGCGAGAAGGACTGGGTCCGAATCCGGCATCTCCTTACGAACGACCTTCGGGCCAGAGAGGCCCGGAGCGGTGTCACGCCGCAGCAGGGCCGGCGCCTTACCGAGACGCCGGCGGACCGGCTGTGCCGGGAAGCCGACGACATGTTCCAGGCGGGCGCAGTGGAAAATGCTCTCGTTCGCTACATGGTCCTGAACTATCCGGAGGCGGTAAGCCGGGCCTGCCGTACACTGGGGCGGCACGAGGATGCGATCTACCATTTCTTCTACAATCGTCTGCCGGCGGAGGGCCTTCGCTATCTGGAGGATGCCGGCCATTTCGAGGTCTCCGCAGGCATGCCGGCCCGGCTCGCCGAGAGCGTATTCACGCTGGAGATGCAGTTCATGCCGGAGGGGAGAGAGTTCGTCGACATCGTCATCCGGTTGCTGCGGCTACGTCTTCGTGCCAACCGGGAGGATCTGAAGACGATCGGGCTCGCCGAGAATTTCCTGAGGCGGATCTCATACCCGTATTGCGACGAAAAGAGACTCCCCGACTCCTTTTTCGACCTCGCCCTCGAGCGCAGAAGCTACAACACGATTTTCCTGGCGATTTCGGAGGCGTCTCACAGGAACCCTTCCCCGAGGATTCGCTCCTTTGTAGAGGCCGTCCGGAAGGAAGGGGAGGCCTGCGACGACCGGGGCCTGCTGGCCTGTTGCTGTCGTGTCCGCGAACCAGCGAGGTTCGATGCTCTCCTGGAGGGCCTTGCCGTGACCGACACGAACTTCGAGCTGTTCGCGGGAAGCGCGCTGCATTACGGCAAGGCGGTCGAGCATCTGGCCGGCAGGGGACGCTTGGAGCTGGCCGTCCGGACCTGCCGCCGCTACCGTGATTACATGCTGGCGGGCTCGATCCAAGAAGAGGCCGGCGAGCTCGCCGGGGCGGGCAAGGACTATCGCGAAGGCAAGCTCTACGAGGACGCCCTGCGTTGCTACCGGCAGGTCGGCGATCAGCAGGGGATCGCGAGGGCCTACGAAGGAATGAAGCGCTACGGCGAGGCGCTCGCCATCTGGACCCGGCTCGGCAAGCAGCGCGATGTGGCGAGGGTGCGCGGCAAATTGAGCGCTCTCGCCCAGGAGCCCCTGAAGTTCAAGTAGCCGGTGAGCCTGCCGGCGTTTCTACCCGCCATCTGGAGGTCGTCAAGAAGTGAATCCCCTCTCCCCCATGCACGGGGGAGAGGGTTAGTGAGGGGGAAACAGGCGCATATGCACCCTGATCGTGACCTTTCCCCTCTGATTCCAGGCGATTGCTGTACCAGACTCCTGGATCCCCGCTCGCACGCGCTTCGCAGACGGGCCGGGATGACGGATCATGACATCCTCATGCGGCGGGGTGACGGAAAGAGCGGATCAACAGCCCGCGCTAGAACCCGGTCATGGTGTAACTCTGCGCGGCCTTCTGCAGGACGAGCAGAACGAAGCCGCTCGATCCCAACGTTGCCGCCGCGAGCGCGGCGTCGAAGACCTGTTCTCTCGTTGCGTGCTTGCGCGTCCAGTCCTTGATTTCATCCCACAGACGTGCGGGCGAGGGAATCCAGTGCTCTCGAATGACGTTGCCATCGGTTTGCATGACCCTGTTCTCCTCTTTACGTCTATGTCCATGGAGGCTGCCTCTGCCTGCCTCCTGCTCTCCCCATTTGCCTTGTGAGACCCCGCAAGAAGGTTTCCGTGAAATCGGCAACGTGGCTGCCGTGCGATTTCCCCGGGCGACTGCCCGCCGCATCGTCCGGCCGGGTCCGTCGCCGCCACATGGATGCCACTATGATTTCTCGCTACCATTTCAAGGGTCGCCTCTAGTAGACTTCTTGGATCATCCGTCCGTAGGGCACGGGTGTTTCTGAGGACGCCTCGAACGCCGGTTCATTTCACACCGGGAGGGCCGTGGTGTCATACAGAGTGATGAGCCAGGGTGAGTTCGACGCCGTGGTTGCGGCGCATCATGAAGAGATCCTTCGCTATCTCCGGCGCGTGATCGGACCTGCCGATGACGCGGAGGACCTGGCCCAGGAGACGTTTCTGCGGGCCTATCGGGCCTACGGGGCGCTGTCGAAGGACGCGAACATGCGGGCCTGGTTGTTTTCCATCGCAACCAATCTGGCGAAGAACCACTTCCGTTCGGAGACGCGTCGCAGGAGGGCCTACGGCGCAGCGGAAACCGCGGCCAGGGGGGCGGCCGAGCTTGCGGCTTCGGAGTCCGAGCTGGCCGCACACGAGACCGGCCGCCTGGTGGAGAGGATCGTCCGCAGCCTGCCGCTCAAGCAGCGCGTGGCGTTCACGCAACGAAAGCTTCACGACATGGATTACGAGGTCATCGGCAAGAGCCTGGGCTGTTCGGCCGAGAGCGCCCGGGCACACGTGTTCCAGGCACTGCGCAAGATCCGGCAGGGCCTGGACAGTCACGGGGTTGTTCCCGGAGGGCAAGCATGAGCACCAAGCCAGCAAGCTGCGTCGAGATCGCAGATGACCTGCTCGCCGCTGCCATCGGGGAAGCATCCCAGGATGCGCAACGGCGCGTGGAGCAGCACGTGGCGGTTTGCAGCCCCTGCCGGGGGGAGCTCGAAGGGTATCGCACGGTGGACAGCACCGCGGCTGCCCTGCGCGGCGAGCCGCTCCCGGACGGGCTCGTGACCGAGGCGCGCAAGCGGCTGGAAACGCGCCTGGCGGATCTCAAGCAGCGCCTGCTCAGGTACCGAATCTTCCCGTCCCCGCTCGGCCGCATCCTGATCGCGCGATCCGAGCTGGGGATCGCCGCGGTCCAGTACCTGGATCGCGGCAAGAAGGCCTCACGCCTGCGCCGCGAGCCGGAGGTCGAGTGGGTCCCGGGCGGAGCGGACCTGGACATGGCCTACAGGGATTTGCTGGATTACCTGCATGGCCGCCTGCGGCGGCTCGATTGGCCGCTGGACTTGCGCCTGGCGCGGAGCGATTTCCAGCGCTCCGTTCTGCAAGCCACGGCGGCACTTCCCTATGGAGCCGTCGCGTCCTACGCCGGGCTCGCCCGGGAGCTCGGCAGGGTGTCGGCGGTCCGGGCCGTCGCCCAGGCCTTGCGCTGGAACCCGCTGCCGATCGTCATTCCCTGCCACCGCGTAGTCGGAAGCTCGGGCGCTCTGACCGGGTATGCCGGCAACAAGATCGGCCTCAAGCAGCGGCTCCTGTCGCTGGAGGGAGTGCCCATGGCCGGAGCAAGAGAGGCAGGCGCCGCGGCAGCCGTCCAGGTCCGGTCCATGTACGTCCTTTACCCCGGGGTGCGGGCCTACTGCTTGCCTACGTGTCCCGCGATCGTCGCGTTCGGGGCTGCTCCCTTCACGCGCATCGCTTCACGCGAGCACGCGAAGGAGGCGGGTCTGATGCCCTGCCTGATCTGCCGGCCGGACCTGCACCCGGTATCATGAGGCTGTCGATAAACGGCCATCTGCGGCGCTCGTCCAGTTCGCGTCACGGCGGCACGCTCGATCTCGCTGATGGTGGACACGCTTCGCTTTGTCCACCCTACCGACTCCGGCAATCGCCGAATCTCGCGAGCGAGCCTCTGCACATCCGGGTTCCTCAAGGTGAACGGTAGGCGCGAGCGCGGCGACCCGAATGCCGAGCGAAGCGGGACCTTCCCTGGCCCTCAGGCCGCATCCGGGATGTTGCCGCGGCCCTCCGGGCCTCGCAATCTCCCGTGAGGGGCCCTGGCGGGCCTCGGCTTCTCATTGTGCGAAGCTTTCTCTCAATGAGAGGTGGAACGCCCGCGCGAAACTTCGGTCAGCCGGCAGTTTCGTGCCCCCGCCGTTCCTGCAAGTTGCTGAATATCATCGAGAAAACATGACGAGCCGGTTCCTCCGGCGGGGCTGGCAAGGGGATTGCACCATGGTGGAGGCAGAAAACGGAAGGACATTCCAGACAGGACGCAGAGAAGGAGGGCACAAGATGAACGGTCACAGTCTCAGACATCCGCGTCTGCGCAGGTTGCTCCCCCTGGCGGGCAAGCTCCTCTCTCCCATCTTCGTGTGGGGCGTGCTCATCGCGTGGGTCCAGGTCTCTGTCATGTACCAGGCGATCCTGGTGGTAGCAGGCTAGAAGCTCGTCGAGGATCGGGAGCCGGATCCCCGCTCTCGGTCCCTGCTGCTCAGGTGTACCAGACGTAGCGAACCAGAATAGCGATGACCAACAGCACCGCCAGGGGCCAGAAGAAGCTGGCGGACATCTCGGAGCTCACCTCCCCTTCCGCCCGCGCGGCCGCTGGCGCCGCGTCCGTCCGCCGCCTTCGAGGAGGCTGCACGGCTGCCAGGAGCATGAGGAGCGCGAGGGCCACCGCAGCGGCTCCGGGGCGACGCATGCGTCGCCCCGGCAGGGACGCCGAGGCGCCCGTGCAAGCAGGTCCCGCCGCCCTCCTCACATCGGCTCGAAGTGGTCGATGTCGAGGATCGTGTTCGTCGTCTCCTTGGCGAAGACCGCCCGCACCCGCATCCCCATCCTGACCTTGTCCGGGGCAATGCCCTCCACCACGTGAGGCAGTGAGGTGGTGGCGCCGTCCAGCCGGATCAGGGCCAGAACGTAGGGCGGCTTCTTGGGCAGGTGCTTGTCCCGGTATCGCACCACGGTAAAGTTCGTGACCTCGCCCTCGTTCTTCAGGTCCACCCAGTTCTCCCGGATGTCGGCCATACAGAGGTCGCAGGTCTGTCGCGGCGGCACGTACACCTGGTTGCACTTCTCGCACCGGATGCCCATGATCTTCTTCTGGTCCCGGATGGTCGTCAGGAACCTGCTCCCGACCCTTCCGGCGAAGTACGTGTAGGGAAGCGCGATCTTTCCGTCCACGATGAAGCTGTCTTTGGTATCCAGCCCGGGTTTCATGGCTGCACTCCTCACTCGTCCAACTCGTAGTACTTGATATCGTGGAGACTGCCGGTACGCTCATCGGCCCAGACCGGCCGCACGATCGACCCCTTCCTCTCGTTCCACCCGATCCGGATGCGGTCGAGCTGATCAGGTCGTACGTAATGGGAAAAGACTTCGTTCCCCTTGCACCCGTCGAGCAGAATGTAGGCGACTCCGTACGGGGTCTCGCGGGTGTTTCCGGTAAGAGGGTCCGGGCTGGCGTAGTAGACGTACTCCAGCATGCGGACGTTCCCCTTGGGCCCCACCTCCACGAACTCGTCCACCCGCACCCGGCACTCGGCACAGATTTCGCGCGGCGGGAGCTGCAGCCGCTTGCACTTCGGGCACCGGTTGGCCAGGATCTTCTTTTTCTTGAGGGCATTGAGGAACCTGCCCATCACCGGGCCGGTCGCGAAGCGGTGATCCATGGAAATGACCTTCTTCAGGACCAGCAGCTCCTGCTCCTCCTTGACTTCCTCTCCGGGCGGCGTGTACTTGGCGAAGATCTGCCCGAGCTTCATGGCGATCTGCAGGTCGCCGTCGAACTTCGCCCGGCCCGTGCTGAGCAGGGTCATGGCGTCCACCTTGCCCAGCATGAGCTCCACCCAGTCCTTGGCTTTGACCGAGAGCTTGAGCGTCGGTCGAGGCGCGAGCCCCTCGGTGACCTGGCACGTGCCGTTGCGGATCGCAGCGGTCCACTGGCCGCCTTCGCTTCCCGAGATGTCGTAGCCGACCGTGATATCCAGGCCCTCTGCGGCCTTGGGCTGGAAGCGCTTCTCCAGGGTGCCGAACATGTCGAGCACGTACTCGCGGATGGAGAGCTCTTTCTTCGGGGGCACGAACTTCTTGAACATCTTGGTGGTCGTGCCCAGGGCCTTGAGGTCGCCTTGCACGGTGAGCTTGCCGGTGGTGAAGGCCTGCATGCCGTCCACCTTGCCGATGTTGACGCCCACGAAGGTGTCCGGGTCCGCCTTGGTCACGGCCACGCACCCGGCGAGGTCGTCGGTCCTGGCGATCTTCATGGCGCCGTCCTTGACGGTCAGCTTCCACTTGCCGCGGCCCGCGATGTCGTAACCGAAGGCGGCGTTGACCCCCTGTGCGGCTTCCGGGCGGAAACGGTCGGGCATGGTGTCGAATATCTCGTCCACTTTGACGCCGAATTTCTCGCTCATGGAAATTCCCTCCTACCAGCCGAGTTCCTTCTCCAGCATGATCAGGACCGTCCACATGGTGCCGCCGAAGCCCGAGGCGAGCCCGTGCTTCACGGGCGTAGGGATCTGGTGCGGGCCCGCATCCCCGCGGATCTGGAGAGCGGCTTCAGCCGGCCGGACGAGCGCCGTGGCGCCGATGGGGTTGGTCGCGATCACGCCGCCGGAAGGGTTGACGGGCATTTTGCCGCCGATCATGATCTCCTTGTTTTCTACCAGCTTGAGGTGCTCGTCCCCCTCGAGCATGAAGAAGTCCCTCAGCCAGTCCAGCCCCCACCAGGAAGAAGGATCGTACATCTCGAAGACATCGAAGTAGTCGAGCGGGTTGCTGATGCCGTTCCGCTTGAACAGCTCCCGCGCCGCCACTTTGTGGGTCATGTCCACGGGGTAACGTTTGTCGTACCCCATGATGTTGAACGACTCCTCCCGGTGGACCGTGATGTGGTCCCGGACCCAGACCGGATTCCTGGAAAGCTTCTTCGCCTTCTGTTCGGAAGCCATGATGACCGCGCAGGCGCCGTCCGACTGCGAGCACATGTGGATGATGCGGAGCTCGCCGATCAGCTTGGCCGAACCTTCCATGAGCTGCTCGAGCTGGTCGAACTCGAGGCCGAACTGCCGGTGGGCATTGGGATTGAGGGTGGCATGCTTGTCCATGATGATCCGGTACATCATCGAGGCCCGCTTGGCCCGCTCCTCACCGAACTCCTGGATCACGTCGTAGGCGCAGGTGCTCGTGAGGGCGCCGGTCTGCAGGTTCCTGGACCAGAGAGGGTCGGCCATGTTGGTGATGCCGGCCGTGGTGTTCCCTTCCTGGAGCTTTTCGAAGCCGATGGCCATTACCACGTCGTACATGCCGGAAGCGACCAGGGTGTCGGCCGCGCCGAACAGGGTGGCTCCGGTCGTCCCGCCGGTCGTCAGGCGAAAGGCGCTCTTGCCGTAAGCGCCCGTGCCGAGCTCGTGCCAGAGGTCCGGCTGGTGGATCATCTCGAACAGCTCCATGTTCCCGTGGACGATGCAGTCGACGTCCTTCATGGTCAGGCCGGCGTCGTCCAGGGCCCGCTGCACGGCCTCGTTCACCATCTCGGGCTGATTCACGTCCTCCCGATGGCTGGAATGCCTGGTCTGACCCACGCCGATGACCGCAACATTTCGGTTCTTCTTCTTATGAGTCATGGCTCTCACCCCGCTTCTCAATTTTCCAGAATCAAGATCGTCTGATGCTGGCTGGCGCCGCCCGTGGAGCCGTGCGCGAGCGCCTTCTTCAATCCCTTGACCTGCCTTTCGCCGGCCTCCCCCCGGAGCTGGAGGAACGCCTCCACGGCCCGGGCGACGCCGCCGAGCATGATCGGGTTGCCGTTCAGCATGCCGCCGGAGAGGTTGACGTTGTGGCGGTCCGGGCCGCCGGACTCCACCCAGCTCCCGCCCTTCCCTTCCTCGGCGAGGCCGACGCCTTCGGCGATCATGGGAAGCTGGTAGGCGCACCCGTCGTTCAGCTCGAACAAGCCGATCTCGCGCCCGGGGTCCTTGATTCCGGCCATCGCGTACGCCCGGGCGGCCGCCTTGTTCAGGCCGAAATTCGAAGCGAGGTCCCGGTCGCCGACGAAGTAGCGGTCCATGCAGTTGCCGAACCCGGTGAGCCAGACCGGTTTGTCGGTGAACTCCCGGGCACGCTCCTCACAGCACAAGAGCATGCCGACGGCCCAGTCCGTGATCGGATGGGCGTGCAGCTCCCGGATCGGATCCGCAAGATAGGGGGAAGCCATCACCTCTTCCCGCGTCACCGGCTTGTTCTCCCGGGCGTAGGGATTCCGGGCCGCGTTCTTCCTCGATCGCACCACGATGTCGGCGAGGTGGGCGTCGGTCACGCCGGATTTGGCCATGTAGGAGCGGGCCTGCAAGGCGTTGGTGTTGAGAAAGTCCAGCCCCAGGGGCCTGCAGAAAAAGGGATCATAGGCCAGGTTCGTGCACGCCCGCCGGCTCTCGGACTGCGACTCCTTGCAGTGCCCCATGAACAGCACCAAGTCGTCGTGGCCGGACAGGATCGCGGCCATCGCGTACCCCAGGCCGTTCAGGCCGTCCTGGGCCACCTTCTCCTCCCCGCGGTAGTGGGCTCCCACGACATCGGTCATGCCGTTGTCGGAAATGGTCCGGGCGTCGAACACGTCGTCCGAGCAGGTGACGACGTCGCGGATGCCCTTCTCCATGTCGAAGGTGACCCCTGTCTTCTCCAGGATCGGCTCCAGGCATTCGAGCAGCATGGCCTGGAAGCGCTTGTGCCAGATATCGGGTTCGTTCTTGATCTGTGCCATAGCGCAAATTGCCACACGCCTGCTCATGACCTTGTCCTCCCTCTGTTCCGGTCACAGGTAACAATTCCAGAACTCGCCCTTCTTGATCGTCCTCAGGATGCTGTCCTTGTCGGTTCTCGCGTCCAGCTCGATCCAGGCCCTGCCGATGCCCACGAGCGTGTGGGCGTCGTCGGAAGCGATCTTGGGATAAGGCAGGTCCAGCGTTTCCAGCTCCCTCTCCCGGAATCCCTTGGTCGTGATCTCGACCGCATCCAGAGGAAACATTTCTGCAATCCGCTCGGTGCGATCGCGGATCTGCTCCGGGGTCAGGTCGTACTCGCCGATGTGGTTGAAGACGTGGAGGACCTCGGAGTCCCCTGCGATGCGGCTCACGTGGACATAGCCCTTCACGAACACGGTGAGCTCCACCCCGTGAAACAGGATCAGGTCGCTCCTGACGCTGGCGTAGATCTCCCGGTAGTTCGGCTTGAGCAGGTAGTCGTGATCGGTGAACGCAATGAAATCATATCCCCTCTGCGCGTAGCAGTCTGCAATTTCCTGGGGGGTCAGGGCTCCGTCCGAGCAGGTCGTGTGGATGTGCAGCCCTCCCTTCAAGAGCATCCCGGTCCCCGCCTAGCGCCGACGTCCGGAAGGCCGCGACTTCGCAGAGGACGACGGCCCGGCCTCGGTCTGTACGATGTCCTTGAGGACCGACAGGAGGCCTCCGCGGATGAAGGCCAGCGCCTCCCGGGCGATCGTTTCCATTTCGCCGGAACGGTCCTGCCAGATGAGGTACTGGTAGGCGACCTTCTCCATCATGCCGCCGATCGCCACCGAGAGGACCTGGGCGGCGAACCGGTTGGGGGCGCCGTACTCTTCCATGACTTCCTGGATGGCCGAAGCCACGTCCTGGTTGAAGCGCTCGAAGATGGATCTCCTCAGCGACTCGACCTCGGGCGTGATGCCCACCGATTCCCTGAGCAGGATGATCAGCTGGAACGGATGGGCAAGGCAGAACTCCTGAAAGAAGGCCCTGCCGGCCTCCTCGAAGCGATCGATCGGAGGCTTGCGGCTCTGGAAAGCCTGGCCGAGAATGCTGCGGACGTTGAGGGCAATGGCGTCCATGAGATGGCGCAGCAGGTCTTCCTTGCTGCGGAAGTAGAAGTAGACGGTGCCCACGGCGACTTCCGCAGCCTGGGCGATGTCCTGGATCTTCGTGTTCGGGTAGCCGCGCTCGCAGAAGAGCCGCTCGGCGGCGCGCAGGATGCTCTGGTAGCGCTGTTCCTTCTCGCGCCGTCTTCTTTGGGCTGTGACCGAGGCTCCGTTGGGCGGATCCTGTTGACTCAGCGACGTTCTCGGGCAGGAGCTGCGCGCCATTTTGAAGAAGGCTCACTTTCTGAACTTAGTTCAATGAACCCCTTATATCCAGGAGGGCGGGCGTTCGTCAACATGCGGGCTGTGCAGAGAAGCGTCTCTTGTCCGGGCACGAAGCGCGAGCCGTGCTCTCGGCACAAAAAAGCCCGCCCTGTTCCGGGGACAGGGCGGGCGGGGCTTCACGTATGCAGCAACTTGAACTACCGGTGATGTCTGTGGTGGTGCGAGGAGCCGTTCCGGTATACGACCCGGTGAGCCGGGTACCCGTAGACCACGGGGCGCGGCGCCACATACACCGGCACCGGCTGAACGTAGACCGGCGCAGGCTGCACGTAGTAGACCGGAGCGGGCTGGTGGATGATGGTGGGTGCCGGTTGAACCACGACCGGAGCCGGCTGCATGTACACCACAGGCGGTCCCACGACAGTTGCCAGGACCGAACCGATGGCTACGCCGGTCAGGATCTTTCCCGCCGTGGCCCAGCCGTGATCAGCGTGAGCCGTCTGTACTACGGCCCCCGTCAGCAGGACCAGTACGACCACTCCCGTTAAGATCACCCTCTTCATTTTCGAGCCTTTCTATCTTCAAGGTTTTCCCGGAACAAGGAGAACGGGGCCGCACCCCTTTACGGGCGGGCCCCGGTGGATCGGCGTCCAGGTAAACTCGGCCACAATGGTAATGCGCGGCCACGGCCCCGTCAAGGGGAGGCCGAAGCGCATCGAAACGGCGTTATTCTGTTTGGGGTTAGAGCACCAGCAGGAAGATGCCGGACCAGACCGCGAAGCTCAAGAAGATCCCGCCGATCAGGGGCCAATTCAATTTCAGGTCTTCCATCCTAGCCCTCCTCGACCGGGCCTTTGCCTGCCTGCGTAGTCTCAGCCGTTGGAGGGGAGCTGATCCAGCTTTTCACCGACCTCAGCTCTCTTTCCCGGTCTCTTCTCACTTCTTTGGATGAGCAATGGCCGTGCCAGGCTGCCGACCGGGAAGCGCCGCACAGGAAAGTCCAGGAAGTACAGCAATATCGGGTAATTGCAGGCAGCCCGGAAGGCCTCGAGCTGTCGGGTTTCCTTACACGGGAGCGAAACGTGTCAAGGAAAGGCGACACGACCGGGAGCGAAAGGAAACACGGCTGACGACAAACGGCCATCTGCGGCGTTGCGCTCGTGGCGCGGCACGGAGGCGGGGGAGCCTGCCCCGGCGGAAGCCGGTGTCATTGCGGCGTACTTCCATGTACGCCTCGTTCCTCAGGATCTCGCGCGCCTTGCATCTGGCCATTTCTCGCCGGCCTCTCGAGAGGATGTTTTTCGGCACCCTCTCTACTCGCTTGGCGGGCGGCCCCAAGCGTCCGTCCGATCGGGCCGCCTTCACTTCGCCCCGGCGGGGTCGGGGCCTCGAGGGGAGACGGGGCCACGCTCTGCGGCCCTGCCGGAGGCGAGACCCGGAAACCAGCGGCCCAGGGCGGCCTGGAAGCGGTCCATGTACAGGAAGACGACCGGCGTGACGAAGAGCGTGAGCATCTGGGAAAAGAGCAGCCCGCCCACCACGGCCAGGCCCAGCGGCTGCCGTGCTTCCCCGCCGGATCCCAGCCCCAGGGCGATGGGCAAGGTCCCGAACAGGGCGGCCATGGTGGTCATCATGATCGGCCGGAAGCGCACCAAGCAGGCTTCGAAGATCGCTTCGGCAGCTCCCGCGCCCCGGCTGCGTTGCGCCTCGATCGCGAAATCGATCATGATGATGCCGTTTTTCTTCACCAGCCCGACCAGCATGATCATGCCGACGAAGGCGTAGATGTTCAGGTCGATGCCGAAGAGCATCAACGTCAGGAGCGCCCCGAACCCGGCCAGCGGCAGAGCGGAGAGGATCGTCACGGGGTGGATGAAGCTCTCGTACAGGATGCCGAGGACCAGGTAGATCACGAGAATGGCCAGGGCCAGCAGCATTCCGAGCCCCTGCATGGAAGTCTGGAATGCCTGGGCCGTCCCCTGGAAGCTCGTGCTGATCGTGTCCGGCAGCAGTCTCCCGGCGGCCGCCTGCACGGAGCTCACCGCATCGCCGAGCGGAAAGTTCGGCTCCAGGTTGAAGGAGAGCGTGACCGAGGTGAGCTGGCCCGAATGGTTCACCGATAGAGGTCCCAGGCTATGGCGGAACCGTGCCAGGGCGTCGAGAGGCACCAGGTCCCCGCGGTCGGAACGCACGTACAGGAGCGAGAGGGCATCCATGTTCTGCTGGAACTCGGGCCGGACCTCCATGATCACCTGATACTGGTCGTTCGGCGCGTAGATCGTGGAGATCTGCCGGGAACCGTAAGCCGTGTAGAGCGCCTCCTCGACCGTTTCCGCCGAGACGCCCAGCGACGAAGCCTTGTCCCGGTCGATTTCCACGTTGACCTGCGGGTTCTTGAGCTGGAGATCCGAGGTCACGTCGACCAGCCCCGGCAACTTGCGCATCTCGGACTCCAGGACCGGCGCGAACCGGTAGAGCTCCTCGGTTTCCGGGCTCTGCAGCGTGAGCTGGTACTGGCTCTTGGTCGCCCTGCCGCCGAAACTGATGGGCGGCGGGTTCTGGACAAAGGCCCGGATGCCCGGCACCTGGGCGACTTTCCTGCGCAGTTGGGCGGCCACTTCCTCCGCCGAGAGCTCACGCTGTTCTCTGGGCGGCAGGTGCATGAAGATGATGCCCGCGTTGGTTCCGGCGGAGCCGCCGCGGGCGCCGGCCGTGGAGATGAACTTGTCCACGTTCGGGTCTGCCTTGACGACGGCGGCCAGGGCCTGCTGGTGCTCCGCCATGGCCTGGAAGGAGATGCCCTCCTTGGCCTCGGTCCAGGCCACGAGCCTGCCGGCGTCCTCGCTCGGCAGGAACCCCTTGGGCATGGAGCGAAACAGGAAGACGGTTCCGGCGCTGATGCCCAGGGTCACGATCATGACGATCAGGCGGTGCCGGAGAGACCATTGCAGTCCGATTTCGTAAGCGCGGAGCATGCCGGCAAAGAAGCTCTCGGAAGCCCTGTACAGCCGCCCGTGCCGCATCTCGCCCGGCGGCCTGAGAAAACGGCTGGCCAGCATGGGCGTCAGGGTCAGGGAGACGAAACCGGAGATCAGCACCGACAGGCCGATCGTCACGGCGAACGCGTTGAACAGCCGGCCGATGATCCCGCCCATGAACAGGACGGGAATGAACACCGCTGCCAGCGACAAGGTCATGCTGATGATGGTGAAGCTGATCTCCCGGGAGCCCGTGAGGGCCGCCCGGAACGGGCGCTCCCCGTGCTCCATGTGCCGCACGATGTTCTCCAGCATGACGATCGCGTCGTCCACCACGAATCCGATGGACAGGATGAGGGCCATGAGGGAGAGGTTGTCCAGGCTGAAGTCGAGCAGGTACATGACCGCGAACGAGCCGATGATCGACAGGGGCATCGACAGGCTGGGGATCACGGTGGCGGACAGGTTTCGCAGGAACAGGAAGATCACGGCGACCACCAGGAAGAGCGTGAAGACCAGCGTGAACTTCACGTCCTTCACCGATTCTCGGATGGACTCGGAGCGGTCGTAGACGAGGTTGAGGGTGGCGGACGCGGGAAGCTGGCCGCGAAAGGTCGGCAGGAGCTCCAGGACCGACTGGGCGACCTCGACCGTGTTGGAGCCGGGCTGGCGCTGGATGGCCAGGATCACGGCGCGCTGGTCGATGAACCAGGCGGCGGTCTTGTCGTTTTCCACGCTGTCGAGCACGTGCCCCAGCTCTTCCAGCCGGACGGGCTTGCCGTTGCGGTAGGAGACGATGACCGGCCGGTACGCCGCGGCTTCGGTGAGCTGGCCGTTTGCCTCCAAGGTGAAGGCGGTATGAGGGCCCCAGAGCGTGCCGGTCGGCAGGTTGACGTTGGCGCCCTGGACGCTCCGGGAGACCTCGTCGATCCCGATCCCGCGGCTGGCGAGCTGCCTGGGGTCCAGACGAATCCTGACCGCGTATTTCTGGGCGCCGTAGACCTGCACCTGGGCCACGCCGCTCACCATGCTGATGCGCTGGGCCATCAGAGTTTCGCCGTACTCGTTGAGCTGGTAGAGGGGCAGGGTGGGCGAAGTGAGGGCGATATAGAGGATCGGCTGGTCCGCCGGATTCACCTTGCGGTAGGAGGGCGGGCTGGGCATGTCCCGGGGAAGGCGGCGCCCGGCCCTGGAAATGGCGGCCTGGATGTCCTGCGCGGCCGCATCCAGGTCCCTGTCCAGCGTGAACTGCACGGTGATGTTCGTGCTGCCCAGGAGGCTCGAGGAGCTCATGGAGTCGATGCCGGCGATGGTCGAAAACTCCTTTTCCAGCGGGGTCGCCACCGACGAGGCCATGGTCTCGGGACTGGCGCCGGGCAGGCTCGCCGAGACCTGGATGGTCGGGAAGTCCACGTTGGGCAGGTCGCTCACAGGCAGCAGACGGTACGCCATGATGCCGAACAGGAGGATGCCCCCCATGACCAGCGTGGTCATGACCGGGCGGCGAATGAAGAGCTCGGAAAAATTCATCGAGTCGCACCCTGCGCTGCAGGCGGCGCCTTGATTTCCACCTTGGCCCCCGGCACGAGCCGGAGCTGGCCGTCGACGACCACCGTTTCCCCGGCGGTCAGGCCCTGTGCGATGACGGTATCCTCGCCCACGATGCGGCTCACCTCGACCGTCCTGGATTCGGCCGTCCCGTCCTCGCGGACCACGAACACGTAGGCACCCTGCTGGCCGCTTTGAACGGCCTCCGAAGGGGTGACGATGGCCTGGCTCTGCTCTCCGAGCGTGAGGGCCACGTCCACGAACTGCCCGGGCCACAAGGCTCGATCCTCGTTGTTAAAGCTCGCCTTGAGCAGCACGGTCCCGGTGGCGGTGTCCACGGTGTTGTTCACGAAAGTGAGCCTTCCCTCGACCGGCCTGAAACCGTCCTGCTTGACCAGGGCGGTCACCTGCAGGGGCCTTTGCGCATGGCGGGCGCGGATCTCTGACAGATGTTGCTCCGGAACCGAAAAGCTGGCCTCGATCGGAACGATCTGGTTGATCACGACCATGAGGTCATCGTTGGCCTTGATCAGGTTGCCCTCGTCCACGAGCAGGTCCCCGGTGCGGCCGGATATGGGGGCATAGATCCGGCAGTAGGAAAGCTCGAGGGCGGCCGTTTTCACAGCCGCCTCGTCCGCCCGCACGGACGCCCTTAGGGAAGCGGCCGAAGCCCGGACTTGGTCGAGCTGTTCCTCGGAGACGAAGTCGTCCTTGATCAGCTCGGAGAACCTGCGGAGGTCCGCCTCGGCCTTCTCCTGGAGCGCCTGGTCGCGCGCCAGGAGGCCCTCGGCCTGCCGCAGGGCGGCCTCATAGGGTCGCGGGTCGATGACGAACAGCAGCTCGCCTGCGCTCACCTCGTCGCCCTCCCGAAAATGGACCTTCTGCAAGGCGCCGCCCACGCGGGAGCGGACCGAGACCGTGGCCGATGCGACCACGTTGCCGATTGCCTGGACCAAGAGGGGCATCGTCTTCTCCAGGACGGGCGCCACAGAAACAGGGATCGCGGTCCCCGCCGCCGGGTTTCCGGTCCCGTCGGTCTCCTGGCCGCAGCCGGCCAGGAGCAAGAGCATGGCGGCGGCCGGGAGGAACCGGAGCTGTCTTCTCGCGTAGGCCACGGACCGCCGCCTTACGGTCGGCCGCCGGCTACCTTCTCTTCTCCGCAGCAGGCTCATCTTGGCTCGTCTCCAGTCGTCGGTTCGCGCGGGGCACGGGCTTCCGGCCTCTCGAGCGGTTTGAGCGCGCCCGTGGCCCTTGCCAGGCGCGCCACGGCGAGGAACCAGTTGGAGCGCGCGCGGATCTCCTCCGCCCGGGCGGTTGTCAGGGAGCCCTGGGCCGACAGGAGGTCCAGTATGCTGCCGACCCCCTGCTTGTACTGGGCGAGGGCGACCCGCTCCGACTGCTCCGCGCTGGCGAGCAGGTCCCGGGTGGTCTTCACTTGTTGAAGCGACGTCTTCAGGTCCGAGTAGCCGGTCCACACCTCGAGGATGACCTGCTGCTCGAGGCTGGTGACCTGGGTCTTGCTGACCTCCGCCTCCGCCTCCGCTCGCTTGACGTCGAAGTGCTGGGAAAACCCGGTGAACAGCGGGTACCGTAAGACCAGCGCGGCTGACCAGTCGTCGGTGTGCGTTCTGAAGAAACCCGGCAGGTAGTAGCTGCGGTTCCCCGAGCTGGTGGCGGAGATGCTGGGCCATCCTTGCGCCTTGACGCTTTGCAGGCGAGAAAAGGCCTCCTCCGCCCGCCACCGGGCCTCGGCCAGGTCGGGCCTGTCTGCCAGGGCCTTGTCCAGGAGCGGTCCCACTTGCTCGGTAACCTCCTCGACAGGTACGTCCTCGGGCAGCCACCCCACTTCATACTGAGTGCTCGCCGGCAGGCCCATGGCCGTCGCCAGCTCCCCTTTCAATGCCTCGATCTGGCCGGCGAAGCTCTGCTGAAGAAGCTGTGCCTGGGAGAAGGCGGTCTGCGCCTTCAGCACGTCGGCGATCGTGGCGACCCCCACCTCGTGACGCTTCCGGGCGGCCTCGAGGTTGACCTGGGCTTCACGGACGTTGGCTTGGGCGGCGGAATGCTGCGCCTTCGCTGCGAGATATCCGTAGAAGGCCTGCTCGACGGCCAGGACCACGTCCTGGATTACGGCGTTGTGCCCGTAGTCGGAGGCGAGCAGGGCCGCCCAGGCCTCGTCGAGCCGGGCCGACCGGCCCCCGAAGTCGAAAAGGAGCCAGTTCAAGGTCGCGCTGGCGCCGTAGATGTCCTCGCTGAACGTGAACTGGCCTCCGACCGCGGACTGGTTGACATGGGCGAAGCTCCCTTCCACGTCGATGGTGGGCAGGTAAGCGGAGCGCTGCATGCCCACCCGGGCAGCAGCGGCTTTGGCCGTCAGCCAGCTCCCGCGCGTCTCCGGGTTGTTCGCCAGGCCGATGGACACGATGTCGGCCAGGGTCAGGCGCCCTGCAAGCTCCTGCCAGTTCTCCGGGAGCTCCGGCGCGGGCCGGGCGGCCGGGTCCGCAACCGGGAGGCCCTGCGCGTACACGGCGGGCCCAGGCGGGACGAGCGGTTCGCGCAACACCGTGGGAGCGTGCGTGCAGGCGGCGAAGGCGGCGGCGAAAGTCGCCACGGCGCACAGGCCCAGCCGAGAAGAGCATCGTCTCGGAGGCCGGGGACGGGCGGAACGCTGCCGATCGGCGGTCCTCCGGGGATGCGCGCTGCCGTCGTGCACGTTGTCGCCTTCACCACCGGGTCCCCCGCAAGGTCGCATCAGGAAGAACCTCTCTTGTTCGTATAGGCTCGGATCCCGGCCGCGGTAAAACAGACGATGTGCTGGACCGACTCCGGAAGGGGAAAAGCCACCTCGCTGGGCTGCTCGGAGCGCTGGGCCATGGTCCGCATCCGCAGGACGTGGATGAGCTGGCCGACGAAAGATTGGATGCACATACGGACGGCCCGCTGGGGGATGCCGGGTTCCACGGTCCGGATCGCTTCCGCCAGAGCTTCCTGCACGGGCAGGATCATCTCGGAGAGGAAGAAGCCCGGGGGCAGCTGGGGGTCCAGGAGCTCCCGGGTCATGAGCTCCATCACGGTCCTGCCGCGCGACTCATCTGCCAGAGGCTCCACGAAGGCGTTCGCAAAGGCCTCGAGGACCGTCTCCAGGGACGCCATTTTGCCCGCCTCGTCCATGGCGAGCCGGATGCGTGAGATCCTTTGCTCTCTCAGGGCGGCCGTGCGCTGCCTGAACATCTCGCGGTAGAGGTTGTGCTTGCCGTTGAAGTGGTAGTTCACGGCGGCGATGTTGCAGGCCGCTTCCCGAGTGATCGCCCTGACCGAGGTGAGAGCATACCCTCGCCGGGCGAACAGGCGCTCGGCGCTCTTGAGCAGGCGCTCGCGCGTCGGCTCTCCCTGGTTTGAAGGAGACAGGCGGTCTGACAGAGCCATTATGCACCCCGCGGACAGTTAAACGAATGTATCAAACGGACGTTTGAATTTCAACCGAGAGGGGGGGCACGCCTCCTGAGGCCAAAAATGCTCCTCGGGGCATCTGAAATGGGTTCAGCGTGCTCGCGTGCGAGGATGGACCGATCTGACCATGCAAGATTCGGGCGAAACCGGGATCGCGGCCGAAGCCCCGGACTTACGGTGCTTTTTCCCGCGCTGACCGCCACCCGTGATGGCCGCAGCAGAGAAGGCGAGATTTCCATAACAAAGTTGAGTAGTGGATGCCCTATCGAGTTCCGAGAAGTTTTTCAAGTCAATTCAAATCACGAGCAGTTAAAGGGAGTTCCTGTAAGGATTTTTTTGGTTCGATAGAAGAAGTGAATTTTGTGTTGATAAAACAACCTGGACTAGGTATAATCCTCGTATCTCATAACAGGCGATACGCGTGATGCAAACCGTTCCCATTCACCATGGAGGATCCGATGAAATCGACAGCCGTTCTCATCGCCCTTCTCTCCACGGTGGTCGTCCTCTCCGCATTGACGGGCGGCAGTTTGAACGCCTGGAGAGGCAACGAATGCACGCAGTTCCTGTCCCAGGACCAGGACCCGCAACAGGAAGCGCTGTCAAGGGAGGTCGTAGAGCAGCTCATCAGCGGAACCGCAAAGGGCGGCTTGGGCCCCAGGGGGATCCTGGCCAAGCGCCACCAGGCGAAGAAACGAACCATGATCGTGAGAGCGACCGCCTACAACGCGGAAGCCAAGCAGACCGACTCCGACCCGACCGTATGTGCCTGGGGTGACGAGATCCGGCCCGGCACCATTGCCGTCTCGCGGGACCTCGAGGCCATGGGCCTCACCAGGGGCAAAGAGGTCTTCGTAGAAGGTTTTGGCAAGCTGACGGTCCTGGATCGAATGCACATCAGCAAGCACAATTGGATCGACATCTATATGGAAGAATACAAGGACGCGGTGAATTTCGGAAAGCAGCGACTGACGATCCGGTGGCACGTGCGCCCGAAGCAAGAAAGACTTGATCACGGTGGGGTCCGCATGACGGCTTCTGCGGAGCCGGTCGCGAGCCCTGCGCAGCGATCCCCCGGAAACGTGGCCAGGGGGGGCTGATCCGGGCTCCCCCACCCACGCTCGCCGGTCCGAGACTCGGGCTTCGCCTGCCTTGCGTCCGGGCAGGCCGCCTTCCCGCAGCCTTTGGCCAGTTTCGCAGGCCCCCCATCCTTCCCGATAACCAGGACTCGCGATTCCCAAGGCGCGCCGCAGAGCTTCGCCCGGACGGAGGACGGCGGGGCGCGCCGGTCTCCGCCCGTCGCATTCTGCAGCCCCGTGTGCTAAATTGAAACCTCACGCACGGGAGAGGGAGGAGCAGGTGGCTGCCATGAAAGAAACGCCGAGCGAGTTCATCGGAACGAGCACCTATGTTGTCGATCCCGAGCTGGCCAAGATCGTCAATGTCTCGATCGCGCTGGAGATGCCTCTGCTGCTTAAAGGAGAGCCCGGCACGGGCAAGACCCTGCTCGCCCATGCCGTGGCGGAGAACCTCGGGCTGCCTCTGCTGGCCCTCAACGTCAAGAGCAGCATGAAGGCGATCGAGGCTCTCTACCAGTACGATACCCTGACCCGGCTCAACGACAGCCGGTTCGGCGACTCCGGTCGGGACGTGAGCGAGATTCGGAACTACCTCCGCATGGGGAAGATCGGGCAGGCCTTCACCGCCGACGCCCGAGTGGTCTTGCTCATCGACGAAATCGACAAGGCCGACAGCGACTTCCAGGATGATCTGCTGGACGTCCTGGACCAGATGAGCTTCGACATCATCGAGATCGACGAGACCGTGCGGGCCAGGCACCGGCCGGTAGTCATCATCACCTCGAACGCCAAGAAGGACCTGAGCGACCCCTTTCTCGGTCGCTGCAACTTCCACCACATCGCCTTCCCGGCGCCGGACTTCATGCGCCGGATCGTGGAGTCCCACTTCCCGGGCATCGAGGACCGCCTGGCCGACGGCTGCATCGAGACCTTCTACCGGCTGCGCTCCCTGCCCCATGTCGAAAAGAAACCGGCAACCCGGGAGCTGATCAACTGGATCCGTGCCCTGCGCCTGGATTCGAGCTTCAGCGCCCGAGCTCTCGAGAGGGGAAATGAGGTCCCGTACCTGGGCATTCTTTTCAAGAAGAGCGCCGATTATCTGCAGGTCCAGCAGTCGCCTCTTTCCGGAAGGTAACCACCCGTGTTCGTTGAGTTCTTCTACGATCTCAGGAAGGCCGGCATGCCGGCCACCCCGACGGCTTTCCTGAAGCTGCAGAAGTCCCTCCACCTTGGCTTGATCCGCAACCTGGACGACTTCTATGTCGTGGCTCGGACGCTCATGGTGAAGAGCGAGCGCTACTTCGATCTCTACGACCGGGTCTTCGCCAAGTACTTCTACGGCGTGGAACGAGAGGGCGAGCTCGAAAAGGAGCTGGAGGCCGCTTTGCGGGCCCTGCTCGAGGAGTGGCTGCGCGACCCCAGGGAGATCGCCGAGATGCTGGGAATCGACCCGGACTCGCTGCCCAAGCTGAGCCCGGAGGAGCTCGTCCGTTACTTCCTCGACCGGCTGAAAGAGCAGACCGAAAGGCACGACGGCGGCAACCGCTGGATCGGCACCGGAGGGACGAGCCCGGTGGGGCACTCGGGCCACCGGCCGGGCGGCATGCGCGTGGGCGGGGGCTCCGGCGGCAGGTCCGCCGTGAAGGTCGCTCTGGAGCGGCGCTACCGCGACTACACCCAGGACTCCCGCCTCACCCTTTCCCAGGTGGGCGAGGCCCTGCGCAGGCTCAAGCACCTGGTCCCGGCGGGTCCCCGGGACCAGGTGAACGTGGACAAGACCATCCGCGAGACGGTGAAGAACGCGGGCGAAATCGAGATCGTCTTCGACCCCAGGCTCAAAGACAAGCTCAAAGTGATCCTGCTCATCGACAACGGCGGCTGGAGCATGGATCCTTACGTGGAGGTGGTCCAGACGCTCTTCAACTATGCCCGCGCACAGTTCAAGGACCTCAAGACCTTCTTCTATCACAACTGCGTGTACGAGCGCGTCTGGGAGGACCCCCAAAGGCTCTACAAGCCCCTCTCGGCCGCGGATCTCGCAAGGCTGGATTCGGAGTCGCGTCTCGTCTTCGTGGGCGACGCCGCCATGGCACCCGAGGAGCTGGAGCACCCGAAGGGGTGCATCTACTACAACGAGCGACAGACGAAACCGGGGATCGACCAGCTCCGCTTCCTGGCCGGCACCTTCCGCCACTCGGCGTGGCTCAACCCGATGGTGCGCTACGCCCCCGACTTCACCCAGGGGCCCTACACGGTCCAGAGGGTAGCCACGGTCTTCCGCATGTTCGGCCTGAGCCTGGACGGCCTGGACCGGGCCGTGGCCCACCTGCTATCGAAGAACTGACCCCTCCGCGGGCAGAGCAAGCCCTGCCCCTACAAGAAAACTCGCCGCCGCCTCGGCCGGATCTTCGTAGGGGCGCTGCTTGCTGCGCCCGTCTTCGCTCGCAATCTCCGGTTTTCGTTCCCATCTCCCGGGCAGGGCAAGCCCTGCCCCTACAGAAGATCTCTGGCCTGGTCGGTGGTCACGCATTCGCTCCGTACATCCCTACCCGGGTAGAAGCTCCTCGCGGTTGAATCGAACGTCCGGTTTGGTCTATTGTCCGGAGAGTGGTTCCCGGCTTCGGGCGCCGTGCTTCCGATTCGGTCGCCACGCGCCGGCCCCGGGGCCGCACAACAGGGGGAGAAGAGATGAAGGCAGCCCTGGTCCAGCCTGACAACAGCCTGAAGGTATCCGAAGTCCCCAGCCCTGAGCCCGGGCCAGGCAGTCTGGTGGTGAAGGTGGCCTACTGCGGGATCTGCGGTTCCGACGTACACATGCTGGACGCGGGCATGATGCCGACCGGCAGCGTCCCCGGGCACGAGCTTTCTGGCAGCATTGCAGCCATAGGCCAAGGGGTGGAAGACTGGAGGGAGGGTGACCCGGTCGTCGTCCTGCCTCTGGACCCCTGCTTTGCCTGTGAGCCCTGTCGCGGGTGGAACGTGTCGCTCTGCCAGGATGGGGTCGCCAGAGCTTACGGGCTGGGCGGTCTGCCCGGCGGGTTCTCCGAGTACATGCAGGTCAGGCCCTCCATGCTCTTTCGGGTTCCGGACGGGATGGACCTGAAGACCGCGGCCCTGAACGAGCCGTGGGCCGTCGCGGTCCACGGGGTCAACCTTTCCGGCTTCAAGGTCGGCGGGAGCGCGGTCGTCATGGGTGCCGGGCCGATCGGGCTTCTCTGCGTCAGCGCCCTTCAGGCTGCGGGGGCTGCCGGGATTTACGTGTCCGAACCAGACCCTTTCCGGGCGGACAAGGCGCGTGCCCTGGGCGTCGACGCGGTATTCAACCCGAAGACCGACTATACCGGAGCCGCTGTCCAGGAGAAGCTCGGCCGGGCGCCCGAGTACGTCTTCGACTGCGCAGGGACCGACAGCTCCATGGAGGAAGCTGCAGGGATCGCCGGGGTCCACGGCCATGTCGTGGCGCTCGGCGTACCCATGAGAAACACCACACTCTTTCCGCTCCCGTGCTTTCTCAAGGAGACCCGCTTCAGCTTCAGCTTCGGCTATACCTATCGGGAGTTCGGAGAGTGCCTGCGGCTGCTCGGGTCCGGCCGGGTCCGGCCGGACGTGGTCGTGAGCGGCGTGATGCCCCTGGGGGAGATCGGATCGGCCATGAAGAGGCTTCACGGGTCCGGTCATGCGAAGATTCTGATCGACTGTCAGGCAGTCTAGACCCGCTCGGGGCCCGTCGAGAAACTGGCTCCGAGCAACCGGAAAAGGAGGGGGCGATGGGCAAAGTGCACGGGGGCCGCCTGGTCGTCAAAGCGCTCCGTCAGGAAGGGGTCACGCACCTGTTCACCCTCGCCGGAGGGCACCTGTTCCCCATTTACGATGCCTGCATGGACGCGGGGATCCGGATCGTGGACACCCGTCACGAGCAGGCTGCCGGCCACATGGCCGAGGCCTGGTCTCTGCTCACGGGCAGGATGGGGGTCTGCGCGGTCACCGCAGGCCCCGGACTCACCGATGCGGTGACCGCGGTGGCCAACGCCTGCCAGTCCGGCTCTCCCATGCTCGTCCTGGGCGGCCGCAGCCCCCTTTCGCAAAACGATTCCGGCCCGCTGCAGGACATGAATCAGCTCGCCCTCATGGAGCCGATCACGAAGTGGGCCCGGTTCTGCCACCAGACGCACCGCATCCCGGAGTACATTGCCATGGCGTTCCGACACGCCATGACCGGCCGGCCCGGACCCGTGTACCTCGAGGTGCCCCTTGACGTCCTCAACGGCGAGGTGGAGGAGTCGGAGGCTCGATTCCCGACCCAGTACCGCAGCACCGCCATGCCCGCCGGAGATCCTCGCTTCCTTGAGGAGGCTGCGCGCCTGCTCGCGGCGGCCGAGCGGCCGCTGATCCTGGCCGGGACCGGGTGCCTGTGGTCCGGCGCAGGGCCGGCTCTCAAAGCCTTTGCCGAGAAGGCCGGGATTCCGGTCATCACCCGCACAGGGGGCCGCGGGGTGCTTGCCGACTCTCACCGGCTGGCCCTTTCCGGGTTCCTGCTGAGTCTCGTCGGCATCATGAGCCAGGCCGACGTCGTTCTCGCCCTGGGTACGCGCTTCAACTTCATGCTCATGTACGGCCGCCTGTTCCCGCCGCCGGTCAAGGTCATCCAGGTGGACATCGAGCCCGCCGAGCTGGGGTTCAACCGGGGACCGGACGTGGGCATCTTCGGTGACATCCGGCTGGTCCTGGAGGGCCTCGCCCCATTGGTTCCGGAGCAGCCGGACAGGCCTTGGGCCGCCCAGGCCAAGGAGATGCTCGAGACTAGCTGCCGGGAAACACGCGCTGCCATCCCGCTGGACAGTTATCCCGTCCACCCCCGGCGGCTGGTCGAGGAGATCCGGGAGATCGCGGGCAAGGAAGCGATCTACGTCTGCGACGGGGGCGACATCATGATCTGGGGAAGCGAGGCCTTCCCCGCCGAGAGGCCGGCCAGCGTGGTCTCGACCGGGCCCCTGGGTTGCCTGGGGGTGGGGATGCCCTTTGCGCTGGCCGCAAAGCTCGCTCACCCGGAGCGCCCTGTAGTGCTCCTGTCCGGGGACGGCACTTTCGGGCTGAACGGAATGGAAATCGATACAGCGGTACGCCACAACCTGCCAGTCCTGTGCGTGGTCGGCAACGACAAAGCCTGGGGCATGATCAAGCACAGCCAGGAGTTCCATTACGGGCACGACCGGGTCTGTGCGTGCGATCTCGGTCCGGTGCGCTACGACCTCGTGGCCCAGGCCCTGGGAGGCTACGGCGAGCTCGTGGAGCGGCCGGAGGAAATCCGGCCTGCGCTGGAGCGCGCTTTGAAATACGGCAAGCCGGCCTGCATCAACGTGCTCACGGATCCGACCCTGCCTCACCCGGTCACGACCTTTGCCAACCAGAGCGGCGGGTTCTGAGCAGCAGGGGATCCTCCGCTTTGCTGTAGCAGGCTTCTGGATCCAGGCTCACACGCGCTCCGCACACGGGCCGGGATGACGGAACCTGAAGGCGGCCTCCAATGCAGGATGCGGGAGGGCGGCATGTTCGACGCGGACCTCTGCGATCTCTGTGGAGACTGCCTCGTGCGCTGTCCCGAGCTTGCTCTCGGGCGGGCCGAGGCGCAGGCGGAGATCGGAAGGCTCATCCGCGGCGCCGACTCGAAAGTCCTCACGAGCTGCTCGAGCTGCTTTTCCTGCAATACGTACTGCCCGAGGGACTGCAAGCCCTATCACCTGATCCTGGCGCGCTGGAACGACAGGTATCGCCGCCTGGGATCGCCCGCCGTCTGGAAGTTCCTCTTCCCCACCGAGAAGGAGAACCTCTGGAGCCTGATGCACGCGCTCCTGCCTGCCCCGGCCAAGGATGCCGTCGAGTCGTGGATGACGGCCCGGCCCGGGGAGACGGTTTTTCTGCCCGGGAGCTTTTTCCACCTGGTCCCCGAAATCCTGTCCGGCAGCCGTCTTCTGGAGGGGATGACGGTGCTTGATCTGCCGGGCCACTGGGAGTGCGGCGCGTATCTGTGCCAGGGCGGCTACCTGGATCTGGTCGCCGAGATCGGCAGAATGGTGCGGGACGATCTCGACCGGTGGGGTGTCCGCCGGGTGGTCCCGGCGCTGGACTCGGTGCACTACCTGTTCACGAGGTTCCATCCCGAAGAGAACGGCATCCGGTTCGGACAGGAGATCGTGGCCTTTCACGCCCAGGTGATCGAGCGGATCCTCAAGGGCGAGATCCGGCGGGAGCGCGGGCTGGGCCTGACCGCCACGGTTCACGACAACTGCTACGCCAAAGCCGAGTCAGACCGTTGCTTCGAGGAGGCGCGCTGGCTCCTGGAGTGGGCCGGAGTGCGCGTGGTGGAGATGCGCCACCACCACGCCGATGCCCTGTGTTGCGGCTTCGGCCGCGGAGCGGGGTGGAGCAAGGGTTTCCTGGTCCCCATGGACATCCTCAAAGGAACGATGAAGAGGATCCGGGAAGCCGAAGAAACCGGAGCCGGGACCCTGGTCACGTACTGCGCCGGCTGTCTGTGGCTGTTCCTGGCGGCGCGGGAGCTGATGAGCAGTCCGGTGCGCATCGTCCACCTGATCGAGTTGGTGCGCGAGGCCATGGGGGAAGAGGTGCGGTTTCCCCGCACCGAGCGGGCGTGGGATATTCTGGCTGCGATGAGCTTCAAGATTCTCCGGGAGACCGGCAACAGAAACGTCTGGATCCCCGGCGTCGCATCGACAACCGACCCGGCCGATTGGAGTGCCCGGCCCCAGAGGCTCCTCAGGGGCTTTCGAAAAGCGCTCGGCGCTCCCCCCGTGCAGGAAGCCTTCCGGCGCGCCTTTCAGGGTGCTGTCCGCGTGGCACGCCTCAGCCAGCTCTAGCCGAGCAACGCCTGCAGCGCATCTGCTGCCAGGGACACGGCGATCCCGAGCATGAGGGCGCCGGCCACAAGGTCGGATTGCCTCCGGTAGCGGCGGAACAGGCTCGAAGCGCCCGTGCCCACCAGCAGGAGCCCGGGCAGTGTCCCGGCGCCGAAAGCGAGCAGGTAGAGGGCTCCGGCCCCGGCGCCTCCGGCAGGCATGGCCATCGCGAAGGCCGCGTAGGAGAGCCCGCAGGGCAGGAAGCCCATCATCCAGCCGAATGCCAGGATCGCCGCCCGGCTCTTGCCGGCCATCACGGCCTGGAGCACTGCCCTGAAGCCCGGAATCCGTGAGGGAGACCCCCTGGCGAGCCAGGCCGGCTCTTGCAGGATGCCCAGCCTGAGCAGTCCGAAGGCGAGGAGGAAGGCAGCCGAAAAGAGAGAGCACACGACCTGGACCCGTGCCACGGAGCCCACGATTCCGCCGGCTGCGTCCCCGGCCATGCCGGTCAGCGCGGCGCCGGCCGCGCCGACCGCGGCGCCAGTGGCGGCATAAGTCGACAGCCTGCCCGAGTGGTAGAGGAGATGGGGGAAGAGCCGCCCTGCCTGCCCAGGGATGGCGAGCACGAGAGGGCCGCACATTCCGATGCAATGGCCCGTGCCTGCGGCTCCCATGAGAAACAAGGCGAGAAGACTCGATTCCGTGATCATGTCGAACAGCATACCGGCGACCCTTTGCGCAAGGCAACCGGCTGCGCCGAAGCACGGAAGGGAGCTCTGCAGCCTTGCATAAGTTCGCATGAAACGGTCGCCCGGGAATGAAAAACGAAGCCCTGATTCTTGCATAAGTTTGCGTAAAATTGACTTTTTTTGCCATTTTGAACAAAATCCGATAGCGCATGGGGTGAATCTTCATTTCCTCTTCAGGAGGTGTGCCATGACGGCAGGGAGAAGAACAGGCAAGGCGGTCAGGTCCCTGCGGGCGGCGGTCTGGCGGTCCCTTTGGATCTCGTTTTCCTGTGTTTTCCTGTATGCCGGCGAGCTGCTGGCCGCCGGCGGAAAACCGGCAACGAGACTGGTCAACGTGGCCGACACCCGCGGGCTGGAGTCCGGCCTGACCAAGTGGATCGCGGACATCTACAACACCGATCTCTGGCTGTTCGGCGCCCTGGTCGTAGCCATCATGGCCGGAATGGGCTTTGTCCTCGGATCGGTCTTCGATCGTCTCATGGGTCTGCTCGGCATCAAGCTGGGAAAGCTCGAGCACCAGGAATGAAGCACGCTCACCTCGCTCTCGGAAGGCGGTGATCAGATGGACATCTTCAACATTTACTTGCCGATTGCCGGAATGCAGTTCAACGTCCTGCTCCTGCTCCTGATCGGCTTCACGGTGGGTGTTTGCGGCGGTTTCTTCGGCATCGGGGGCGCCTGGATCGTGACGCCTGCGCTGAACATTTTCGGCTTCCCGATGCCCTATGCCATCGGCACCGATCTGGCCCACATGGGCGGGAAGTCCATCGTGTCCACGATCCGCCACGGCAAGTTCGGAAACGTGGATCTCAGGCTCGGGGCATCCATGATTCTCGGCACGACCCTCGGCATCGAGCTCGGAGCCAGGCTGGTCATGTATCTGGAGAGGATCGGGCTGGCGGAGTCGGTGATCCGCAAGGCGTACGTCGTCTTCCTGGGCCTGATCGGCTCCTATGTTCTCTACGATTATCTCAAGTACACCAGTCTGGCCAGGAAGGCCGCTGCAAACCCCTCTTCGGTTCCGGCCGCAAAGACCATGACGGTCGCCCAGAGGCTGCAGCGCATCCACATCCCGCCCATGGTCCATTTCAAGGCTTCGGGGTTCACTTGCTCGCTGTGGCTGCCCATCCTGGTGGGGTTGGTCACGGGCGTGGTGGCGAGCGTGCTCGGCGTCGGGGGCGGGTTCATCCGGATGCCGGCTTTGATCTACCTCATCGGCTGCCCCACCCTGGTCGCCGTGGGCACGGACCTGTTTGAAGTCATGATCACCGGCGCCTACGGGGCGTTCACCTACGCCGTGAAGGGCCGCGTGGACCTGCTCGCCGCCATGTGGATGCTGATCGGCGCCGCGGTCGGCGCGCAGCTCGGGACGGTGGCGGTCAAGTATGTCCGCGGATATTCCATCCGGCTGTTGTTTGCGGTCACGATCTACATCGCCTGCGTCTCGGTGCTCATGAAGCAGCTGGAGCTGACCAAGGCCTCCTCGGTGCTCATCTTGACCGCAGGGATCGCGATCAGCTCCGTGATCATCGGCGTGCTCGTACGGGGAGTCTCCAAGGAGCGGTCCGCCATGAAGCGTGCGGAGCTCGGCTTCTGAGAGGGAGAGAGCAGATGAAAGGTCTTCGAATCCTGGTTTTTTCTCTCGCCATGACCGCTATCGTCGCAACCTCTTGCGGCAATCCTCCGAAGGTCGCGCAGGGCACGGTCATCCGCTACGAAGCCGCCAGCCAAACGCTGGTGTTGAAGAGCGACGAGCAAACGAATCCGGAGTTCACGTTTTCCCTGGAGGGGGCCGAGGTGGGCGCGGAGCCGGCGGAGAACGATCAGGTACGGATCGCTTACAAGGACGAGGGAGGGCGCCTCGTGGCCACCCGCGTGATGAACCTCACCCGCCAGAAGGAGATGGGGCAGAAGAGCAGCCACTGAGGAGGCTGTCCATAGACGCCCATCTGCTGCGTTGCACTCATGGCGGCATGGAGGCCAGGGG
The DNA here is from genome assembly GCA_040756235.1 of bacterium. Classification (GTDB taxonomy): domain Bacteria; phylum Desulfobacterota; class DSWW01; order DSWW01; family DSWW01; genus JBFLZG01. The sequence goes on along the minus strand of JBFLZG010000063.1, from coordinate 6,343 downwards.
AGCCTGCCCCGGCGAAGGCCGGGGTCCACGGTGACTCCCGATTAGCCTCATTCCTCAGGATTTGACTCGGGCCCCGACACCTCCTCAGAACCTCTCCCACTCGCCGTTGAGAAATGCCTGTGCAAAGAAGTGGGGGCTGTTGTCGTTGTCCATCAGCATGTCGAGCTGCCTGCTGCACAGGGTCAGGCGGCCGAGGTCGCTCAGGCGAGCGCAAATGAAGTAGCGGTCGTACTTCTCCATCCTCGCGACCAGGAGATCCTCCCGGGTCTGGATCCTGAAATCGAGATTGCTCAGCACCTCCGAGAGGAATCGGACCCGGCGCGACCGGCGGTCCATGGCCGCGCCGCCCCCCGTGAACCGGAAGTGGATGTAGTTCTTGTTCTGGCTCTGACCGCAGTAGACGTCCACCGTCGAGAAGTGGTATCCGGCCTTGGTGCTGAAGTTCATGTACCGGTCCGAGGCGACCACGTACGAAACACTGCCGACCTTCTGGACATGGGCCGGCGGTGCGGCCATGCCTTGACCGAGCACCGAGAGAAAGCCGCGTGCCGAAAGCGGCCTCGGCTGGTCCCACTTGATGCGCGCATCCATCAGCCCTTCCAGGAACGCGATCATCGGAGCGGACACGATCTCGTGAGGCTTGACCAGACCCGGCTCCCCCCGGCTCTCCGCCACCGATCCGCCGAGATCGAACACCCGGACGTCCAGCGGCAGGCGGGCGTCGAGCTTGAACGAGCTCTGACGGCCTCCGGCGCTCATGTCTCCGAAGCGGAACATCACCTCGTACACCTTCTCGTGCACGAAGCGTGTGATGTCGTGCAAAGACTGGCATGCGGAAGGTTTGAAATTGGGCGCGGCAGGGTCGGTAAGGTGCAAGGGCGTGACCAGGCGAGCCACCCTTCGCAGGCGCTCCACCACAGGCGCACCGGCCAGCGGCGGGCGCACTTTCCTGCGCACGAGCTCCGGTGCGACCTCGCCCTCGAAAATCCTGCGGGATGCGGCGTCGACCGTGATCACCTTCTCGGGATCGAGCAGTCTCATGGCCCCTTCGATGCCGACGATGGCCGGCACTCCGAACTCCCTGGCCAGAATGGCCATGTGCCCGGTGGGGGAGCCCACGTCGGTCACGATGGCTGCGCAGTGCGTGATGACGCGCGAAAAAGTGGGGGAGGAGTGCCGGGCGACCAGGACCGCTCCATCCGGGAACCGGTCCAGATCGATCTCGTTCTTGACGTGGTAGACCGGACCTGAGGCGATGCCGGCGCAGGCCACGTGGCCGCCCTGGATCAACGGTTCCTGATCGATGCGGATGTTCGGGAGGGCCTCGTCCGGATCCGGGGCCTTCGCCATGGGCCGGCTCTGCAGGATGAAGAGCTTGCCGGACTTGTCCAGGGACCATTCGATGTCCTGGGGATGTCCGAAGTGCTCCTCGAGCCGGCGGCTCACGCGGACGAGCTCGTCCAGCTCCCGGGCGTGCAGGTGCGTCGATGCGGGCCAGAGGTGAGAAGACCCCGGGGTGAGGACGATTTCTTCGGCGGACTTCTTGCCCGAGGCGATCCCCTCGGAGGTCCCGGCGATCAGGCTGATGACAACCCGGTCCGCCTGCAGGTCCCTGAAGTCCCTCGAGAACAGGATGCCGCTCACCCGGGGCTCGAGCATGCGCACGCACCCGACCGCCATCATGGTCTCGTCATGGCTCAGGCCTCGCTCGTATCGGTACGAGACAGCCGCTGGCTTGTACGAGCTCGAGACGACCGTGCGATAGGCATCGAGGAGCAGGTCGCGGAACACGTTCAGCTCGGTGTAGTACTGGCCGGCGTGGGAAGAAGCGCTGTCCTCGCCGACGGCGCTGCTGCGCATGGCGACCAGGATCTCCTCTCCGCCGCTCAGGGCATCGAAGCCGTCCAGAATCGCCCTTTCGATCTCCGGAGGAACCTCGGCGGAGAGGACGGACCCCTGGACCTGCCGCGAGGCGTTGTCGAGCGCGAGCATGCCGTAGGACTCCAGAATGCCTTCGAGCTGCAGGGCCCGGTCCCACAATTCGTTCTCGGACATGAGCCTGGCGAATGCGGCCGTCGTGATCACGAATCCGTCCGGCACCGCCACGCCCAGAGATTTGACCTCTCCCAGGTTGGCCATCTTGGATCCGGCGATCGCCGCGTCCTTCGCCCGAAGAGCGTCCAGAGGGAGGGTCAAAGGCCCGCTCGGGACGTGTCTCTGTTTGGCGACCTCCTGTTCGAGCTCCGAGTTGAGCTTGCCCAGCACGTCGTAGAGCTTTCGATAACGTCCCTCGGCGAGCTGGTTGAGATCTTTCACCATCATGACCACGTCCATGGTGGCCTTGCGCACCTTCTGGAGCATGGGCTCCAGGGCGAAGGGCGTCCTCCCGGCGAGCCGTTCTTCGATATCGGCCGTGAGCTGGAGCAGCGAATCGTTGAGGTTCAGGATCTCCCGGAACCGCTCGTACATCAGCCGGAATCTGTCTGAGGTCTGGACGGCGGGGACTTCCGCTGCGGGAGCCTTGCGGCCGAAGCTGAAGGCGGCTTTGAGCCGACTCCGGAAATTCGATTTTTGTCCAGGTTCACCAGCTTGCAAGGTCTTTTTCCCGGTGAGAAGTGGATGCGGCACCGCCCGGACCGCAATGAGACCCTTTCTTTTGTACCTTGACTTCTCCGTGATTTGCAATCGGCTTGGCCGGCTCGAGTAGAGCGGGTTTGACAGCGCTGCGGCGCTGACGTTAGGTTCAGGCAAGGATGATCTTGGAAATACGTGGTGGCGACGGTGAGGGGCCATCGGGAGACTCGCATGATCGGGCATCCTCTCCTCCTGGCGGTCGCGTTGACGGACGCGCTCGCGCTCTTGCTCCTGGCGGCAGCTTTCGTCTCAGCCATACGTACCTTGTCGGTCCGCGAACCGGGGTCGGCCTTGGCGCACGAAGGCTGGCTCGAGAGGGCCTCCGGGATCGCATCCGTCGAGGGCCGGGCCGCCATCTGGCTGCTGCTCATGTCGACCGCGCTCCTCGTCGTCGCGATCGCGATCGTGCTCCGCAGGGTCGTTCCCGGGGCGATGTGCGGCACCGGGGTGCTCCAGGCTTCGCAGGGCGCAGGAGAGCGGGCGCTCGCGCTGCGCGGCCTTGCGCTGGGGCTGCTGGGCGCCTGGCACCTCATGGACCGTTTCCGTCGGCACGGCCGGGAGCCTCTGCTGGCCGCGCCGGCCGCCCGCTCTCTGCTCGTGGCGTTCCCGGTCGCCGTTCCGGCCGTGATCGCCACTTTCCGCGCACTGGCCGCCATGGACAGGAGGCAGCCGGTGAGCTGCTGCGCGGCGGTTTACGGTCAGGTCCGATCCGCGCCCGGGACTGCGGCGACCGGCGGGGTTGCGGACGGGGTCTGGATGGCGATCTTCGCGGCCGGCACGCTTCTTCTGTTTCTACTGGCAAGCCTGGCCGTCTCCAGGCGCTCGGCCGGCAGGGAAAAGCTGGCGGCGGCCATGGCGATCGCTTCGGCAGGCTGGGCAGCGGTTGCGGCGGTGGCCCTGGTGCGGGTGCTTTCGGCCTACTATTTCGCGTCGCCCGACCATCACCATTGCACCTGGTGCCTCTTTCTACCCGGGCAGAAAGCCATCGGCTTCCCCCTCTTTGTCCTGCTTTCCGTGGTCGCTCTGGAGGGGCCGGCCGCATGGATCTCTGCACGTGTCGCCCGGCGCTTCCCGGCCGTGGCGGCGGAGGCCGTCGGCCGGAGCAGGCAGGCAGGATGGCACGTCATGGCAGCAGCAGCTCTTTTCGTGCTCCTCACCGGGCTGCCGGCCCTGTTGTGGCGGCTGCGCTTCGGCACGTGGATCGGAGGAGGCTGTCCATAAATGCCCATCTGCTGCGTTGCGCTCATGCGGCGTGGGGGTCCTGGGGCAGCCTGCCCCGGCGAAAGCCGGGGTCATTGCGGCGTACTCCCATGTACGCCTCATTCCTCAGAACTTCGCGCGCCTTGCATCTGGACATTTCTGAACAGCCTCCGGAGCCGAATTCCTGGACAGGCTCCTAGCTGGGAGCGTTTCTCGTATCCATCGGAGCGATGATCAAAGAAGGATCCGACAGGAGGTCACGAGCATGAAAGACTTGCTTTTCGAGCCGATCCGCATCGGTCGACTCGAGCTCGCAAACCGGATCTGCATGCCTGCCATGCACCTGAACATGGCGGCCGATCAGCAGGTGACGGACCAGCTCGTCCGGTTCTACGCGGAGCGTGCCCGTGGAGGCGCAGGGTTGATCGCGGTCGGCTACGCCACGGTGGACGAGATGTCCGGGAGCAGGACCAATCTGGGCGCTCACGACGACGCGTTCATCCCGGGCCTGGCCAGGCTTGCCGCAGCGATCCGTGACGCAGGGGCACGCGCTTCGGTTCAGCTCAACCACGCCGGCCGCTACAACTTTTCGTTCTTCCTCGACGGCAGACAGCCGGTGGCGCCCTCTGCCGTTGCCTCCCGCATGACCCGGGAGACGCCCCGGGAGCTCACCGCGGACGAGATCCGCGGGATCATCGAATCCTTTGCTCGGGCCGCCCTTCGGGTGAAGAAGGCGGGATACGATGCGGTGGAGGTCCTGAGCGGCACGGGCTACCTGATCAGCCAGTTCCTGTCCGAGGTGACGAACAAGCGGGCGGACGAGTACGGCGGCTCCTTCGAGAACCGGATGCGCTTCGGCCTGGACGTGATGAGAGCGATCAAGCGGGAAACCGGTGCGGATTTCCCGCTGGTCGTGCGCATCAACGGCAACGAGTTCATGCCGGGCGGGCTGGGCCGCAAGGAGCTCGTGCAATACGCGAAGCGCCTGGTCGAGGTGGGCGTGGACGCCCTCTGCGTGAACGTCGCCTGGCATGAGGCCAAGGTACCGCAGATCGTCGCGGGCGTGCCGCGCGGCGTTTTCGCCTACCTCTCGCGCGGCATCCGCGAGGCGGTGAGCGTCCCGGTGATCGCCAGCCACCGGATCAACGATCCGGACCTCGCCCGCGAGATGATCGGCGACGGGATGTGCGACATGGTGGCCATGGGGCGTGCACTGATCGCAGACCCTTTCCTGCCCGAGAAAGCCAGGACCGGCCGCGAGCGCGAGATCCTCCACTGCGTCGCCTGCGGGCAGGGCTGTTTCGACAACCTGTTTCTTCTCAAGCCCGTGGAATGCCTCTGCAACCCGCGGGCGGGCCGCGAGCGGGAGACCGAGGTGACGAAGACCGCGGCGCCGAGGAAGATCATGGTCGTCGGGGGGGGCCCGGCCGGAATGAGCGCAGCGGCCGCCGCGGCCGAGCTCGGCCACGAGGTCACGCTGTACGAACGGTCCGACCGGCTCGGCGGCCAGCTTCTGCTGGCGGGCGCGCCGCCGGGGCGGGAAGAATTCCTTCAGCTTGCCCGGGACCTGCAGGCCCAGCTCGCGGCGCGCGGGGTCCGGATCGTGCTCAACTGCGCAGTGGACGCGCGCCTGCTGGAGGCGGAAAAGCCGGAGGCCGTGGTCCTGGCCACGGGTGCGGAACCGGTCAAGCCGGCTATTCCCGGGGCCGATCTCCCGCACGTCGTCCAGGCCTGGGACGTGCTCCTGGGCGCGGCGCGCACCGGGAAGCGGGTGGTCATCGTGGGCGGCGGCGCGGTCGGGCTGGAAACCGCTCTGCTCCTGGCGGACAAGGGCACGCTCAGCGGCGATGCGCTCAAGTTCCTGTTGGTGAACCGTGCCGAGAGCCCCGAGGACCTGTACGAGCTCGCCTCCCGAGGCACGAAGGAGATCACCCTTCTGGAGATGGTCGACCGGGTAGGCGGCGACATCGGCAGATCCACCCGATGGCCCATGCTCCAGGATGCGCAAAGGTCCGGGATCCGCATGATGACCGCCGCCAAAGCGCTCGAGATCACCGGAACCGGAATCCGGGTTGAGGGGGGAGCCGGGACCATGGAGATACCCGCGGACACCATCGTGCTCGCGGTCGGCGTGCGGCCCCGGCAAACGCTCAAGGGGATTCTCGAGGGGAAAGGAATTCCGTTCCGCATGGTCGGGGATGCTCTCAGCCCGGCCAAGGCCTTCGACGCCATTCATCAGGGGTTTGCGGCCGGCCGGAAGGTCTAGCAGCCGCGCCGTGGAAGCGAGCAATGGCGACCCTGCTCAAGAGGGCGGATGTTGCGATCGGAGCGCGCGTACGGGCCTGCGCACAATCGAGTGCGGCAGGTGCACCGCCCTCGATCGTCTCGGGCTCAGGGCGCTCCGGCCTGTTCTCCTCCCGAGCGTCGGGGACGACTGCCCTTCGGGCGGCTCTCCCTTTTCGTCCCTCGTCCCGGGCCGGGTGTTCTCGGGACGCACGCGCCTGACGGA
>JBFLZG010000062.1:0-153912 GCA_040756235.1 bacterium | reverse complement strand
GGTCTAATCAGCGAATCCCGAGCAGGGCATTCTGTATTCTGAGGGTGAAAGCGGTCAGGGCCTCCCTGGCTTCCCTGGGGAGATCCTCGAACTCGACGGCGATCTGATGGGTGGCGACGCGCTTCCGCCGGCCCTTCTCACCTTTTTCCATTTCCTCACGGTCCTCTGCGTCAGCGTTCCCCGGCACCGTCGGCTCCACCCGGACGACCCGGGCTTTCGCACGCCAGCGCTGTTCGGACGGGGGGACCCGCAACTCGAGCAGCAGCAGGTCACCGACCTTGCAGACAAGCTCGTCCTCGAACCGCAGGCCGGACCCGCTGAAATCCATAAAAGGGTCGGGCTCGCGCCAATCCCCTCCCAGCTTCTCAGGATCCTCGCGGTTCATCCAGCGCTCCGATAGCCGCTCTTCGCCTGCGGAAAGGGCCAGGTAGCGCAGACAGATCCCTCCGGGCAGGCGCGGAAAGCCGCGCTTATCGGGCCGGACCGCGCGCCCGGTTTCCACGAGCAGGCGGGTGCCTTGCGCCTCTTTCACGGTGCCCATGAGGCGCACCCCCGCCCGGCCGTCCTCCAGGACCACGCGGATTCCGGGTTGGAGGGCCGGGGCGGCCTCGTCCAGGATCACTTCGCCCGTGTCCTCTCCCAGGCTCATGAGCTTTCCCTTCTGGATCAAGGGAGGCGACATCGAGAGGCACAGGACTTCCACAGATACCGGTTTCGGGGTGGAATCCTTCATGTCGATTCGTCCGCATCGCTAGAGGTGGCACGCAAACGCCCGCCCCGCGCAGGCGTCCGGGAGAGAGTCTAGAACATCGGATGCGGGTTGTCGATACGGATTTTCGAGTCGGGGTGCCTCCTCATGGACAACCGGTCGGGGACTTCTCCTGCATTACAGAGGCGTCTCCGGGGGCAAAACCCCCTCAGGCATGTGGGCCTTCCCATTTCCGCCGCTGTCGGACTCCTCAGGATAGACCTCGTGCGTAAACGAATCCGTCCTCTCCGACCGGAGCACGGCGGCAACCGCGTGGCCTATGGCTCTTGCTGGTGACGCCTCCCCTGGCGAGCGCACCTGCTTTCCGGAAAAGCTGCGCAGACGATTCGCCAGGCCCCCTGTCCGCCTGCAGAGGCTCTCGGGGATCCCCCGCAGCACGGGTCGGGAAAGCCCAAACACGCCCTTGCGCCTCCTCAGCCCCGTCTGCACCAGATCCTGGACCCGGCTGCGCACCTCCTCCGCCATCCCTCGAATGATGTCGGCGCTCTTCAGCACCTCGAGAGAGTGGTTGAGGTACAATCGTATCGGCTCGCCGTAGTGGATCTGGTACTTGGTGGGCAGCGGCAGGAGACCCACAGGACCCAGCAGAAGGCTGGTGAGCGGGAGGGGAAGGTAGGGGAATTTCAAGACCTTCGCGATTGGCTTCAGGTTCAGCAGAAAGGGGTACTGCTCCTCGGCCCCGATCACGGCCACAGGCACGATGGGCGTCCGCGTGATCAGGCTCGCCTCCACGAATCCGACCTGAAAAGGCTGCAGCTTGTACCGGTCCCTGAACTTCTTCCCCGTGCCCCGATGCCCTTCCGGGAAAACGGTCACCATTTCGCCCTTCTGAAGAAGCCGTATCAAATTGTCCCGAGCGCCGATGAACTGGCCGCAGCGTTGAAAGAACAGGCTGACAAAGGGCAGACATCCTGCAAAGTTGTCGAACACGGCGCGCGCGACTCGCGGGATCGCCAGCTTCTTCATCAAGTCGACCGCGATCATGGCGGCGTCGATGGGGATGGCGCCGCTGTGATTCGGGACGAGCAGCACAGGTCCTTCCACGGGCACATTGTTCAGCCCCCAACTCTCCACTCGGAACCAGTGCTTGTGCAAGAGCTGGAACACGGCAACAGCCAGCATGGTCGTCTCGCGCTCCAAGCCGAACGGGTCGTACCCGTAGACCGAAGCATCCACCCTCATGCTGACCCAACGATCGTAGTCGTCCGGAGCCCATCTGCGGACGATTTTCAGGGCTCTCTGCCGTTGCCTTGCATTCATGTCACCCTCTTTCTTCCATTGGAAGATAGATGCTCCGGCGGGGTGCCGGTTGCTCGGCACCAAGTCCGCAAAAATGTTGGAGCAACGCGTCAAATGAGCCGGCGGGTTTCTGAGCGCCCGGGACGGGTCGATGGCAAAACGATGAGCGGGAACGAGCCGCAGATATTCGCGCAAGAGCGCCGCCTCGATGCAGCGCCAATCTGGAAATTCAGGTCATGCAGTGCAGCGTCAGGGGGGACATTCCGCGCAGATGGATCGGAACAGGTTGGTGGACAGGTACCGGTCTCCGCGGTCGGGCAGCAGGACCACCACCGTGTCGCCGGGCGACAGATCGGCAGCCACCTGCAGCGCGCCGCAGAGCGCGGCCCCGCTGCTCATCCCGACGAAGAGCCCCTCTTCAAGAGCCAGACGGTTCGTCATGGCAAAGGCGGCGCGGTCTTCGACCACGATTACCTGATCGAGACGGTCCCTCTCGTAGATCTGCGGGACGATCGACTCCTTCATGTTCTTCAGGCCCTGGATCGCGTGCCCTTCCACCGGTTCGACGCCCACGATCCGCACGCCGGGATGGTGCTCTTTGAGCCTGCGGCCGACTCCCATGAGAGTCCCCGTGGTGCCCATTCCGGCCACGAAACAGGCCACATCGCCTCCGGTCTGGGCCAGGATCTCCGCGCCGGTCGTCTCGTAGTGGCTCAGCCAGTTGTCCGGATTCGCAAACTGGTTCGGCATGAAGTAGCGCTCAGGGGCTTCCTCCATGATTCGGTGGGCCGCCCGTATCGCCCCGTCCGTCCGCTCGTGGGCCGGGGTGAGCACCAGCTCTGCCCCGTAAGCGAGAAGGATCTGGCGGCGCTCGGTGCTGACGCACTCCGGCAGCGTCAGCTTGACGCGGTATCCCTTGCACGCACCCACCAGGGCCAGGCCGATGCCGGTATTGCCGGATGTGGGCTCCAGAATGACCTTCCCCGGAACCAGGCGCCCGCTCTCCTCCGCCTTCCGGACCATCCAGTATGCCGGCCGGTCCTTCACCGAGCCCCCCGGGTTGTGTCCCTCCAGCTTGGCGAGGATCCGCGCCCTTCCCTTCGGCATCATCCGCCGGAGCTCGACAAGGGGCGTGTTGCCGATCGATTCCAGCACATCCGGGACCGTCGGTCTCGCGCTCTTCTTCGAAATCAATCGCACGCTCCGGCTCTCTTCCATTTCGTCGCTCTCTTCTCTCGGGTCTTTCCGAGTGCCGATCGTCTTGGATCGTACAAACGATGTCGAGCCAAAGCTCGCCCTGGTCCGGGCTGGGCCGGAGGTGCGCCGGATGGCCGCTCCTGCGCCTGCCGCGGCGCCGCCTCAGCAGCCTGCGGGCCCCTCTTCGATGCCCGCCAGCTTGCGGGCCCACCGCATCTTCATGTCGAGCTTGCCGAGCCTCTGATACATGATCATCTGCGCCTGAGGAGATCCCGCGCCGTGCATGGATTCGACCAGGGCCGTGCCTCCGGTCATGTTCTCGATGAGCCTCAGAAGACGGATCCTCGTCTCCGTCGGCACGCCCTTGACCCCCGCCATGTACTTCTCCACGTACTTGCCGACCAGCGGGCTCTTCAGGTCCGCCTCGAAGGGCAGGGTCGCGATGATCCCGCCCGCCACGTCGTGGGCCAAGCGGGCGATCTGGTAGATGTTGCGGGAGACGTTGAGCTTGGTGCAGTTGGCGAGCACGGGGTCCGGGTAATAGGCGCCCGAGGGCGTTCGGGACCCCATGGCGGAGCAGGCGACGGACCCGGCGTAGATCGTCTCGGCCAAGTGCGTCATTTCGGCCAGCTTCTCCCGGATGTGGGAAGCCTTCAGGGTCCCCTGGTACTCCGAGGCGAGCCCGCAGGCGCCGACCAGAACGTCCGAGACGCCCCCCTTGCAGCCCCCGTAATTCTGCCGGTGCATGGTGGCGAACCGTTCCACGAGGATGCCGCTGAAGTCGACCTCCCCGCACATGAACACCCGCTCCCAGGGCACGAAGACGTCGTCGAAGACGATCAGCGCCTCGCCTCCGACCATGCCGAATTCCGGGTTGCCCGCGTCGATCCGGCTCTCGAACTTCCGCTCCTCATTGGTCTGGCGTCCGAAAATCAGGACCACCCCCTTGGCGTTCAGCGGCACGGCGCAGGTGATCGCGTAAGCTTCATCCCCCTGCCGCAGGCCCTGGGTGGGCATGACGAGGATCTCGTGGGAGTTGACCCCGCCGGTCTGATGGGCCTTGGCCCCGCGCAGCACGATCCCGTCAGGCCGCCTCTCGGCGACGCGGGTGAACAGGTCCGGGTCTGCCTGCTCGCTCGGAGACCTGGAGCGGTCGCCCTTGGGGTCGGTCATGCCGCCCACGACCATGAGGTTCTCTTCCTGAATGAACTTGAGGTATTTGAGAAAGCGCTCGTGGTATCCGGTGCCGTGCTTGCGGTCGATGTCGTAGCTCGTCATGTAGGTCGCATTGAGCCCGTCGAAGCCGACGCATCGCTGAAAGCAGCTTCCGGTCTCGTGCGCGATCAGCCGCAGCATCTGGACCTTCTTGATGAGGTCCTCCGCGCTCTGGTGAATGTGGGTGAAGCGGTTGATCTTGTTGCCCGTGAGGTGGGAGGTCGCGGTCACCAAGTCCTCGGACTCCGGTCTGAGGGCCAGCTCATACGTCTTGGCAGCGGAACGGATGTGCGGCAGAAAGCCGGGGTGGGCGGTGATGTCCCGGACCCGCTCGCCCTTGTAGTAGACCTCGTGTCCCAGATCCCGCAGACTCCGGACATAGTCCTCTGGCGTCTTGATCATGGCTCGTCTTCCTCACCCAGGAGAAGGGAAACCACCTCTCGGGGCGGCTGGCTGCAATTCCGGATGCGGATGACCCGCACCCCCTGCTCTTCCCATTCTATCCCTTCCACGCACGCCTTGTCACACCCGGTGACGATGACGACGGTGTCGAATCCGCCAGCGTCGAAAGGCACCCACTCGATGCGCCCCGCAGTCCACTCCTGTACGCGGCGCACGTAGCCGACGCGGTCGTAAGACGGGTTGCAGCCCCCGCAGAACTTCAGTCCGACTCTTTTCACCAGGTTTCACCAAGCGCTTGCTACCGTCCCGCGCCGGACCGGTCATGAGGAGACCGGGGCGCGGGCAAGAGCGATGAGCCGCAGCAGGCTTCATTGCATGGGAGCGGCCGACGGCTGCCGGACCGGCCCCCGAGCGACCATCGGGGATTCCCTCATGCGGAACATCGGCGCCAGCACGAGGAGGGTCAGGACCATCATCACCACCAGGAAGGGGGTCATGGCTCCGGACCCGGTACGGAACATATCCAGCCCGTAGATGAAGATCACTCCCGAGATCTGCCCGACCCAGATGAGCAGGCCCTGCGAGGTGGCCTCGGGCGCCGGATAGCTCAGCTCGGCCGCGTACTGATACGTCACCGAGGATCCGCCCATGTTGAAGAAGCCGTAGACGGCTACCGAGGCCAGCAAGAGCGCATAGGAGCCGGCGAAGCCCAACCCCGCCAGGCCGACCAGGAGCGACAGGATCGAAAGGATGAAGAAGAGCTTCCTCGTGCGCAGCCGCTCGGAGAACAGCGGGATCAGGAAGCACCCCGCGATCCCTCCCGCCTGCATGATGGCGCCCACCGTGCCCGCCTGCACGCTGCTGAATCCCCGCGGGGCGATGATCTGTTCCACCCATGTCATCAGGGCGTTCCAGGCTCCGAGGCTCACGAACCAGAGGACGAGAAGAAACACCGTCTCGCGGTGCGTGAACATGTGGCGGACTCCCGACAGGGCCGGGACGCGCTCCACTTCGACCTCCGCAGGAGGAGTCGGCGGAGCCTCCCGCACGACGGCGCAGAAGGCCACCCCGATGAACAGGGCCATGATACCGTAGATCTTGAGCATGCCGGGTATGCCGAAGCGGATCGCGAGAAGGGGCGTCATCCCCATGCCCACCATCATGCCGCAGAAGACCGCAACCAGCATGATCCCTATGGCGGTAGCCCTCTGCTCCACCGGGAACCATCTGGCTGCCACGGCCGTCATGGAATTGAAAACAACCGGATTGGAAAGGCAAAAGCCCCAGGTCGAGATCAGAACCCAGGTGTAACTGTCTCCTCCGAGGCCCCGGATGAACCCGAAGACGCCGGCGAGCAGGGCGCCCAGCCCGATCGCCTTGCGGATCCCCCAGGTGTCCACCGCGTACGAGCCCGGTATCTGAAGGAAGATGGTGAGAATGAGCGACACCGTCGCGAGGAACCCGATCTTCATCGGGCTCACGCCGTAAAAGGCCGCCGCCTCACCCGTGATCGGGGCAAAGGTGAAGTTGAGCAGGATCGCGAGGAACTGCAGGAGCGAAAAGACCAGGAGCACGACCCATCGATACCGGTACACGCGGAACTTTCGCTCTTCCATGAGGCGGTCTCGTCAGAAGCTAAGCACATGTCGGCCTAAACGCCCGAACATAATCTGCGTGCGGCAGCGAGCTGGCGATGGCGCTGCCAATGTCCGATGTTGCGAGGAGGCGGCGGATCGCCACGCTCGCGATCTGCCGGGAGGCTGACAGCGGTGCGGTGGGTGTGCGCCTGAGGAGGCGAGGGCGAGTCGCGCAGGCCGTCCCGAGCTCCGACAGGCCGGTGGAACGGAGACTTGTTCCCTTGCTAGCACATCCGGCAGGCGGGTGCTACCCCGAAACACCCGGCCCGGAGCGAGGGACGAAAAGGGCGAGCCGCCCGAAGGGCCGCAGTCTCCGACCCTTGGGAGGAGAACCAGCCGGAGCGTTCTGAGCCCGAGACGATCGAGGGCGGTGCACCCACCGCACTCAGTCTCAACCGTTGTTGGTGGACACGCCTTCGGCATTGTCCACCCTACCGGGTGCTCACGCGGCTCGCGGGCGACGCATGCGTCGCCCCTACAAGAGGCCGTCGGTTGCCACGCTTCCGGCGCCGGGGTCGGCCAAACTCGGACTAGCAGGGTCATAGCCAGAGACCTACCCGGGCCTGCGGCCGCAAAGAATCTTGGATACGAAGATGCAGCAATCTTCTCCGCGCTGGTTCTTGATCGCGTTTCGGGTCGTCACGATCCCGCGCTCCGCGTCCTTGCCCTTGAGCTCCGTGACCTCCACCTCCAGGCGGATCGTATCGCCGATCTTCACCGGCCCCGTGTACCGGACGCTGTCCATGCCGTAGAAGGCGATGAACGACTTGGGCAGAAAGACGTACTGGCCGAGCCGGAAGCCGAGCGCGCTGCCGATCACGAGGACCAGCATGCCGTGGGCGATGCGCTCGCCGAAGATCGTTTTCGCCGCGTACTCCACGTTCGTGTGCAGGGGGTGCCAGTCCCCGGTCAGGGCGGCGAACAGGACGATATCGGTTTCGGTTATCGTCCGGCCCGGGCTCACGAGCTTTTCACCGACCTGATAGTCCTCCATGTAGACTTTTTCCATTTTCCCCTCCTCCCCTTTCGGGAGGCCGTCGATAAACGCCCATCTGCGGCGTTGCCCTCATGGGGCGTGGGGGTGCGGGGAGCCGGCACCGGCGAAGGCCGGGGTCACCGTGGCTCCCGGCTACGCCTCATTCCTCAGGATTTGACTCGGGCCGTCCATGGCCCTCGCCCTGCGGACGCATCATCCTGTCAGATGATGCGTCCCATTCCGCCATCCTGCGGAATTGTCGCGCGCCTTGCATCTGGAGCATCTCTCGCCAGCCTCGTCAGAGGGGGTGTCTTTCGACGCCCCTTGTTCTGACCGGTTCACACTCTTGGCCGGCTTCTAGCCTTTTTTCGGCCTCAAGGTCAATCAGGGCACGTTCCGTACATCCTTGTGCCTGTGCCGGCACGAAGCTACAATGGGCCAGCCTCGCGTAGCGTCAGTCCGTCTCTTTTCCTCCGACCGACCCTTTTGCCAAGGAGGATTTCATGCCGTTTCAGCACCTCTTCTCCCCTGTCCGGATCGGCTCCATGTCCGTCAAGAATCGGATCGCCATGCCCTCCATGGGGCTGATGTACACCCGGGACGGCTCCATGAACGATCGCTTCAAGCATTTTTACTACGAGCGTGCCCGCGGCGGGGCCGGCCTGATCATCACCGGCCCTTACGCGGTGGACAAGGCAGGCGGCGGAGCGGTCCTGCTCGGCCTCGACGAGGACCGCTTCGTGCCGCAGTTGAAGAAGTTCAACCAGGAGATCCATCGCATCTCAGACGCCAGGATCGCCTGCCAGCTCTTTCACTCCGGCCGCTACGGATTTTCCTTTCTGACCGGCGAGCAGTGCGTGTCCGCCTCCCCGATCCCTTCCAAGCTCACGGGCGAGACCCCCCGCGAGCTGACCATCCCGGAGATCCAGGATCTGGTCGCGCGCTTCGGCGCCGCCGCGGCCCGGGCGCGGGAGGCCGGTTTCGATGCGGTCGAGGTCCTCGCATGCACCGGTTACCTGCTCTCCCAGTTCCTCTCGCCGATCACCAACGTCCGCACCGATGCCTATGGAGGAGGGCTCGAGAACCGCATGCGTTTCCCCCTGGAGATCGTCGCCTCGGTCCGCAGGAACGTGGGCGGGGATTTCCCGATCCTCGTCCGGGTCGCGGGTCACGACTACATGCCCGGCAGCCACACCAACCGGGAGTCGAGCCTGGTGTGCAAAGCCCTGGAGCAAGCCGGGGTGGACGCGATCAATGTGACCGGAGGCTGGCACGAGACCCGTTTCCCCCAGCTCACCTACGCCGTTCCGCCCGGGGCCTTCGTCTATCTGGCCCAGGGGATCAAGGAAGCCGTAGGCATCCCGGTCCTGGCCTCCAACCGGCTGGGTTCTCCGGAGCTGGCCGACAAGGTGCTCCGCGAAGGGAGGGCCGACATGATCTGCATGGGGCGGCCCCTCATCGCCGACCCGCACCTGCCGAACAAGGCTCGCGAGGGCCGCACGGACGAGATCCTCCCCTGCATGGGATGCAACGAGGTCTGCTTCGACAACGTCTTCTCTGGACAGCCGGTGGGCTGCATGCTGAACCCGCTGGCGGGCCATGAAGCCGAGACGGTCATCGAGCGCACCGAAAGACCGAAGAAGATCGTCGTCGCGGGCGGAGGGCCGGCCGGCCTCATGGCGGCCGCGACGGCTGCCCGCAGGGGCCACCGCGTGGTCCTGATGGAGGCGGACCCCGAGTTCGGCGGACAGATCCTGCTCGGCGCCCGGACGCCGGACAAGGCCGACTTCGCGAAAATCGTATCTTCGCTTCTCGCGCAGGCCCGCTCGGCCGGAGTGATCTTGAAGGCGGGCTGCCGTGCCACCGCGGAGACGGTGCGGCTGGAGCAGCCCGATGAGGTCTTCGTGGCCACCGGGGCCAGGCCCGCCGCCGCCCCTTTTCCCGGCGCCGATCAGCCCAAGGTGAAGCTGGCCTGGGACGTTCTCAAAGGAAAAGCGGAAGTCTCCGGCAAGCGTGTCGTCGTGATCGGGGGAAGCGCCACCGGCTGCGAGACAGCCCTCAAGATCGCCCAGGAGGGAACGCTGGATCCCGCAACGCTCCACTTCCTCTTCGTCCACGAGGCCGAGGACGTGGACACGCTCAGGCAAAGGGCCACCCTCGGGAACAAGGAGGTCGCGGTCGTCGATCTGCTCCCCAGGCTCGCCAACAACGTGGCCCGCACGACGCGCTGGGTCCTGCTCAACGATCTCAGGACTTACCATGTGAAGATGATGGCCGATACCAAGGTCACGGCGATCACGGATGAAGGGGTGGAGGTGGAACGGAAGGGTGCGAGGGAGCTGATTCCGGCCGACGCCGTGGTCCTCGCCACCGGCGCCGTTCCCTGCCGGGAGCTCCACGACGCGCTCCGGGCAGCGGGACTCCCGGCCCGGCTCATCGGAGACGCAAAGGAGCCCAGGAGGATCGTCGAGGCCATCCAGGAAGGGTTTGAGGCCGCGCTGGCGGTCTGATCCGCGCGCAGGGGCGGTCTGAAGAGCCCTCTCCGGCTCACATCTGCAGGGGGTAATGGCCTCTGAGCGCCCGGTACACCATGTTGTTGCGGCTGGCCTTTCCCAGGCCGGTTTCCTTCAGGCCGTCCTGCTGCCTCCAGAAGGCCTTCAGGTCTCCTGCCATGAGGGCCAGCTCCTTGAGCGAGTAACGCTGCCAGAGGGGTCCGTACTCCAGAGACATGGGCAAGGTCCTGAACATGCGCAGCGGATTCGCCTGGTCCAGGCAGAGCTCCGCCTCGCCCCGGACCGTCTCACGGTAGACGTCGAGCGCTCGGCGCCCCGTTTTCGCCGCGGTCACGATCGCATCCCCCGCCAGATCCCCTGTCGTCAGAGCGCAGGAGATTCCCTCGCCCCCGCTGTGCATGAACCCGGCTGCATCGCCCGCGATCACCAGGTTCCCCTTACCAAGCACGAAGCGGTTCAACGGAGCCAGCAGGTAGCCGGCCATCCCTTCCGTTTTCACGGCCCCCCGGTTCTCGAGCGCGTACTCCCTCTCCAGGAGGGAGAGAAAACTCCGGAAGTAACCCAGGGCCTTGTTCCTGCCGATCCCTGCGGAGCCCGCAACGATCTGCCCGTCCTTCAGGTTGGCCCACGCGTAGAAGCCGATCCCGAGGTGGAAGAAGGTGTGAAAGTACAGCGGGTCCAGCCGGACCTTCCCCGAGAGGTGCATCTGCACGCCGGTCGCCCAGATCGCTCCTCTGTAGGCCTCGGGCAGCACGCACCGAACGGTCCGGGAATTGGAGCCGTCGGCGCCGACCAGATAGGCGGCCCGTACGTTCGTCCGGCTCAGCCTTCCGTCCTTGCGCCTGCGCTCGCAAGCCAGCTCGAAGCCGTCCCCATCGGCCGCGACGCGAACCATGCGCAGGCCGTCCCGGATCTCGGCGCGGCCGGCCCGCGCCAGAAACTGGTCGAAGCGATCTCTCCGGACGTAGGGAATCGGGCCCTTGGACCGCAGCACCACGGGATCGGGCAAAGAGGGAAAGCTTAAGGCAATTCCGTCCAGAAAGGGAACCGAAGTGTAGACTTCGGGCGGGATGACTCCGAACTTCCGGTGGATGAAATGGACCGTCCACTGCGACAGCAGGCCGGAGCAGATCTTCGGACGGGGGAGGCTCCTCTTCTCGATCAGCAGGGTCTTCATGCCCCCCGCAACCAGGGCACGAGCAGCGGCTGAACCCGCTGGCCCTGCCCCGACCACGACTGCGTCACAAACCAGGTCGGCCATGCCCTCGCTCCTGCTCGAGAAAGGTCAAGGGCAAAAGTCAAAGGGGAGAGTGCTCGCTGCTTTCGACCTCTCCCTTTTTGGCTGATATCTCACCATACGCCGGAAGCGGCCGCACTCATCACTGGATGCGAGCAGGCGGCCGGCAGGTTTCCCCGCGGCCCGCCGCATGCTACTTCGAGGAGGCTTCCGGCGAATCCAGCCGGATGCCGTTCTCGTCCAGGAACTTCCGTGTCCGCTCCCGAAGGGCCGCGACTTCCTGCAAACACTCTTCCGCGATCTGCAGATGGCCCTCGTGATCGAACGGCTTGAGCTGCCGCTCCCTCTGACTTTCCCACCACTTCTGTCCGTACTTGATGGTGGGCCGGCCGTGCCCGGGGAACACCGACCAGTGCGTGGGGTAGTTGACCTGGGCGTGCTCCAGCCACAGTTCGTGATCCATTTCGCCAATGAAGTCGCGGGAGTACCAGTACAGGTCCTGCATCGGCCCGATCGGCAGACCGTACACTACGTCGCAGTCTTCCAGGAACCCGATCGCCCTGGCGCACATGCCCGAAGCGGCTTCGATGCGGTTGGTCACGTTCATCTGCCAGCAGGCGGCGCAGGCCCAGTCGCACACGACGCCGAAGTCGAAGAGCTTCCACATGCAGACCGGCCCCTGCATCATCATCCTGGCGACCGCGTTGCCCTTGTCCTTGCGCTGCGCGTGGTAGCGATTCATCTCTGCGCAAGTCTTGAACCCGCAAGCACCGCAGTCCCAGTTGAGCTCGGAGCGCGACAGGTTCTCCGCTCCGATCAGGAGCAGCACCGGCGGCTCGTCCGCGTAATAGGTGCGCTGCCAGCTGGCGCCGCTCAGGATGTTGAAGACGGCCACCCGCCCCAGGATCCCCTGGGCCTCGAACATGTATTCCAGGACCTTTCCGGTCAGGATCAGGGTCCGCACCTTCACCCGGCCGCTGACCTGCGGCGCCTTGTGGATGGCATGAACGCACGACGCCGCCACATCGAGCAGCTTTCCGTGTGCGAATTTCTCTCCGTCCAGGACACGCATCTCGACCATGGCTATTCCTCCTCTCCGGAAGAATCCTTCTCCAGCTTCCGTGCCTGCTTTTCCGCCTCGAAACCCGGATCCCTGAACCGGTAATCGCCGCCCGCCTGGCGATAGAGGGCGTAGAGCTTGCGGTTCGCATCGATCAGCTTCTGCAGGTTCACCACGTGGTAATCCGTATTCACGTCCACATAGGGGTTCTTGGCGAGCGCCGCGATGAGGACCCCCACCTGCATCGCAGAGTCCGGATTGTAGCCCAGCCGCTGGGCCGCCACCCCGACGGTCCAGAACGACCTCGCGTCCACCATGAGCCGGTTCGCCATGAACAGGGCCGAGCCCACGGCGTAGCCGAAATCGTGGACCCGCACGCCGCACAAGGGCCCGTCCACGAGGGTGTCGAAGTCCCGCTTGGTCGGGTCAATCAGACCGTTGATGTGGGGCCTGTGCTCGTAGAGGAAGCTGCAATTTCCCGTTCCGCTGCAGAAGCCGCACTCGGCGTCCATGGGCGAGTCCTTGGCCCGGAAGTCGCCCAGGATCAACACCACGTCGGATTCGCGCACCATCACGGCTTCGTACTTGAACCAGCGGGAGATCGACTTGCCGTCGACCTGCCACGCCAGCTCCTCCATCTTTCGGGCGAGCTGCTCCTGCTCCTCCATGCCGTAGAGGATCGTGGCCTCGACCTGGGTCACGCCTCCGGCGTTGGGTGCGGTCTGCGCCGCATTGGCCATGAGCTTGGCGGCCTCCACGGCGCACCTGCGGCGATTCACGTCGATGGGCGAATAGGGCGGCCAGTCGTTCATCCGGATCACGGTCATGGCGACGCTCCTTTCTCGTACGGCTTGCTTCCGGTCTGGGGCCCTCTGAGGAGAGTTTGCGGCCGAAGGCGGGCCCGCGGCCCCCGCGCAAACGCTTGCAGGCGTCCGGCGACGGTGTCACGCCCGGAAGCTAGCACACCCAGGTGCCGAAACACCAGAAGCTTCGGCTATCGCCCCCCCCGGCGGCGGAGTCGGAGGAATGCTGTTTGGAGCCCAAGGAAAGCCTTTGACATCGTCCTGAAAATGCATTAAGAGGTACACGACCGGAGCAAAGGCAGAGGGTAGGCCTTCCTGACCGGCCCCGAGGCAGGCGTGGCTGCCCGCGACAAGGCATCAGCACAGGAGCCAAGCATGAAGAGACGGATGCGGAACCGGGGCGAGATCATCGGAGCCGTCATTCTGGCCGCAGGCCTCCTCTGGGTCATCTGGGACCCGGCCCTTCCGAGCAGCTGGATCATTCAGGAGATGGCAGACTCCATCGATCCAAAGACACTCTCCCTCGATCGCCCGGCCGTGGTGCGTTTCGAGCTGAGCGGCAGAGGCGGGGGAACCTACAGCCTGGTGGCCGACCGGGACAAGGTCGAGGTCGTCGAGGGAGAGACCGAAAAGACCGACCTGATCCTGTATCTGGAAGCCCGGGATTTCAACGACCTGATCCTCTCGATGGCCGGCGGTGAGGCGGATGAGCAGACGTTCCGGAGCTTGATCGTATCCAAGGTCCTGACCTTCTCCGGAGACATCGCGGTCTTTCAGAGGCTCTTCGGTTCTCAACCCGCCGCTTCCTGAGTCCGAGGAGGCCAATCTTGTCTTCCGGGGACTCGAATCTGTCTCTCGAGACAAGCCGGCGCGGCGCACGATGGCAGAGCCCCGCTGTTCGGCATCTCCGGGGCTGGTGTAACGAAATTGTGCTTTGAGGCTGAGCCTGAAACAGGCAGGAGCCTTTCAGAATTTCACCCAGGATGCCGAAAAGACGATGCATGGAGCGGATCGCGGCCGCACCGCCATCGGCCAAAAAGAAAGCCCATTTCAAGTTTTTGGGTTTACAAACGCGATTTCCTGTGGTATCGAATAATATTAGTTGCTACACACGTGTTTTGCGACTTTGACCCGGGTCAGCTCCCGAGGAAACAGACCTTGGACCTGGCCTGACCTTTGCACAGAAGTGCAGAAACCCATGTCACGGCCCTGCTGGCTGGATGAAATCGGGAACGGACCACGCCCACATGCACCGGTTGAGCTTGGCTATCCTCTGCGTCGGCTGCTTCCTGCTCGTGCTGTCAGGCGGCCAGGAGGCGTCGGGCGAGAAGCAGGCCTCTGTTCCGGTAGCCGATCCGGGTGCCGATACCGGATTCGACGAAGCGCTCCTTCACGGGACGAAAGCCTACCTTGGCGCGCCCTATCGCAGGGGCGGGACCTGTGCCAACGGGATCGACTGTTCCGGCCTGTCCAAACAGATCTACTCCAGCGTATTCAAGGTTGATCTTCCCCACCAAGCTTCCCAGCAGTACAAGCTGCCCTTCCTGAAACCCATTTCGCACACCGACTTGCAGCCTGGCGATCTAGTCTTCTTCGCACGCAAGAAGCGGATCGACCACGTGGGAATCTACCTTTCGGAAGGCAATTTCGTTCATGCCAGCCGCAAGAGGGGCGTCATCATTTCCAGCCTGAACAGCCCCTATTACAAGAAGACTTTTGTGGGTGCAAGGAGACTCGCCGAGCTCGATACGGCGGACGACGACGTACTCGCCACCGAAGGCCTGCTCGAGTATTCCCTGAACGAGAGCAGCCAGATTCTCTTGCAGTTCGAGGGGCTGCTGGAGGATGAGCGCCTCGACTATGGGCTGGGCTGGGAGGATCCGCGCAGCGGCCGCGGCCTGGGAATCGGCCCTGGCCGCGCGTCCAAGGGCAAACCCTTCTCACTCGAGGTCGGTTACAACCAGATTCTCCTCGATCACGTCTGGAATCTCACGTTGAGCGCGCTGTGGGAACGGTCCCACCTGGAGAGCGCCACCGGCTCGGTTTCGCCACGTCTCGATTCAGCCGAGCCGTCCCTGGCCGGGGGGGACCTCTACGGGGTCACGCGAAGCGGATTGCGCATTGCAAGCGACATCGGCTTGTTCCGGTGGCTCCGCATCACACCGTCGGTCACTTATTTCGACTACGCCGAGGAGATCCGAGACCGCATGAGCTTTCCCGGGGTGTTCGGTTTGGAAGCTCACATGATCTCCCAGGCCCGCAGGTACGACTTGCAGATGTCCTTCCAGTACGGGGACCCTCAGGGTCTCTCCTTCTACCCCGTCATCCCCTCTCAGGAAACGGCGCCCTCTGTGGGCATGAGCTTCGC
The DNA here is from genome assembly GCA_040756235.1 of bacterium. Lineage (GTDB taxonomy): Bacteria > Desulfobacterota > DSWW01 > DSWW01 > DSWW01 > JBFLZG01. Next base: position 138,496 of record JBFLZG010000062.1, on the reverse strand, counting down.
CTTCCGCTATCGTCTCACGGACTTGATGCGGCTTTCCGTCATGGGGCAGCATTCCCTGTTTCAGGATCTGCTGGAGCCCCGGGTGGACTCCGAGCTTCGCTACAGGGGCTATCACGACCTCTTCCTCACGTTGGACCTCTCGTACTGATCCTGAGAGGCTGTTGAAAGACGCCCATCTCCTGCGCTCGGCTCGCCTGGCCTGAGTTGCCGCTCGTCAGTTGCCTGTCCGCAGCCAGAAGGAACGAGCGTTGCTTAAGCTTTGCACTGTGCGCGTGATCTTCTCGGCTTGGGAGCGGCAAGAGGCTGCGATCCGACCGCTCGCAGACTCAGAAGCCGATCAGAACCTGCTGACTCAACCCCTGCCCGAGGCAGTACAGCACAAAGGCGCAGAGCGCGAGGGTGGAACCCACGAGGCCGGCCTCCGCGATCATTTCCCGTGACCAGGTTCGCTCGGCCCAGGACCGCAGGACCCTCCAGCCATCGAGCAACTCGGACCCAAGGGGCTTCAGAGCATCGCCGTTGGTGCGCATCTTCTCAACCTCCTTCTTGAATGTCCGTACGAGGATAATGGAACAAAGAGAATATAAATCCCTTGACGCAATGTGTCAATATCCCGTTCGCAATCCGCCGGCTTTTTCCCGAGGACAGCCGCGGGGCCGGGGGCTCGGCAGCGATCGCTCCGTTCGGCATTGAAAAGACGGACTGAATCGCGGAGGATATCAGCGCCAGACAGGCTGCACGGAGGAGAGCTCGGAATGGCTTTGGGGAGGCGTCGGGATTTTGTCCAGAGATGGCTGGAAAAGGCGAGGAAGGCCGAGGATCCCTTCGACAGGTTTTTTTACGCCTGGATCGCTTTGGTCGCGGCCGCTCAGCGACAGAGAACCCAGACCGGAATCCCCTTCCGCGAGATTTACGCGGACCGGGAGAAGGTACTGGAGTATTTCGCCGCAAAACGGTCGAACGTACTCCAGGTCTTGAAGGATAACCGCCAAAGGCTCCACAAGCTGGCGTGCCGCAAGGGAGCGCGCTTCGCCAAGCCTGTCATCGACACCCGAAGCCTGCGGCTCCGCGGCATCTTCTCCGATTTCTCGGCGCACTACACCCACCGGATGCCCATGACAGAGGAGCAGTTGGTCGAGGCTACCGGCGAGGTCATCAACAAGATCCGCATCAATCTCTTCCAGGGGACGAGCGATGATTCCGAGGACATCGAGCTGCTGGAGCTCGTGAATCCCATCCTCCTCCAGATCCTGGAATCCTGTGAATCCCGCTGAGCCGGTCTCCCTCAGGCCTCCAGCGGAAAAAAAACCAGGTGATTGAATTCCACACAGGACCGCGGCAGGACGAAGCCCCTTTCAGCCGCGACGGCTTCGTCCTCCCCGACTCGTGCCTCGCGAGAATCTTTCCGGTTTCTCGCCAGGGCCCGGAGCAGCCTGCCCCGGTGTCTGCGTGTGCCGGCGCTCAGCGTCTGCATGACCGTGCGCACCTCCTCCGGGTCTTCGTCGCTCATCTGAAAAAAGTCCTGCTCCAAGAGCGACCATTGAATGTACAGGGCCGAATGGATGGCTGACTCGGAGGCCGGGTCCTTCTCGAGCGTGCTGTACAGCAGGCCCTTCATGAAATCCCTGAAGGTGCAGAGACTTCCCGCGTCGATCCCGTCCCGGTCGTCATGCCGTCTCTGCGCAGGCAGCCTGGACCGGAGTCTTCTCAGCAGCCACGCGTGCTGTATCTCGTCCCGAGCCAGGCCAGACCACAGACGGACCTGCCGGGGCAGCTTCACTGCGTACTGCCGGTACAACTGCCCGATCAGGAGCTCGTTGTCTTCCATCAAGGCAAAGCCGTCCGCAGGGTTCGTCGTCCAACTCATGTCTCACCTCCGCAAAGGGGATGGGTTTGGATTCTCCGGATGCTCCGATATCACCTGGGCTTCCTCGGCCGCCGACGGTGCAACGGCTGCAACCGCGTCCGATGCCCCCTCCGGTTCCAGCTTTTCGGCCGCGGGCGGCAGAGCCGCCTTGGCCCACTCCATGTACGGCACGCGGTGTTTGCTCGCGTATTCGTCGGTCACCATGCCGTAGAACAGCGTCTCCAATATGACGGGAATCTCGTTCACGAGGGAGTAAGAGCAGTTCGATCGAAGCCACTTGTGGATCACGCCGTCCAGGAATCCCATGACGCCGTAGTACACCGTGAAGAAGCTCGTGAACTTGATCTTGCCCTGCTGGGCGGCCTCGACGATCTTGTGCTTCATCCCCGGAGCGTGCTCCAGGACGCGCGTGTAGTAATGGGCCCGGTCCGCGGGCCCCATGATGTTCCTGGCGTTCAGCATCATGGTATAGAATTCTTTGTTGCGCTCGATGAACTCGAGGTAGTTCCGCACGTGCAGCTGGATGAGGTCCAGTGCATCCAGGTCCTGGTGGACGCTGTCGTTCACCTGCTGCGCCAGGCGGTCGAACATGGAATCGACCAGCTCCTGGACCAGGGCTTCCTTCGATTCGTAGTACCTGTAGACCAGCCCCTTGGAGACCCCTGCACCCTCGGCGATCATCTCCATGGTGGCTGTTTGATACCCGTTTTCCGAAATGACCTTCAGGGCCGCCTGGAGGATGCGCTCGCGCTTGTCCTGGGTCTTGCGAGCCCTCTTTCCCCGGTCCGCTTCGGAGTCGCGGAGGCTGAAATAGAGGAGCTCTCTGGCCAACTCTCCACTTTCCACGCCCATCTTCTTTCCGAGCTCGATGCTCTCCATGAAGAGCTCCCTGAGGAGGCTCTTGGACCGGAGCTTGGAGGCCTCATAGGCGTCGGTCACCTCCTCGAGGAAGTCCTTGATGATCTCCTCCGCGTCCTCCGGATCTTCCCCGAGGGACAGCTCCTTCTTCAGGATCTGCTTCAGGGGCCTCAGGATGAAAACGTCCTTGTGAGGCTCGGCCCTGGTGATGACCTCACGGATCTCCCTTCTCACTTTCTCTTTCATGCGCCCCTCTATACTGACCGGTCATTTACATTATATTATGCTATTGCACCGGGTCAGGTGTGTCAATCCAAAAATTAGATCCGATTTGACGCATCACGTCAAACCTTTTCGGGCGCTCGCGAAAACCTGTCTACAGGAACTCATGGATGTTGAACGTAACGGCGTGCGCGAAGGAGCGTTGGACCTCAGGTGGGATCTTCGGGGAACTTGGCACTTAAAAATGACCGGTCAGTAGCTCGTCGGTGACGGCTCGCGGGAGTCGAACACCCGCCGGCTCTTGCGCTCGGTGCGAGGCAGGGAGCCGTAATCCACGATCTCGACGTCGCTCCGGACCAGTATCTTGTGACGTATCTCGGCGGCAACGATCCCGCTCAGGTGAGCGTCATCGCCGCGGTTCGCGTCCATGGCCCGTTCCACCCGCACGAGCATCCGGTCCCGGCCGCTCTCTTCGTGCCTCAGATGGATCTGGTATTCGCTGCCGAGGCCCGCTATCGAGCTCAGGACGTGGTCGATCTGGCTCGGATAGATGTTGACCGCTCTATAGATGAACATGTCATCGGTGCGGCCCAGGATCCGGTCGTGCTTTGGGAAGGGAACCCCGCACGGGCACTCGCCTTCCAGGAAGCGCGTCACGTCATGCGTGCGATACCGGATCATGGGGGTCCCCTCCTTGCGCAGGGTGGTCACCACCAGCTCCCCTTCCCGCCCCGCGGGAACCGGCAGCAAGGTAACCGGGTCCACGATCTCGAAGAGGAAGTGATCCGCCCAGTAATGAATGCCCGCGTGGAGCCGGCAGTCCAGACCCGTGCCGGGGCCATAGAGCTCGGTCAGGCCGTAGATATCGTAGACCTCCTCCAACCCCATCAGCTCCCGAATCCGCGCCCGCTGAGATTCGCTGTGCCGCTCTGCACCGAGGATGATCTTCTTCAGCCGGATGCGCGGCGCGAGCCCGCGCCTGTGGACTTCCTCCGCCATCAGCAGGGCCATGGACGCCGTGGAGCAAAAGACCGTCGTCTCCAGGTCCACCATCATCTCGCAATGCATGTCCGTGTTCGCAGGGCCCACAGGGACCGCGACCGCGCCGAATCGCTCGCAGCCGGCCTGGAACCCGGCCCCGGCCGTCCAGAGCCCGTAACCGACCGCGATCTGCACGCGGTCCTCCCGCTTCAGACCTGCCATTTCATAGCACCTGGCGAACAGGTCCGCCCAGACTTCGACGTCCCGGGCCGTGTAGCAGAGCACCTTGCGCTTCCCCGTGGTGCCCGAGGAGGCGTGAATCCGCACGATCTTCTCAAAGGGAACGGAGCGGAACGGAAACGGGTATCCCTCCAGGAGATCGTCCTTGTCCGTGAAGGGCAGCCTGGTGAGATCGTCCAGCGACCGGATCGTCTCCGGATGCACCCCGGCCTCATCGAACTTCGCCCTGTAGGACGGTGAGTTCCGGTAGGCGTGGCGCACCGTCCAGCGCAGTCCCTCCAGTTGTATCGTTTCCAGTCTTTCCTTGGGCAGATCGGGAGGGATGAACCTCATGACGGGGACTCCACGGCCGGTCTCACCGAGCCCGGTAGCCGGCTTCGAGCGCACGAAGACACGCCTCCAGCAGGTCCTTTCGCCCTGCCAGACGCTCCCTCACGACCTCTTCGAGGTCCTCCAGAGAACAGAACATGCGCCTGCCAGGCTTGCGCATCTCAGACAGCCTGGCAACCGCATACCCGACGAGAACGAGGTTGACGGACTTGGGGCTCCCCACCTCCCGTGCCACTCGCGCGGCATCCAAGGCGAAGACGGCCCTTCCCTTCTGGCCCCCCGCGGGGCCCGCCTGATTGGCAACGATCCAGCCATCCGGTTTGATGTAGGGTGCCTGCTGCGCAACGCTCTCGGGCACCAGAGCCAGGAGCCCGTCGGCCTGCAAGGGCCGGATCATGGGGCTGAAGAAGCGCCCGACTTTCAAATGGCTGACAACTGCGCCGCCTCGTTGCGCCATCCCGTGGGTCTCGCTCGCCAAAACCGGAAATCCTCTCCGGATCGCGGCCTCCGCCAGGAGCCCGGTCACGAACAGGACCCCCTGGCCCCCGATGCCGCCCACGAGGATTTGCTGCTTCAACTCCACCCCCGCATGAGAGACTGTCGATAAACGGCCATCTGCGGCGTTGCGCTCATGAGGAATGGAGGCGAGAGAGCCTGCCCCGGCGCAGGCCGGGGTCCACGGTGACTCCCGATTACGCCTCATTCCTCAGGACTTGACTCGGGTCGTCCATGGCCCGCGCCCTGCGAGCGCCCGCATCCATCCGAATGTGTCCCTTCGGGCAGACCTCCACGCACACGCCGCACCCGGTGCAAAGTTCTCTGTCCACCCCGACTCTGTCGGTCCCTGCCCGCAGCGAGAGCGCCGGACATTCGAACTGCTCCAGGCAGTAGCCGCAGCCGTTGCAGCCCTCGTCCACGGCCGCCTGCGCGCGGCCCCCGGACCTCCCCCCGCGGCCGCCCGCCAACGGGCAGGGACGCCTGGCGATCACCACCGCCGGGCCCTGCTCGCGGCCGTGCCGGAGGGCCTCCCGGATCAGGGCCGTGAAATTCTTCACCTTGTACGGGTCGCCCACACGACAGAACCGCACGCCGCAGCCGCGCACGACCTGCTCGAGGGACACGCATGTCAGGGGCTCGCCGCCGGCTCCGAAGCCCGAGGCGGGAGTGGGCTGGTTGCCGGTCATGGCCGTGGTGCCGTTGTCCAGAATGACCAGCACCAGGCGCACCTGCTGAACCACGGCATCCACCAGAGCCGGGATCCCGGCATGAAAGAAGGTGGAGTCGCCGATGGTGGCAACGATGTCGGGCCGCTTCTTCTCGTGCTTGAATGCCTGATAGAAACCCTCCGCCTGACCGATGGCGGCTCCCATGCACAGCACCGTATCGACCGCCCCCAGGTTCAGCCCGAGCGTATAGCAGCCGATGTCGCTGGTGTAGAGGGCCTTCGGCGCAGCCCTCTTGATCGCGAAGAAGGCCGCTCGGTGCGGGCATCCGGGGCACAGGGTGGGCCGCCTCCCGCCGGGAGAGGGTTCAACCCTCGATTCCACCCGCCGGCCGCCGAAGGCGCCGATCGTCTCGAAGACCGCTCCCGGAAGGATCTCGCCGACCCGGGACACGGCCCGGGTCAGCTTTCCGCGGACCCGACCGCGGTCCGCGATCTGCATCTCGATGACACCCGAGGTCTCCTCCAGCACCAGAATGTCTGCATACGACCGCAGCAGGTGAGAGACGAACGCTTCGTGCAGCGGATAGGGCTGCAGGACCTGATACAGGGGCAGCTCTTTCCAAAGTCCCAGCTCTTTCAGAGCCTCGGTCGCATGCGCGGCGGCCACGCCCGCAGCCACCACCGCCCTGTCCCCTTTGGCGCGCGGGTTCAAACGCACCGGAGCCGTGCGCCGATAAGCTCCGATCCGGGTGAGCTTCTCCTCCAGCCGCCGGTGCAGCACCGCACGGTAGCCGGGCGTGGCAGCCCAGCGCCGGGGGTCCCGGTCGAAGCTCACGGGCCGGGCCGAGCCGACAGTCTCCTTCAATGCGACGTCCTGCCGCGCGTGGCACACCCGGGTGGTCGGCCGGACCATGACCGGGATCTCGAAAGCCTCCGAGAGGCCATACGCCAGTGCGATCATTTCCTTCGCCTGACCGGGCGAGGCAGGATCGAGAACCGGCACCCTGGCCAGCATCGCCATCATCCGGCTGTCCTGCTCCGTCTGCGAGGAATGGGGGCCGGGGTCGTCCGCTGCAATGACGATGAAGCCGCCCTTTGTACCCATATAGGCAGAGCTCATCAAAGGATCCGAGGCGACGTTCAGGCCCACCTGCTTCATGCTCACAGCCGCACGCCGGCCAGCCATGGCGGCCGCGTAGGCGATCTCGAAGGCGACCTTCTCGTTGATCGCCCACTGAACATGCACGGAGCCTTGGGCCGCGGCCCGCCACTGCGCCACGGAGGCGAGGATCTCCGACGCCGGCGTGCCCGGATAGCTCGTCGCCACGCTGCATCCGTTCTCGATGAGCCCGCGCGCGATCGCTTCGTTTCCGAGCAGCAGTCTTTTCTTCAGCAACAAGGCCTCCCTGTTCCCTTGTGTCCCCCTGCAAACGCACCGGAGCGTCCCCGGCGGGCCATCCAGAAAAGCATCTCCGGGGAAACCAGTCAACAGTTGCAGTCGAGCGAGGGGCGCGAGGGCAGGAACGCCTCCGGCCCGATGTACGATTCGCACATGCGGAACAAGAACAATGAAACCTTTTTTCGAATTTGTGAAAATGTTTGCTCAGAATGTGGTTCGGGACAAACGCATGCTGCGCCTGGTGCGGGCCGCGCGAGATAATATTATGCCTCGATTAAAGAAAATAGAGCTACCTGGATTTCGAATTCTGCATCAAATGGTTAAGTCAGACACGCGTGCGGGGGGCGATTCAGATCGACTGCAAATCCCTAGTTGTAGCTCGCAGTTTACCGCCACCAACCTGGAATGCCCTCCCATTTGCCGCACGGCATATATATTGCTGAAAACCTGGTCTGGGGTTGAATGGGGACTTCAGTAGAACGAGGTGCTGCTTGAGATCTGTCTATCTGCCTTTCCACATCCCTTCCATCGGCGAGGAGGAGGTCGCGGAAGTCGTCGACACCCTTCGCTCGGGCTGGCTCACCACCGGCTCCAAGACCGCCCGATTCGAAGACGACTTCTGCCGTTACACCGGCGCACGTTATGCGGTTGCCGTAAGCTCGGGCACGGCAGCCCTCCATCTGGCTCTTGCTGCCATGGGTCTGCGGGCCGGGGAGGAAGTCATCGTCCCCACCTTGACGTTTGCCGCAAGCGCCGAAGTCGTCTGTTACCTCGGCGGGATTCCACGCTTCGTCGACGTCAATCCCCGGACGCTGACGATCGACGTCGAGGCGGTGGAGGCCGTGCTTCGAGCCGGCCGTGAGGGCCGTACGATTCGCGCGATCCTCCCGGTCCACTACGGCGGTTATCCCTGCGACATGGATCCGCTCATGGATCTTTCCAAGCGCTACCGGGTGGCGGTGATCGACGACGCGGCCCACGCCCTTCCCACCTTTTACAAAGGCCGCATGGTCGGCACCCTTGCCGACGTGACCGCCTTCAGTTTCTATGCGACCAAGACGATCACGACCGGCGAAGGAGGCATGCTCACCACGGCCAATCAGGATTGGGCGTCCGCGATGCGCATGATGAGCCTGCACGGGATCACCCAGGACGCCTGGAAGCGCTATGCCAAGGGCGGCAGCTGGTACTACGAAATCGCCCGCCTGGGGTACAAGTACAACCTGTCGGACATCGCTTCTTCGCTCGGCATCCAACAGCTCCGCAAGTGCGACGACTTCCTGCGGCGGCGAGAAGCGGTTGCCCGGCGCTACACGGACGCGTTTTCCGGATGCCCCGGGATCGATCTCCCCGAGAGCACGCGCACTTCCTGCGGCACGCCGCATGGAGCCATGCGGCACGCCTGGCATTTGTATCCGATCCTGCTCGATCTCGAGAGGCTCAGCATCGACAGGGCGCGGTTTATCGAGGAGCTGAAGGGCTGCAACATCGGCTCCAGCGTTCATTTCATTCCCCTCCATCTGCATCCGTTCTATCAGAACCATTTCGGCTACCGACCCGGCGCCTTTCCGGTAGCAGAAGATTTTTACGCGAAGTGCGTCTCCCTTCCGATCTATCCCAGGATGACGGACGAAGAGACGGTCGAAGTGGCGGAAGCCGTGACGGAACTCGTGGATCGATTCAAGAGGTAGGCGATGGCCGGTTTCCAGGGCAGGCTGCTGACAAGGGGCCCTCACGATTGGGCGCTCTCTTCGCCGTTCGTGAAGTATCGCTTGGTCCTGATCCTCCCGGTCCACATGATGCTCTTCGCTCTTTCCATGTACTGGGCGTTCCTGCTCCGCTTCGAGTGGGAGATCCCGGAGCTCTACAGCGCGACCCTTCCGCTCGTGATCGCGCTGACCGTGACCGTTCGCACCGCCGCCTTTCTGCTCTTTCGGGCTTTCCAGGGGATGGTCCGGCGCGTCTCCTTCTACGACCTGGTCACTCTGGCCAAGGCCATCACGCTCGGATCGCTCCTCTTGCTGCCCCTCAAGCCGCTCCTCAGCGCGTGGCACCTGCCTCTGAGCATCATCCTGATCGACTGGCTACTCGTGATGTGCCTGATCGGAGGCCTGCGCATGGTCTCCCGTTTGTGGGGCCAGTCCCTCTACCCGAGGGGGACTTTCAAGCGCAGTCTGTTCGTGGGGGACCTTCCCGACCTGGAGCTGATCATCAACTACCTCAAGAGGAGCACGAGCGGGCAGTTCTTCCCGATCGCATGCCTGGACCAGAGCCTGGTGCACCATGGCATCCGGATCAACGGCGTGCCGGTCTGGAGCCAACTCGAGGGTATTCCCAGGCTCATCCGCAGGAACGGCGTACAGGAAGTGGTCTTCTGTTCCAGAGAGCCCTCGAATCAGGTGATGAACTACCTGCTCGATGCCTCCGGCGACCTGCCCTTGAGCTTCAAGATCCTGCCCCCGCTCGACAACGTGTTCAGCCAGAACGGAAACGGCCGTTTCATCCGCGACCTCCACATCGAGGACCTGCTCGACCGCGATCCCGCTCAGCTCGACGAGTCGGCCGTCGGCCAGCACCTCAAGGGCAGCAGGATTCTCGTGACCGGAGCGGGAGGGTCCATCGGCAGAGAGCTGTGCCTGCAGATGGCGCGCTTCAAGCCCGAGCTCATCGTGCTCTACGATCGCTACGAAGGGAATCTCTACAGCATCCAGCTCGAACTGTCGGAGCGCTACCCCTTTCAGCCGGTCCGGACCGTGCTGGGCACGATCAGCGACGCGCACGGATTTTCCCGCCTCCTGGGGGAAGTCCGCGCCGACATCGTCTTCCACTGTGCCGCCTACAAGCACGTGCCGGTCGTGGAGCTGAACCCGATCGAAGCCGGCTACAACAACATCCTCGGGACCCGGCACGTCGCCCGGGCGGCCTGCGAACATGGCGTCCGCAAGTTCATCATGATCTCCACCGACAAGGCCGTGAACCCGACCAACGTCATGGGAGCCAGCAAGCGGCTGGCCGAGATGTACGTGCAGACGCTCAGTCAGCGGGGCCCCACGAAGTTCATCACCGTGAGGTTCGGCAACGTCCTGAACAGCGCCGGCAGCGTGATCCCCCGGTTCATGGAGCAGATCCGCGAAGGGGGGCCGGTCACGGTGACACACCCGGACATCGTGCGCTTCTTCATGACCATTCCGGAGGCATGCCAGCTCGTGCTCCAAGCAAGCGCGATGGGGCACGGCGGCGAGATCTTCGTGCTCAACATGGGCCGACCGGTCAAGATCGTGGAGATCGCGAAACGGCTCGTTCGCCTGGCAGGACGTTCCGAGCATGACGTCCCGATCGTCTTCACGGGCCTGCGCCCCGGAGAGAAGCTCTACGAAGAGCTGTTCGACAACAACGAGACGCCGGTCCCCACGGCTTCCCGCCAGATTTTCATGGCCAACGGTCTGTGCTTCGATTTCGACTGGATCGAAAAGGAGATCCTGGAGATCGAGAGGATGGTGTTCGACCGCAACGAGGTGGGGATCATTCGCAAGCTCAACGAGATCGTGCCCAACTGCAGCTGCGGCAAGGAAATCATCGAGAAGTACGCGGAAGCCCCGACGCAAAGGAACCTGGAATGGGCCGTTCCCCGCACGGAAGAATCTTTGTCGTAGGCCTGGACGGCGCCACCTACGATCTCATCGACCCTTGGGTGTCCGAGGGCCGTCTGCCGACCTTCGCGAGGCTCCTCGAGAACGGGGTTAGAGGCCAGCTGCAGTCCGTCGTTCCCCCTCTGACGACGCCGGCGTGGGTGTCGTTCCAGACCGGAAAGAGGCCTGCTTCGCACGGCGTCTTCTCCTGGGTCAGAAGGGTCGGGACCTGCGCCTTCGAGCCGTTCGACCGGACCCGCATCTTCGGGGACACCCTCCCGGTCCTCCTCTCCCGGCACGGGCTCAAGGTCGGCATGGTCAATGTCCCCTGCACTTACCCCCCCCAGCCCGTCAACGGGTTCATCGTCACGGGACTGGAGACGCCGAGCCGCGCGAGCGCCTTCACCTATCCCGCAGAGCTCCGCACAGAGCTCCTCTCGAGGTTCGACTATGAGGTGGAACGGACGCAGAAGTACAGGAGGGGGCTCGAGAACGGCTTCGTCGAAGCGGTCGAGAACGTCGAAAAGAAGCGTGGCGAGGCCGTCCTGTGTCTCATGAAGGAGAGGGACTGGGATCTCTTCATGGTCGTCTTTCGCGGGACCGACATCCTCTCCCATGCCTTCTGGCGCTGTCAGGACCCGGGGCATCCGGCCTACCGCGCCCGCGCCGCCGCCGCCTACGGGAAGGTCCTGCTCGACCATTACCGGCTCATGGACGACATGATCCGCCGCATCTGGGAGAAGCTGGACCGCAACGACACGCTGCTCCTCATGTCCGATCACGGCTCCTGCGGCTACTGGCGCCACGTCTTTCTCGACAATCTGTTTCTCGAAAGAGGCCTCCTGCACTTCCGCAACGATTGGCGGATCTCCCTGCGCAGGGGGCTGTTTCGACTGGGTCTGACCCCGTCCAACCTCATGGGCCTGCTCTCCAGGGCGCGCCTGCGGAACCTCATCCGCAAGCTCGTCCCCCAGGATCTGAGGATCCGGGCGAACCACCGCGTTTCCCTGGGCTCCGCCATCGACTGGTCCAGGTCGGCCGCCTTCCCGTTCGGCGGCGTGGGCCAGGTCTATGTCAACCTCAAGGGTAGAGAAGAGCAGGGTTGCGTCGACCCCGCCGATTTCGAGGCCGTGGTCCAGCGCATCATCGGAGCCGTTCGGGAGCTGACAGAGCCTCTCACCGGCGAACCGATGGTCGCCCGCGTCCTCCGCAAGGAGGAGCTCGGGGCGGACCTCATGAACCCTCTTGTCCCGGATCTCTACATAGAGTGGCACCGGGACCGGTATGGAGACTTCGGAGGCATCGGAATTCACAACGATCTCATGACGGACATCCAGGTGGAGTTCAGCGGCGCCCATTCCATGCGGGGCCTCTTCCTCGCCCTCGGTCCGGCTTTCCCGAGGGGCGCGGCCATCGAGGGCGCCAGGCTCATCGACCTCCTGCCCACCCTCCTCCACCTCCTGGACCTGCCCATCCCTGCCGACCTGGACGGTCGGGTCCTGGAGAAGGCCTACCTCCCCGGGATCCTGAAGGAGAGGCCTCTGCGCTATGAGGAGCCGAAGGCCGCGACTGCGGGCTCGGAACATGTCTTCACCCTGGATGAGAAGGCGCTGGTCGAAGACCGGCTCCGCAGTCTCGGCTACATCTCTTGACCGCTCCGGCTCCGGCGGCAGGGATCCGCCAGACGCACTGAAGAGGAACCTCGGCACCCGGTCCGAGCTGCTGCCCAAAAGGACTGCAAATGAGAAGCATCAAAGTCGTCCACCTCGCGAATTTCGATCTGGGTCTGCAAGTTCACGCGCGCAACATGATCCGTTACCTGCGGGACCAGGGATATCGCACCTATGCGGTCACGCACCCGGGCACCCTGATCCGGCAGGACACCGTCACGGCCGACGGCATTCCCGTGAAGGTCATCCCCTTCCCTTCCCGGATCACCCCCTTGCGAGACTTGAAGACCCTGCTCCAACTGTACCGTTACTTCCGTGCCGAGCGCTTCGACATCGTTCACGCCCACACCATCAAGCCGGGACTTCTGGGGCGGATCGCGGCCAGACTGGCAGGGGTCCCGGTGGTCCTCTACACGATCCACGGATTTCATTTCCACGACGAGATGCACCCGCGGGAGGTCTCCTTTTACGGCATGATCGAACGGGTGGGCGCGCTCTTTTCCGACCTGCTGCTCAGCCAGAACCGGGAGGACATCCAGACCGCCATCCGCATGAAGATCGCCCGGCCGGAAGAGCTCCGCTACCTGGGCAACGGCATCGATACCCGGGTCTTTCACCCGTCCCGGGTCACCCCGGAGCTCGTCGGGGCCAAACGCCGGGAGCTGGGAATCCCGCCGGGCAGCAAGGTCGTGGCCATGGTCGGCAGGCTCGTCCGGGAAAAGGGATTTTACGAGTACTTCGAAGCGGCCAGGATCCTCAAGGAACAGGGCTTTCCGGCGGTGTTCCTCGCAGCCGGCGCGACCCACTGCAAGAAGGGAGCCGTCGATCCCATGCGGCTCCTGGGGGAGCACGGCCTCGACGGTTACCTGCGCTTTCTCGGCTTGCGCCACGACATCCCGGATCTGATGAGCGCCATCGACCTGCTGGTTTCTCCGTCCTATGCGGAGGGCATCCCGCGCAACGTGATGGAGGCGTGCGCCCTCGGCAAACCGGTCGTGGCGACCGACGTCCGGGGGACCCGGGAGATCGTCGAGGACGGCGTCAACGGCCTGCTCGTGCCCGCGAAGGACCCGACCCGCTTGGCGCATGCCATCCGCACCGTCCTGTCCGACGACGCGCAGGCAGACGCCATGGGCAGGGCCGGACGCGCGAAAGCCGAGCAGATGATGGACGAGAGAGCCTTCTTTGTCAGGACCGACCGGGCGTACCGCGAGCTCCTGCGCCGCAAGAGACCGCAGGTCGACTGGGAGGCGCTGATCAAACCCGTGCCGACCACCTGGGTCGAGAGTCCGGCGTGATGCATGCAGAGCCCTGGCGCGACGAGCCATGCGGGCCCCGGTCGTTGCGGACACCGTTCTCCGCAAGATCCCCGGATCGCCCGGCGCCCGGGCGCGGCACACGGCTCCGGGTGCCTCGGTCCCTCGAGGACACCATGACCGTCAAGAGGCTTTTCGACCTCCTTGCGAGCGCCCTCGTGCTAGTCGGGGCCTTACCGCTCATGGCGACCATCGCGCTCCTCGTCAAGCTCGACTCTCCCGGCCCCATCCTCTATCGTGGCCGACGGATCGGAAGGGGGGGGAAGGAATTCCGCATCCTGAAATTCAGGACCATGGTGGAGGATGCCGAGAAGAAAGGCCCTCCGGTTACCTACCAGGGAGATTCGAGGATCACGCGAATCGGTCGGACCCTGCGCCAGACGAAGATGGATGAGCTGCCCCAGCTCCTCAACGTTCTCAAGGGAGAGATGAGCCTGGTGGGACCGCGCGCGGAGGATCCGAAGTACCGGGATCTGTTCCAGGGCCGCTACGGCCGGCTTCTGGACGTCCCTCCCGGCATGACCGGTCTTTCCTGGGTCACGCTGAAGCGGTTCCACGAAGAGAACATCGACGGAGGACCCGAGTGGGAGCGACACTATGTGGAGATCTCGCTCCCGCGCAAGCTCGAAGCCGATCTGCAGTACGTGTGCAGCCGATCGCTGTGGCTGGATCTCAAGATACTGACCCGGACCCTGTCCGGATTTCTGAGGGACCGGACGGATCGAGAGGAACAGGTGTGATGGACGCGTGGACCCTGAGGCCTTATCGCATCTCCGACTTGGACGGCATCCTTTCCCTGATCCGCCTCGTCCAGCCCCATACCCCCTACACCTTGCAGAGGTGGACCTGGGAGTACCCGGAGTGCCCGGGAGGCCCGGGCCAGGCCTGGATCGCCGAGCTGGACGGACGAGTGATCAGCCACACCGGCGCACTCCCTTTCGACTGGCACATCAACCGCCGCAAGGCCAAGGCGGTCCTCTGGGTCGACACCATGACCCACCCCGAATTCCGCCACCGGGGTCTGCATGCGAGCATGAAAGAGATGGCCCTGCAGGCTTTCTGCGCGAGCGACCACTCTCTCGCCTACGTCTTTCCCAATGACAAGTCGGCCGGGCACATCGCCAAGACCCAGTGGCATCCGGTCATGAAAGTCCCGCATCTCGTGAGATCCGCCCGCCCCGGGCTGCGCTCCGGTAAGCTGGACGGCGTGCGCGTCGAAAGGTGGGACGGGGTCTCGGGCGGGATCGACCGACTCTGCGACAGCTTGCGGGAGGCATTCCGCTTCGCCCTGGTCCGGGATCGGGCTTACCTGTCCTGGCGCTACCGGAAGAAACCGGGCGATGTGTACCTGCCCTGGGCGGCCTTCAGGGCCGGAGAGCTGGTCGGCTACCTGATCTACAAGGACTACCACAGGGCCGACGCACCTGCCGGCTCGCATATCGTGGATGTTTGGACCGACCCCGAGGACCAGGATGCCATGGCAGCGCTGGTGCGGCAGGCCGTCTCCCTCTCCGAGCGGGCAGGCGCGAACAGCCTGTCGTGCTGGATGCCCCGGCACGCACCTCTCCACGGCGTGCTGCGGGAGCACGGATTTGACCCGGACCCCCAGGACAGGACATTCTTCGCTCGGGTTTCCGCCGCCTTCGGCGGCGACCCGGACGAGATCCGCGACCCGGCCAACTGGTACATCACCATGGGAGACTCGGACGTATACTGAAATGAGCGAGCAACGGGCACCACAGGTCCTGGTATTCGTCGCCCATGCGGATGACGAGACGATCGGCTGCGGAGGCTACATCCCCCTGCTCGCCGCCAGGGGGTTCCAGGTGGTCGCGGTGATCGCCTCCTGCGCGCGCTTTCGCAGAGAAGGCCGAGAGGTGGACAACCGCGCCGATGCGGCCCGGGCAGCCGCCGCTCTGGGAATCCAGCAGCTGCACTACCTGGATCTCGAAGACCAGAGGTTCGAGGGCTATCCGACCCGGGAGATCGCGGACAAGCTCGGTGCCCTGGACCTGGAGCCGGAGCTCATGCTCACCCACTGCGCCGACGATCTCAACCGCGATCACCGGGTCATCCACGAGATCGCCCTGATCCATGCAAGGCCTCTGTCGCGGCGGCTCAAGGTCCTCGGCTGCGAAATCATCAACAGCGCCGAATACCACGGGCGCGCCTTTCAGGCCAATTACTACGTGGACGTCTCACGCACCATCGAGGCCAAGAAGAGGGCCTTTGCCTGCTACGCCAACGAGGCCCGTCCGTTCCCGCACCCTTACTCGGTCGAGGCCCTCGAGATCAAAGCGCGGCAGCGCGGGCTGGAAGCGGGGTGCGCCTTCGCGGAGGCCTATCAGGTGATCCGCTGGTTCGATTGAGGGATAGCATGCCGAGCAAGAACCGACCCGACATCGTGCTGGTTTCCATGGACGCCACCCGTGCCGATCATCTCTCGAGTTACGGCCACGTGCGCCCGACCACGCCCAACCTCGACGGTCTGGCCGAGAACAGCGTCCTCTACGAACGATCGATCTCGCCGGCCTGCTGGACCCTGCCCTCTCACGCCTCGATGTTCACCGGCCTGTACCCGTCCCAGCACGGGACCCATTTCGGAAACCAGGTCCTGAGCGCCCGGTTTCAGACCCTGGCCGAGAAGCTCCGTAACGAGGGCTATCAGACCGCCGGCTTCTGCTGCAACGCCTGGCTCGATCCTGTCTTCGGATTCAACCGGGGGTTCGAGACCTACCGACTCCGTTCCCCTCTGGCCGATCGCATGGCCAGGCTCGGCCGGGCCGGACGCCTGGGTGCCAAGGTCATCGAGAAGACCTACTCCAGCCGCAACGGCCGGGCCAGCAAAAGCACCCTCGCGTGGGTCCGGGCGTGGCTCTCCGGCGTACGGCGCAAAGACAGACCCTTCTTCCTGTTCGTGTTGCTCAGCGATCCCCATCTCCCTCACTTCGTCCACCGGGAAGCCAGGCGTTTCCTCGGCGCCCAGGCCAAGGCCGCCGAGAGACTCCACCGCGATCCGCACCGCTTCATCGTTCAGGGCAAGGGCATGACCGAGGCCGAGCAGGACCTCGTCCAGCGCCGTTACGACAGTCAGATCGCTTGCATGGACCAGCGCATCGGCGAATTGCTGGCGCTCCTCGGTCGCGAGACCTCCCTGGACGACGCCCTCGTCATGATCACCTCCGATCACGGGGAGAACCTGGGCGACCACGGTCTGATGGCCCACCAGTACTGTCTCTACGACACCCTCCTTCACGTTCCGCTGATCATCCATTTCCCGGACAGCCGCCGCCTGCGCAACGTGCGGGTCGACTCGCTGGTCCAGACCCACGAGCTCTTCACGACGGTGCTGGACGTCGTCGGCGCGAGCCGCAGCGACCTTCCCAACGATTTGCGCGGGCGCTCGCTCGTGCCCGAGGAAGTCTCCCGCAACCCGCTCCCTTTTGCCGTCTCGGAGGAACCCTGTCCCAATCTCCGGCGCATCCGCCGGCTCTACCCGAGCTATGACTGCTCCAGATACGATCGCAGGCTGCGATCCTTGCGCACCGACACCCGCAAGTACATCTGGGCCTCGGATGGCCGCCACGAGCTGTATGACCTACAGAAAGATCCCGGTGAAAACCGCAATCTGATCGACCGGGACGAGGAACTGGCCGGATCGATGCAAGCACGGCTCAACGCGTGGCTCTCCGGGATCCAGCAGCCTCACGGGGGAGAGATTGAACCCGAATGCGATGAAATCATCCTGGAACGGCTCAAGCAGTTCGGGTATCTCTAGGAGCCGGCGCGAGGATCGGTTGCATGTTCGCCACTAGCCTGCTCCTGGCCGCTCTGCTCCTCGCAGGGCAAGAGACCCCGGCGCCTTCGACACTGCCGGGTGCCCGGCTGATCGAGCCTTTTGCGATCGAGCTGCCCGAGGAAGGTGATCCCCCGAACCTGCTGCCCACGGATCCCTCCGGCGTGCTGCGCGCACGCCTTGCGCGCGGAGAAGTGTCGACCGTGGCCGTTCTGGCGGTCCGCGCTCCCTCGCCGAAGGCGACCGTTCGGGCCCGGGTCGCGAGCGGGCCGGACGGACGTTCTGTCCCGCAGCTCGAGCTCTTCCTCATCCGGGGGCTGAAGCGCTCCAACCGGTACATGGAGGCCATGCTGGGCCGCGAGGCCCTGCAGAAGCGGAGCGCGTCCTATCCGGACATTCTCATCCGCGACGAGCCGCGGTTCGAAACGCAGCTCCGGGACCTGAGAGGCGAACGATTCCTCTCGCAACCTCCCCAGGACGGCATCACGGTCCTCTTCGATGCTCACCCGACCCGGTACGTGCTGGTCCGGGCCACCATCCCTCCCGCGCTCCACGTCGGCACGCACCGCGGCACGATCGAGCTGGTTGCAAGCTCCGGGGAGGTACTCACCAGCGTTGCCCTCGAGATCGAAGTCCTCCCTTTCACCCTGGCTCCTCCCGGCAAGGTGCTGAGCGTGGCCAACGACTTCGGCGCTCCTTCCGACCCGCACTTCGAGCCTTCCCTGCGGGACCAGGCCGCCCACGGGATGACGGCGACGCGCCTCAAGGGCACCGTAGCACGGGGCGAAAGGGACAAGGTCCTTCCTTTGCTGGAGGAGCTCGGGTTCACTCACCTCATCCAGGCGGACCTTCCTCGAACAGTCGAGGAAGCGGCTCCCGCGGCCGGCCGACTCGCACAGTACTTCTACGGGGTGGACGAGCCCCAGCCCAAGGGGCGCAGCGGCCCCGGATCCTGGTCCAGAATGGCCGAGCAGGTGCGTCTCTCCAGGCAGATCCACGGCATGGGAGGCCGCGTCACGACTTCGATCCTCTACCCGCTCGCGATCGAGCTGGCCCAGCCCGAGAGCCGCGTCTACCGGGAGCTGCGCCCCTACGGAATCGAGGGCGTGGTGGAGCCCCTGGACTGGGCAAGCTACGGCCTCGGTCTCCAGCGCCTCGGCAGAAGCCGGAGCCGCACGCCCTCCGGGGACATTCTGCTCGAGCCGCAGGAGAGTCCCTCGCGGCCATCCCAACGACTCCGGGGCCGCGCAACGGACGAGCGAACGGAACCGGAACGGGCCCGCGGGCCCGGCGACAACGGGGAGGAAGGGAGCGGTAACGAGGCCCTTTTCGAATACGTCTCGGTGTTGCAGCGCGAATACGCAGAGGGAGCCCTCGGCCAGGACGGGAAACCTCGTTCGAAGCACCCGTGGCTCGAAACCTACTACCTCCCACTCGGATACCTAAAGTCTCCCTTCTTCGCGAGGCTGCTGTTCGGCTTCTATCTGTTCAACAGCCATCTGGACGGGGCGAGCGCCTGGACCCTGTTCCGGCCCAGAGGGAATGCGTTCACGGACGAGGACGGCCCGGACCCGGTCATCGCCTATCCTCTGCAGGAGGGCATGGCGGCGACGTACTGGTGGGAGGCTGTCCGAGAGGGTGTGAACGACCTGCGTTATTGCGAGCTCGCCGAGAGCCTGGTGCGCGCTCTGGAGCAGAAGTCGCCGGAAATCGGAAGACGAACGAGGTCCCGGCTCGTCTCCATGCTCTCTCCCTACAGGAGTCTCGTCGTCGACGGGCGGCGGATCGACCTGCTTGTCCCGCTGAGCGAGTTCCGCAAGACCAGGGCGGAGCTCATGGACCTCATCCTTCAACTACGAGACGGGAGCGGGGGCGCCCCCCCGGAAACAGACTCTCCCGCAGAGGACGGTCGAGCATGAAACGGCACCCCTGGAACACCATCAGGGCCGGGTGGCTCGTGGCGATGCTGTTCTGGTGCTCGCCAGCCACCGGCAGCGCAGACACCCAGATCCGCCTGAACCCGCTTCTGGCGGTCCAGGAGGATTACCGTTCGAACGTGCTCTTCACCGCTCAGGACCGCGAAGAGGACTTCGTCACCGTCCTTGCGCCCAAGCTCGAGGGATGGTTGGAGGGCGACCGCGCACGCGGCGAGGTCTCCCTGGGCATCGAGCATGAGCTCTACGCCAGGCAGGACGGCCTCGACGCCACCAATCAGCTTTACTCTCTGAGCGGCTCCGTGGACGCCAGCGAGCGATGGGCTGCAGGCGCCGACGCCTCCTTCAACGAAGACCACTCGATCGAGCGGGAGGTGACCGCCCTGGGGATTGCCGTCGACCGGCACCGCAGACGGCTCTGGACCGCCGAGCCTTTCGTCAGCGTGGCCCTGGGAGAGAGAACGAGCCTGGCTCCCAGGGCAATCTTCACCTGGGGCGAGTACCGGGACCCCGCTCTGCGCGATTACCGCACCGAAGGCGGCGCTCTGCGATTCACCCGCGAGCTGGCTGACAGGAAGACCACGGTCTCAGCCGAAGTCGGGGGCTCGCGCTGGGACTACGATCCGGAATCGGTGACTTCCGGCAACTTCCTCGCTTCTCTGGAGCACGCTTTCTCGGACACTTTGACCGTGGAAGGCGCTCTGGGGTACCGCTATCTCCGACAATCTCTGGGCGAAGTCGAGGAAGATCATGCTCTGGAGGCGGTATTCCGCATGTTCAAAGAGTTCCGGCCCCTGTCCCTGGAGCTGATCGCGAGCCGGGGTGTGATCACCAGCCCCGTAGGGGCGGCGATCCAGCAGAACCGGGCCAACATGACGCTGAGTCTCAACCCTTACGAACCTCTGGCCTTCTATTTCGTAGGCCACTGGGTCGGAAGCGACTCCCTCCTCTCCGGGTCCGAAATCGACTCGGACGTGTTCCAGGGCACCCCGGGGCTTGCCTGGCTCCTGGGGCGACGCTTGGTGGCCGAGCTCTATTATCGCTTCCTGCATCTCTCCAACCATTCCAGCGGCAACGAAATCGATGGCCATATCGTAGCCGTGGCTGTGCGGCTTCAATGGCAGCCGGTCGAGGACATTGCGGCCCTTCCCTTCGAAGGCATGCGCTACGGAACCCACGATCTCTAGGAGACAGGCAACATGGAAATCGACCAGAGGAGAATCTTGGGTGTGGGCGGCCTCCTGCGCCGCAGGATCCTCTACCTTCTCGTGCCGTCCGCCGCTCTCATGGCCGCCACCATCCTGCTGGCCTTCCTCCTGCCGGTCGCGTACACCTCTTCGACCACGATCCTCGCCGAGGAGAGCGACATTCCGGAAGATCTGGTCGGCGGCTCGTTCAACAGCTTCGTAAACCAGCGTGTCGATGCGCTCACCCAGCTCATCATGAGCCGCAAGCCTCTGGCCGACCTCATTCAACGGTACAATCTGTATGCCGACAGCCGCCGGCACCGGACGATCGACGAGATGATCGAGAAGATGAAGGAGGACATCACCTTCGAGACCAACAGCACCCATGTGGTGCCCCAGGGATCCGGGAGACCGATGCAGGCCACGCTCTCCTTCACCATCACCTACGCCCATCCGGACCCCGAGCTCGCCTATCGGGTGACCAGCGAGCTCGCCAACCTGTACGTGAACCAGAACGCCATCCGCATCGAGAGGCGCCTCGACGAGACCACGACCTACCTCGACTCGAAGAAGAGCGAGCTCGAACAGAAGATCACCTCCCTCGAAAGGGAGATCGCCCGGTTCAAAGAGCTCCACGTGAACGAGATGCCGGAGCTGTTGGCGACCAACCTGGAAAGCCTGAGGAGCGCCGAGGCCGGTATCGAGGCGCAGACCGCCGAGCTCCTGAACCTGAAGGAGAGGAAGTCCGAGATCGAGGGCGACCTGAAGAAGACGAAGCCGTACGCCCGCATCGTCGAGTCCACCGGCGAAAAGGTAACCGACCCCGAGGACCAGCTGGACGCACTCCGCTTCGAGTACGTCTCCAAGAGGGCGTCGATGTCCGACAAACACCCGGACATCCTGGCTTTGAGAAAATCGATTGCCGAGATGGAAACGGTGGTCTCCAGGAAGCAAAGGCTCATCGATACCGAGAAGAGGCTCCGCACCCTCGAGACGCAGTACGCGGACATGACCGCCCGTATGAGCCCGCAGCATCCGGACCTGATCCGCACGGCCAGGGAGGTCCGACAGCTTCGGGAGGAGCTCGCGGCGCTCTCCCAGGAGCTCGCGGCCAACCAGGAGACCGCAGCACGCACGCCGGACAACCCCGCCTATATCGACCTCCAGACCCAGCTCAAGATCGCAAACCTGAATCTCGGCGAGTCCCAGCAGAACCTTTCGCGCCTCCAGGAGAGGCGGCGCGTCCTCCAGGCCCGAATCCAGGCCACCCCTGTCGTCGAGGAGGCGTTCCTCGGGCTCACCCGTGACTACGAGAATCTCAAACAGCAGTACCAGGACTGCCTCACCCAGATCTCGGCCGCCACCTCGGCCAAGGGCATCGAAGCGGAGCGCAAGGGAGCGAGATTCACCATCCTCGATCCGGCCAATCTCCCGGAGACCCCCTCGGAGCCCAACGTGCCGGTCATCTTCCTGCTCGGTCTCGTGCTCAGCCTCAGCGCCGGGCTTGGGAGCGTCTATCTGGCGGAGCTGACCGACAGCTCGGTCAGGACGGCCGAACAGCTCCAGTCGGCCACCGGACTGCCGGTCCTTTCCGCCATCCCCTACGTGAAGGACGAGCGCGACAGGCGGCGCACGAAGTGGAGCAAGGCTCTGGCCGTCGTCGCGGCCGTGCTGCTCCTGTGTTTCCTTGGCTGGGCCTTTGCCTATTACCGGGCAAACTACGCATAGCAGCGCCCCCCCCCGGGCGGGTGCGCGCCGAAGCGCGCGGCCGCAGCGCTGATCCGTTCGCATGGAGCAAGAGCGATGGAAAAGATCGAAAGAGCACTCGAGGAGGTCAGGAGAAAACAGGAACCGGCGGTCCCCGCCGGCCATGCGGACGGGACCGCCCCAGCGCCCGGCGCGCCGACCCTCCGCACACCCGCCGCGGACCGGGACGCCCTCGTGAAGCGCAGAGTGATCGCCGGGCCCTGCGGCACGGCCCTCACCGACTCGTACAAGGTCCTGAGGACCCAGGTCGATCAGCGCGGCCCGAGAGGGGGCCAGGCGGACGCTCTGATGGTGACGAGCGCAATCGACGACGAAGGCAAGACGCTCACCGCTTTGAACCTGGCGATCTCCTTCGCCCAGCAGATCGACAGGGCGGTTCTCCTCGTGGAGGCGGACCTGCGAAACCCCGGCCTCAAGGAGCTCCTGGGCCTGGATCCGGCCCTGCCCGGCCTGGCGGACCATCTGCTCGATGGAAGACCGCTCCAGGATCTCATCGTGCGGCCGATCGAGCGGCTTTCCGTGATCCCGGCCGGCCGCGCCGTCGCGAATTCACCGGAGCTGCTCGGTTCCCATCGCATGAAAGAGCTGATGGCCGAGCTGCGGAGGCAGTTCGAAGGCTGCATCCTGATCTTCGACACGCCCCCTCTGCTCAACTCGGCGGACGCCCTGGTCTTCTCCGAGGCGGTCGACGCCATCCTGATGGTGGTCGAGGCGGGCAAGACCCCGGTCGACAAAGTCAACAAGGCCAAAGAGCTCCTCCGGGGCAAGCCTCTGATCGGGCTGGTCCTGAACAAGGCCAGGTGAGCGCATCACCGTCCCCGTCCGATTCGTTCCCGAGCCCCGCTTGCCCCTCGGAGACACGCATGTACGAACGGCATTACCACTTGAAGAAGAAGCCCTTCGAGCTCCTGCCGGACCCCCAGTTCTTCTTCCTGAGCGCCAAGCACCGGCGGGCCCTGAGCCTGCTGGAGTACGGCCTCCTGGACCAGGCCGGCTTCATCGTCGTGACCGGACAAGTCGGAGCCGGCAAGACCACGTTGATCCGCCATCTGCTGAACAAGAAGAGAGCCGACCGAGGGGTCAAGATCGCGATCATTTTCAACACGCAGCTCCCGCCCGAGGAGTTCCTCGAGCCGGTGCTGGAGGCGTATGGTCTGCCCTATCAGGCCAAGAGCAGGACCGAGAGACTGGCGACCCTGAGGGAATTCGTCCGCAAGGAGGCCCTCGGCCGAAATCAGCTCGCCCTCATCATCGATGAGGCGCAGAACCTGCCTTTCGAGACCCTCGAGGAAGTCCGGCTTCTCTCGAACATGGACACCGAAAGCAGGCACCTCATGCAGATCGTCCTCGTGGGCCAGCCTGCCCTGAGGGAGAAACTGTGTGATCCCAGAATGCTCCCGTTCGCCCAGAGGGTGACTTATGATTATCACCTCCCGGCATTGGACGCCGACGAGACCGTCGAGTACATCCGACACCGCCTCCACGTTGCCCAGGCCCGGGACCCGGATCTGTTCGCCCTCGAGGCGATGCGAGAGGTCCACAAGTTTTCCGACGGGATCCCGCGGCTGATCAACCTCATCTGTCACGTGGCGCTCGTCTACGGTTTTGCCGACAAGCTCACCAAGATCGGCGAAGACGTCATCCGCGAGGTGGTCAAGGACTGGGAGGTGGGACAGCACCTGCAGGCGCACACAAGAGAAGGCCTGGAGCCTTGGAACCATCCGGCCGAAGTGCAGGCCTCCCCGCTTGCGACCGATTCCATGGCCGAGATCCGGCGTTCGGTTGAAGAAATCCGGCTCCACCAGGACCACATGTTCCGCATCCTCTCCACCCTTTGCTCAGACACCCCGGACCGGGATGCCCCGGCGTGGCTCCAGGAGCGAAAGAGCGTGGAAGAGCCCGCCGGAGAAGCGGCCCTGGACCATCTGAACACCTGGTCCAGGACGCGCAAGCTCCTGCAGGACCGGGACCTCGAACTTGCGAAGTGCCAGGAGAAGATCCGAGATCTCCAGGACGAGCTCGATCGGCTCAGAGGACGGTCTTCCTGATGCGCAGCCGCCGGTCCACCCCTGTCCGCATTCTCGTCAACTTCTTCAGCCGTTTCGCCGCACGGATCCTGAGCATCCTGGTCAGCATCGTCGTCATGGGTATGCTCGGCCGCTACCTTGGCGAACGCCAGTACGGCGAATACACCTTCTGGTACGGGCTCATCTTTTTTCTTCAGCAGTTCAGCGACATCGGCCTCGAGGTCATCATCGTCCGGGAGATCGCCCGCAACCGCAAGGACGTTTCCCTCTATTTCGGCGACGCCGTCATCCTGAAGGCCTCGCTGTCCGCGCTCTTCATGGCCGTGATCGCGGTCCTGGCCGTGTCGGTCGTTCCGGCCCCCTCGGTCCCTTTCCTGCTCGTCGTCTCGCTGGCTGCCGTTGTCGGTGCCTCCCAGGATGTTTCCATCTGGGTCTTCCGGGGCATCGAGAGCATGGAATACGAGGCGGTGCTCACGGCCGTGAGCCAGCTCGTCTGGATCACCTGCATCTATTTCTTCATCTCGGAAAAGCTCAGCATTCTCCATATGCTCGCGGCGCAGCTCGCGGCGAACGTCTTGAGGACCGGTCTCGGCATCACGTTGGTGCTGCTCAAAGGGATCAAGCCCTCCTTCCGCTTCGACCGACAGCGTTTCAAGGAACACCTCCGGGTCGCCCTCCCCGTGGGGGTCACCTTCATCACTTCCGTCACCTACAACTACGCCAACATCGCCCTCCTGAAATGGCTGGCCGAACCCGAGGACATCGCCGCCTACAGCGTCGGGACGACCTTGACCACCGGCTTTCTTTTCCTGGCGATCACTCTGACGACCTCGTTCTTCCCGGTCTTCTCACGGTACGTCCACGAAAAGGACGAGCGGCTCCCGGACTTCTACGCCCAGGTTTCGAAATACCTCGTCCTGGTTGCCGCCCCGATTTCGGTCGGTCTCCTGTTCGTGGCCGATGAGGTGATCGCCTTGGTCTTCCACCACGGATTCGCCACATCGATCCTGAGCCTGCAGGTCCTAAGCCTCACCCTCGTGCTGAGATTCATGAATCGGATGTACCGCTTCATCTTCCCGGCTGCCGATCACCAAACGGCCAATTTGAAGCACGAAGCGGCAGCCATCGTGGTCAACGTCTTGCTGTCGCTCCTGCTCATCTCCCGATACGGATACCTGGGTGCCTCCATGGCGTTCGTCGCCGGCGAAACGCTCCTTTTCACCCTCAACTACCTCTTCATGTCCAGGGCGATCGCCCCTCTCCCGTTCCTGGAGGTCTTCTGCAAGCCTTTGGCCGCCAGCCTCGTCATGGGCATGGTGTTGTTCCTTCTCAGGGGAGCTCCCCTCCTCTGCTCCATGGCCGCGGCCCTGCTGATCTACCCGGCCGCCCTCCTCCTGGTCCGGGCCTTCTCTCGCAAGGAGCTCGAGTTCATCCGGGGGATCGCCCGAACCCCTAAACGGCCCATGGCGGCAGACGGAGACGCCAAGCATGTTTGACCTGCTCTCCGAGCTGGCTTCGATGGTCACGGCCGGGCCGATCATGGCCGCCCTGGTGCTGTGCACGTTGCTGGCCTTGCTGGCGGCAGCGACCCTCGCCTTTCTCTATCACCACGCCGGAGCCCCCAAAAAGGCGTTCCTCATCGGCCTTGCAGCAGGCATCCCGATCATGACCCCCGCGCTCGTCCAATCCCGCCAGGCCGCCGCCTTCGCCATGAACCTGAGTCTCGCCGACTTGCTGGTTCCCGCGGCGGCTCTCTACCTGCTTCATGGCCTGCTGAAGCGGAGCCAACCGCTACAGGTGCCTCTGTTCTGGCTCTGCCTGGCGTATACCCTCTGGGCGGCCCTGTCCATCGTCATCGGCGGCCACACGCTCCGTATCGAGATGCTCAAGATCTCCCATCTCGTGAGCTTGCTCAAGATCGTCGCCCTGTTCCTCTACTTCTACGTTATCCTCAACCTCATAGAGGACCTCGGGGATATGAAGGTCCTGCTGAAATTCTGGATCATCACCGGCACGCTTGTGGGGCTGCTCGGCATTGGCGGGGCCCTTGCCTATCAGCTCTTCCACATCCGCAACTTCGCTGCCGGCGACTTCCGAGCCATGGGGACCCTGGGGAACCCCAACCTGTTCGCCGGATACCTCACGACGACCTTTCTCCTCAGCTACGTGTACATCGTCCTGGGCGGGAACAAACGCTTCCTGATCCCCTGCATGGTGACCCACGGGGTCGCCATCCTGCTTTCTGCATCCAAGGGGAGCGTGGCCGCTTTCGCGGTTGGAGCCTTCACGCTGATGGTCTTCCTGCCCCGACGCCGGGTGAGGATCTTGGCCCTGGCGCTGGGGACCCTGACTGCCGCCGCAGTCGTCTATCTGGCGAGCGACGACTCCCGGGTTTACATGGATCGCATCCTTTCGATCACCGATCTCGACGACAAGTCCCACCAGCGCAGGTTGGCTCTCTGGACGACCTCTCTCGAGATCTGGGAGGACCACGCCCTGTTCGGGGTCGGGCTCGGAAATTTCGCCCTGGCTTCCCCCGAACAGGCCCTTCCCGAGGGGACCGGCACGAAATGGTCGGCCGCAGGGCTCGGCGGAGTGAAGAGAGAGCTCGCCGTGAGCCATTCCACCTACTTGTCGCTTTTGTGCGAAATGGGGCTCCCCGGCCTCTTCCTGTTCCTCGCTATTTTTCTTTGCTTCGTCTTCACCCTGCTCCGACGCATCTCGCGAACTCCAGCTTCGGAGCCGGCCTTGAAAATCCACGCGGCCCTTCTCGCCTCCATCGTGAGCACTCTGGCCCAGGCCGGTGTCGCCAACGTGGAAAACTCCAGGGCCATCTGGGCCTCCCTCGGTATCATTTTCGCTTACGAGCTCAAGATCTTCAGAAAGGATATCGCCCACACCGCGCCCGTCCTCCGCGGGACCGCAATCGTTACATCATTGTAACCTCACGGTAGCGATTTTCCGCTTCGATGTCCTCGCATCAGGTCTGACGAGTGCATCTTCATTGCGCCGGTCCCGTGGATTGCCCGATCTGCGCGTCGATCTGAGGAAGAGGAGCTTCTCCTTCTATCCCTTGGAAGAGATGGAACGGGGTTTGCACTACGGTCCCCCATGTCCAGCACACACACAGGGGGAGCAACCTTGCGAGAGCCTGCTTGGAACCGAAACGTACTCCCTGTCATTTCCTGTCTCGCCATCCTCTGCGCGCTCTTAGCGCGAAGCGTGGCCGCCGCCGGCGCGGATGTTCCGGACCGCGATGGCACCACCCTTGTCTACGCGAACAGGGTCTTCATCCGGGACCTTCGCATCCGCCTCAACCGCAACAACGTGATCATTCGCAACTGCACCTTCCGGGGTGCGAGCCTGAGGGTCCAGGGGCGTGGCGACCTCGTCGTGCAGGATACGATCTTCGACCATCCCGGCACGCTGGGCATGTCGATCAGGATCGACGGGGCCGTCCTGATCGATTCGGTCGAGATCTTTGGGAGAGGCAGATCACCAGACGGGAATCTTTACAGCGGGCTCACGATCCACGGTGCCACGGATGGAGGCCTCATCGCCAACGTCAGGGTCAGCGACTTTCCGGGTAACGGCATCCTGCTCGAGGCCGAGACCTTGACCCCCATCGTCGGGGTAGCGATCCAGAACGTGGAAATCTACCGCTGCAGGGGTGGCCTCTGGCTTTTCAACACCCGCAATTGCGTGGTAGACGGCCTCTATGCCGAGTCATGCAGTTACCGACCCCATCCGAGACACGAGCTCGGACAGCTCTTTCCGTGCATTCTGGACGAGCGACTCGTAGATGGAAGCCGGGTCAGGGGCGACAGTGAGATCGAGAACGTTGTCTGCCAGTGAGGCCCCTTCCATCCGCTGAGGGCCGCTAGGGGACCACGACCACATCCCCGCTGATCAGCTCGATGTTCTGCTCCAGCGTCTTGCCCTTTTCGACCTCGGTGTAATTGAAGGGGATCGCCTGGTTGACCGTGCCCACCTTGCGGATGATGCGGATGTCGCCGGGAGATGCGAACTTGGAGAAGCTCTCGGCGAGGGCCAGCGCCTGCATGACGTCGACCGGCCGGGAGAGCCTGTACTGGCCCGGCTTGTTGACCTTCCCGAGCACGTAGACGCTGTAACTGTTGATTTCCTTCAGGATGATCGAAACCTGGGCCTCGGGCAGAAATTCACGGATCCTCCTGGCAACCTCCTTGCGAATCTCGGGAATGGTGAGGCCGCTGACCGCGACATCCCCGATGAGGGGGAATGACAAGAAGCCGTCCGGCTGGACCACCACTTCCCTGCTCAAATAATCATCCCTCCAGACAAGGACTTCGAGCTTGTCTCCAGGGCCGACCCTGAACGAAGGCGCCTGGCCACGCGAGCCGACAGCCTGCTCCTGGGCAGAGAGCGTGTTGGGAAGAAGCGACGTCAGGAACAGAAAGATTCCCACACCAGCGTGAATCATCTCACACCTCCTCGCTTGTCTCGGCCGCGATGTTCGATTCTGCCATTTGCACGCCGGCCCCGAGGACATTTCCCCGCCGCACCGGGCGCCTCTTGTGCTCGCCCCGGCGCGCGCTCAGGGAAGGCCTGGTCTAGGAGCCTGTCCAAGTATTCGGCTCCTGGAGGCTGTTCAGAAATGTCCAGATGCAAGGCGCACGGAGTCCCGAGGCTCGTTCCGAGGAGCCCGAGCGACGAGTAAACTCCTGGTTGCACCTGACCGCCGCAGCAAGGTATCGGGGGATTGCTTCGCTTCGCTCGCAACAGGCGCAGCAGATGGGCATTTATGGACAGCCTCCTAGTCGCGCAGCTCTCGCGCCAACACCACCTTGCGGCCCGAACCGGCGGACAAGGGGACCTCGCTGAAGCCGAGCTTTTCCGTCAACCGGCGCGAAGCCATGTTCTCCTTGTAGATCACGACCCACAGCTTGCGCCATCCGCGCTCGCGACAGGCTCGGAACATCTGCTTCATCATCGCCACGGCAAGACCGCTCCCGCGGTAGTCGGGACGGATCGCAATCAGAGAAAAGTGCACCACATCCTTCTCCCGCCTCAGCGTCCGCTCCACATCCACCGGGCCGCGCATCCGTGCCAACGCCCACTGCAGGACCTGGGGGTGGAAGGCGATCCACGGCCGCAGCAGCAGGCTCCGGAGCAGGGCGGATTTGTTCTCCTTCAAGACCAGCTCGTGGTAAGGCCCATTGCAGACTGTCAGAAAACCCACGAGTGTTTCATGGTCGAACCCACAGATGGCGATCGCCCTTGGAGAAGTCACGAACCATTCGTACATGGTTCGAATGAAAGATCTGCCCAACAGGGTGGCGAGGTGCTTTCCGGGATCGAAGCAGGAGCAGTGGAGGTCCACCATGCCGTCGATATCGTCGGGTCTCGACGGGCGAATCTCGAAACCCCTCCCCGCTTCAGCGGCGCACATTGCATCCCTCCCGCACCGTCCTTCGCGACCCTCTCGGACGTGCGCTCATAGCTCTTTCACCAGCACCACCATCTTCTTGCTCTTTCTTGTCTCGATCCTCACATAGCCGGCCTTCTCGGTCGCTCGAATGGACGCAATGTTGTCGGCGTGGATCACGCCGATGAGCTTCCGCCAGCCCCGCTTCCTTGCCTCGACAAAAAGGAACCGGTTCATCGTCACGGCGAGGCCGGATCTCCGGTAGTCCGGCCGAACGGCGAGCAGCCCGCAGTGCGCCGCCCCCTCCTGGCTGTCCAGCATTCGCTCGATCTCGTTCGAACCCGAAAGGCGCGAAAAAATGCGCGCCCAGACCTGGGGATGAAGCGCGATCCAGGGGTGTGAGAGAAAGGCGCGCAGGGCGGCTCGCTTGTTCTCGCTGAACATGAGTCGATGATACGGTCCCTGGCACACGGTGGCGAAAGCGATCAATTCCCCGCCCTCAGCGCAACAGATACCGAAGGTCCTGGGTGACGTCACGAACCACCTGTAGACTTCTCGCAGAAACGACTTTCCGAGAGCCGTGCCCAGATGAGCTCCGGCATCGAAACACTGCAGATGCAGTCGGACCATGGCGTCGACGTCGGCGGCCGTAGCGAGCCTCACCGGGTCAACCGGTTCCGGCTTTGCAGGCCTTTCCATGACCCCGGGGGGGGACATGCTCTGAACCCTCCGCATCCCGTCCGTGTCCTGACCGTTCTTCTCGGCCACAAGCGGCGAAAAGATTAGCGCTCGCGCTTCCGCGGCCGGGCCCCCGCGTGCCGTCCGGCAGCCCACCCTGGCCAGAGTTCCGGGCGATCGCAGACGGAGGGATCGTTTCAGCCGGCAGGTCAGGAAGGCCCGGGCCCGCGCTCGAGGAGCCGAGCTCTTGCACGGGCTCTCAGGAGCCAGGCAAACAAAGCCGGCAAGAGCATGCAAAGAACGATCGTGCCGCACCGCACGTCCCTCGAATGCCGCTCGGCTCCACAGGGCGCCGGCTCGAAGCAGCGGGGATCGCCGGCACCCGCAAAGGACGAATCCTCCCGCAGGTCCAACAGCTCCCCGTCCGGACCGGTCCATTGGCCGGTAATGTCCCCCGCACTGCCGGTTGCGCGCAGCCACGTTGCCTCCGCCTCACCCTGCATCGCCATCCGCAAGGTGGTTTCGGTGATCTCCCAGACCTGATAGACCCACTCCGCACCGATGACCACACAGCACTGCCCGCTCGCAGAGGAAACCCGAAGCGCCAGCGCATCCCCATCGAACCCGTAGGTTCCCTGGTAGGTACTGTCCCCGTACGGCTGGCAAGGCTGGTCTTCCGAGCGCACGCGCTCGACGTCGCTGCCGCCGCACCGCGCAAGCCCGAGCGCGATGACCGCAAGGACGGCCAGGCGCAGCGCCGCCCTTCTCCGCCATCTCATGGGACCTCCGAGGGGCACCTGCCGCAAGAAACAGCGGAAGTCTAGCCCGGGGTCGAGGGCAAACGCAATCGCGCAAGGACCGGCAAGGCGGGATCAGGCCGCTCGTCGGCGGGAAAGCATATCCGTGGCGGGAGAAGAAAGGGAAACGCCGTTGGGGCATGCGAACGAGCCGGAGGGCACGATGTCGCTTCGAGCAACCTTCTGCTCATGCGCCGCGGCGCACGTCCATCATCCCTCGAGGCTCGTCCGTCCAGCGGCGGACACCGGTCCGCCGAGATTCCCTACGCCCTGCCGGGTTCGTAGGCCAATCCGACCCGCCGCGGCCTTTCCTCCCGTTCCTTGCCGTGCACGAGCGAGGCACAGAAACGCGCCATCCGGACCATCAGGGCAAGGAACACCGCCAGGTACCCCATCAGCAACAACGGCAGGTAGACACTCAGCACCATGTAGAAGGGTACGCCAGGCTCGGTGTACATGGTCCTATCCTCCTTCGATGTTCGCGGGTTGGAAGCTTGCGCCTCTCACCCCGAGGTTCTGCAAGCAGGGTGCCATCGACCCGAGGAGCACTCGGGTTCCATTCATTTCCGCCAGCAAAGGCAAAATAGCTCCTGATTACAATGACATACCCCAAACCGCTGAGCTGCGTCTGGTTCCGCGTCCAACCCTCCGGACGGACCGTCGGAGGCGTTCCTGTAAAAGGCACCGACAGGATGGCAGGTTCCCTTCCGGATCCTCCTCCCGACCCTTGTCGCGTACCTCGGTGCAGCCGTTTTTCAGGATTCAGGGGCTTCCGGGATCCGGCCCGGGGCACCCGTTCCTGCCGCCCCGCGGGCGTGCATCATCCGCCTCGTCTTTGACATCGAGGCCCGTGTTTTCTACGCTCGTCCCGAGCCCGCCGACCGCATCCCGGACGGAACGAGGCGCGCTCTTCGACCCCTGTTGCCCGGAGGAGAACATGGAAGCTTCCCTGCACGGCAAGATTGCCCTCGTGACCGGTTCCTCCCGCGGCATCGGCAAAGCCGTGGCCATCCGTCTCGCCCGGGAAGGCGCAGATGTGGTGATCAACTACGTGTCCCACGAAGCGGCCGCGCTCGAGGTCCGGGATCGAATCCTCGAGCTCGGCCGCAGAGCAGTCGCCATCCGGGCCGACGTGGCCTCCCTCGAACAGGTGGAGACCATGGTGACGCGAGCCGTGGAGACCATGGGCAAGCTCCACATCCTGGTGAACAACGCCCAGGTCCACCGGGGGAGGCTGGTGCACAAGCTTTCGGCCGATGATTGGGACCGGGTGCTTCGATCCGGGCTCTACGGGACCTTTCACTGCTGCCGGTCCGTCATCCCCTATCTTTCCCGGGAGAAGTGGGGCCGGATCATCAACGTATCGTCGCTGGTGGCTTATCGGGGATGGCCCGGTGATACCGCCTACGCTTCCGCGAAGGCCGGCATCATCGGTTTCACGAAATCCCTGGCCAGGGAGATGGCGCCCCTGGGCGTCACCGCAAACGTGGTGGTGCCCGGGTACGTGAAGACCGGCATGACCGCTGCCCTCACGGAGAAAAACATTCAGATGATGGAAGCGCTCATCCCCCTCGGGCGCAGCGCCGATCCGGAGGAGATCGCCGAAGTCGTCAACTTCCTCGCGACTCCCCGTGCGAGCTATGTCACGGGCGCGGTGTACAATGTGGACGGCGGCATGGGGATTTAGCCAGGTGTCAGGTATCAGGTTTCAGGTGTCAGGCCGCCCCTCCCCGACGCCTAGACAGATTTTGGCCGCTCTCACGGGGTGGGGGGCGGGCCCTGAAACCCAACACCCGATACCTGAAACCTTCTTCTCAGATGTACCGTCTGTAGTACTCGACGACCAGGCTCTCGCTCACATCGAGCGGAATCTGCTCACGGCTCGGCGCCGAGAGAAATCGGCCCTCGACCTTCTCCCGGTCCACGCTGAGGTAAGGCAGATCGCGCCGCGCAGCGCTCTTCGCCAGGCCTTCCTGAACCAGCGGCATCTTCGAGCTGGGTTCTTTCACGGCCATGAGGTCCCCGTGTCGGACCAGGTACGCGGGCCGGTCGACTTTCTTGCCGTTGACCCGGATGTGTCCGTGAACCACCAGCTGCCGGGCAGCCGGAAGGGTCGGGGCAAATCCCAATCGGTACACCACGACGTCCAGCCGCCGTTCCAGAAGCTGCAGCAGGTTCTCACCCGTGCTCCCTTTCCCGGACAGGGCCCTCTTCATATAGCATCTCAACTGCGCCTCTGAGACCCAGTAGGAGAAGCGCACCTTTTGCTTCTCCAGAAGCCGCATCCTGTAATCGGTCATTTTTCGGTTCAGGTTGGGATGCATGCCCGGGGGCGTGTCTCTGCGGGTCAGAGCGCACCGCTCCCTGCCGCATACCGAGAACCCGAGATGCCGGCATTTCCTGCATTTGGAATCCAGATGACGAGCCATGTTGCTCCCAAGACGATTGTTTCCTCTTGCCCGCAACCCCCTCTTCGGACTTGCGCTGGCGGCGGCCCAAACGAAACCATCCACGATCAGACGTCCAGAATGACCATTGTTTCCCAGCCGCCGGAAACTTTCTCCACGCGGAACCGATGGAGGGTGACCGCTTTGACGTCCGCCAGAAGCTCGTGCCGAGCGGCGTCGATGGCCTCTCCCCGCGCTTCACCCGCGAACCGGTAGCCGCCGTCCAGCGAGGAGATCCCGGCCCGCACCAGGCGCAGCAGGAGCCCTTCCGCGTCTTTCAGGTAGATCAGCTCCTGGAGCACGGCAAACAGCAGCATTTCCACCGTTTCCGCGTCGGCTTCGAGCGGGCGCTTCACCTGTTCGGCCAGCGTCTCGAGGTCGTCCACCATCACGTTCACGGTCGCGTCCGCGGCCGCGATGAACATCTCTTCCAGGGTCTCGCCCCAAGCCTCGAAAGCTACGTCTGCAGTGGCGACCTCCTCCAGGTATCGGTATGGCAACCCTACACCTCGCATCGGCGGAGCCGCTCCACGACCGAATCTCGCTCTTGTTCCACTCGCCGGCCGATAAAGACGAGCCGGGTCTGTTCCGTGCCGTGTTCCTCCAACTCCATGCGCCCCACCACGTAGTTGAACAAGAATTCGCCGTCCGCGAAGCGGACGAACCCCTTGGCCCGCCAGATGGAGGGCGGAAGGTCCTCCATCATGGCGACAAACGCTTCTCGATCCATCCTCCTGTCGCTGGTGAAGCTGAACGATTCAAAGCTTGCCGCACCGCCCCCCCCGCTCGGACGGGCACGCTCGCGGCCGCTCCACCCGAACAGAAGAGCAGGATCGACCCGGCACCGGACGGTACGGATGCAGCCCGCGGTCCTGCTAAACTTCCTGACCTGGTTTTCGACTTCAAACGCCTCTGCGTCCGTCACGAGATCACTCTTGTTGATCAGGATGATGTCCGCCGCCTCAAGCTGTTTGCGAGCGGCGTATCCCATCTGCGGGTACAAGGTGGAGAGGTGAGCGTCCACGACATAGATCACGCTGTCCAGCCGCAGCTCGGGCAGACTCTCCTCCACCTCCAGGACGAGGGCGTCCGCTTCCGCTACCCCGGTCGCCTCGACCAGGACCATCTCGGGACCGTACCGTCCCAGGATCTCCTCGACAGCGGCCTTGAATTCCCCGGCCAGCGAGCAGCACACACACCCGCCGGCGAGCTCCACGATGCGGACATTTTCCCCTTCAATGATCTTGCTGTCGATGGCGATCTCGCCGAACTCGTTCACGATCACCGCCAAGCGTTCGCCCATGCCCTCGAGAAGGTTCCGGACGAGGGTCGTCTTGCCGCAGCCCAACGGGCCTGTGATCAATCCGATCGGCGTGCGCACCTTCGACTCCCGGGCTGTCGATCAGCTCGCCAGCCTCGAGAGGGCGTTCTTCACCACCCTCCCTCGAAAGTGTTGCGGGCTCCGGGCGGCAGCGCCTGGGGCCAAGGCTCTCCCTTACCCCTTGACGTTGCCGACCGGAACGAACCGGACCACCCTTCTGCTGATCCCTGCCTGCGCCGTGGCGTCGATCACGTCGTCGATGTCTTTGTAAGCTCCGCCGGCCTCCTCGGCAAGACCGGCAAAGCTGACGCTGCGAACATAGATGCCCCGTGCTTCCATCTCCTGCTGGAGCCTCTTGCCCTGGAACTGTCTCTTCGCCCGACGCCGGCTCATGGTCCGCCCGCTTCCGTGAGCGGTGGTGTAAAAGGTCCCGGCCCCGCTCGCGACCCCCGCAAGCAGGTAGGAACCGGTCTCCATGCTGCCTCCGATGATCACGGGCTGCCCGGTCTGCCGGTAGGCGGAGGGCAGACCCTCCATGCCCGGCCCGAAGGCGCGGGTCGCTCCTTTGCGATGGACGAGGAGCACGCGGGTACGGCCGTCCACCACGTGAGACTCCAGTTTGGCCGTATTATGGGCCACGTCATACACCTGATGGAGGCCCAGGTCCGCAGGATCCTTGTGGAACAGGTCCGTGAAGACCTCCCGGATCCGATGCAGGATCACCTGCCGGTTGGCGAACGACATGTTGATCGCGCAATTCATCGCGGCGAAATAGTCCCGCCCCTCCGGGGAGCTGAAAGGGGCGCAGGCCAACTCCCGGTCGAGGATGCGGATTCCGTACTTGCTCTCCATCGCCTTGAGAAAGATCTGCAGGTAGTCGGTGGCGACCTGGTGGCCGAACCCGCGGCTGCCGCAGTGGAACATGATGACGACCTGATCCGGGAGGGTGATGCCGAAGGCAGCGGCCAGGTCCGGGTCGAACACGTTTTCCGGCCTGGCCACCTGGACCTCCAGGTAATGGTTGCCGGAGCCGAGGGTGCCGATCTGCCTGAGCCCCCGCTCCACGGCCCGTTCGCTGATCCGGGCCGGGTCCGCACCCGCCACGCACCCGCCCTCCTCCGTGCGCTCCAGGTCTTCCCGCCATCCGTAACCCTGGTCCACGCACCACCTCGCCCCGCGCTCCAGCACCGACCGGAACTCGTCCTTGGAGACGCGGACAAACCCGGAGCTCCCCACGCCGGCAGGCACCCGCTCGAACAGCCTGTCCACCAGCTCGCGCATGTGCGGGCGCACCTCCTCGTAGACGAGGCGGGTGACGACGAGGCGCATGCCGCAGTTGATGTCGAACCCGATCCCGCCCGGGGAGATCACCCCTGCGTCGGCGTCCATGGCC
Source organism: bacterium (assembly GCA_040756235.1). GTDB lineage: Bacteria > Desulfobacterota > DSWW01 > DSWW01 > DSWW01 > JBFLZG01. The sequence continues at coordinate 102,065 of JBFLZG010000062.1, read as the reverse complement.
GCCATTCCGCCGATCGGGAAGCCGTAGCCCCAGTGGCCGTCCGGCATGCAGCAAGCGTACGAGACGATCCCGGGGAGGGTGGCTACGTTCGTGATCTGGTCGAATACGCCGTCGTCCATGCCTTGCAGGAGCTTTTCGGTAGCATAGATCCGCGCCGGCACACGCATCCCCTCCTTGTAGCTCTCGGGGATCTCCCAGACGGCCTCAGCAACCCGGCGCATCTCGGCCGGCGCAGGCATGGGCTCTTCCTCCTCGGACGTACGCCTTCAAGAATCCCTGTGCGGCTGCGTTCATAGTCTGTGATGCCGATTCCTTTTCCCGGGTGCCAAGGTCCGCGAGAGCGGCTGCGGCACGGCTCACGGGGCCTCGGCAGTCCGGCCTCGCGCGCAGGATCGGAATGCACCCGGACGCATCTAACCGTTCGACGTAAGACGCAATGGAGCAGGAGAACCGGGCCCATCCCGGCCCGGTCTCCTCCAGGCACATGGAAATGAGAATCCCGGAATCTCTGAAATCGATGCTGGGAGCCGACCGGGTCATCCTGGTCGCAAGTGCGGACCGCGCAGGCCGGGTCCACCTCGCTGCCGCCAGGGGTCTGCTCCTGCTGGATGAAGAGCACCTGGCCACCGAAAACTGGTTTTGCCGCAGAACCATCGGCAACCTCGAGGAGAACCCCACGGTCGCCGTGGCCGTTCTGGCCCAGGAGGAGGGCCGCGGCTTCGAGCTCACCGCCAGGGTGGAACAGGTCCTCCCGCTGGCAACGCTCGATGGATACCCGGCCGAGGAGGCACGCCATCCGGGCAGGTACCCGCAGTCCAAGAGCCAGCTTCGGTTCTGCGTCGAGACCGTCCGGGAACTGACAACCGGGCCGCACCTGGACGACTGAACCGCGTCGACTGCGGACACGGCCGGCTCCGCATGCCCCCCTTCCGCAGATCCTGCTCGTCGTTCATTCGGCGCGTGCACATGGAAAGGAGCAATATGGCCACCTATCACCCTTACACGACCACGGTCATAGGCTCCCACCGCGTACCTCGCTGGTACGAAGCCCTGGAACGGCAGATGGAAGCCGGCAGCGTGTCACGAGCCAACATGGCCGACGCCCAGCTCCGTACCACCCGGGCGGCGATCGTGGACCAGGAAATCGCCGGCATCGACATCATTACGGGCGGCGAGATGCACCGGCGCACCAACAACCGCCATGCCCCGCCCAACGCGATGCTCAACTTCTTCTGGGAAAAGACCGTGGCGGAGAGAATACGCGCCCACCGCCGGCTTCCGCCCGAGCAGACGCTCATCACGAGCAGCTGCGGCATGAACCATCTGCCCCGCCACATCGCCTTCGCCAAGCTCGAGTCCATGGCAGAAGCCAAGCGCATGCTCGATGGCAACGGGAATCGCAAGTGAGACCGGGGCAGACCGGCCCGCGCTCCGCGGCGCTCGTACGGAGCGGGGCCGAGCGGCCCCGCTCCGCTGGGATCAATCACCGGCTCTCCTCACGGATGAATCCTCGCATCTTCGTGCGGAGATCGTCCGGAATGCCCTGCATGTTGTGGTCTTTCCGGGCGTGCTCCTCGCACTTGCGGAAGATTTCCTCCTCTGTTCTACCCCTGGCTACGAAGTCGCAATCCACCCCCACGTCCCTGCAGCTCAAGGTCTTCATGGAAGACTCCTTTACGATTTCAGTTTTTGTCCCGACCTCCCGGCCGCATCGTCTGCCCTCGGACCACGTGCAGGCGCTTCTCTCGAACCAGGAGTCGGGCGCCCCTGCGTCTGTCCTACTCACTTGGACGGGTCCCACGAAGCATCCGTTGCAGCCCAGGTCCGGGCCCGCGGGGCAACTCCGCACAAGGGACCGGACCCCGAGGCCTCCATTCCTCGGTCACTCAACACCCAAGAAGTGAGGTCGAAGCCATGAGAGCCAGGAAAAACCCGATGGAAATGGCTGTTCGCCAGCTCGACATCGTCGCCGAACGGATCCGTCTCGATCCGGCGATCCACAAGAGGCTGCGCACACCGTTCCGCAGCTTCATCGTATCGGTTCCGGTCTGCATGGACGACGGCAGCGTCGAAGTCTTCACGGGCTACCGCGTCCAGCACAATACCTCCCGGGGCCCGGCCAAAGGCGGCATCCGGTATCACCCTGAGGTCACCCTGGACGAGGTATCGGCCCTGGCCATGTGGATGACCTGGAAATGCGCCGTCGTGAATATCCCGTTCGGAGGCGCGAAAGGCGGCGTGGCATGCAACCCCAAGGAAATGTCGCAACCCGAGATCCAACGTCTCACGCGCCGCTACACCTCGGAGCTGATCAACGTCTTCGGTCCCCGCACGGACATCCCGGCTCCGGACGTGTACACCAACCCCCAGATCATGTCCTGGATCATGGATACCTACAGCATGTCCGTGGGCTACGCAGAGCCCGGCGTGGTCACGGGCAAGCCGATGGCCGTAGGCGGCTCCGCGGGGCGGAACGAAGCCACGAGCCGCGGCTGCGCCTTCGTCATCCAGTCTCTGCTCCGCCGGCTTCATCGAAATCTCGAGGACCTGACCGTCGCCGTTCAGGGCTACGGCAACGTCGGGTACAACGCCGCCCGCATTCTTCACGAGTTGGGAGCCAGGATCGTCGCCGTCAGCGACAGCCGGGGAGGAGCTTACAACCCCCGCGGACTCGATCCGGTCGCCGTGGCCGCCCACAAGGCCCGGACCGGCTCCGTAACGGCGTATCCGGGGGCCGACTCGGTCACGAACGAGGAGTTGCTGGAGCTGGACTGCACGATCCTCATTCCGGCGGCCCTGGGTCATCAGATCGATGAAGCCAATGCCGACCGAGTCCGTGCGCAGATCATCGTCGAGGGCGCAAACGGGCCCGTGAGCCCGGCAGCAGATGACATCCTCTTCCGCAAAGGAAAGCACCACCTCCCTGACATCCTGGCCAATGCGGGCGGCGTGACCGTGTCCTACTTCGAATGGGTGCAAGGCCTGGAGCGCTATTTCTGGTCAGAGGGGGAAGTCCAGTCCAGGCTGAAGGGCATCATGGAAGAAGCCTTCGAGAGCGTCTGGCAGATCTCCCAAGACCAGAGAGTCAACATGCGGCTGGCTTCCTACGTTGTGGCCGTCCAGCGGGTAAGGGATGCGATGGTGCTGCGGGGTCTGTATCCCTGATCCAAGCATGGTCGGCAGGCCGCTGCAACGAGCCCACCCTGCGCAGGCGGTGGCCAGCGCAACGAGGCATTCCCCGCCTCTCGCACGGCGGCCTGCCGGAAGTGCGTCTCGTTCCTCAGACTTCGTGCACCCTGCGTTAGGCTGAACCATATGCCTTTGGTAGGGTTGACACCAGAGTGCGTGCATGCTACGCTTGACCTTCCTTGTCTTTGGTTCGCCGTTCGAAGCCTGGTGGGCGCGAGGGCCGGATCGATGAGACATGACCATGAAGGCCGCGGCAGCCGTGTGCTTGCGGCCGCAACCCAGAAGCCGCCGATAAGGGGGGACATTCATGGAACCAGGCAGGGAACACCCGTTCCCATCTGCTTGCGGGGGACCCCTGCCCACGGGGACTGCCCGACCGGACGCTTCCGCCAGGCCCTCTAGACCGCTCCTGCACCTTCTCGTCTTCGGCACGCTATCCGTACTTATGGTCTGCATCTCTGTTCTGATCTGGACCGTCTCCCACGCCTGCGCCCAGCAGAACATCCCGCATCTGCTCTCCCTCGTGCAGGCGCAGACCAGGGATGAGGAGCCCCTGCTGCCGTTCAGCGACTACGAAAAGGGCCTCGATGAGGCCACCCACAAGGCCAACATTGCTTACATCAACGGCCATCCGGAGCTCGTCCGTTCCATCCAGAAGGACCTCGGCTCGAACGATCTCGAATGGAAGCTCGACAGTTTTCGCAGCCGACTGCTCTTTGTTCCGGAGAGGAACAGGGAGTACGCCCTCGCCTTCGAGAATTACTGCCGGGGCGTGATCGAATTCGTCCTGCAGAAGACCAACCTGGCCAACCCTTACGATAAGATCGAGACGCTGCAACGGGAAAAGCCGGAGATCCCTGACCAGGGCATGACGGTCTTCCTCGTCCGCAATCTCGCGGAAGAACACCTCGGCAGGTACGTTTTCTCGGACCGCGCTCGCAAATCCGTGGCCATCGAGCTGAGCTGCAACGACTTCACGGGCGTTCTCGGCTCTTACACGACCAATCTTTGCATCCGCGAAGACGGACGGTTCGAATTCGAGGCCAATCACTACATGGTCTGGCAGACAAGCGCCAAGAACCCCTACACCCTGCTGACGGTGCCGGTCGAGGAGACGCTCCACCTGGCCTTGCGGCCGTACACCCAGGAGGCCATCCGCAAGCAGATCCACAAGGAAGGAGTCCGGGACATAAAGGGTGCGAAGCGGGTGGTCCAGGAATGGATGGAAGTCGAGGAGGCCGTTGTGGGGGGGTTGGTCCGCGCTTTCGTGCCCCTCTACCTCGAGGGCCAGATCTCTCCCGCTCTGATCCAGCAGGACGTCTCCTCCAAGGCTGGGCTCCAGGCGTACAAGCTGCTCGAACGGGGTGTCGATCTGACCCGGAGCATCGGCTGCGAAAAGCTCATCGAGATCTACGCCAGGGACCCCGAGGCTGTACGCCAGACTCTCGCCGGCGCTTAGCAGGCCGTTGAAAAAGGCCCATCTGCGGCGTTGCGCTCGGTCATCGTCACTGCGGCGTACGCAAGTACGCCTCGTTCCTCAACCTTCGCGCGCCTTGCATCTGGACCTTTTTGAACGGCCTGCATCTTCGAAGTTCTTCAACGGCGTGCCAGCCCGCCGTTGAAAAAGGCCCATCTGCGGCGTTGCGCTCAGGGGTATGCAGGATGGGGGAGACTGCCCCGGGGAAAGCCGGGGTCCACAGCGGCTCCCACCAGGTACGCCACATTCCTCTGGGCTCCGCCTGCCTTGCATCCATCCAGAGCGCTGAAGCGGGCCCCTGTCCTCGTGTACTCGCGACAAACAGGCGCTCCCCCCTTCACGCTCTCCGAACGGGCAATGTCTGCTCGATTCTTCCTCGCTGCCGGCAACACCGGCAGCGCCGCGGCCGCCCCTCCTCCGTCGCCCAGGGTATCCAAAAGGCGCCCCTCAGGCATCTAAAAGTCCGGTTGACTGCGCTGGCCTTCGGTCAGCAAATCATAACGGGCCTTTGAAAGGAGGTGATGGTTCGAGGGTGAGGTATGTGGGCGAGGTGAGGTATGTGGGCGAAAGGATGACTTTGGCTGCTGAGCTCTTCCGAAGATCAGCAATGAACGAAGGCAAAGGAGGGAACTCATGAGACCTCGTGTTTTTCTGTTCGCGTTTCTGTCAGTGGCGTTGGTCACTGGGATGACGGCTGTGGCCCTTGCGGCCGATTACGGCGAGTCCGCCGGCAGCGCGCAAAGCGAGCAAACCCTTTCCGGGAAGATCACGGACGGCAACAAGTTCATGAGCGACGCGGGGCAGGAGTACAAGCTGAAGGGCGATATGGCCGACCAGCTTCGCGATCATGTTGGTGAAAGGGTCCAGATAACCGGCACCGTCAAGGAATCCGGCGGCACGCCCTCCATCGAAGTGACCAACTTCCAGCGGCTGAGCGAGGGTGGAGCCGAGCAGGGACTCGGAGAAAGCCCCCCCATGGGAGGCTCCTCGGGCAGCATGGAAGGCGGGGGCTCTCCGGGCATGGAGGGTGGCAGCTCCTCGGGCTCGGGCTACTAGCTTTTGGCCGGTGTCGTCTGCCCGGTCGATCCATGAGATGGAACCCGGAGGGGGTATGCGAAGCGCGTACCCCCTCTTTTTTGGGACGCAGCCCACGCCAGTGCGCGCTCGTCCCGCACATACCCCCGCAGACCACAGGGTCCGCCCCCGGAACTTCCTCCGGCGCCAAGACCGACCCCACCCGAGGCAAACCCTCGTTGAATCCCGGCGCGCGACCGGCGTATCGAAAAACTCAAACGCAGTAGGAAAACGCCAACTCGAACCAGAAAAGGAGGAAGGCATGAAAGTGACGAATCTGTACGTAGGGTTTGTCCTTTTCATGACAGCGGTCTTGCTGGCCTGGGGTTCCGGCGCTCTTGCAGCCGAGCAAGGCGACACGGCCCAGCAGCTCCAGGAAGCCAGCGCCGTTCTGAACAAGATCGGGGCCTCTCCGCAGACCATCCCGCCGGAGCTTCTCAACGAGTCCAGAGGGATCGCGGTATTCCCCAAGGTCATCCGTGCCGCTGCCATCATCGGTGGCGAACATGGCGAAGGGGCATTCATGCAGAAACAAGACGGCGAATGGAGCCCGCCGTTGCTCGTTTCCCTGACCGGCGGCAGCTTGGGCGCCCAGCTCGGTGCAGAGACCAGCGATTTCATCCTGCTGTTCCGCACCCAGAATGCCATCGACAAGCTCCTCCGGGGAAAATTCACGGCCGGCGCCGATCTTTCCGTGACTGCGGGCCCGGTCGGCTCGGTTCAGGCCCGCTCCTACGGTGCCGAGCGGCCGATCGACAACGCTGACATCCTTACCTACAAGATCGACAACAAGGGACTGCTGGCGTCGGCGTCGATCGAGGGGGCCGTCATCTCCGTCATGCAGAAGGAGAACGGCGAGCTCTACGGACAGCCGAACGTCGCGGCCAGTCAAATTCTGCAAGGTGAGAATGTCGAGGTGCCTCCCCTTGCAAAGAACTTCCAGAACAGCGTCAAGCGGTACATCGCCACGGCCTCCGCGGGAGCGACCGGCGAGCAGGAGCTGACGGTCACCGGCAAGCTCGAGAGAGCGGATTCGGGCTGGGTCCTCGAGTCCGAGCAGGGCCGCTATCAGATCAGCGGCAAAGAAGTTGCCAATCTTCAGGGCAAGACGGTGCGCGTGACCGGGACCGTTTCCGAGAGCGAGGGGCAGAAGATCATCCACGTGCGGTCGATACGTGAGTCCGAATGAACCCGGATGGACCGGGAGGATCCATCGCACCAGGCGGATCCCCCCTGTCCGCCCGAAGGTGAGCGCTCAGCGTCGGGCCAGCCAGCGAAGGGCTTCCTCAGGGGTTCTCCTCCCCGTCCTCGTCCTTCGACCCATCGTCCTCGGGCACCTCCTCTCGGGAAGACGAGCCATCCTCCTCAGACCGGATGTTCCCTTCGAGACCCGGCAGAAAGGCTTTGAAATACGCGTTCCGGATCAAACCGGCAATGGTCTCGAGCCTGCTGGCTTTCGGATTCTCCACCGGCCCTCCGATATCCACCTGAGTAGCCACCTGCTCCCGGGGCGGATTCTCCAGGAGCTTTCCCACCGCACCGACCAGTCCCTCGTACGCCTTCTTCAGCAGCGGCTTGTCCTTCTCCTGCTCGGGACTGTACACCTCCAAGTCTTTGAAAAAAGGCTTCACGTAGCCGGTGATGCGCTCGTTCTTCACGCCCACTTCCGAGTAGAGCGAGAACGTTCCCCCCGCCACGTCGAATTTCCCATAGGTCCTGAGCAGGTCATTCATCGCCGCCAGCTCGGTGTCCTCGATCCGCACGTCCAAGTCGAAGTCGGCCCCGCGCACCTCCGGCCTGAAGGTTGCCCGCAACCGGGAACGCCCGGTTCCCATGAACTTCCCGGTCATGCTCACCAACGCCTCTCCCTCGGTGGCGTGATTGCTCAGGTTCTGCACACCGAGATCGGCAACGGAGAAAAACAATCGGTATGGATTCTCCGCCTCCCGATCGACGTACCCGATCTCGCTGTCCAGCACCTGAAGAGACTCCACCCGGATGAGCGTCTTCGGCTTGTTCGCCACCTCCTGGGCCGCGCCTTTCACCTGCTCGGCACGAGCTTCCTCCAGCTTCGCCGTTTCAGCGGTGTGCAGGTAGTCGAGCGTCACGCCTCGGATCGTGGCCTTACGCAGTTCGAGGGCCCGCTTCTGGGGCGCGTACTCGATTTCGCCTTCGGCCGAGAGGTCCCCTTTTCGCAACCGCAGATTGTAGCGCTCCGCCACCGGCTCGAAATACCCGAGGTCGATCCTTTCCAGAAGCATGGAGGCCCTGACCGCCGGGTGAGGCTCGGCCAGGAAGTCCGCCGCGCCGTCCAGCACCATCTTCCCCGAATCGAAGACGACCGCTTCCAGGTAAAGACCCGACGGAAACGGGTCCGCCTCCGAGCGCACGTTCCGGATGTTGTCGGCCGTCAGCCGGATAGCGCTCGCACGCAAGGGCCTCTCGGGATCCTTGTCGATGTAGGTAAAGTCGCCCTGCAGTATGGTGAAGAGGTTGATCTCGAGAGGATAGATGGACTGAACCGCCTCCTGCCAACCCTGTTCGTCGACGGACCGCTTGTTCTTGACCTCCTCCCGGAGCTGGATGAGGTTGATGTAAGCTCTGGGCTCCTCGAGCCTGAAGTCGGCAACCAGACGACCGCGCAGCAACGCGCCCCAGTGGACGCTTGCGGTCAGCTCTCGCACGGACAGGACCGGTGGATGCGGATGCGCGTTCTGTGCAACCGCTAGGTCCCTCAGATCCAGTGAGAACCCTGCCGGGTGGAAGTCGATCTTTCCGACGCGCGCCGTATACCCTTTGAGACGCTCATTGATCCGCTCTTCCATGACGCGCCGCAAGGGCTCATCGACCAGGAAGGACGCGGCCACGACGCTCCCTGCGGCCAGCGCGACCACGATGCCGACCACCCACAAACGTCTCATGCTTTTCCTGCGCGGCAGGTGTACGAGATTCTTCTGGACTCCTCTGATGCTCCTGTGCTCCCCCGCGTTTCGATGGGCCCCTTCCACCCGTCTCTGCGCAACCGGCCGTCGCACCCGTCCGTCTCTCCTGGTGCATCTAAGGAGTGTTTTGGGCCCCCGAGCGGGGCCCCGAAGGCTTCGGGCTGCGGCAGAGAGAGAGAGAGGCGGCCTTGGGCGATCCTCTTGCGAGCGGCCCGACACGGTCAGACCACACGTGACTTAGAGGTGATCCATGGAACCGACTTCTTCCTTTCGTCCCTCGGAGACGGTCTCTGCAGCTTCCCAGGAAATCCGCGACAGGATGGCGGAGGCGCGTCAGGTCGCAGCGGACATCGATACCAGAGTGAAGGTTTTCGCCCGGGAGTACCCCATCGGCGCGCTGCTGGCCGCTCTGGCGACCGGTTGGTTCCTCGGGAGGTTGGTGTCTCGTTGGTAGTAGTCTATTCCAGTGTAAAGGGAGCGATGCAAATCATGGAAGAACGATCCGGTAGAACAGCGAATGAAGGGCAGCAGGGAAATGGAGGGTTCGGCTATGGGAGCCTCCATGCTCACAGTCAGGAGTTGCGCGGCCATGCCCAGACGATGCGCAGGGACGTGCAAGCGCTATCTGAATCCCTCGGCCACGTTTCGCGGGATTTGCGGACCGTCGTACGGGAGCAAATGGACCGGAGACCCTACGTCATGCTCGCCGCTGCGGCGGGTATCGGATACGTGCTCGGTGGCGGCCTCAACTCTCGCGTTGCAGGCTCCATGCTCATTACAGGCTCCCTGCTCGGAGACGGCCGCAGATGGGCCTTGCGGAGCCTTTTCAGAGAGTTGACGCGTCCCCCCTCGATGCAGACCGGGGCCGGCGAACGAGAAACGGACGCCTGGGGACCGACCGCTCAGAGCTCGGGGTGGAGGGAAGAGCCATGAAAGTGCGCGACATGAGCCGTGAAGACCTTCTGAAGCTGGTCGGCTTGTCCTCCCGACGCCAGAGCGCCGACTACCTGCTCCCCGCGCTGGGGATGTTCGGCGCCGGCATTCTGGTCGGCGTCGGCCTCGGGATGCTTTTTGCTCCCACAACGGGCCATCAACTCCGTCAACGCTTCGGACGACACCTCCCTCCGTTCCGGGAGGGCCCGGGAGAAGAAGACATCACCCACTCATGAGGCCGGCCCTGCCGCCTCTTCCGAGCCCACCGCGTCCCATGAGCCATTGTCCATACGACGGGGATCTGCGATCAGATGCCGCGGAAGTCCACCGCCCGTGGTGAACTTCCCCCTCGCCTTCTGTACCCGTGCCTCATCCCTGGACATCTAAGCTCGAGAGCCGGGACTCGGTAAGGTCGGGTCCCGCACCGGGGTCGGGTGCCCCTTTTGATCAGCCAACCCCCAACAAGCATAAGAGAAGGGGACAGCATGGATCGTTCAGGAATTCGCACGGCATTCATCCTCTGCATGGCCTTGTCCTTCGTGGCGGCAGTCGCCGCTACGCAATCTGCGGAAGCGGCGGCCAAGTTCGAACAGCCGGTCATCGGCGAGGTCAGCGACAACAATACGATCGTATCCGAAGAGGGCAAAGTCTACGCCCTGACCGGCAAAAACGCCGACGCATTGCAGCGGTACGAGGGACAGAAAGTCCGGGTCATGGGCATGGTCAAAGAGGATGGAGATCAGCCCAGCATCGATGTGAGCAGTTATGGACCGATTCACGAAGGCCAGGAAGAGAAGCTCCAGTTCGGACCCGAAGGGCGTTCCGGGTTGGTCTACTAGAACGGCTGGCTCTGCCAAGCCGAGCGCAAGCTCAACAGGATGGGTAACCTGCAAGCGCCGAGGGAGCGAAGCCTCCTCGGCGCTTGCAGGTTGCGGTTCCCTTCACGACCGGTCGATGGCCGCTCCCGGTTCTTCCCCCTGAACGGCACGCTCCTCAGTCCGAAAAACCCCTCCTCCGCTTCGGTTCCCTCCCGGGGGCGGCACGGTGCGCCTGCTCGCATCGACCCGCGAGAGCTCGGGAGGTCCCAAAATACCCCCAAGCGCTTCTAACTGTTGAACACTCTAAACCTCACTCCCTCGTCCGATGCGGTCCTGCTCAGACGACGAAGTGCGGAATGAATAAGGAGCGCCGAGATGCTGTACTGGACGGTGGTCTTCCTGATCGTAGCCATCATTGCGGGGTTCTTCGGTTTCTCCGGTGTCGCTGCCTCCGCGGCCGGAATCGCCAAGATCCTTTTTGCCATCTTCCTCATCCTGTTTCTCGTATCGCTGCTTACCGGCGCATTCAGAGGACGGCCTCCTGCCTGACCTGCCGTCAAGTGCAGAGGGAGGAGGCGCACGGCCCCCTCATGGCCGACCCGATCCTGTAGTGAGAGACCCATGTCGATGCCCGCCGGAGGGCGAAATCCGGGGACGCCTGGCGGCTGACCGGTGCACTCGAGTCCGTCAGCCCGAGGAAACCAGCGGCTCAGACAAACCTCGAGCAGGGGCAGCCTGTCCCGTGAAGGCTGCCCCTGCGCCTTTCTCGCCGGTGCGTTCGCGGGCTGTTTTTCACCGGAGCCGTACCGGCGGTCTCCTCCCCAGGGGAACAACCCCAACCTTCGTTCCACTTCTTGCCTCGACGATCCCGGAGCTGTTCGGCGCCGCGCACCCTGACCGGATACGACTCCGGCGACTTTCAAAAAGTCGCTGCATCCAACCGAGTGAAGTTCGAGCAGGCCACGCACCCACATGCGGGCCGTCCTCCGCATCTTTGCTTTTCCACCCCAGGCCGGACGGCCGAGTAACGACGATTTACGAAATCGGATCACACCGACACACGAGCGCGTACGGACAGGAGCCCGTCACCAGCCCTGGAGGGCCAGAGCGCGTGGATCACCCTGTCAGCAAGAGCCGGCGAACGCGGCGCGCCAGAAAGCTGCACTCTGCGGACTCCTGCCGGCACCGCCCGGGAGTGAGCTTTCTCCCCCGCCATGCGCCGCCGCGCCTCGTGCCCGAACAGACTCCTGCCCCGGTCGAGCCAGGTGGCCTCGCCTCCACCGCCCTTTCTTTGGCGCAGATCTTCCGAACCGCCGCTGAGGGAAGACGGTCAGGGCGGGAAGATTCCAAGATCAACCTCAACTGTTTCAAGAGGCCCGTCATGCGCAAGAACCCGTTCCCCTGCAGATCACCCCCTTTCTGCCCCTTACCGTTGCTGATCAGCTCCACCGGATGCGAGCTTCCCGGAAGGGAATAACCTCCGGGGAAGAGTCGAGAACATCGAGCTCGGGCTTGGCGGCCGCGCATGGGAACAACGGGCTCGACCGAAGAGACCTTGAATTCGATTCAGTAGAAGAGAGGACAAAGCCATGAATCTGAAAATGAGACGAAAGTGGGCGACGCCCACACTCGCATGCCTGCTCTGTATCGGCTTGATAGCGGCAATCGGTGTCGTGGGATGCGACGACGATGACGATGACGGCGATGGCAACGGAGGTCAGCCCGCCCCGGACTGCTCTCAGGCGGTGTCCCAGCTGCACGACCAGGCCTGCCAGGACGAGTCCGTCGCGGCCGTGACAGCGCTGCAGACCTGTCTCGCCGCATGTACGCCCGATGATACCGCCTGCCAGGATGCCTGCGAAACGGATTGGGACAACGCCACCGGGTCCTGCACCGGCGACGATACGATCTTTGCGGCTGATTCCAGTTGCGGCGCCTGTTTTACGGTCTGTCAGGACACGTTCCTGTTCACCTGCTTGGCCAATCCGGAGGCAACCGGAGAGGACTGTCTGAACGAGCGCAGCGACTGCCTGGATGCTTGTTCCGCCGAGATCATCAGCTGCGATGAAGCGGTTCAGCAGATCCAGTCCCAGGAGTGCCTCGATGCGGGCGACACCGCGGTGGACAACCTGAAATCCTGCGTGGACGCCTGCGTGCCTCCCGGCGATCCGGACTGCATCGAGATCTGCCAGCGCGAGTACCGCGACGAAGCCCAGGCCTGCGAGCCTGCCGCCGAGAAGCTCTTCGAAGGCGCCGGCGAGTGCGGAGCCTGCTTCAACGATTGCGGGGATGCGTTCAATGCCTGCATCCTGCTGCCGGAAAGCACGGGCGCGGACTGCATCAATACCCTCAGGACCTGTGTGTCCGGGTGCGGCACCCCGGCGACTTGTGAGCAGGACCTTGTTCAGCAGCAGTCAACCGAGTGCACCACGGCCCAGGCTCAAGCCGTCGATCCCCTCCGGACCTGCCTGCAGGCCTGCCCTGCCGGCGACGTCACCTGCGCGGACGCCTGCGTGACCACCTGGAATGATACGCTTACCGCCTGCCAGCCCTCGGAACAAAACCTGTTCGGCGCGCAAGGCCAGTGCGGCACCTGCTTCCGTGATTGCCAGACCGCTTTCGGCACCTGCCTGTTGGATCCGGCCCAGACCGGCGCGGCCTGTCTTGCAGCCAGAGCGACCTGCGCCAACGCTTGCGGCGGGGCGCAGCAGACTTGCGAGGAAGCAGCGGCGCAGCAGCAGACAACCGAGTGCACCACGGCCCAGGCTCAAGCCGTCGATCCCCTCCGGACCTGCCTGCAGGCCTGCCCTGCCGGCGACGTCACCTGCGCGGACGCTTGCGTGACAACCTGGAACGATACGCTTACCGCCTGCCAGCCCTCGGAACAAAACCTGTTCGGGGCGCAAGGCCAGTGCGGCACCTGCTTCCGTGATTGCCAGACCGCGTTCGGCACCTGCCTGTTGGATCCGGCGCAGACGGGTGCAGCCTGCCTCCAGGCCAGAACGACCTGCGCGAACGCCTGCGGTGGAGCGCAGCAGACCTGCCAGGAAGCAGCGGCGCAGCAGCAGACAACCGAGTGCACGACGGCCCAGAGTCAAGCCGTCGATCCCCTCAGGACCTGTCTGCAGGCTTGCCCTGCCGGCGACACCGCCTGTCAGGACATCTGCACCACGGCCTGGACCAATACGCTCACGGCCTGCCAGCCCTCGGAAGCCAACCTGTACGGAGCGCAAGCCCAGTGCGGGACCTGCTTCCAGGATTGCCAGACCGCGTTCGACACCTGCCTGTTGGATCCGGCCCAGACCGGCGCCGCTTGCCTCCAGGCTCGGGCGACCTGCGCGAGCGCCTGCGGCGGCCCCGGCCCTCAGACCCACACGGTGAACATGCAGGACTTCACCTTCGATCCCGTGGACGTGCAGATCAGTGTGGGTGACACCGTGCAGTGGGTCAACAACGGCCCTTCTGCGCACACCAGCACCAGCGGCACGAACTGCACGGCCGACGGTACCTGGGATTCCGGCCTGCTGAACATGGGCCAGACCTTCTCCCAGACGTTCGACACGGCTGGGACGTTCCCTTACTTCTGCATTCCCCACTGCGCCCTGGGCATGACGGGCACGGTCACCGTCACGCAGTAAGCGCGAAGCCTGGACCCTCTTGAGCAGAGGAGGGGTTCCCCCCTCCTCTGCTCTCTTTTCCATCCACGATCACTTGATGAGCCGCCGGCGCATCTGCCGGACCGCGAGAGGGACCAGGGCGAGCGCGAAGACGATCAGGTAGAGCACGCTCCACAGCAGGCCCCAGTCGAGCTTACCGAAGGTGAAGGCGCGCGTCAGACGCACGAGGTGGGTCAACGGCAGGGCCGACGCGAGGCTTTGGGCCCAGGCGGGCAGGTTCTCGACCGGAAAGAAGGTTCCGCTGAACAGGAACATCGGCGTCACGAACAAAAACACCGGCAGGTTGAACATTTCAATGTTCGGGACGAGGCTGGTGAAGAGCATGCCCATGGATCCGAAGGCCATTCCCCCCAGCAGGGCCAGTGGCAAGATCAAGAGGCCCCACGGGTATCGGATGAGCCCGAAGCAGCTGATCACCGCGACCATGATGGCGGAGGCGATCAGCGACTTGGTGGCGCCCCAGATCATCTCACCCGTGATGATCTCCTCGATGAACAGAGGGGTTGCCAGCATCGCGTCGAAGGTTTTCTGGTAGTACATGCGGACGAACGAAGCATAGGTGTTCTCGAAGAAGGCGCTGTTCATGATGGTGATGGCAATCAGGGCCGGGGCGATGAAGTCGACGTAGGAGACCTCCTCCCCGCCGGCGCGCACCTTGCCCACGAGCGCGCTCAATCCGACCCCGAAGGCCAGCAGATACAGGAGCGGTTCGAGAAGAGGCGGAATGAAGCTGATCTTCCACGTCCTCAGGTACACGGCGAGGTTGCGCTGCCAGACCCTGACGAATCTCTTCGAGATCGGAACCCGAACCGCCGGCCTCCTCATTCGCGCAACTCCCTTCCCGTGAGCTTGAGAAAGACATCCTCGAGCGTCGCCACCCTCAGCACGCATCCGTTCCTGCAGTAGCGGCTGCCGATCTCCCGGAACAGCCGATCGTCCTCCTGCCCGTAGATCATCAGGCGGTGGCCGAGGTCTTCGTGGGGCAGCCCTTGAGCCCGCACGAACGCGCGCAGATCCTCCTCCGGCTCCGTGACCTCGATGACGTTCTGCCCCAGGTGGTTGCGGATCAGCTCCTTCGGATTTCCTTCCACGAGGATCCGCCCGTGGTCCAGAATGACGACACGATCGCACAGCCTGGAGGCCTCCTCCATGTAATGCGTCGTCAGCAGAACCGTGAGTCCGTGCGCACGGAGACGCTCGATCCGCTCCCAGACCTGGTGACGCGACTGCGGGTCGAGACCGGTGGTCGGCTCGTCCAGGACGAGCAGCTCGGGGCGGTTGATGAGAGCCCTGGCCAGCACGAGCCTGCGCATCATGCCTCCCGAAAGCTCGGGGATGCGCGCGTGCATCCGATGGCTGAGGCCGATGAACCGCAGGAGCTCCCGGGCCCTCGCGCGCGCCGTGTCCCTGGGGATGTCGAAGTAGCTGGCAAAGATTTCGAGATTCCGGGCGACCGTCAGGTCCGGGTCCAGGCTGTTGTCCTGCTGACAGACGCCCACCCGGAGCTTGATGCGCCTGAGATCGGTGCGCACGTCGAGCCCAAAAACCTTCAGGCTTCCCGCGCTGGGCGGCGAGAACCCGTAGATCATCCGCACGGTCGAGGTCTTGCCCGCGCCGTTCGGTCCCAGGATGCCGAAGCACTCACCCGGCAGCACGCGGAAGGAAATCCCGTCGACCGCCGTCAGCGTGCCGAACGCCTTTCGCAGCTGCACCGCCTCGATCACCGGCTGCGTACCCGCGCTCACTGGCTCGATCCTTTCGCCGCCGCATGTTGCGCCGCCGAGCGGCCGCCCCGTGAGGAACCGGTGCAGGAGTCCGGCCGGCATCGCCATCCGGGCTGCGCCGCGTCCCGCCGGCTGGAACGACACGCACTCCCCGCGCGCCGCACCGCGCCGCGCGCAGCGGGCACGTCCGCGAAATCGCCTGGCCGCATCATATCCACAAAGCTGCCCTCCGGCATCCAACAGCGTGGAAGGGCCCTCGCCGCGCGCAGCGTGGGGTCGGCCTGAACAGCACCTTCGCTCGTACCACCGGACGCCTGTCCTTCCCTCGAAATGCAATCAACCACCCGGGCGGGACTGCCGTGCGCGGCCCGTCCCCAAGGAGGCCTCATGCATAGCGGAATCCGGATCACCTGGCCCTTTCCCCTGCTGCCCCTCCTCGCTCTCTTGCTGCTGACGTGCGCCCACTGCGGGGACGACTCCTCCAGCGGGGATCCCGAGGCGATGGAGCGCGAGATGTTCGAGCTCCTCAATGATGCGCGTGCCGACAACGGCCTGCAACCTCTTCTCGCGGACCCGGGACTGACCGAGGCCGCCAGGCAGAACTCGCAGGACATGGCGGATCGCAACTTCTTCTCCCACGTGAACCCGGACGGCGAATCGGTGATGGACCGGGTGAGCGCCGCCGGAGTCGAAGACTACGGGGCCCTCGGAGAGAACATCGCCATGAACCAGGGGCACGACGACCCGGTCCGCACGGCACACGAGGCCCTGCTCGCTTCCGCCGACCACCGGGCCAACATCCTGTCGGACGCCTACACGCACCTGGGCATCGGCATTGCCGCGGACGGCGACACCTATTATTTTACCCAGGTCTTTGCCTCCCTGCCCTGACAGGGCGCCGGGAGGCGGCCACGAAACACCCATCTGCGGGGCCCGGCCTCGAGGTGACCAGGCAACGGCGTCGGATATCCTGCGGCGGCTCTCCGGGGGGTGTCGGGCTCGCCTTCGGAGCCGGTTTTCAACGGACTCCCGGAACGCATTCGAGGAGTGCGTCCGGCATCCGCTTCCGGCCGCGGGTCTCACTGCCCGGCCCGGGTGAGACCGCGGATGCCCATCCCCCGCGGGACCGGCAGGCAAGCGGCCCCGTCTCGACGGGCTCCTACGGTTCGGGGACAGGGGGGTTCACGCCGCTCGCAGGCGTCTCGTCGCCCGGCAGCAAGTGGACCTCGTCTGCAGGGTCCGCCGCCTTTACCTTGATCGTTTCCGGGGCAGCTTGCGTATACAACTGAATGTAGACCGGCCGGCTCCATTGTTTGTCGCCGCCCATCCTCAGGAACTCCTGGGCCGTGCGTTTGGCCGAGGCTTCCACTACCTCTTTCGTAAGCCCCGAAACCGTCAGGTCCCACGCGAAGACGATGCGTTCACCCTGCCACGTGCCCGTCCCCCACCTGTGGGAGCTCAGCGAGGGGGTCTCCTTCAGATAGGCCGGCACCTGATCTCCACGGAGCATCCGACAATCCTCGAGACGGCTGCCGTAGGCGGCCTTTCCCACCCTGTTCCCCTGCGCGTCCCGAAGCAATACCCCGCTTGCGGCCGAAACCTCCCGGTCCTCTCCGCCTACGATCTCCACGATCTTCTGCCGGAGCTCCTCCTGCGCTACCGCGCCCCGCTGGTAGCTGGCCAGCAGATCATCGAACCGCTTGCGCTGGTTTTCGTCAAGCTGGTCGATACGTTGCGCGATCAAGCTCGAGTGCCCGTCGAACAGCTCACCGAGGCTCGTCTCGTGGGTCTGGGAAAGGATCGTGTTCAGCTTCGAATCGATCCGCTGCACATCCCTCCGGGTGGCGCACCCGAGGAGTGCCAGTGTCAACAACACCGTTACAAAGGCGACGTGCGGAGACCTCATGGCTTCATCCTCCTTCTTTTCACAGTGTAGTATTATTTTACAGACAGGGGCGGGCGTGCTGCTCGTTAGATGACGCAAGACGCCCGACGGCATCGTCGCTCCCGCCACGCCCCGGAACGGAAATGGGGCGGCAATCGCGGCGCCGCCCCATTTCTGTCGGCTTCACTTGTGAAAAGAAGGACTTACCTAGAGCCTGTCCCAAAACGCCCATCTGCGGCGTTGCGCTCATCGGGCGTGGAGGCCCCGCGGCAGCCAGCCCCGGCGAAGGCCGGGGTCACCGCGGCGTACCGATTTGAACAGGCTCTAAAGTTGGAGGTTTTGGGACAAGCTCTCCTAACGCTTAGAGCGGCATGAGGATCTCCACCTTGGCCTTCTCTCGAAGGACTTTCACGTGCTCCATGACCGCCTGGTTCGTCTTCTGGTTCTTCAAAAATCCCTTGATCTTCTCCGTCATCTCTTTTTCGGTGGCGGTGGAAGCGGCTTGGCGCTCCTCGACCCGGATCACGTGGTAGCCGAACTGAGTTTCGACCACCTCTGAAATCTTGCCGGGCTCCAGCGCGAAGGCCGCGTCTTCAAAAGGCTTCACCGTCTGACCGCGAGTCATCATGCCCAGGTCTCCCCCTCTCTCCTTCGAAGGACAATCCGAATTGTTCCGGGCCAGCTCGGCAAAATCGGCACCTCCGAGAAGCTGCTGCCTCAAGCCGTCGATCTTCTTGCGAGCCGCGTCGCGCGCGGCCTGATCCGCGTTCGCATCCACCTTGACCAGAATGTGACGAGCGTGCACCCGCTCCGGCGTCTTGAAGCTGTCCGCGTTGGACGCGTAGAAATCGTGCACCTCCTGTTCGGTCGGCGCCAACCCTTTCGCGATCTGCTGATTCACGAGGTTCTGGATCGTGAGCTGTCGGACCATGAAAAGCTTCAGACCCTCCTCCGTCAGCCCGTTCTCCTTCAGCATGCCGGCGAACTCTTCCGGAGAGGCGAACTGTCCTCGAACCTTGTCCAGCTCCGCGCTCACGGTCTGATCGTCCGCCTTCACCTTCTTGTCTTTGGCTTCCTGCCAAAGCAACTCCTGGCCGATGAGCCCGTCCAGGACCACCTTCCTCATCGCTTTCACCTGTTCGCCCTGGTCCTGTCCCTGTCCTGGGGCCATGCCCTTGTGCTGCAGGAAGGCCTTCCAGCTCCGATCGAACTCTTCCTGCGCGATGCCGACCCCGTTCACCTTGGCCACACAGCTCGGATCACCCGCAACCGCACCGAGTGGGGCAGCCAGGACGATCAGCACCGCAACCGCAACCGCCTTTGTCCGTCTCACGTGTTTCTCCTCTCCTGTACCGGATCCAGATGCTTCTCCCTCCGAGCGCGCGCCGGCAGGGAGGATCCTCAGATCATTCGATCCTATAGATACTAAAGAAGTGCGTTCCGACTGTAAACCCACGTGACCGTCCCGCAGGAACGGCATGACAGATCCGCTGCTCCGCTCAATCGCTCGAATAGGGTAGATCTCTCATGCAAAATAGGGTGTTCACCCCATTCCTGGGTCCGCACGTCGGTGATAAAAGTGGAGCTGGTGCCTTCGCGCGCGTGTGCACGTAGTCTGAAACGGCGTGATGTGAGAAGCGTTCCTCCACCGAGAACGCCACGAGGTCGGGTCGATGGGGCGGCGCGCTCTTCCGGGTCCTGCACGTATCATGATAGCGCTCGCGGCCCTGCTGGCCGTCCACACGGGGTGCGCTGGGGACGGTACCCAGGAACCCGAGTCCCAGATCCCCCTGGAACCGACCCTTCCCGCCATCCAGGCCAACATCTTCACACCCGTCTGCGCCGTTCCCGGATGTCATGCAGGGGCCGGCGCCCCGCTCGGGCAGAGGCTCGACTCTGTCGCGGACTCCTTCAACAGCATCGTCGGCGTTCTCAGCGTGGAGCGTTCGGACCTGATGCTCTATCGCGTCGATCCCGGCGACCCGGACAACAGCTATCTCGTTTGGAAGATCGAAGGACGCCCTGACATAGAAGGCGCGCGCATGCCCCTGGGCCAGCCTCCTTTGAGCCAGGAGCAGATCAGCGCAGTGAGAGAGTGGATCCAGAACGGGGCCCCAGAAGCTCCACCTTGAGAAGATCCGATCGAGCCTCCGTCCACAGCGAGAAAGACCATGAGGAATCCTGCCAAGGGCGGCCTCAGGCCGCCGCCGCACTGCGCCGCTCTTTGCTTCGCATGTTTGATCTTGCTCGGGTCCGAGCTCGCAGCGGAGCCCTATCTGGCCGTTCGAGAAGGCCTCAAGTGCAGCTATTGCCACGTCAACAAGACCGGCGGAGGAAAACGCACCGCCGTATTCAACGGCCTGGCGCAGACCTACCTCAAGTTCCCGGAGACCCTGTTCCGGGACCTCGAAGAACGCACCAGTATTCTGACCGGCACGCTCGCCGACGCCGTCCGCATCGGAGCCGACCTCCGGGTCACGAACACCACCACCTTTCGCGACACGCCCGACAGCAGCGGTCGCGTCGAGAACAACACTCTCTTCAGACCGGCGGACACGAACGACTTCGATGTGGATGAGGGGGCGGTCTACCTGGAAGTCGACCTCATCAAACAAGCGCTCGTGCTCTACGCGGACGAGAGCTTTGCGCCGGGGAGCGCCGTCAACCGGGAGGCCATGGGTCTCCTCTCCGGATTTCTCCCCCTCGGGGGCTATCTCAAAGGCGGCAAGTTCTATCTCCCTTACGGCCTCAGACTCCAGGACGACGAAGCCTTCATCCGCTCGCGGACCGGCTTCACCTTTTCCACTTCCGACGTGGGAGCCGAGGGCGGCCTCATCTGGAAGGGGCTGCTCGTGAGCGCTGCGGTGACCGACGGCACGGACGACGGCGGTCAGGGATTGGACAAGCAGTACACGGCTTCGGGTACCTACCTGTTCACCGGAGTCCCCCTGCTGAGGAGCGTCATGCTGGGAGCTTCTTTCTCCCGAAATACCGCGGTCAATCGAACGCTCTTCGGGTTTTACGGCGCATGGAACCTTTGGAGGCTGACCGTCCTGGCCGAGTCGGATTTCATCCATGAGCTCACGTCCGACCGAGGCAAGGTCGACCGCCGGGTCGTCTATACAGAGGCCAATCTGCTCACCTGGGACTGGCTGAACCTCAAGTTCGCGTTCGACTGGTTCGATCCGGATGCCGACGTGAACGATGATACGAGCAACCGATTTTCCCTCGGGCTGGAGGCTTTTCTTGCCCGCTTCCTCCAGGCCCGGCTCTTCTACCGGGTGGCCAATGGCATTCCCCAGCGGCCGTCGGACAACTATGATCAATTGATGGTCGAGATGCACGTCTTCTTCTGATCGGCTGCAGGAGGGAAAAGAGCATGAACCAGAAGGCCCTGCTGACGACGACCCTGGTCCTTCTGTCGCTCGCTGCGGCGCGCGCCCTTGCCTATACGGTCGAGCAGGCAGCCATGGGCAAGGACCTCTACGCGACTCACTGCGCCGTCTGCCACGGGCCGGACGGGCGCGGCGGCACGGTGCCGAAGCAGTTCGGCGAGCACGCCGGCATGCAGGCTGAGGCTCTGACCGGGCCGGAGGGTCTCCACGGAATGAAGAACGCGGGTGAGGTGTACACCTTTTCCAAGACCACCATGCCGTTGCACCAGCCCGGCAGCTTGAAGGACAGCGACTATCTCGCGATCGTTGCCTTCGCTCTGCAAGGCATCGGCGTCGAGCCCGACGGCCGGCCCCTGAGCGCGGCGTCGGCGGCAGACGTCAAGCTCGAGAAAAAATAGGCTGGAGCCTGTCCCCCCGAGGCGCCCATCCGCGGGGTCGGGTCATCCCGGTCACTGCGGCGGTCGGTTTGTTCCCGTCTCTTGCGGCAGATGATCCAGCAGGAAGCGCACCACGTTGCCCCCCATGATGCGTGCGATCTCCTCCTCGTGAAAGCCGTCCGACACGAGTGCCTCCGTGAGCAGGCCCATTCCGGAGGCGTCGAAGGGAACGCGCACGCAGCCGTCGAAATCAGAGCCGAGGGCGACGTGCTCGACGCCCACCAGATCGCACACGTAGCGTATCGCCCGGACGATGGAACGCACCTCGGCGGAGCCGGCGGCATCCTTCCAGAACCCGATGCCCAACAGCCCGCCTCCCGACGCAATCGCACGAACGCTGGCGTCACTCAGGTTCCGGTTGTTGTCGCAGGTCCCCCGCACCCCCGTGTGGGAAACCAGGACCGGCCGCGGGGTCATGGCCAGAACGTCCTCGATCACGCGCACCGAAGCATGGGCCAGGTCGATGATCCCCTCGAGCTCGCCGATCCTGCGGACCACCCTCCTGCCGAGCTCCGTCAGACCGCCCTTGCGCCGGCCGTGCGCCGACCCGCCCACTTCGTTGTCGAAGAAGTGCGTCAGACCCATCATGCGCACGCCGGCCCGATAAAGAACCTCCAGGTTCTCCAGGCTCCCCTGGAGGCAGTGAAGACCTTCCACCCCGAGGAACCCCGCGGTCGCCCCTGCCCGGGAGCGGCGCTCCGCGAGGAAGCGTTCGAGGTCCCCCCGCGACTCGATGATGCGGAGCGCCCCCCCGGAGCGCGCTGCCGCCCTGCGCAGGGCGCGACACTGGTCGAGGGCCCTTTCGAGCGGGCTGCGCCACACGCGCACCGGCCGCCTCTGCAGGAACGTGAGAAGCGCCGTCAGGTCCAGCGTATCGCTCGAGGTGCTCTCGACGTTCATGTCGCGCGGCGTCTTGGTCACGATGGTGAACGCCTGGAGAGCCACGTTTCCTTCCAGCAGGCGCGGAACGTCCACGTGCCCACGTGCGTTGCGGGCCAGCAGATCTCGAGACCACAAGAGGGAATCGGCATGCAGATCCGCCACCAGGAGCCGACGGTGCAGGCTCCGGGCCGGCTCCGACAGAGGATGCGGACCGGGGCGGCCCACGCGGTTGAGCAGCCTGTCGGCAACCGACGG
Organism: bacterium; assembly: GCA_040756235.1. Taxonomy (GTDB): domain Bacteria; phylum Desulfobacterota; class DSWW01; order DSWW01; family DSWW01; genus JBFLZG01. The sequence continues at coordinate 79,377 of JBFLZG010000062.1, read as the reverse complement.
CCCGAGAGCGAAGAGCAGCGCGAGCACGATCAGGATCCCGGCGCCGAACAGAACGGCTCCTGCGGTCATGAGCCCCCCGGCCTCACCGGGCCCAGTAAGGCCGTCTGAGGTGCGTGTAGGCGTGATGGGCGGCGATCGCACCCTGGGCCAGCGCCACCACGATCATTTCCACGTCCGAAGCGAGATCGCCCGCCGCCAGGATTCCCTCCAAGCCCGTGCGCTGGGCACGATCGGTCCTCACGTGCCCCTTCTCGTCGAGATCGACGCCCAGCTCCCGGTACATCTCCGAGGCCGGAACCGTTCCCACTGCGAGGACCACCTCGTCCGCGTCCATCTCGAAGGCCTCGTCCTCCTTGGGGCCCATGGCTTCGCCTCGACGCAGCCGCACGCGCTCCACGCGCTCCCCCCCGAGGATCCTCACCAGGTGCGTGCCGAGCAGCAGCTCGAAGTTCGACGCATGATCGAGCTTCTTGCGCGCCGGAGTGGTGGCCCGCAGCGCCGGCCCGCGGTGAACGAGCGAAACGTGTCCGGCCGTCCGCACCAGGCTTGCGGCGGCGTCCACGGCCGAGTCGCCGCCTCCCACCACCATGACCCGCTTGCCGGCAAAGCCCTTGGGATCGAGGACCGAATAGGAGACACCCTTGCCGGTGCGGGCATATTTCGCTTCTCCCGGAACCCCCAGAGGCACCGGCCGACTGCCCGTTGCCAATATCAACGTCGAAGCCGCGTACACACCCTGCTCGGTCCGGATCGTCCTGTCTGGCCAGATCCGAAGGACCCGTTCGAACCTCATCTCGACCCCGGTCTCCCTGGCGCCGTTCAGCCAGGTCCGCGCCAGCTGCTCGCCGCTCACCTTCCGCGTCTTGCCGGGATAATACTCGATATCCTTTCTGGGACAAAGACGCGTGGGAATTCCCCCCCAGGTCTGGCATTCGAACACCACCGTCCGCAGCCCCTTCAGTGCACAATGAGTCCCTGCGGTCAGACCGGACGGCCCTCCTCCGATCACGGCCACATCGTACCGCGCGGATGATGTCTGTTCCTGGTTTTCCATTGCATTCCTCCTGGTTGTTGCCTCCAACCCGCGGCCCGCATCGGCCGAAGCCCCCACCCCCCAAAGATTTCGATGCTCCCATTCGCTCCGACGCTGCCGCAGGGAACGGTCCCCGCCGCTGGGGAGCGGGAGCGCCGGGTGCGCTCTGCGTCCGGGCAGGCCCGACGCGAGGCCGAGATCTAGGGTTGCAGTCGGCGGGGCCTTCGCATCCGCCCACGTGCGCCGAGGTCCCGGACGGCTGCGTGCCAAAAAAAAGAGGGAGCGCGTCAAGCCTCCCTCCTTCGATACGGCCCAAATTGCGGCTGTGATGGACTTGCCCCTACATGCCGCCTCCGCCTCCACCCGCTCCTCCGGCGCCGCTGCCGGCCGATCCGGGGCTGCCGCCCGCCGACCCGCCGCCCATGGTACCGCTTTCCGTGCCGCCGGATCCCCCCGGGAACGATCCCTGACCGCCTAAATCTTCGCTGCGCTGGGAGCCCGGCTCCTCAGGGGGGTAGTATCCGTGCGTTCCCTGAGTGGGTTCGCCGCTACTCTCAGGGCCACCGCTCGGCGAACCCGGTTCAGGGCTCCCGATTTCCGGTTGCGTGCCCTGCGACCCGGGCTGGCGGCCCTCGGAGCCCTTCTGGCTGCCAGGCCCCTCCTCTCCGTAGTAGCCGCGAACTCCCTGGCCGCCTTCCTGGATGCCCAATGCTTGAAGCGTGTCCTGGCCGGGGCTCCCGGTCGGGCTGAGACCCTCGGAGCGCTGGAATTCCGTCAGAGCCTGAGAGGTCTTGGGCCCCCATTGCCCATCGATCGGACCGGGGTTGTATCCCTTGGTCTGCAGCTCCTGCTGGAGCTGGCGCACGGTCGACGAGGAAAGCCCAGCTGCCTCGCCCTGCCCGGTCGGCGCCCCGCTTTGCTGCGGCTGCGTCTGCTCCTGCGACCCTTGCCAGGACTGCGACTGCCCCTGTTGCTCTTGCCCCGGCTCGGTCTGCTGTGCCATGCCGGCGCCCGCAACGAGCAACGCGCCCGAAAGCACCACGGGAAGTATGGCTTTCTTCATGTTGTTTCCTCCTCTTTTGGATGATAGCCGTTGATCCACAAAGCGCAAAAAAACTGTCCGGCGCGCCGCTCGGCCATGACGTCCGGCGCAGTCTCGACCTCAGGGTTCGCGCCAGAAGTTCAGGTCCTCTCCTGCGAAGTCATTCTTGCGCCAACCCTTAAAATCTGATGCGGAGGCCGATCATTGGTTTCCCGTACCGGCCCCGCGGAAACGTTCCAAGTCTCTGAATCCGTTTGCTTTGATCCTCATCGCACGACACCCACACAGGTCCGCCGTTGATCCGCGCGGGCTTCGTTGGTACGTTCAATGGGAGGCTATTGATCCGGATCACCCCCTGAGAAGGCATCGAGCTCTTGAAGTCGTCCGCCGACGCGAAGTACATCCGAATTCACCGGTTCCTGGCAGCTCAGTCCTTTTACCCGATCCTGCTGTCCACCGTTCTCGCGTGCGGCTTCTACCTATTTCGGGTCTTCTACAGCTACAATCTCTACTACAAGAACCTCATCTGGAACCTCTTCCTGGCCTGGCTGCCTTACGGATGCAGCATCCTGGCAGCGTATCTCTACCGCTTGCACCCCGCGCGCAGCTGGATCCTGCTGTTCCCCGGAGCGTTGTGGCTGATCTTCTTCCCGAACGCTCCGTACATGGTGACGGACTTCTATCACTTGCAGCATCGTCCGCCGGTGCCCCTGTGGTATGACATCGGTCTGATCGCGGCCTTCGCCTGGACCGGCTGCTTCCTGGCAGTCGCCTCCCTCAGAACCATGCAGTCCCTCGTTCAAGAATTCTTTGGGCGGATCGCGGGCTGGCTGTTCGTCGTGATGACTCTGGCAGGGAGCGGAGTGGGCGTGTACCTGGGACGTTTCCGGCGTTTCAACAGCTGGGACCTGCTGCTTCACCCTCGAATGGTGCTCGGGGACCTTGCGATATCCCTGACGGACCCTTCGCAAAGTCTCCGCTTCATCGGATTCTGCTTCATGTTCACGGCGATCCTGTTCGTCTTTTACTGGATGTTCAGGTCCATGCGGCCGGAGAGGCAGAAGGGGGAGTAGGCAGGATCAATTGCACGCCTTCCGCATGGTCCGTCCCGAACCCGCCCCGACCTTCCTCGTGCGCACCCATCATCCGATGCGCGAAGAACGGCGTGCCAGGGCCTTCAGGCAGCCGATGAACACCGCCGCAAGAACCCAGGGGAACAGCACGGCCGTGGTCCCCCGCCCGGGGCCTGCGACCGGCACCGTCCCGCAGTTGTCGGAGCTGTTGCAGTTGCTGTCGATGCCGTCGTCATCCCACTCCCAACCGCCCGCGTCCCTGCCATCGCAATCCCGGTCCGCGCCGTCGCTGCAGGGGTCGCCGGCCCCGGGATGAACAGCGCTGTCGCGATCGTTGCAGTCATAGCGCACGGGCACCCCGTCTGCGTCGTCGTCCTGGCAGTCGTCTCCGACTCCGTTGCCGTCGCGGTCCGCTTGTGCGGGGTTCGCCAGAGTCGGGCAATCGTCCCCGTCATCCGCAACGCCGTCGCGGTCCTGATCCAAGGGGTAGGAACCGCTCAAGGCATAGAGCGTTGCGCCCTCGGGCCCGCCGTTGCCTACGACGATCAGCCGGTCGCCATACACGACCGGAGCGCCGGCAACTCCGTGTCCGTCGCCAAACCCGGGCTCATTGACCCGGCTCCACACGCTCCCGTTCCACTTCCAGACCTCACCGCCGGTAAAGGGGTTCACCGTGCCCAGATAGAGATCCCCACCGAACAACACGCCGGAATGGTACGTCACGGACAGGGTGTTCCTGGTTCGGCTGGAGTCGAAGACGACCCGTTCCCATGCGATTCCGTCGTAGCGCCACAACTCTGCGCCGGTGTATGCGTTGTCCGTTCCCGCGTACAAGACGCCATTGTGGGAGATCATCATGGTCGTGTTCTGGTTGAATACGTTGCCGCCATTCACCCCGAACCCGTCACGGTTGACCTGGCGCCAGTCAAACAGGGCCCAGGGCAGGTCCGCGCCGCCGGTGCGCCAGATTTCCGTACCGGTCCCTGCTCGCAGGTTGCTGTAGAAATAGCCGTTCTCCGTGCCCACGTACAGGCCATCGTCGTGGACGACAAGGGTGGTCGCGTCCGAGTTGAAGGGGTCCAGGAAGCCGTCGAAGCTCACCCGGGCCCACCTCTCTCCGTCCGCGCTCCTCCAGACCGCGCAGCCCGGACTGAAGATCGGGACCGGTTGCGTAAAGATGCCGGCATAGAGGTGGTCGTGGAACGCGGCCATCGAGGTGACCGCGTGCCCGGAGAACGATCCCGGGTCCACGCGCTCCCAGTCCTCGAGGGTCTCCGGGCGGAGGATGCCGGCACGGGTGCGCCAAAGCTCGGCGCCGGTCCCATCGTTCCACGTGCCCACGTAAAGGCGGCCTCCGAAGACCTGCATGCCGGTCACGCTGAAATTGTGGAACCCGAGGCCGTTTCCGGTTTCGAAGCCCGTGGGAGCAACCTGCTGCCACTTCCACAGGTCACCCTCCGGGCAGATGCAGAGCACCTCCAACCCGCCGTCCACCGGAGGGTCGGCCTCCAGATCGCGCTTTCTCTGTGTTCCGGCATACAGTCGGCCGTCGAATTCCACCATCGAGATGACGTTGAATCGCTGCTCGTGCCAGCCGTTCTCCATGGGCAGACGACGGAACCCTGCGAGCCCCTGGGCGAGACGCTGCGGCTCATAGCGCGGCTCTCCGCCGCCCTTCGTTTCGCCGCAACAGCAGAGACAAAGACAGATGCCGGCGGTGAGCAGCCGGACGCCGAGCCTTGCCGAAGCTTCGAAAGAGCTCCCCTCGCTCACGCTCTATCCTTTCCCTGTCCCGGAGGTTGCCCGAGTCCGGAGCTCCCCGAGGTCCCGTTGTCCGCTCCCACCGACTTGCCCTTCCGGTTCGGCGGCAACGATCACGCGGGAATCCGTCCTCTCATGACTTCCCCTCATGACTTCCCCATCCTGATCCATCGGACACTTGCGACTTCCGGATGACACCCGGCGGTGCAAATTTCTAAAGGTTGCCGGAGAGTTGACCGATTCAGAGGCAGAGCGGCAAGCATCCCCGCTCTGTGCGCCCTCGCCGCAAGCATGCCTGGATCTTCTGGAGCGTCCCGAGACCCGGGACCGCCGTGGATACTCTGCGGCAGCCAATCCCGCCGCAAGCAACCGAAGACCGGATCCCGAAGGGCCAGGCAGGGAACGACTGCAGGGCGCAGCGTCACGAACCTCCAAGAGCACGCCGCGACGGACGAGGGCCAGCACCATGGAAATGGAGGAGATCCTCCCGCAGCTCTTCGGCAATTCCCCTATCGGGATCTACGTCATCCAGGACAAGAGATTCCAGTTCGTCAATTCCGAATTCGAGAGAATTTCCGGCTACAGTGCGCAAGATCTCCTGGGCACCGTCTCCCTGGACATGGTTCAACCGGAGGATAGAGACCGAGTCAGGCGATGTGCCGCAGAGATGCTCAAAGGAATGTCCCTGACCCCCTATCAGTTCCGAACCATCACCAAAGGAGAGCAGACGAAATGGATCTTGGAGACGGTCGTGCCCATCGAGTACCGAGGATCACGTGCGGTCCTCGGCAATTTCATGGACATTACGAATCAGAAAGACACCGAAAAAGAGCTTCAGAACTATCGGGACCATCTGCAGGAGCTGGTGAAGGATCGCACGGCCGCGCTCAAGACGGTGGTCCGGCGGCTTCGCCTGGAAGTCAAGGAGCGCAAGGCCGCCGCGCAGGCCGTCAGGGACCTCAACGACGTGCTGGAGCAGAGAGTCAAAGAAAGGACCCTGGACCTGGAAAGGGCTTACCAGGAGCTCACCGAGCTGGACCAGATGAAGGACCACTTCCTGTCGTCGGTCTCACACGAATTCCGCACTCCGCTCACCTCGATCCGCTCTTTTTCGGAGATCCTTCTCGATTACAACGAGATGGATCCTGCCACACAAAGGGAATTCCTGCGCATCATCCACTCCGAATCCATGCGGCTCACGCGCCTCATCAACGACGTTCTCGAGCTCAGCCGGATCGGCGCCGGCAAGATGATCTGGAACGACGCTCCCTGTTCTCTCGGAGACATCATCCGGGACGCGGCAGACGCACTGGGCCAGCTTCTTTCGCAGAAGCGCCTGCAACTCTCCCTGGAGGTCCCTCAGCCGCTTCCGTCGGTCTTTGCGGACCGCGACAGGATCCAGCAGGTGGTGACGAACCTGCTGAGCAACGCCCTCAAGTTCTCCTTCGAAGGCGGAAGGATCCTGATCCGGGTCGAGCCGTTCCAGGGCTTGCGATCCGGAGACCCCAGGGAGTGGCTGCGGGTCAGCGTGGCGGACAAAGGAATCGGGATCGAAGAGAAGAACCTGGATACGGTCTTCGACCGGTTCTATCAGGTCTGTGAAGACCACATGACGGGCAAGCCGGAAGGGACAGGGCTCGGGCTGGCCATCTGCAAGGAGATCGTCAACCGTTATCGAGGCGATATCTGGGTGAAGAGCCGGAAGGGGGAAGGAGCGACCTTCTTCTTTACCCTGCCCGCAACCCCCGACACCGGGGATTCGGCCGCCTCCGGCCAAACGCCCGCGCATCCTTCAGCCGAGAGTCCGCTGGCCCGCGAGCCTCGGACCGCCGTCACCCCCCTACCCACTTGAGGCGCCCTCGTGTGCGCAAGCCTGCGCAGGCACGAGAGACGTTCTGATCGGCTGACAGCCGCATCAGGTGGCCGGCGGTCCCTCCCAGCGTCGGAAAAGATCATGCGGGATGCGGAGGCAGTCCAACACCTTGCCCACCGTGTGCCGGACAAGGTCTTCGATCGTCTTGGGTCTGTGATAGAAGGCGGGAACAGGCGGCAGAATGACGGCTCCCATGGACGATGCGTCCAGCATCAGCCTCAGGTGGCCTTGGTGGAGCGGGGTTTCCCGCACCACCAGGATCAAAGGACGCCGCTCCTTCAGCGTGACGTCGGCTGCTCTCACCAGCAGATTGGCATCGTGGGAATGAGCGACGGCCGAGAGGGTCTGAATGGTGCAGGGAATGACCACCATGCCCGCGGTGAGGAAAGAGCCGCTGGAGATGGGCGCCATCAGATCGTCCGGATCATAAACCGCCGCCGCCGCCGCCTCGACCTCCTGCAGTGTGTATTCGGTCTCCAGGAGGAAGGTCTTGCGGGCATCTCTTGTAATCACCGCGTGGCCCCGGTAGCCGAGCCTTTTGAGGACCCTCAGCATCTCGAGCCCATAGATCACGCCGCTGGCGCCGCTGATCCCCACCACGACCCGTCTGGAGGGATCATTCATTCTCTCTTCTCGTCTATTCATGAGCCCCTCAAAGGTGATGCCGTGAGTCTCTAACAGCCCGCGCAAAAAGTCCACAACGGCTGTCGCAGATGTCTTCTGCAGCAACTTGCCGGGTACTCTTCACCGCCAGGCCAGCCGCAGCCTCGAGATCCGGATCAGACGGGCTGACGGAAACGAAACCGTCGGGGTATCCTCGCGAGTCCCCTGCGGGACGTCATCAGCGAGTGATCCCCAGAGGCCAGAAGGCGCGAACGGTCGTCCCCTCATCCTCAGCGGATTCGACGCGCAAAGAGCCACCGGAATGCTCGGCCCTTTCCCTCATACTGGACAGGCCCAAGCCTCTCCCGAAGGGACCCACCGTAAGGGCCTTCGCCACATCGAAGCCTTCACCGTCGTCCCGCACGGTCAGCTCGATCGTGCCATCCGTCTCTGCGAGTCGTAGCCGCACTTGGCTTGCCTTGCTGTGCTTGCCAGCGTTGTTCATCGCTTCCTGGATGATCCTGAAGATCACGATCTTCAGCGGCTCCGGCAGATCGCTTTCCCGCAGGTGAAGCTCCGTCTGCAAACGCAGCCGGGGGAATGTCACCTGGTATTCGCGGCAGAACCAGTGGATCGTCGCCAGCAGGCCGAAGTCGTCCAGCATGGATGGGCGCAGGGACATCTGGACTCTCCGCACTTCTTCCACGCTCTTTTGCAGCACGGGGATCACGTCCTCGAGAGATTTCAACCTGGCCCTGTTTCTTCCTTTCCCAACCTGCAGCAGCGCCTCCTCCACCCTGTACTTGACCGCAACCAGGATCTGGCCAACGCTGTCGTGGATCTCCTTGGCCAGAAAGCGCCTCTCGTTCTCCAGCGACGCCAGCACTTTGGCAGAAAGGTGTCGGAGCTCTTCATTGACCTTCGCCAGCTCTGCCGTGCGCTCCTGCACCCGTTCCTCCAGCTCGTCCCGCGACCTGCGAAGATCATCCTCCATGCGCTTGCGATCCGTGATGTCCAGAAAGGCCGAGATACTGCCGCGGGCCGCACCGCGGGCATCGAACAGCGGGCTTGCGTTGCCGAGCATGGTCAGCATTCTTCCGCTGGGCAGCAGCACATCCAATTCGCAAGCCCGCACTTCAGTACCTTTTGCCGCAGCCTGTTGCATGGGCAGTTCCTCGGGCCTGAGCTCTCTTCCGTCCCGGAAGAAACGCCGCGTGAAGTCCGGATCGCCGCCGATCGCACCGGCGGAGAGATTCTCCTCTGCGGAAGCCTCGTACAACCCCTGGGCAGCACGATTGCCGGTAATCACGGCACACTCGGGATCGTTGGACACCCACACCGCGTTGGGCACCAAGTCCATCAGTCTGGCCAATTCCTCGGCGCGCCGGCGGGCCTTCTCTTCACTCTGGCGCAAGGCTTCTTCAGCCCGCGACCGCTCGATCAGGTCCGCTGCCTGACGGGCGAGCAGGTCGAGCCGCCACAGGTCGTGCTCGTCGGGCACATGAGGGACGTCCCAATGAGTCGTGAGGGTGCCGAGCACAACGCCCGTACGGCTGAGCAAGGGCGTGGACTGCACAGATCGCACACCGGCCTGCCTCAGCACTTCCAGCGAAGGCGTGCCAGCGAAAAGGGGGCTCGCTTCCACGTCCTCCACGATCACTCGCCCGCGGAGCTTCAAAGCCTCCACGCAGACGGAAGCACGATTTTCGGCGGTGGCGAAGAACTCGAGAAACGAGGGGTCGTGGCCACGGTGGGCCACCCTGCGCAGCGCATTGCCCTCTACCAGCCGCAGGGTCCCCTGTTCGGCATCCACAATCGCCACCGCTGTTTCCATGATCTCCTGCAGGAGCGATTCCAGTCCGCCAAGCTCCAGAGATCTCGTGCTCAGGGCGTGCATCCGGGTGAGGGCGTCCAGGTCCGCCGCCAGACGTTTCTCAGCACGCTTTCGCTCGGTGATGTCGCGGCCGATCACCTGCACGGCGGGTTTGCCCTGCCACTCAATTGGGGCGGCGGTCGACTCGATGGGTACGACCTCTCCATTCAACCGCAATACATTGAACTCTGCCAAAGGGGCCTTCGAGCCCCCCTCGACTGCCCGTATCCGCTCGAGCACTCTCTGGCGATCGTCATTCCACATCATGTCGATCACGTTGACCCCGGACAGCTCCTCGAAACTCTTGGCCCCGAGGAGCTTCAGCGCACTGTCGTTGGCGTAGAGAAAGCGCCCTCCCCGGTGCACCACGACCGCGTCAGGGGCCAGATCGACCAGGGAGCGATAGCGCTTCTCACTCTCCCGGAGCGCCTCCTCTGCCCTGCTTCGATCCGTGTCGTCGTACACGTAACCTTTGAGTTGGATGAGATCGCCTGAAGGGGCAAAAACCCCGACCACGTTCTCCACGATTTGTATGTCGCAGCCATCCCGTCTCCGGCGCACGCACCGATAGTTCTCGAGCCTGCGGTGCCGGCGCAGCAGCTTCAGAAAAGCTGCTCGCTCTTCAGGTTTGGGATAGAGGGCCGCAAAACCCGTATTCAGCGCCTCCTCCTTGGTCTCGAAGCCGAAGATCCCGAGGAATGCAGAATTGCAGTCGAGGATCTTGCCGCCAGGCGTTGCGACGAAATCACCCGTGAGATCGTCCTCGAAGAGGCTCCTGTAGCGGTGCTCACTTTCACGCAGCTTCTGTTCGGCCCTCTTGCGCGAAAGGGCCTGCACCACGGCCGGCGCAATGGCCTCAAGAGCCTGAAGGTCTTCGTCGCGATAGCCGCCGGGCCGGTTCGCCACGCCCACCATGCCGATCGTCCTGCCTGCGTCGATCAGCGGCACCCCCAGGAAAGACTCGAGTTTCGGATGTCCGTCAGGCAGCCCGACTCGGTCCGGATGGGAAGATGGGCTGTTCGTGTAGAAGCCCTTGCCATCCGCAAGCACCCGCCCGTAAATGCCGTGAACGGGGGATCCTCCGCACACGATCCTGTGGCCGATGAGATGGGCCATCCCACACCCGCCCCATCCGAAGTCACGGATCACAAGATCGCTCCGTCCCTCGTCATCCAGCTCACCCAGGAATCCGAACTTGCTCGAAGTGACCTCCTCGGCCACCGCAAGGCAGATGCGCTCCAAGTCCTCTTCAGCGGTGCAGGTCAGCGCTTCCCGGAAGATACGGTTGATCCCGCCGAGAACGAGAGCCTGCCTGCAGGCGGGTCCCTCGGCCCGGTCGTCAGCGATGCTCATTACATCCCCTCGAAGACAAGAGTGGACACCCGGAAATGGTACTGGCTTGCCGAAGTCGCAGTCAATCACGATTCGCAGCTGACTGTGCTCTCGTGGCCATACGGGAAGATCTCAGGCGTGCGGCCTGACTTGAAGAGCGCACTGGGATGGATCGAGCTTGCAGAGAGAAGACAACGGCCCCATGCCTCGGGTTGTGGCTTCTCTTGCGTCTCGGGAGATGTGCAGAGTTGGAGCGCCAAGCTCCGGAACTGAGAGGGATCCACCTGGAGACCCTGTTGCGAGGTCGACTCCTCCGGGTCGGCCGGGAGAACCCCCCGAGGCTGCATCCTCCGGACGCATAACGATTCTAAACCGAGGGGTTGCTCACGCAAGGTAGTCAAAGACTGTAGCGGGTGGCGGGGAAGAGCCCCAATCTCGCATTTCGAGACCCTACTTTTCAGTGAATGCTCCGATCCTTTCCCCCGCCTCTCCAGGCGGTTACCCAACCCCCACCCGGTCGACAACTGCCCCTTCATGTACAACCGCGCCCGGACCCAGCCGATCGCGAGGCCATCGGAGATCCCTGCACCGATCCGCTCGCACCCCCTGCAGGGCTCGGCCTGACGATGAAGAAGAGATTCTGGCCGATCTGGAGACGGATACGAGTCAAGTCCGGCGGAGCAGGAGGTCAACATCAAGGCGGTCTGATCGCGTTACGCGTAGAACGGAGATCAAGAAATGGGCAGCACGTTCCCACGACCTCCTGCCCATTTCCTTGGGTGTGGGGATCGCCAACTTCATACCCCGCAAATATCTTGATGAAGACAAGAACCTTCTAAACAGAAGTCGGTGGTGCATGGATCGCCATCGTCACAATCTGCAAAAGTGTCCACACAAAGGCCGTCTGAACAGAGGTTGGTGGTGCATGGATCGGCATCGTCGCAATCGACAAGAGCATGCACACACAAACCATCTACATACGCGTCATGTGTGCACGGATCCTCATCATCGCAGTTTATGGGAGCGTTTCTGCAAAAGCCGGTAGCTGGATCACAGTATTCGAAAGTATCCGGGTCGTCATCTTCACAATCTGCAAAAGCGCTAAAACAAACACCACCTAAACAGGCATCGTTCGTGCACGGATCGGCGTCATCACAATCTACAGGAGCGTGTGCACAAACACCCTCGAAACAGGCATCGTTTGTGCAGGGATCGGCATCGCCACAATCCACGGGAACGTGTACACAAACACCATCTGAATAGGCATCCTTTGTGCAAGGATCGGCATCGTCGCAATCTGTAGGAACGTGTACAAGAACATCATCTATATGGATACCGTTTATGCACCGACCGGCATCGTCACACGATGTGCCCTCATCCGCTTCCCCGTACCCAGAGTTTCCCGGACATTGGTTGTCGATCCCGTCGCATAGCTCCGGCGCGCCGGGGTATACGTCTGCCATCGCGTCATTCCAGTCCGCTTGCGGAGGTAGGCACCCCGTAGAGGCTGGGGTGCCGTAACCGTCGCCGTCATTGTCGATGCACTCCTGTGGAGGCCAACTCTCCTGGCCCATCAGGAACATCCCGGAGAGCGCCAGGATGCCGAGCCAAAAGGGAATGAGATTTCGGCGCAACACGGTGATTCCCTCTCGTTCACGGAAGCGCATGGATCTTGGCTGAACCTTGGCTGGCCGTCGCCAACGGTTTTGCTGGAGCCGGAATGACAATGCCTTGTCAGATGGCTTGTCACCACCCCATCTTCAATAAGCTCCACGGCAGAGTTCCCATTCCTGAAACAGCGGGTGTTCGCTTTGACCCGGTGGGTATTCCTCCTGACCCGACCTGCTGATGCTTGCCATTGCACCGACCTCTCGATGATCTGAGGTGAAACCAGTTGCGGAGCAAGATGGATGCCAAAAAGACACCTCCGGATCGTGTGGATCGAAGTCTTAAGAAAGACGGCGATATCTGAACATGCCCCGGGAGCGCACCTCCAGGATCCGAAGGCGCTCTGTCAGGTTTCTTGCCATCTGTCGGGGTCTTTTCCTTTCTGGCAGGCGCTGGGAGTCCAAGGCTGGCGGTTGAAATGTTGTGGTGGTACGCGGGGACATGGAAGACCGCGGCACTGCGAAAGGAGCTCTCACAGGCTGCGACTGGGAGGAGCTTCTCGGGAGGGCCAAGGAGTTGACCGAGACATGGAGCCGTGGAGGTCGCTGATAACCGGGTATTCCACCTTCCGGGTCATGACCCAGCTCCTTCGACAGCGTAATCCGATCCGCGGGCTTGGCCTGCGGATAGCAGGACATCGTAAAAGGCCGGGGTGACTCCGGGCTGCGCCGGCCCACGATTCCTACGGTTCACGGAGCTCAGCCGTGAGCCGCTGCTCCGGGCGAGGTTGTACACGAACGGCCGGAAGCCGACTCCCCGGACCACGCCGTCAGCTCCACGCGCTCCGCCGACCCGAGGTCAGGCGATTGCCTGCTCATGACCCTGGCTTCGTGCCCCTCCGGTCCCTCAACCCTCCGTTTCCGCAGCTTCCGCAAGCCGGCAAGCGAAAACCATGGGCGGCAAATCAGGACGCTCCAAGGTCTCTGGTCACGGAAAACCAGTCGATGGCCGCTTCGAAATCGGTAAAAGCCTCGGCCTGGAAGCCTCTGTTCTTGGCACAGATCTCGAAGAACTGTGCACTATCGAACTGGAAGTCCCTTCTGGTTAAGACCGCAACTTTGTTGGTCACCCCGGTCCGGCGCCCGACCAGCCCTTGCACGAATTCGTAGATGTCCAGGACCGTCAAACGCACAGTCGGGTAAAGTTCTCTTACATCGAACAGGATTCCGCCGTAATCAGACGATGCGATGAGCTCTGCCAGCCTGTCGAGAAGTTGTCGCGTTTCCACTCGATCGTATTCGCCGGAGGGTTTGATTTTCAAGAACTCATGGATACTGATAACGAGGTAGTCGACCTTCCTGGTCATGCGTCAGTTCTCCCTCGACAGCCCGCTGCGGCTCCTGCGACAGATTTCCCCGAGTGACCCCTCACGGACTCGGGAACCCGGCACGGCTCTTCTCGAAGATCTCGCTGATCTGGTTCGCCATCATCGTGCGCCCGATGGACTGCTTGGCCGAGGCGCCGAAGCCCCCGAGCTGGTCGGTGACCGTGCGGTCGAGATAAGCAACGACCGTTCCGCTTTCGACCGGAAAGAGCGCAGCGATGGCCTGGGTATCATTGTATTGGTGGCTCACGTAGAATTCTCGATCGGCAAGCACATAGCCATTTTCAACGGGCATGGCGAGCCGATGGCGCAGCGTGAAGTTCGGCCGCCCGCTCATCGCATAGTGGATGCAGAAGAAGCGTTCGCTGAGCCCTGCGGGCTTGGCCTGCGGATAGTTCAACAGGACATCGTAAAAGGCCGGCGTGTATTTCTTGATTCCTTTTGCGGCTTCGGTGCTGCGCCGGAGGTCGTCCGCTGGTTGCGATTGCTTGTCCTTGCCACGGGCGTACGACGCGATGCCCGCCAACCCCTTTGCACGATATTCCTTGTAGCGCGCCAGCAGAAGACCTCGCAGCGTTTCTTCAACCTGGGTCTGCCCGGCAGCGCCCGTGCCGTTGAGGGCCTGAAAGGCGGCAATCTCGGGCGCCGAGAGATTCAAGGTCTCGCTCGGCCCGGCGTCGAGATACCGCTTCGTCTCTTTTTCCCCTCCTGGCTGGAGCACGACCTCCTTGAAGTCCTCGGGCGTACCCTCTCCGCTGATCTCGATGGCGGACTGCACCTGCGGATCACTGCGGAAGCCTTTGCCGACCTCGAAGAAGGACACCAGCTTCTGCGGCGGCGCCTTGACGAGAAACACCATGACCGCGGCGAGCTCCCGTTCGGAAGTCTCCTGGGTCGTCGTCTTCACCAGCTCCCCGTTGCGCACGCGCTGCACGTCTTCTTTACTGAAGCCGAACTCGCTCATCAGCTCTTCCAAGGTCGGAAGCGCTGTCGCTCGTGCGAAGGAGGCGCACAGAGCGACACAGGCAGCCATCGCGCTCACGGCCACCCACGTAGAGATCACAATGCTTAAAGATACGCGCCGCATGGTCCCCTCCTTTTGTTTGTCACCCTCGCAATCTGGAAGACTCGTCTGGCCGTGCGCCCGGGAGGCACGCTCCCGCGCCCAGCTCCTTCTCGCATGCGCGCTGGATCGCTTGGATGATGGCCGGGAAGTCGTCCTGCGTCACAACGCCCTTCCCCGCCTTCGGAAGACGGAACCCGTTCCGCACGAGCTCCTCTCCCGGGCGGATCTCGATCGTCGCCATGCGGCGGAACGGAACGCCACCCAGGCGCTCCGGAACGTTCAGGCCCAGGGGGGTCCAGTCGCCTCCGCACGTCTGTTCGTACTCCCTGGCCGCAGCCAGCAGCTCGTCCGAAGGCAGGGCATCCACGAGTTTCCACGGGTACAGTGTGGGTCTGATGTGGAAGTTGCGGTGGGTCACCAGCAGGTTGTCGGGAGCCCGCTTATCGGAGTCCCACCAGATCCCGTCGAGGTACCGGAACGCGAAGCGGCTCGCATCGGCCGGCATGGCGCCGAGCTTCGTCAACGCGTCCCTGAGAATGGCGGTGACGTTCCGATTGTAGTCCTCCTCGCTGGCGGCGCCGTGACGCCGTACGACTTGCCCCGCGATCTTCGCCCCCAGGAGATTGGAGTACAGGTCCTCCGGTGAGAAAGCGGACGCCTGCTCGGGGAACGCGGTCGCCGACCATCGGTACCAGGTCGCAATCTCATGCCAGATCGAAAGCTGAAAATCGATCCACTCGGCGAGACCGATGACGACTTCCCGTATGCCATAGGCGCGCACGAGGCTCGCATCGACCGGATGCACCACGAGGCGGCGCTCGGCGCCCTCCCTGGCGACGGGAACCATTCCACCGGTCGCGGCCAGCCGTCCGATTCGTGCCGCGAGGTAGAACGTGCGGTCGGCGTTGTCACGCACGTGGGCGATGTCGATGAAGCCGCCGCGACAGGTGTAGAGAATGCCCGAGGCCTCATCCGTGACCACGCCCGGACCCTGTTCGGGGCGTTGCAGGGACAACGTGCCGTTGTTGTAGGTGTGGGTCCCGAGGTCCTCCACATCGAGGACGTTGCGGACCTCGTACCCCGGCACCGGAATGGAGCCCACGCTGACGCTCACATCATTGCCGAAGATGCAGCAGGGACGCAGGCGCGTCGGCTCGGCGAGCTCAGGGATGTCGATGCTGTTCAGCCCCGAGAAGAATGCCGACTCCAACTCCTCGTCTCGCACGGGGTTTTGGGTTGTGTCCCATTTCTCCCTGCAGCCCGCAGAATGAAGAGCAAGCAGCAGGATCCCTCCCACGGCCGCGCAGATGGCTGGACGGTATCTCTTCATCTTTGCCTCCGATGATTCCGCGTGCTTCTGCGATGTTGATGCCAGACTCCCGCCTTCTCGGCGGTGGCAGACTAAGCGCCCAGAATCAAGTGTTTAAGGAGCAGGGGCCGGTCTGTGAAAGCCCAAGCCGACCCTGAAGAAGTCGCCATATCGACCTCAGGTCAACATGCCATCCCCGTGAGGGAGCGGACAGTCCTGCCGATCTTGTGGGCCACTCGCCACACGCCGCCGTTACCGGGCATCGCATCGCATGCCCCACCCATCGCTCGCTCCCCACACGGAGCGAAGCGGTGAGACACATACCGACGTCAGCCCCTGCAAATCTCGCAATGCTGCCCTCGGAACAGGATCCAACGACGCGATTCCATCAATACCGCATCCTTCCTCCTGTCCTTTACCGAGACCTGAATCAGGGGCCGCGGCAGTGGCGCTTTGACAACGATGCGTCCGGGGGCAGGACAACGTCGCCTGCGAGGATCAGCCTCAGGGTGTCGGGCCTCTCCTGACCCAGGGTGTAACTGAGCTTTCCGTCATGGGTCGGAAGACCCTTTGCCACGACCCCGTATGTGTCGGCCGCTCACCTTGCGCTGGCACATGCTCTGAACCTCTTGAAGCTATTGATCAAGCCGTTCGTTGAAGAGTCGTGGGAAGTCACCTCCTTGTCGTCCTCGAGCTCACGGAGCACCTTGTTTGCGAGCTGCTTCCCGAGCTCCACGCCCCACTGGTCGAAGCTGAAGATGTTCCATATCACTCCTTGCGCAAAGATCTTGTGCTCGTACATGGCAATGAGACTGCCGAGCGTCCTGGGCGTGATCTTCTTGACCAGGATGGAGTTGCTCGGTCGATTTCCTTTGAAGATCCTGAAAGGCACGATCCGTCGGATTTCCTCCTCGCTCATTCCCGACTGTCTCAATTCCCGAGCGACCTCGTCGGCCCCTCTTCCCCTCATCAACGCTTCCGTCTGGGCGAAGAAGTTCGAAAGCAGGATCTCGTGGTGACGGCCCACCGGGCGGTGGCTGATGGCGGGGGCGATGAAATCACAGGGGATCAGTCTCGTCCCCTGATGAATCAGCTGATAGAAGGCATGCTGGCCGTTCGTTCCCGGCTCTCCCCAGATCACGGGGCCCGTCTCATAGTTGACTTCACGTCCGCTTCGGTCAACGGATTTTCCGTTGCTCTCCATGTCTCCTTGCTGAAGGTACGCCGGGAAGCGGTGCATGCACTGGTCATAAGGCAAGATGGCTACCGTCTGAGCACCGAAGAAGTTGGTGTACCAGACTCCGATCAAGGCAAGCAGGACGGGTATGTTCTGCTTGAAGGGCGTCTCCTTGAAGTGGATGTCCATGGCGTGGGCACCCTCGAGAAGCTCGACAAAATGCTCGAAGCCTATGGTGCAGGCGATCGAGAGCCCGATCGCCGACCACAGGGAGTACCTTCCACCGACCCAGTCCCAGAACCTGAACATGTTCTCGGGATCGATGCCGAACTTCCGGACTTCCGATGGGCTGGTGGAGATGGCGACGAAGTGCTGTCTGACCGAGGATTCGCTCCCGGCGGTATCGAGAAACCACTTTCTCGCGGTCAGCGCATTGGTCATGGTCTCCTGGGTCGTAAAGGTCTTGGAGGCAATGATAAAGAGTGTTGTCTCCGGTGACAGCCTGTTCAGCGTTTCTACCACATGGGTCCCGTCGATGTTCGACACGAAATGGGGACGGAGGTGGGGTTGCCAATAGGGTCGCAGACCCTCGGTTACCATGACCGGCCCCAAGTCCGACCCTCCAATCCCGATGTTGACGATGTCCGTGATTCTCTTGCCCGTATATCCCTTCCATTCTCCGGAGATGACGGCATCGGAAAGCCTTTTCATGAGCTCCAGCACCGCGTTGACTTCCGGCATGACATCCTTGCCATTCACGTGGATCGGAGTATTCGAACGATTCCTGAGGGCCACGTGGAGGACCGCGCGCCCCTCGCTCTCGTTGATCTCGTCCCCCCTGAACATTCCGTCTATGGCCTCTCGGAGCCTGCAGTCACGGGCGAGGTCGAGAAGGAGGTCAACCGTCTCCTCGATGACGATATTCTTGGAGCAGTCTACGAGGATATCCTGGAACGTGAGCGAAAACCTGGAGAACCTTTCCGGGTCCTGGTCAAAGAGCTCCGCCATATGGCGGTGTTTCATCGCCCTGGAGTGCTCTTTCAGCTTTTTCCAGCACTTGGTTCTCGTTGGATTGATTCTAGGAAGCATGGAAACTCCCTCGGCCTGTTCGCGAGACCCGATCCTTGGGACCGATCAACGCGCTGCCACTCCCTGCAGATGTCCCCACCCCCGGCACCCGACTAGGAGGCTGTCCATAAATGCCCATCTGCAGCGTTGCGCTTATGCGGCGTGGAGGTCCTAGGGCAGCCTGCCCCGGCGAAAGCCGGGGTCATTGCGGCGTACTCCCATGTACGCCTCATTCCTCAGGATTTGACTCGGGCCGTCCATGGCCCTCGCCCTGCGGGCGCGCATCATCCTGGCGGATGATGCGTCCAATTCCGCTGTCCTGCGGAATTGTCGCGCGCCTTGCATCTGGACATTTCTGAACAGCCTCCCGGAGCCTAAATCTTGGACAGGCTCCTAGGGGGCCCCCTCCGCAGGACCGTGGGACCGCGCCGCTACGTGTTTGAGGAATTCCCAGCGCCGTTTCACATCCTCCTCCGTATGCTTCAGTAGACGGCCCGCCAGGTCGGGATTGGCCGTGCGCAGCATCCGGTACCGATTCTCGCCGTAGATATATTCGGCCACGGGCAGCGAGGGCTCCTTGCTGTCGATGACCAGGGGGTTCTTGCCTTGAGCCCTGAGCTCGGGGTTGTATCGGTAGAGGGGCCAGTGGCCGCAAGCCACCGCCTTTCTCTGGCACTCGATCCCCTTGCTCATGTCGATGCCGTGCCCCGTGCAAGTGGCATAGGCCACGACCAGGGAAGGGCCGTCATAGGCCTCTGCCTCGAGGAAGGCTTTCACCGTCTGAGCCTGATTGGCGCCGAAGGCGATCTGGGCAACGTAAATGTTTCCGTAGGTCGCCATGATCATCCCTATGTACTTCTTGGGGGTCATCTTCCCGCTGGCGGCAAACTTCGCTACTGCCCCCAGAGGCGTGGCCTTGGACATCTGTCCCCCGGTGTTGGAGTAGACTTCGGTATCGAGCACCAGTACGTTGATGTTCTTACCCGAGGCCAGGACCTGGTCGACTCCCCCGTAACCGATATCGTAGGCCCAGCCGTCCCCGCCTACCGCCCAGACGGACTTCGGAACCAGGTAATCAGCCAGGGAGAGAAGCTGCTCCCGCAAAAGCCAGTCCGAACGGCGGAGCCGTTCCTTCAGTTCCTCGACCCTGCTGCGCTGGCTATCGAATGCCTGAGGTGTCGCAAGATCCGCCCCGCAGATGGCCGCCAGAAGATCCCCGACTTCGCCGCCGGAGGGGTCCTCCCGGAGCCGGTCGAGCAACCCCATGGCCTGCCCGCGGAAGGCATCGACCGCCAGCCTCATGCCAAAGGCGAATTCAGCGGCGTCTTCAAAGAGCGAATTGGACCAGGCAGGCCCGCGGCCGTCCGCCCTCCTGGTGAAGGGAGTGGTGGGCAGATTTCCGCCGTAGATGGACGTGCACCCCGTGGCATTGCCGATCAGGAGCCGGTCTCCGAAGAGCTGGGTCAGGAGCTTGAGGTAGGGGGTTTCTCCGCAGCCGGCACAGGCCCCGTTGTATTCGAAAAGGGGGCGTACGAACTGGCTCCCCTTGACGGTTGCAGTATTGTACCGGGATGGGTCCGTCTCGGGCAGCCCGAGGAAGAAGCGGTAATTTTCGGCTTCCCGTTCACGGATCGGCTCCTGCAGCCGCATGTTGACGGCCTTGAACCCTTCTATCTTCTTCCCCTCGGAGTCCTTTCCCATTGCCGGGCAGACAAAAACGCATGAAGCACAGCCGGTGCAGTCTTCGGGAGCGACCTGGACAGTGAACTTGAGCCCTTGCAGCTCCTTGCCCTTGGCATCGGCCGCCAGGAAATCTTGGGGGGCTCCTTTCAGGCAGGCCGGATCGTAGGCCTTCATGCGGATGGTGGCATGGGGACAGACGAAGGCGCACTGGCCGCACTGGATGCAGATGTCCGGCTCCCAGACCGGGATATGGACGGCGATGTTCCTCTTCTCGTACTGGGTGGTGCCGGTCGGCCAGGTGCCATCCTCGGGTACTGCGGATACGGGCACCGAATCTCCCTCACCGGAGATGATCTTGGCCGTCACCTGTCTGACGAACTCGGGCGCATCGCCGGGGACCGCCGGTCGCCTCTTCTTCGCGCTCGTCACTTCCTTCGGTACCGGCACCTCGACGATGCCCTGCAGGGCCCGGTCTACCGCCTCGTTGTTCATCTGAACGAGCTTCTCTCCTTTCTTGCCATAGGTCTTTTGGATTTGCCCTTTGATGGCCCGGATCGCCGCATCCCTGGGCAGGACCCCTGAAATGACGAAGAAGGCGGTCTGCATGATCATGTTGATCCGCGACCCGAGACCGATTTCTTCAGCCAGGGAGATCGCATCGATGATGTAGAACCTCATCTTCTTCGAGATGAGCTGTTCCTGGACCTCTGCCGGCAGGGTATCCCAGACGGTTTCTCTGGGGTGCGGGGTGGTGAGCAGGAACACCGCTCCCTCCTCTGCGGAGGACAGCAAATCATACTTTTCGACGAAGGAAGGATTGTGGCAGGCGATGAACTTGGCCGAGGAGATCAGATAAGGATCGTTCAAGTCATGCGGTCCGAAGCGGACATGGGAGATGGTCAGGGATCCGGACTTTTTCGAGTCGTAGACGAAATACCCCTGGGCGAAGTTGTCCGTTTCTGCGCCGAGGATCTTCAGGGTGCTCTTGTTGGCCCCCACGGTGCCGTCGGAGCCGAGCCCGAAGAACAGTCCCCGGAAGACGTCCCTTCTTTCCACCTGAAAGGAATCGTCGAACTGCAGGCTGGTTCCGGTCACGTCGTCGTGAATGCCGATCGTGAAATGATTCCTCGGCTTCGCCTGAGAGAGGTTTTCGAAGACGGCCTTGACCATAGCGGGGGTGAACTCCTTGGACCCCAGTCCGTATCGTCCCCCGACGATCTGCAGACGCTCGGCGAATCCGGTGATCCCCTGAGCCGGACCCTCGTCGAAAGCCGCGCGTACGTCCAGGTAGAGGGGCTCGCCGATCGCCCCCGGCTCCTTGGTGCGATCGAGAACGGCAATGGCCTTGACGCTTCGCGGCACGGCTTCGAGGAAGGCGCTCAGCGAGAACGGCCGATAGAGCCTTACCTGGACCCGCCCCAGCCTTTCCCCCTGTGCGCTCAGCGCGTCCACCGTCTTGGCGACCGTGTCGCCCGCCGATCCCATGATCACGATCACCCGCTCCGCCTCCGGGTCCCCGTGATAATCGAAGAGCCGGTACTGCCTCCCCACGAGACCGGCGAATTTGTCCATGGCCCTCTGTACAACCTCCGGGACGGCCTCGTAGAACCGGTTGACCGTTTCTCTCCCCTGGAAGTACACGTCCGGGTTCTGGGAAGTGCCCCGGATGGCAGGCCGGTCCGGTGACAGGCCGCGCCGGCGGTGGGCCAGGACCCGGTCCTCGGGAATCATCATGCGCATGTCGTCGGCAATGAGCTCTTCGATCTTCTGCACCTCGTGGGACGTCCGGAAACCGTCGAAGAAGTGGAGAAACGGCACCCGCGATTCCAGGGTGGCGCACTGTGAGATGAGGGCGAAGTCCATGGCCTCCTGGACGCTCTTCGAGCAGAGCAAGGCGAACCCGGTCGCCCGCGCAGCCATGACATCGGAGTGGTCGCCGAAGATGGAGAGCCCCTGGCCGGCAAGGGCTCGAGCGGTCACGTGGAAGACGGTGGGGGTGAGCTCGCCGGCAATCTTGTACATGTTCGGGATCATCAGCAGGAGCCCCTGCGAGGCCGTAAAGGTGGTGGTCAAGGCGCCTGTGGTCAGCGAGCCGTGGACCGCTCCGGCCGCGCCCGCCTCGGACTGCATCTGGCAGACATTCGGCACGGTCCCCCAGAGGTTCAACTTGCCCGCGGCTGCCAGCGAATCGCAGGTCTCCGCCATGGGGGACGAAGGGGTGATGGGATAGATCGTGATCAGCTCGTTGGTGGCGTAGGCGACGAGCGCACAGGCAGTGCATCCGTCCACAGTGATCTTCTTTCTTTCCATTACCTTCTCTTTCGCTGAGAGGTCTTGCTGCGGGCCTCGGCTGGCTGGGCCCGACCCGAACCGCTGTCTATCTGCAGGTCGGTGAAGGTCATATCCGGCGGTTCCGCGACGTGCCACTCCGCATCCTCGAGCGTCTGCTGCGGCTCCAACAGGAAGTTGATGAGGTGCTCGAGACTGAAGTGATGTTTTCGCTGTTCTTCGGCAAGCTCCAGGAATGCCTGCTTGAGCCGGAGGTCTTTTGCCCCGGCCGCTCTCTTTCGGTAGAAGTCCTCACATGCCTTGTCCAGCTCTTGCCCCCTCCGGTAGAGCTCCGCGGCAGGAAGATTCTCGTCCACCCTTTCGGCGCGGCCCGATCTCAGCCGCTGGGCGAACGGGTTGAGGGCTCCCTCCAGATTCCTGGCGTCTGGCGGGGTCGGCCCTGCGGCCTTCTTCATCTTCTCAATATTGCGGCGGTGGATCGCCTGGTCCTCGGCGAGCACGACCAGGATCTTGCGCAGGCCGGGTCTCTTCACCTGCTTGATGAGGGCGCGGAAAAACTTCTCGCCGTCCAGACTCATCTGAATGGCGAAGTCGTAAGGGTTCATCCCTGCTCCTCCCCTTCCCTCTCCCGAAGGAGGGTCGCAACGGTCTGCTCGGCGATCTGCCGTTCCTCATTCGTCCGGACGACCAGGACCTTGACCGGAGCGCCGTCGTGGTGGATTTCGAGGACCTCTGCGCAAGCCTGATCGTTCTTCCTGTCGTCGACCGTGATTCCAAGCCCTTCGAGCCCCTGGCAGCACTGTCTCCGGATCGGAGCGGCGTTCTCGCCGATGCCGCCGGTGAACACCACGGCATCGACCCGGCCCAGCACCGCATAATAGGCCCCGAGATACTTCTTGATGCGGTAGCAGTAGAGCTCCAGGGCCAGCCGGGCGAGCGGGTCCCCTCGCTTCGCCATACCGAGGATCTCCCGCATGTCATTGGCCCCGCAAATTCCCTTCAGGCCGCTCGCCTTGTTCAACAGCGCTTCCAGCTCTCGTTCCGGCATGCCGGTGGCCCTGCGCAGGTAAAAGGGAATGGCCGGGTCCAGGTCCCCGCAGCGCGTCCCCATGACGAGGCCCTCCAGGGGCGTCATGCCCATGGACGTGTCCACGCTCTGCCCCTGGCGGATCGCCGCCGCACTCGCCCCGTTCCCCAGGTGGAGGGTGATCAAGTTGAGGAGCGCCAGGGGCTTCCCGAGATGAGCCGCCGCTTCCTTGGCCACCCACAGATGGGAGCTTCCGTGAAAGCCGTAGCGCCGCACGCCGTGCAGGGCATAGAAGCTGTAGGGCACTGCGTAGAGAAAAGCATGGGACGGCATGGATTGATGAAAAGCGGTGTCGAAAACAGCTACCTGCGGCACTCCCGGAAAGGCTTGCCGGGCCGCCTCGATCCCGAGGAGGTTCGCCGGGTTGTGGAGCGGGGCCAGGGGGATGAGCCCTCGAATGGTCTCCACCACCTTCCCGTCGATCACCACCGGTTCCCGGAAAGACTCTCCTCCGTGGACTACGCGGTGTCCGATCCCCAGGAGCTCCGCAGGGTTCCGGATCACGGCGGATTCACCGGGCAGGCTCAAGATGAAGCGGAACCCTTCTTCATGGTTGGCCACCCGCGCCCGGCGTTCGGTCTCTTCGACCGTGCCGGACGGCCTGAAGACGTGGTGGGTGTGCCGGCTCTCGCTCTCCCCGATCCGTTCCAGCAAGCCGGAGGACAGCACGGAAAACCCTGAGGTCTCGAATACCTCATACTTCACCGAGGAGCTTCCCGAGTTGACGACCACGACCCTCATGAACCGCTCCCCCTCTCCTGCGCCTGGATCGCCGTGACGGCGACCGTATTCACGATGTCCGTCACCGTGGCGCCTCGGCTCAGATCGTTGACCGGCCGTTTGAGCCCCTGGATGACCGGGCCGATGGCCACCGCCTGGGCAGATCTCTGAACGGCTTTGTAGGTGATATTCCCGTTGTTGAGATCGGGAAAGATGAAGACCGTGGCACGGCCGGCAACCCGGCTTTCGGGCAACTTCACCCGGGCCACGGCCGGGTCCACCGCGGCGTCATACTGGATCGGCCCTTCCACGGAAAGATCCGGCCGCAGGCTCCGCACCCGGCGGGTCGCCTCCCGCACCTTTTCCACGTCCGCACCCTTCCCTGACTCCCCGGTGGAGTAGGAGAGCATGGCGATCAGCGGCTCGATGCCGAAGGCCCGCGCGGTCTCGGCCGACGCGACGGCGATATCCGCCAGCTGCTCCGTGGTCGGTTCCGGGTTCACGGCACAATCGCCAAAGACGAGCACCCGGTCTGCAAGGCACATGAAGAACACGCTCGAGGCAAGAGAAAAGCCCGGCTTCACCCCGATGATCTCGAAGGCCGGCCTTAGCGTGTGGGCTGTGGTATGCACCGCCCCCGAGACGAGCCCGTCCGCCTCGGCGCGATGGACCATCAGGGTCCCGCAGTAGGTCACATCGACCACGAGGTCAAAGGCCATCTGCTCGGAAATTCCCTTGTGTCTGCGGAGCTCGTAATAGGTGCGGGCATACTCCTCTCTGCGCCGGGACTCGGCCGGATCCACCAGGGCAGCCCCCCTCAGGGAAAGACCCAGGGAGCTCGCCTTTTGCCGGATCTCCTCTACGTTGCCCAGCAGGCTCACATCGGCCACGCCGCGGAGGAGGAGGATTTCGGCAGCCTGCAAAACGCGCTCTTCCGTCCCTTCCGGCAGCACGACATGCCTTCGGTTCGATCGGGCCTGTTCGACCAGGCTGTGCTCGAACATGATCGGCGTGACATGCACCGGACGAGATATGTTGATTCGTTGGTAGAGGGCTGGAAAGCTCAGGTGCTTCTCCAGGTGCCCAAGGGCAACGGCCGTCTTGCGCAGGTCCTCCGGCCGGATTCTGCCTCTCACCCGGGCGGCCTGAGTCCCGGCCGCGAAGGTGTCCACCTCTGCGGTGAGAACCGGGACGGGCGACTTGCGCACCCCTTCGATGAGACGCTGCACTTCCCGGGCAGGCCTCAAGCCGCCCGTCAGAAGAAGGCCTGCGACCCTGGGGAAGGTGCTGGCAGCGTCGGCCAGAAGGCTTCCCAGGACGATGTCGGATCGGTCTCCAGGCGTAATGACGAGGGTCCCCTCGACCAGACGGTCGAGGAAGTTGGGAAGCTCCATGGCTCCGATCTTGATGTCCTCTACCTCGCGGGTCAGGCTTTCCGGCTCACCGCTCCAGAGGGTGGCGCCCAGGTCCTGGGCGATTTCCCCCACCGTAGGCCTGCTCAGTTCGGCAAGCTCGGGCACGACGAAGATCGGAGCCCCTGTCTCCCCTCGCGCAAGCCCCCGGATTTCGTCCGCCTGTTCCGGCGCCACCCGGTTGAGGAAGAGGGCGAGGACCTCACACATCTTGGTCTCAAGCAGACTGACCAATACGCGAGACTTGCGCAGGACTTCCTGCGGCGTGCGCCCGTACCCGGTCGCCACAGGCACCGCCAGGGCCCCGAGGTTATTGGCCACGTCGATATTGAAGTCGAGGGCCAGCCCCGGGGGGATGTCATGGAATCCGGTCCCGAGGCATACGATGACATCGCAGTCCGGCTCCAGGGATCCGTACTGTTCGAGGATCCGCTTCAACAGCTCGCCGTAGTTTTCTTCGCTCACGAGCGCACCGGCCTCCTCGTACGTCATCCCGTATGCGACCCGGTTGGGAAAAGAGAGCTGGTAACGGCTCGTCACCAGGCGGATGGCGTCGTCGCGGGTCTGTCCGGCACGGACAAGAGGGCGGAAGAAGCCCAGTCTCTGCACGTGCCGCGAGAGGGCTTCCATGATCCCGAGCAGGATGACCGATTTCCCGGACTGGGGCTCAGCCCCGAATATGTAAAGGCCTTTCGCGGTAGGCATGACCATCCTCCTGCTACCCTTTCAGCCCGTTTGAGGAGAACTGCTTTCCTCGGATTTCGCCATCTCCAGGATCGTTTGGGCGTATGTCTTCTGCAGAGAATCCAGGTAATTCGCATCCAGGGGGCCCTTCCAGGTAACAACCTGCTTGAACCGCTCCGGAATCTTCACGGATCCGGGGTCGAACCCGGTTCTCACCCGGACCTGCCAGCGCATCTTCTGGATCGCACGTGAGACGCAGTCCACGTCTTCCGCCAGCTTCCGGTACCCTACGGCGCTCAGGCAATCAGCCAGCACGGTCTCTTTGTAAACTTCCCGGGCGAAGAGACAGGAGACCATGGATGTGAGAAACACCCGGGCCCTCTCGTCCTGAACCAGGAACTCCACGGCCTTGGCCCCATCTTTCACCTGGGCAGACTCGGCGAGCGCCGTTACATCTACGGGACGGACCTTCTGATCGTACGAGTACCCTCCGGCATCCAGGTGAGAGTGGCGCAGCCCCAGCGCCTGGGAGATGAAGAACACCTCCCCGGTCGCATACCCCCCCATCTCCTGGCCCAGGACGCAGGCGAAGTCTGCGCCTCCGTACTTCTCCGCTGCCTTGAGCGTCCCCCGGCCCAACAGGCGATAGAAATCGTTGGCTCCTTCTCCCAGGTGTTTCACCGCCTGGCAATAGGCCCCGGCATCGCCGAATTGGAGAGGGACCAGCGTCTCCTTTTCCGGAAGAAGGCCCTTTTCAAATGCCTCCGTAGCCCAGGCCAGCGCCACTCCGGCGGACATCACGTCCAGTCCCATCTTTTCCGCGACTTCCAACAGGGTCAGGACCTGGAAGGCGTCCTCGACCCCCAGCATCGAGCCCATGGCAAAGATAGGCTCATGGTCGTAGGAAACCTGCCGGTAGAGATACTGGTTCGGTTCACTGAACTTTTCGCGCACGAACCCCAGGTGGATGCACCCCACCGGGCATCCGGCGCAGGCGGTGTTGCGCAGGAGAGCTCGATCCGCAAAGGTCTCCCCCGTGATGCCGGAGATGGCCTCGTCGCTGGTCTTCTGGAGATTGCGACAGGGCAACGCCTGGATGGCGTTCAGCACCGCCACGTTGATGGGGGTGCCCAGGTTGTGGTACTTGTCCATCATGTTCGTTTCGGTGAGCTGCCCGTAGATCTGCCGGAAGAGCGGGACATACTCCTTGCCGCCGGGCAGATCGAAGGACCCGTCACCCAGGATTACGATGGCTTTGACGTTTTTCACGCCCATGACCGCGCCGCCTCCCAGGCGGCCGAAATGGCGGTACGTATCCGCGTTGATGCAGGCCATGGCCGACCGGTTCTCGCCCGCCGGTCCGATCCGAAGAATGCTTCGGTGCCCGGACCCGCCCATCATTCGGCGCAGTATTTGCCCGGTCCTCTGGACGCTCTTTCCCCAGAGATAGTGCACGTCTTTCACTTCCAGCGTGCGGGACCCCACCACCACACAGCTCGGGCGCCTGGCCTTCCCGGTAATCACCAGGGCGTCCAGGTCGGCGAACCGCAGCGCCAGGGCCGACCGTCCCCCGCCGTGGCTCTCGGCATACTGATCGTGGTAAGGCGATTTGAAGGCGCAGACCGTCTTGCTCATCAACGGAAAGTACCCCGTGAGGGGACCGACGGCGAAGATCAACGGCTGCTCCGGATCTTCCCAGGTCCGGTCGGGAAGGCCGGCGCGGCCGAACAGGAGCGCCGCGAGGCCGCTTCCCCCCGCGCAGGTGTTGCGGCCGTCGATCTCTTCGATTTGGCCCCGGCCGGTGGCAAGGTCGACCTTGAGAACTCGGAAATGGTCCCGGATCATGGCGCCACCTCCCTTCCACTTTCATCCGGTGTCGGAACAGCCGGAACTTCCACCATCTCCAGGCAGTCATGGGGACAGAATTCCACACAGCGCCCGCAGTGAACGCACACGAAGGGGTCCCCGGACGGGTCCAGGTAGATGGCGTCGACCGGGCAGGCACGGGCACAGGCCCCGCAACGAATGCACAGCTTTTTCCTCACCAGAACTCCACCTCCTCTTCGTTGCGAGTAGGCACCCGTCGGGCATGCTTCGGCGCAAGGCGCCGGATCGCAGGCAAGGCAGGGCTTGGCTTCGAAGCCTGTCGAAAGCCCGCCCGTTGACCGGATGCGGATGCCCGCCGTATCCCAGGAAAGGTGCTTGTACACCAGACGGGCACAAGCCAGGGAACAGGAGTGACAACCGATACACCGCTCCATGCGCGGTGTACTCAGTATCTTCATATCTGTCTCCTCCCCGAAGAACCGTGGCGGTCTTACTTCTTGACCTTGGCCTGGCTTGCCACCGCTTCCATGGCCTTCTTCACTTTCTCGGGCTCACCCAGATAGTAGCTCCGTACCGGCTTCAGATCGTCCTTCAACTCGTAGACCAGCGGCATCCCCGTTGGAATGTTGACTTCGGGGATCACATTGTCAGGAATGTCATCCAGGTACTTCACCAGGGCCCGCAGGCTGTTTCCGTGGGCCGCGAGAAGGACTCGTTTTCCGGAGCGGACCGCGGGCGCGATCACCTCGTGCCAGCACGGCAGAAAGCGTTCCACCGTGTCCTTGAGGCACTCCGTGAGCGGAATCTCGTCCTTCTCCAGCTCCTTGTAGCGCGGGTCCCTCGCGGGATTCCGAGGATCGGCCTCCTCCAGAGGCGGAGGGCGGACATCATAGCTCCGGCGCCACACCTTGACCTGTGGCTCGCCGAACTTCTCGGCCGTCTGAGCCTTGTTGAGACCCTGCAGAGCGCCGTAATGCCGCTCGTTCAGGCGCCAGTCCCGGATCACGGGTATCCACATGAGGTCCAGCTCGTCCAGGACGATCCAGAGGGTACGTATCGCTCGTTTCAAGACAGAGGTGAAGGCGACATCGAAGCCATACCCCAGCTCCTTGAGAACGCGACCTGCTTCCCGGGCCTCTTCGACGCCTTTCTCTGAAAGGTCCACGTCCGTCCAGCCCGTGAAAAGGTTTTCCTTGTTCCAGGTGCTTTCCCCATGTCTCAGCAGAACGATCTTGTGCACGGCAACGCTCCCTCGATCTTCATTGTTTGAATGCCTTCCTTCCTGCGAATCTGGCCGAGCCTCCCAGCTCCTCCTCGATGCGCAGCAGTTGATTGTATTTCGCCGTCCGCTCCGAGCGGCTCGCAGACCCGGTCTTGATCTGTCCCGCTCCAGTGGCCACCACCAGGTCGGCAATAAAGGTATCCTCGGTTTCCCCGGACCGGTGGGAAACCACGCAGGCATAGCCTGCCTCCGACGCCATGTGCATGGCTTCGAGGGTCTCGCTCAATGTTCCGATCTGGTTCACCTTGATGAGGATGGAATTGGCGACCCCCTCCCGGATCCCCCGAGCGAGCCTCTCGGTATTCGTCACGAACAGATCATCGCCCACGAGCTGGATCTTCCTGCCCAGTGCGTCCGTGAGCAGCTTCCATCCCTGCCAGTCGTCCTCCGCCATGCCGTCTTCGATCGAGAGAATCGGGTACTGACGCACCCACCCCGACCAGAAGGCGATCATCTGTTCCGAGTCCCTCTCGCTCTGGTCCGATTTCCTGAACACGTACCTCCCCTTCCCGCTATCGAAGAACTCGCTCGTGGCCGGATCCAGGGCCAGACCGATGTCCGTACCGGGCCGGTATCCTGCCTTGGTAATGGCTTCCAGGATGATCTCCGGGGCTTCGTGGTTCGACTTGAGGTGCGGAGCGAATCCTCCCTCGTCTCCCACGGCCGTCGCATACCCTTGCCTTTTCAGGACGCCCTTCAACGTGTGGAATACCTCGGCCCCCATACGCAGGGCGTCCGCAAAACTGGGCGCTCCGACGGGGACGATCATGAACTCCTGGAAGTCCACCGAGTTGTCGGCGTGGGCACCTCCATTCAGGATGTTCATCATCGGCACCGGAAGCACACAGGCCGAATCTCCCCCGAGAAGCCGGTAGAGCGACACCCGTTTCGATGCTGCAGCCGCTCGAGCCACCGCCAGGGAGACCGCCAGAATCGCATTGGCTCCCAGCCGGCCCTTGTTCGGAGTCCCGTCGAGCCGGACCATCTTGCGGTCGATCTCCTCCTGGCGGGCCGCACTCATTCCCTGCACCGCCCGGGCAATCTCGCCGTTGACGTGCTGCACCGCTTTCCGCGTGCCCTTCCCCAGATAACGCGATCCCTCCCCGTCCCGTAACTCGACCGCTTCGTGCTCCCCTGTCGAGGCGCCTGAAGGCACCGCGGCCCTCCCGATGCTCCCGTCGTCCAGCCAAACATCCGCCTCCACGGTCGGGTTGCCTCGTGAATCCAGGATTTCTCTTCCGATTACCTTCGCCACCTTTGCCATCGTGACCTCCTGCATGCTCGTCAGCGACTCTCGAACACCACGACGCTGCGCGCACCAACGCGACAAGAACCTCCCAGCGTCGGCTTCTGCTCCGCAGGCTCGAGGATGTCGCCCGGTGTAGGCTGTCCGGTATCGATCGCTCGGTGCCAAGTCCGGCCGCCAAGGGGCGGCACCGGCATTTCCACCTCGCGTTCGGACATGTTGAAAATGATGTGCAGATCTTCCCCTTCCTCTTCTTCTCTTGCCAAGGTGTAAGCCAGGATCTGTGCGTCGGGGTCGTGCCATAGAGGCTCGTTCAGGTTTGTTCCGTGCCAGGTCACATCCGGGAAGGGCCCCTGCCCCTCCTTCCTGCCTGTCAGAAAGTGCTTGCGCATCAGGCAGCCGTGGCGCTTGCGAAAGGCGATCATCCCGGTCACGAAGCGCAACATCTCGCGGTGCTTCTCAGGCAGGGTCCAGTCGAACCAGCTCAGCTCGTTGTCCTGGCAGTAGCCGTTGTTGTTCCCCTGCTGGGTTCTGAGGACTTCGTCTCCCGCCAGAATCATGGGGACCCCCTGACTCAGAAAGAGAATGGCCATGAAGTTCTTGGCCTGCCGATTGCGCAAAGAGAGAATCTGGGGATCCCTTGTCTCTCCCTCGGCACCGCAGTTCCAACTGAGATTGTCGTTGCTCCCGTCGCGGTTGTTCTCGCCGTTGGCCTCGTTGTGCTTCCCGTTGTAGCTGACAAGATCATACAGAGTGAATCCGTCGTGGCAGGTGACGAAGTTGATGCTGTTGCCGGGCAGTCGTCCTTTCCACTCGTAAAGATCGCTGCTTCCGCTGACCCGGGTCGCGACCTCTCCGATCAGGCCCCTGTCCCCGCGGACAAACCGGCGCATCACGTCCCGGTACCGACCGTTCCATTCCGCCCAGCGGAAGCCGGGGAAATCGCCCACCTGGTAAAGTCCAGCCGCATCCCAGGCTTCGGCGATGATGGCCGTGTTGGCGAGAGTCTTGGATAACTCCATCCTCCAGGGCGTCGGCGCGAAGTACATGGGGGCACCGTTCGGGTCTCGCACGAGAACACTGGCCAGATCGAAGCGGAACCCGTCCACGTGCATCTCCTGGACCCAGTACTCCAGGCAGTCGACCAGAAACTCGGAGACGATCGGGCTGTTGCAATTCACCGTGTTGCCGCACCCGGTGTAGTCCCGGTAGACGCGCTTGTCATTCGGATCGAGATGGTAAAAGCCCGCGTTCGCCATCCCCTTGAAGTGGATGGTCGGACCCGTCTCGCCGCCCTCGGAGGTGTGGTTGAGGACGACATCCAGGATCACCCCGATGCCTGCCCTGTGCAGGGCCTTCACCATGTCGCGGAACTCCCGGCGGTGCGTTCCCTTCCCGGGGGAAACCGTGTATCCCGGGTGGGGGGAAAAGAAGCTGTGGGTGCTGTATCCCCAATAGTTCCGCAATCCCCGCGCGGCCGCTCCCTCGGGCACGTCCTGCTCGTCGAAGGCCATCACCGGCATCAACTCGGCGTCGGTCACACCCAGGGCCTTGAGGTAAGGGACCTTCTCGATCATTCCCGCAAAGGATCCCGGATGAGCCACCTTGGAGCCCGGATGCCGCGTGAAACCGCCCACGTGAACTTCGTAGATGACGGCATGCTCCAGCCCACGGTTCAGAGGCCGGTCTCCTTCCCAATCATAGGGTTCAGGGTCGAGCACGATGCTGCGCATCGAAAAGGCGCCGTCCTCGTCCGCCGAGCACGCACGCCGCCTGTCCCATAGTTCGTGGGTGACCCCTCGAGCCCATGGGTCCAGGAGGACCTTCTCCCGATCGAAACGCAGGCCCGTGGAGCGGGTATCTCCCGGACCGTCCATGCGCCACCCGTAGAAGGTCCCGGGGGCAATTCCGTCCACATAGACGTGCCATGCATAGAAGGTCCTGTTTACCCTGTCGTCGAGGCGAATGACCTCGAGCGGAGTCGGGCTGTCCGATCTCTCGTAGAGCAGCAGCTCCACGCCGGTGGCGAAGCGGCCCCACACCGAGAAGTTGGTGCCTTTTCCATCGAAGGTCGCCCCGAAAGGAAAGCGATGACCGGGCCGTGTGGAGTGTACCTGCAAGGGTTCCCTCGTCCGTAGTCTGGTTCCCCGTTACGCCCGGCCTTCCTGATAGGCGGCTCCGACATCAGCCGTGGAGTCCGCGATGGCCTTTTCCTCGTCTTCGCCCGGTACACCCGCCCCGCGCCGGCCGGCACTCCGATCTTGCTCCGACTCGATCGACCATTCCTTCATCATGGTGTAGACCACCGCGAGAAGTGTCGCCCCGACGAACAGGCCGATGATTCCCCCGAAGGCAAGTCCGCCGAGCACGCCGAGCAGCACCACCAGAAAGGGAATCTTGGCGCCCCTGCTGATCAACATGGGCCGAATCACGTTGTCCACTTGGCCGACGACGGCGACGGACCAGATCAACAGAAAAATCCCCCATCCGGTCTGTCCCTGGTAGAAGAGCCACCCTGCGGCGGGCAACAGGACCAGCTGAATCACGCCGATCGGGATGAGGGCGAGAAACCCTGCCAGTGTCCCGATGAAGACGGCGCGCGGAACCCCGGATATCCACAGACCGACGATTGCCAGGACTCCCTGGATCATGGCCGCCCCGAGGATCCCGTACACCACGGACCGCATCGTGGACCCGGCAACGACGAGAAGATGGACTGCATTTTCTCCGCCCAGGCGCAGGGCCATTCTTTCCAGGCTCGCCCGGACCGAGCGCCCTTCCTTGAGCAAGAAGAACAGAAGTATCAGACCCAGGATGGACGTCAGAGCGAACCGGGCCATCCCGGCCCCCGCACTCAGGACAGACCCTGCAACCGTTCGGATATGGGGCTTGGCCACCTCGATCAGTCTCGCGGTGTCCTGCTCGGCAGACTGCCAGATCCCCACAAGTCGATCCCCAATCCACGGAAAATCCTTGATCCAGACAGGCGGTTGCCCCAGGCCCTCGTGCACCACCTTTTCCGCATAGTCCAGGGCGTTCGACGTCTGAGCGAAAAGCTTGCTGCCGACATAAGCCATGGGTATGAAGAGCATGAGCGCGATGAGCAGGGTAGCAACCGTCGCCGCCAGCTTGGTTTTCCCGTTCATGGCCTTTTCCATCCTCAGGAACAGAGGCCACATGGTCACGGAGAACACGACCGCCCAGAGGATGGCCCGCAGGAAAGGCAGAACCATCACGATCGCTCCGAGCAGAAGAAGTGCAATGACCGACACCACCATAAACCGCTCGATCTGGTTCGCACGTTCGGAAACCATGGCTTTCCTCACACGACACGGGTTCGGTCTGCTCGCCTCAGGGGAGAGATCCGACTACGCGCCTCCATTCGGAGCCTCCGACCCGCAGGATCGACTTTCTTCCTTGCGACCGGTCAGCAGAACGGCATCCTCTCCGATCGTGTACTTCCCGAGGTTCACCGTGACCGGACGGGCGTTCCAGACCTTGTCGCAGTACTCCTGAATCGAACGGTCGGAGGAAAACTTTCCCATTCTGGCCACATTGAGGATCGACATCCGCGACCATCGGGCTTCATCCTGGTACGTCCCGCTCACCCGCTCCTGGCTTTCGACGTAGGAACGATAGTCCGCACACAGGAGATAGGGATCGTGGACCAGCAGAGAACCGACCAGCGGTCGGAACAGCTCCCGTTCTCCCCGGGAGAAGACTCCGGAAGAGATCCGGTCCACGGCCTCCCGCAGCTCCGGATCGGCCTCGTGGTACTCTCGCGGGTTGTAGCCGCGGGCCTTCAGCTCGCCGACCTCCTGTGCGGTCAGACCGAACAGAAAGAAATTGTCGGCTCCGACCTCTTCCCGGATCTCGACGTTGGCGCCGTCCAGCGTTCCGATCGTCAGGGCCCCGTTGAGCGAGAATTTCATGTTTCCTGTCCCGGACGCCTCCTTGCCTGCCGTGGAGATCTGCTCCGAGAGCTCGGCGGCAGGATAGATGTACCTGGCGTTCTTCACGTTGAAATCAGGGAAGAAGACCACCTTCAGCCGGTTCGCCACATCGGCATCGCTGTTGATGACCTCTGCCACCCCGTTGATCAGCCGGATGATCAGCTTGGCCATGAAGTAGCCCGGAGCGGCCTTTCCGCCGAAGATGAAGGTGCGCGGGGTCACACGTGTCTTGGGGTCGCGCTTCAGGCGATTGTAGAGCGTGATGATGTGCAGGACGTTCAGGTGCTGGCGCTTGTATTCATGAAGCCTCTTCACCTGGATGTCGAACAGGGAGTCCACCTCGACGGCGATCCCGGTGCGCTCATGAATCAAAGCCGCCAGCTCCTGTTTGTTTTCCTTCTTGATCCTCCTCCACTCCCTCCGGAAGCCGGGGTCCTCGGCAGCGGATTCCAGACCTCTCAGCTCTCCGAGATTCCTCATCCATCCGTCTCCGATCCTGCTGCTGATGAGGCGGCTCAGCTTGGGATTGCTTACCACCACGAAACGCCGCGGCGTCACTCCATTGGTCACATTGGTGAACCTTTCCGGCATCCATTCGTAGAAGTCGCGCAGCACGTCCGCCTTCAGCAGCTCGCTGTGCAGCTCCGCCACGCCGTTGATCGCGTGGCTGCCCAGGCTGGCCAGGTGGGCCATGCGCACGTAACGCTCGCCGCTTTCATCGATCAGGGACAGACGGCGGCAGCGCGCACTGTCTCCAGGGTATCTCGCGCGCACTTCGTCCAGAAAGCGATGGTTGATCTCGTAGAGGATTTCCAGGTGCCTCGGTAGAAGGCTTCCGAACAGCGACAGCGGCCATTTCTCCAACGCCTCCGGAAGGAGCGTGTGGTTCGTGTATCCGCACGCGCTCCGCGTGATGCGCCAGGCCGCTTCCCATTCGACCCCGCATTCGTCCACCAGTAGTCTCATCAGCTCGGCCACCGCGATGGAAGGATGCGTGTCATTGAGCTGTATCGCGAACTTCTCGTGGAACGTCTCCGGCTTCCCTCCCGTCAGACGGTGGAGCCGCAACATATCCTGGAGAGAGCAGGAGACAAAGAAGTACTGCTGTGCGAGCCGCAGCCTCTTGCCGACCTCCGGCTCATCGTTCGGATACAGCACCTTCGTGATCGTCTCGGAGATGACCTTCTCGTTCACCGCACCGTAGTAGTTCCCCACGTTGAAGTCCTCGAAGTCGAAGGACTTGACAGCCTCGGCCTTCCACAGGCGCAGGGTATTGCAGGTGTTCACCCGGTACCCGACGACCGGGGTGTCATAGGCCGTCCCCTTCACCTCCTGGCCGGGGATCCAGCGCACCCGGTAGCGTCCCTCCTCATCGCGATACGCTTCGGTACGTCCGCCCCATTTCACGTGGTAGGCGACCTCCGGCCGGTGGATCTCCCAGGGGTTGCCCAGTCGCAGCCATTCATCGCTGACCTCTACCTGCCAGCCGTCCCGGATGACCTGATCGAAGATCCCGAACTCGTATCGAATTCCGTAGCCGACTGCAGGAATCTCGAGGGTGGCAAGGCTGTCCAGATAACATGCCGCCAGCCTCCCCAGACCTCCGTTTCCCAGCCCGGGCTCTTCCTCCTGGTCGATGATCTTCCTGAGGTCCAGGTTGAAATCCTGCAGGACGCTGCGCGCCTCGTCATAGGCCCCCAGGTTGATCAGATTGTTCTCGAGCTGGGGCCCCATCAGAAATTCTGCAGACAGGTAACTCACGATCCGAACACCCGGCTCCCGGTACTGTTCGATCGTGTGCAGCCACCGCTCGAGGAGCCGGTTCCGGACCGCGTAGGAGAGAGCCATCGAGAGATCGTTCAACGTTGCCGTTTCCAGAACCCTCCCCTGGGTGTAGAAGAGATGACGCAGAAACTCCCGCCCTAATTCAGGCATTTCTCTGCGCGTGCGGGCTCCCTTCGGCGCTGGCCCCTTGTGCGCCTGCTCTTCCCTTTCGCTCTCGATCTTCTCGGTCATCAGACTCTCCCGGTGCTAGCGACCGCCTTCATAAAGGGTGGTCCCCGCACCCCTCAAATCGCTCACCGCCTTCTTCACCCGCTCGGCCAGGGCAGCCTCCCCGAGCTTCATGTAGGTGCGGGGGTCGTATTTCTCTTTGTGGCCCACCTCTCCGTCGATCTTCAGGACGCCCTCGTAGCTCTTCATCATGTGGTCCACAATGGGGCGGGTGAAGGCATACTGGGTGTCGGTGTCGATGTTCATCTTGACCACCCCATAATCCACAGCCTCCCGGATCTCTTCGAGCGTGGATCCCGAGCCTCCGTGAAACACCAGCGCCAGACGCGTTCCCTTGCCGAATGTCTTCTCCACGGCTTCCTGTCCGTCCCTCAGAATGGACGGCTTGAGCTTCACCTGCCCGGGCTTGTACACTCCGTGGACATTCCCGAAGGTGGCTGCCAGCAGGTAGCGGGCCCCTCTGACCCCGTTCAGCCGGCGGGCTACCTCGACCATGTCGTCCGGCGTGGTGTACAGCTTCTCCCCTCCGCCCCCCTTGATCCCATCCTCCTCTCCGCCCACCACTCCGGCCTCCACTTCGAGGATCAGCTCGTTCCGATGGCAACGCTCGAGCAGTCCGACGGCCGTGTCGAGGTTCTCGGCGAGAGGCAGATCGCTCCCGTCGAACATGTGGCTGCCGAAGAGGTTCGCTCTCCCTGAGGCGCGCCTTCTTTCCGTCTCTTCGATGAGAGGCACCACGAATCGGTCCAGCATCCTGGCCAGACAGTGATCCGTGTGGAGCGCAACATACACGGAGTAGCGCTCCGCCACGCGGTGTACATGTTCCGCGATGGAGATGGCTCCCAAGACCATGTCCTTGACGTGCAGGCCGGACGCGAAGGCTGCCCCCCCTGTCGAGACCTGGAGGATGCCGTCGCTCCTGCTCTCCGCCAGCCCTTTCAGGACGCCATTGGCCGTTGTCAAGGAACTGATATTGATCGCAGGATAGGCGAACCCCTTTTCGAGGGCATGGTCGATCATCCTGCAGTACATTCTGTAATCGGCTATGGGCATGTTCCGTCTCTCCTTTCCTGTTACTGGCTCAACACCTCACCATACGATGACGACCCCCCAGCAAGCCAGGATCGCGCGCTTTCGGTCTCATTGAAGTACCTCATGGAGCGCCGCCACAGTCCTGCGCCCGCAAAGATGAGGACTTCGTCCCGCCATCTTTCAGGCCCTACGATCGCAATCTTCTCGATGTCGCTGTCGTGCTCGACCAGAAAGCTCACGTCACCCCAGTCTTCTCTGAGCTCCCAGCCCTGGAACCCTTCGAGCAGGAGCAGAGCGGCGATCTTCCCGACCTCCTCGATCATCTTCCCCGCCTCTTGCTGGCATTCCTCGAGCTCCGCTCGGCGCAGTACGCCGCTGATCCGAACCACCAGCAGTCGTGGGCCTTCCTTACGGATTTCGACCGGCATGCTATTGCCTCCTATGGCTCTTGATCGCTCATCCTCAATTTCTGTCCGGACGATGACCTCGGCCTGAGCCCCGCCTTGCTTCTACCCGTGTCTCCGGCCAGCATCATTTCCACTGGACTCCAAGGGCTGAGACATCTCCACAATCTCCAGCCTGTGGTTGGCCTCCGGATACCGGCGCGAAGGGCCTTCGGTCACTGCCGCCAGCTTCCCTTGCATGCCGTGATTCCGAAGCCATTCCGACACGTAGCTCTTCCAGTTCTGAGGGTGCTCCGCCTCACAGACCGGGTACACGCCCGAGGAGAACTGCAATTGCTGGCACGTGGCTTCGTCCGAGCTGACGGCGATGATCCAGGCCGGGATGCGCAAGCGGGCGATGCTCCTCGCGCTGTTTCCGCTGTGGGTGGGGACGAATACGGCGGCCGGGTCGGCGTACTGGAAGACCGTCTCCACGCTCAGATCGATCAGCTTCGAAGGGGCCACCCTGCCCTTGAGATCGATCCCTCTGAAGAGCTCACTGGGATTGACCATGGCGCGGTACGGCTCGACGGCCGCGGCGATCTTGCCGAGCATCGCGGCCGCATCGACCGGATAGCTGCCCATGGCCGACTCACCGGAAAGCATGATGCAGTCCGTCCCGTCGAGGATGGCAGTGGCCACGTCGGTCGCCTCGGCACGGGTGGGACGCCGGTTGGCGGTCATCGATTCCAGCATCTGCGTTGCCGTGATCACCGGCTTGGCGCGCAGGTTCGCCTGGTGCATGATCTGCTTTTGCACCACCGGAATCTGCTCGACCGGGAGCTCCACGCCGAGGTCTCCGCGGGCGATCATGACGCCGTCCGCCGCGGTCATGATCTCCTCCAGGCAGGTAAGCGCCCGCGAGCGTTCGATCTTGGCGATGACGAACGGACGATACCCGAGAGACCTCGCCGCATCGCGCACCGCCTGTACGTCCGCCGAGCTCTCGACGAATGACTGACTCACCGCATCGACGCCATTCTCCAGAGCGAATTTCATGCACTCGTGATCGTGCTCGGTGAAGGCGCGGATGCCGAGGTCGATACCCGGCAGGTTGAGCCCCTTGCGCGAGCGGAGCTCCCCGCCCACGATGACGCGGCAGCGGACCTCCCTGCCCCGGATCTCCTCCACCTGCAGCTGGATGAAACCATCGTTCAGATAGAGGGTGTCGCCGGGTGTCACGACTTCGGGAAGCCGGGCAAATGTAACCGAGACCCTGTGCGCATCGCCAACTACGTCATCGGCGGTGAGCGCGAATAGAGCGCCCGGTCTGAGTCCGATCGGTTCAGAATCGAAGCTCCCGATGCGCATCTTCGGACCGGGCAAGTCCGCCATGATGGCGAGGCGGCGTCCGGTGGCTTTGGCCGCGGCGCGGAGATCCTCGATCACCTTCCTGTGGCCCGAGAACTCCCCGTGGGAGAAATTGAGTCGGGCCACGTTCATGCCGGCTGTCATCAGCTTTTCCATCACGTCACGGGAGCTCGACGCCGGCCCTATGGTGCACACGATCTTGGTCTTGTGGAGTGGCAGTTTCATCCGTGTCCTCATCCGGGTACGGCAGAGATTCCAGCCGGGTTCCTACCAGGAGACGGTCGGGCTCGCCGTTCAAGCTGGGGCCGAGAGAGAAATGGAAACGTGCACCACACCCTCTTCCAGCGATTTCCTCAACGCAAGGCCGCTTCGCTCGAACACGGCGAGCATCGCCCTGTTGCCTGCAAACACCTCCGCCTCGAACCGGGACA
This sequence comes from bacterium, assembly GCA_040756235.1. GTDB lineage: Bacteria > Desulfobacterota > DSWW01 > DSWW01 > DSWW01 > JBFLZG01. The sequence goes on along the minus strand of JBFLZG010000062.1, from coordinate 39,762 downwards.
CACCTTTCTCCCGAGCGATGCGGACGAGGTGTCCGAAGATCCGGCTTGCGATTCCCTGGCCCTGGTAATCCTCCTCGACGATAAAGGCGATTTCTGCGCCGGGTGAGGCGCAGCGAGCATATCGCCCCGCACCGATGATGGTCTCCTCTCCCCCGCCCGTCGCAACCGTTACCACGAGCGCCACGATGTTGTCGAAGTCAACTTCCGTGACCTCCCTGAGCTCCTCACCGGTGAGCTCGTTCGTACGGTGAAGAAAGAAGCGTGTGTAGAGTGATTCCGGCTGGAGATTCCTGAAGGCTGCCGAAATGCGAGTTTTGTCGTCAGGACGGACGGCCCGGATGGTCACGGGGGTTCCGTCTTTGAGTCTGTCGTTCGCCCTGAAATGTCGTGCGTCGATCATGGCAAGCCTTCATTCTGCCTTTAGGGAGATCACGCATTGATTCAGTCTTTTGCGAGGTTGATGCCACACTGCCGTACTCCCGGCGATGTTTGATTCTTATGTAGATGCAACGACTTAGAGGAGCGGGGGCGGCTCTACCGACGGTAGGCCCGCCCCAGGGAAGTCGCCATGTCGACTCCGGGTCTACATGCCATCCCCGGCCGAGCGGGCGGTCCTGGCCATTTTGGTCACCTGCTCGCTACTTTCTTCGTGAACGGGTCCGCACCGAAACTTCCTTGGAACTCTAAGGGGCTGCATTTGCAGGGGAAAAGGCGGTAGGTGCAGGCGGCACGCCATTTGCGGTGGAGAGCCATACGAGCCCTTCTTGCCTCTCTCTCATCCAATGCCGGTTGGCCTTGGCAATGAAAACGGGCCCGGCAGCGCCAAGTTCTTCGAGCAATGAAAACGCAACTTGTCAGTCGAATCCTGAACGGGGCCCTCACGGCTGCCTGTCTCGCTTCGTTCGCTTGTTCCACCGGCCGGCTCCCGGATCATCGAGGCTCGAATATTCCTTTCACGACCCTGGAGGAAAAGCTCAACCATCCATCGACCGGCCTCCCTGAGGACCGCAGCCAGCTCTATCAGGATCCTGCCCTCCTGGATTACCTCCGTAACGTGATGGAGATCCTGCTGCCGGAGCACATGCGCGCGGATGAGGGAAGCCCGTTCTTCGTTTTCGTTTTGAAAGATCCGTTCTTGGAAGCCCTGTCGCTGCCAGAAGGCGGAATCTGCATCACGACAGGACTGCTGGCCCGTCTGGAAAACGAGGCCCAGCTTGCCATGGTCCTTGCCCACGAACTGGCGCACGGCCTCGGCCGGCCCGGGTTACCGTGCATGCGTATGTCCTCGTCCGAGCAGCGAGCTTCCCCCTTCATCGGGAAGCATGGGCAAAGGATCGCAGAGGGCTCACCGCAGGACTTCGCTGATGCCGTCCGGAACTGCGAGCGGGAGGCCGATCGGGTCGGGATGTCCCTGATCAGGAGAGCAGGTTATGACCCGGCCGAAGCGCGAAGGCTCCTGTTCCTGCTTCAGCAGGAGGCCGAGGAGTCGTTCGCCGGTGAAAGCGCAAGTACCGGCCGGCTGCGCACGGACTTGCAGGAACGGATCCAGATCCTGAGCGAGATGGTCGAAGAAGATCCCGACACGAGCCGCAGCACGCTGCGCAAAAGCGACAGCTATGCGAGGGCGGTGGAAGACTTGCTCCTGGAGAATGCCTCACTCGATCTCGAAGCCGGGCGTCTTCGTTCCGCGCAACGGTCGCTCGAGAGGTATCGATCTCTTCGCCCCGATGATGCAAGGACGCAGGAGATGCTTGAGGAACTGGCTCGGCGCCGCACTCCAGCGGAAAAAAATGCCTCGGCCAGGGCGCCTGCTGCGCAAATCCTGGCCCCCACCGCAACCATCCAAATCCCCCCGGGATGGAAGCGCGTGACCTGGGACGGCCCGCTGCTCGTGACCAAGGACGGGGCCATGCAGCAGTACGTGCTTGTCCAGGAAATTCATGTGGACAGAGGCTTTCCGCACACCGAGAAGAGACTCCGGAGAGGGATGCTCCCGCGCGAGGCCGCCGCAGTGATCTCAGACGAGATCGCGTCTGACCGGGCCGTTCTGGATTTCGAGCTCCTCGAGAACCGTCCGGTCGTGGTCGATCACCATGAGGGATTCAGGCTCGTCTTCACCTATCGGACAAAGGAGGGCCGTCCTTTCCGGACGCTCTATTACGGCTTTCTCAGAGGCGACCGGTTGCACAGCATCCGTTTCAATGCGATCGATCCGGATATGTTCCAACGTGACCTCGCGTCCTTCCAGGAGATGACCGAAAGCCTCCGATGGACCGATCCCCCCTTCTCTTCCGAAAGCTCTGACGGGGGTTGAACGGGTCACGCTACTCAGATGATGACCTGGTCTGAATGCTGTGTTGACTCCTCAATCAACAACCGTACGCCCAGTAGTAGTCATGACAGCCACAGTCTTCATCTTCCACCCAGAAGTCGCCGTCACAATCATCTTCTGACGTTTCTTCACAGAAAACCACTATGCTGCCCCGAGACCCTCCCTCCGTGTAATAACAGGCTCCGTAGTCACAGGCCGCCAGCAGGAAAATCCATACCAGAGCCACGGACGCTGGGATCCCAAGTTGCCTTTTCACCGCACGGTCCCCCTTCCTGAGCTCGGCGTGGGCACGCCAAGGGGAGGGCGCGGGTCTCGGTGCAATTTCTCCATGAGGCTTGCGGAGGGGAGTTGGTTGAACCACCCGCCTCCGTCGTTCTACCGGATCTCCCGGGCCCCCTCGCGCGCATCTTGTTTCATTTCTCGCTTCAACTGCCGACACTCCGCCCGGCTCTGATCTCCTTCACGGCAGTCAGCCTTGGCGTCACGCGCCTCTTGTCGGCCCGTCTGCCTCGTGTCTCGTACTTCCTGCCGATCACCCCGACGCTCTTGCCGCCGTTCCATGCCTTCCGTTTGAGAGTAACCGATTGTTGGAAGAACCATCCCCCCGCCAACAGCCAGCACCAAGATCAAATAGAGTTTGCGAACCATCTAGACGCCTCCGTTGCTAATGTCGAAGTTGTCTCCGAAATTCGTGTCCTTCGCATGGGATGCTCGAACCTGCCCATCCGTCGGACCTGCGTCACCCATTTTGCGCAACTCATGCCACGCCTTTCGCAATCCGAGCAGGGTGTCCGATAGCGTGTATTTCCGGCATGTTGAGACAACTGTGGCGATTTGCAGCCCCGGGTGGGGAGGGCCTCCCGAGGTACGACAGTTCGACGTTGGGTCGACATAGCGACTCCGGGAGCGCCCTCCCCGGTCGGTCCTAACGGAGCCGTCTCCTCTCTAACGTGCCTGATGCACAGCAGAAGATCGCTACCCACCCGTCTTCGGCAGCATGGCACTCATCTTGCGATACGACGATTCCCTGGAGGCACCAGAACCATGACCCCGATGGAAGGCGTGTCGACACCTCATATCTCCGACGGCAATCTTGATTTCACGATACCGCGGCTCGGGCAGTGCAGCATGCCGTCGCCGCTGGCGGGTGCCCGCTTCACCGGTGATGACGAGCGCGTGCTCTACCACCGGTGCTTCAAAGACATGAAGGCCTTCCTGGACCGGGGCGCAGATCCTCCCGGGATGGAGGCTGCGGGACCGAGAGAGCAGATATTCTTTGACCCGCCGAAGCTCGCCTGCGGGATCCTCACCTGCGGCGGCCTCTGTCCGGGATTGAACGATGTGATCCGTTCGATCGTGCTGAGCCTCTACCACCATTACGGCGTGAATCGGGTTTACGGGTTCCGCTTCGGCTACGAAGGACTCGTGTCCCGGTATGGACACCAGCCTCTGGAGCTCACGCCCGATGCGGTCAACCGGATCCACGAGGCGGGGGGCTCCCTCCTCGGCTCCTCCCGAGGACCCCAGGCTCCGGCGGAGATGGTGAAGACCTTGGAGGAAATGGGGATCGGCCTCCTCTTCGCCATCGGCGGCGACGGCACCTTGCGAGGAGCGCAGAAGATCAGCGACGAAGCGTTGCGCCGGGGCCTGGAGATCGGCGTCATCGGCATCCCGAAGACCATCGACAATGACATCTCGTTCGTGCAGACCACGTTCGGTTTCGAGACGGCGGTCAGCGAGGCACGGAGAGCGATCTACGCAGCCCACTGCGAGGCAGAGGCTGCACGGAACGGGATCGGGTTGGTAAAGCTCATGGGCCGCGATTCGGGGTTCATTGCAGCCTTTTCCGTCCTCGCCCACAGCCAGGTGAATTTCTGTCTCATCCCCGAGGTCCCCTTTACCCTCGAACGATTTCTGGCGGAGCTGCAGCAGCGACTCCATCGCCGAGGTCACGCCGTCATCGTCGTCGCCGAGGGTGCGGGCCAGAACCTGATGGCCCAGTCGGCGGAGCGAGATGCTTCCGGGAACGTCAAGTACGGAGACGTCGGCGCGTTTCTACGGGACGCGATCCGAGAACATTTCAAGAGGATCGGTACGGACTTGACGCTCAAGTACATCGACCCCAGCTATACCATCCGGAGCGTCTCGGCGAACGCCCACGATTCCGCCTTCTGCCTCCTTCTCGGACACAGCGCCGTGCACGCCGGCATGAGCGGACGTACGAACATGGTCGTCGGCTTCTGGAACCACCAATTCACTCATGTGCCGATCTCCCTTGCGGTTGCGCAGCGCAAGAGAATCGACCCCGAGGGAGCGCTTTGGAGCAGCGTACTGGCGTCGACCGGTCAGCCGGGCGCCATGCGCTGATCGATAGCGGGAGGCAGGCCAGGGCTACGAGGCGGTGAAGGCAACGGTACGGGGCCGGCGGGGCCTCGTGCGGCCCCGCAGGAAAGGTCTGCCGCAACCTCAAGAGAGACAGGGAGGAGTCAAGAAATGAAAAGACTGGTTCTCATCGTCGCGGCAGGGATCCTTCTGACGGGCTGCCTGTCAAGGAATTCGGAACTCAGGCAGCATGATTCCACGTGGAAGAACTGGGATCACATGAAATTCAGCCTCTGGGGCTATCGGACCCCTTCGGACGAGGAAGCGAACAAGTCTCAGGAACAGGGTTGGTGGGGAAAGGAGGTGCCCTACATTCCGGCCCAGTGACATGCGGGGGGGACGACCAGGATCCTCATGCACCGCCCCCCCTCTCCTGCGCCCGGATTGCCGTAACGGCGACCATATTCACGACGGTCTCCAGGGGTAATGACGAGGGCCCCCCCGACGAGATGGTCCAGGAAGTCGTGAAGCTCCATGGCCCCGACATTTGTGTCCTCTACTACCTCGCGGGTCAGGCTTTCCTGCTCACCGCTCCAGAGTGCCGCGAAGCTTCTCTTCTTCTGGAACTCCTTCGAACTCCCTCATCGTGGGGCGGCTTTCTCCTCTGCTCCCTGCTGCTCCAGGGCACCCGGACCCAGTGCCGCGATCTTCCTTGTGTAAAGCTCGATTCCGGGCCCGGCGGTCAACCCATGCGCGAAGATGCTGAACAGCACGGTCGCCGCCACGGCAAGACGGATGGTGGGGTCGGTCACCTGAGGGGCCTCTTCCAGGTACACCAGCCCGAGCACGATGGATGCAAGTCCGCGCGGACCGAACCAGCCCATGAAGAGCACGGTGGCTATGCTCAATCTCGCGCCCAGGAGCGCGATGGCCACCGGCACCATGCGGACCAGCGTGACGCTCAGGACCGCATACACGACGAGCCGAACATCGAACCGGGGCAAGGCCCGCGAGACCAGCAGGCCGAATAGGAAAAAGACGGAGAGGTTCAGCGCCTGCCCCCATTGCTCGGTGAACTCTACGCTGTGCCTGCCCGCCTCCTTGAAACCCACTTGTACCGCCAGCCCGGCCACGAAGGCTGCAATGAACATGCTTGCGCCGGTGCCCCTGGAAGCCACCAGACAGACCGCCGGGAGCGCCACCACGCCCAGTTGCTGCCAAGATTCGGCCATGTACTTAGAGCGATGCGCTCGGCCCAGAAGCCAGCCGCCGACCAGCCCAACGCCTACACCGACCAAGACTCCATACCCGAGTTGCTCCCATATGAAGCTTACCAGGCGTGCCTCGCGCCCTTCGGCGGTCGTGCCGGCCAGGGCCATGAAGAAGAGCAGGAATGGAACGGAAAGGCCGTCGTTGAGGCCTGCCTCCACATTCAAGGCCTCCCGGATCTTCCTGGGCACGCGGGGGCTGCTCACGATGACCTGCCCGAGCCCCGCATCCGTCGGGGCCAGGATGGCACCCAGGATGCCGGCTTCCCAGATGGATAGGGTGGGAAAGAGGAGTAGAGCAGCGCCGCCACCCAGAAGAATGGTCAGGAGCATCCCCGTGCTCAGCAGTCTGAGGGGAAGATTCCTGATGTTCTTCAGAAGCTGAAGGTCCGTGCGGCTGGCATCGGTGAACAGCAGCAGCACGAGGCCCACCTCGGCTACCTGGAGCCACAGTCCCAGATCCACCTGCTTTTCTCTCAACTGCGGCAGCAGCAGAAGGTACACCAGCATCCCGGCGGCAGTGAACACGATGGGCGCGGTCAGCACGCTCCGCTCCACCTCTCTGGAGACCAGGCTGTAAGCAAATAACAAGACCGTAAACACGACCATGAGGGTCACATGAAGTCCTCCTGTGGTAGGTCTGGCAGATGTGCACCCCCACCAGCCTGGCCATCATAATCGCCAGATACATCGTGTACATCCCCGGTTTCAATTTCGCGTGCTCGGGCGCCTTTTCAAATTGCCCTTCTGAGGGGTTGGATGTGCCTCTGCCGATAACAGGTGTGAGGCAGACATCCCGAGTCCTGACCCTCAGTTGCAGGGGCGACAGTTCCCGCAGGCGGCATGGAATGAAACGATACGGGGAGACGTCTTCATAGACTTCCGCGGGGCAGCGAGGGTCTAGCCCTGGCCGCTCGACTGGCCGAGACGCTTCCCCACCAGAAACGCGATGACGATGGCAACGTACAACTGGCCCACGATGGCCATCACGTATGCCAGTGTCTGCGTTTCCGGGATGCGCGGTGTGATATCCCCATAGCCGACGGTCGACATCGTTACGAAGCTATAGTAGATGAAGCTTCCGAAGTCAGGCGGTGCCGCGCCCGCCGGGAAGGCGTAGGCACCGGAATAAAGCTCATGAAATAGGAAGGATAGGTTACCCGCGATGATCCCGATCAACAGGTAGATGTTGATTGCCGTCAGAATCACCCCGACGTTCACCGCGGCACATCGACTGATCGCCCTGGCCAATGAGACCGTGACGGACGCGAAGAATCCTATGACCAGCAGCAGGCGAACGACGTCCAGCCCCTCGGACTCCAGTCCCGCTGGCTTGCTCCAGAAGAGAGTGATCAGGACGAGAACGATCAAGTACCGCAGGCCGAGTCTGCGCGATCCCCGAGGACGGGTGGAGACCACGCTCTGCACCAGGAGGAAGCTCATACTGATGACAAAGAGAAGATTCGACAGGACGCCCCTGCCCGAGAAAGCCGGCAGCACGAGGACCAGAACGGTAGCGAGCAACAGCAACTCGTGCCGGTGCTCATCGATCCATTGCAGCCCGACACCCTTCAGGTTGGCCTTAACGGACAACACGACCGATGTAACACCTCCCCTCCTGCCTGCCCTCGGCCTCAGACCTCCGCGACGTCCACTTCGCGCTTCCTGCCCGCGACCTGATCCCGCGTCATGCGCGCCAGAAGCTCATCTTTCGAGGTCTCCAGCAAGTCAGCGGGTCGCATCCGGCCAAACAGATCCATCAGGCGGGCGACGACCCCCGTCCACCCCGTCTGGTGGCTGGCTCCCAGCCCCGCTCCGTTGTCGCCGTGGAAATATTCATAGAACAGGATGCAATCCCGCCAGTGGGGATCCTCCTGGAACTTCCTGGTTCCGCCATAGACGGGGCGGTTCCCGCTGCCGTCACGGAGAAAGATCCGCGCCAGTCTGCGGCTGATCTCGTGCGCCACTTCGAACAGCGTCATATACCTTCCGGAACCTGTCGGGCACTCGACCTTGAAGTCCTCGCCATAGAACTGATACAGGTTCACCAAGGCCCGGATCAACAGAGCGTTGACCGGCATCCACACGGGGCCGCGCCAGTTGGAGTTGCCGCCGAACATCCCGGTGTTCGACTCTGCAGGCAGGTAGGAGACCTTGTATTCCTGTCCCCCGAGCCAGAAAACGAACGGATGTTCCAGGTGGCAACGGGACAAGGACCGTATGCCGTAGGGGCCGAGAAATTCATTCTCATCGAGCACGTAGCGCAGCACGCGCTCGAGCTTCTTCTTGTTGCAGACCGACAAGAGCCGGCGTCCTCCGTGACCGACGAACTTGCCGTCCGCCGGCGCGATATGGCTCACCAAATCAGGAAGCCGCTTCAGGATGACGGCGATCCCTTCCTGCAGCTTCGGGTGCCGCTCCAGGACGCTCGGCTCGAACACGGTCGAGGCGCACAGCGGCAGGAGCCCCACCATGGAGCGGACCTTCAGACGCATCGACTGACCGTTCGGCAGATGCAGCAGATCGTAGAAGAACCCGTCCTCCTCGTCCCACATCTCGTCGTGATGGTCGCCCATCCGGTCCATCGCGTAGGCGATTTGCAGGAAGTGCTGGAGAAAGCGGACCGCCGTCTCATCGTAAATCGGGTCGTAGTCGCTCAGGATGAGCGCGATCTCCAGCATGTTCTGGCAGAAGAAGGCGATCCACGCCGTACCGTCCGCCTGGTCGAGATGACCCCCGGTGGGCAGGGCGGAGCTGCGGTCGAACACGCCGATGTTGTCCAGGCCGAGGAAGCCGCCGGCGAAGATGCTGCGTCCCTGGGGATCCTTGCGGTTCAGCCACCAGTTGAAATTGAGCATCAGCCCTTGAAAGGAACGTTCGAGAAAGCGGATGTCGGCACGCCCCAGCTCCCTTTCGATGTTGTACAGGAACAGCGTGGCCCACGCGTGCACGGGCGGGTTCACGTCGCCGAAGTTCCACTCGTAGGCCGGAATCTGCCCGCTCGGGTGAGCGTACAGATTGCGCAGCATCAGCAGCAGCTGCTCCTTGGCAAAATCGAAATCCACCACCGAAAGGGCGAGCGTGTGGAACGCCAGGTCCCATGCCGCATACCACGGGTATTCCCACTTGTCCGGCATGGAAATGACGTCGCTGTTGAGCATGTGGAACCACTCGGCATTGCGGACGCTGCGCGCCCCGGCTTGCCGCAGGGGGTGAGCTTTGTGTTCCTCCAGCCATTTGTCCAGATCGAAATAGTAGTACTGCTTGCTCCACAGCATCCCGGCGAGCGCCTGGCGGTGCACGAGGCGCTCATCGGCGCAGAAGGATTCGGGTGAGATCCGGTCATAGAACTCGTCCGCCTCGGCCTGGCGCATGAAGAACTCTTCATCGAAAGTGGCGTACGGGTCACCCGCTTGCTTGCCGCTCAGCCGCACACGGACGACCTTGCACTCGCCTGCCGCCAGCGCAAAGATGTAGTGAGCGGCGGCCTTGGTTCCGGTTTTCACGGGATTGACGGCATCCCGTCTCCCTGAAATCAGGTACTCGTGGAAGGCATCCTTCACGTACGGCGTGCGATTCGGCTGGCCCCAGAGCCGGGCAATATTCGTCTCGTTCTCCGTGAACAGCAGCTCCCTGCTCTCTGCGCACTCCAGCGTGTACTCGCCCAACTGCTTGGAGGAGGCCTGAACCGTGGTGCTCCCGACCTGACGCAGCGCAGGCTCGGGCTCGCCCCCCTCGCTCGACCAGGTGTTGCGGAACCAGAGCGTCGGGAGCAGGTGGAGCTCGGCTTCCTGCGGGCCCCGGTTGTGCACGGAAATGCGGATCAGAATGTCCTCGGGGTCGGCCTTGGCATATTCCACGAAGACGTCGAAATATCGATTCTCCTCGAACACGCCGGTGTCGAGGAGCTCGTACTCGAGTTCCTCCCGCGACCGGCGCCGGTTCGTCTCGACGAGATCCCGGTAGGGGAATTCCCGCTGGGGATACTTGTAAAGGAACTTCATGTACGAGTGGGTCGGGGTGCTGTCCAGGTAGAAGTAGTATTCCTTGACGTCTTCTCCGTGATTGCCCTCGCTGTTGGTGAGACCGAACAGACGTTCTTTGAGAATGGGGTCGCGGCCGTTCCACAGCGCGATCGCGAAGCACAAGAGCTGCCGGTCGTCGCAGATCCCTCCAAGACCATCCTCCCCCCAGCGGTACGCCCGAGAGCGAGACTGGTCATGGGAGAAGTAGTCCCACGCGTTGCCGTCCCCGCTATAGTCTTCGCGCACCGTACCCCACTGCCTTTCGCTCAAGTAGGGTCCCCACTTCTTCCACGGGAGTCCGAGCTCGCGGGCATCGTTCAAGCGCTTCTGCTCAGCCACCTGGACATACGCTTTCGCGCTGGCGGACTTCATGACTCTCTCCTCGTTCTGCGTGATCCTAGGAATATTCGTAGAGAGCCGCGACCGACCTCGAGCCGGACTCCCCGGCTCCGCTCTCTCACGGCTGTCAGCTGCCCTCCCGGCCGCGGCCGTGGAGGAAATGATAACCCCACGGCCCCAATTCCACGTAAAGGCCCGCTGTCCTGATCTCCGTTCCGTCACGGTCGTAGGTTGCGCCCGAGAGAGCGTCAACCAGGTGCCAGGTCCTCCCTGCTGCGTCCGGCCACGGCACTTGAACGCGGGCTTGCACGGCGCTCCCGCTCAAGTTGACCGCGACCAGAAACCGCTCGTCATTCTTCAGCCAGCTCCACGCCAGCAGGTTCTCAAAGCTACGATTGTCGGGCCAGCCCGTGCGCTCGCACAGGCTCCACTGGCCGCTCCGGAACACGGGAGAGTCGATGCCTTTCAGAAGTTTCCAGTAGAAAGCCTGCAGATCATGATCCGTGGGCTCTTCGGGACGCCTGCCCAGGAACACCGCAGGTCGAACGACGCGCCCTTCGAACTGTCCTTCATGAAAGAGCCTTGCTCCCGGGAGTGTGGCCATCGCCAGCGCAGCAGCCCGTTCCTTTGGCGGCGAAAAATTCGCCGCAGCCCGGGGCTCGTCGTGATTCTCGATGAAGCGAACGAGCTTCCCCTGATAGGCAAGGTCCGCGCAGAGATGGAGACGAATACTCTCCACGTAGCCGTGCTCCAGCCTGTCGTAGAGCTTCTTGTCGTAGCAGAAATCGAATCCCTGCTGTTGCAGCTCCCACTCCAGATCCCAGTAGGCTTCAGCCATGAACAGGAAGTCCGGGTACGCCACCTTGATGGCGCGAATCACCTCGACCCAGTATTCCCCTTCCGGCCGCGGACCCGCGCGTCCTCCCCAGGTGCGCTCGAAGATCCCGTTCATGAGCAGCATGGCCATGTCGCATCGTATCCCATCGCACTGGCGCGCGATGCTCAGGATGGTTTCAACCACCGCCTTCCGAAGATCCGGCTGGAAGGCATTCAGCTGCAATACGTCGGGCCAGGCCGGGAAGTAGGGATCCCGCCCGCAGGCGTAAACGGCTCCGTTCAGCACCGTATAGGATGCGGGGTCCGTGTTGGCTTCCTGAACATCCCCGTGGATGAAATACTCGGCATGCTCGGCTACCCACGGATGGTCCGGCGCTACATGGTTCGGCACGAAGTCCAGGATGAGATTCATGCCGCGCCGCGCGAGCTCCCTGCGGGCGGCGGCAAGCCCTTCGGGGCCTCCCAGCTGGCGGTCGACCAGATAACGCCGGATGCAGTACGGAGATCCGACGTTGTCCGCGAGACAGAAGTCAGGCAGGCACCTGCGGAAGTCGTCGAGGAGGTTCCTGTTCTGGTTGGCGATGGCGAGGCCCGCGGGGCTTCGTTCCCAGACACCCATCATCCACACCGCATCGAAGCCATAGGCGGCAACGGAATCCCACTCTGCCGGAGGGACCGAACCCAAGGTCACAGGGGTTCCATATCTCCGGCTGAGCTCAGCCAGCCACACCCATGTGTGGATCTCGTACAGTGTGGGATATCGAGGCCAGCTGGACATGAGGATCCCCGCTCTACGGGTGGAAGGACGCACGGATCCGGCAAAGCTCTGCCACGGGAGGCTTCGCGGCTTGGCTTCAATTCCCCTTGGTCTTGGCGTCCTTCCCCACTTCCGCTTCCCAGCCCCGGAGTGTCCTGATGAGCTCCAGCCCTTTCCTCTCCACGACATCGAAGATGGAGACGACAGGAGGCTCTGCAGCCAGCTCAATTGCAGTCAGGACATACGCGTAGTGCTTCGACAGGACGTGCCGGCTCAGGTGCTCGGCGGACTCCCAATGCTCCATGTACAGGACTTTCTCCTCTCCGCCGTGCCGGATGAAGGTCTCGCTGTAAAGGCATCCGGTCTTCATGGTCGTGCACTCCTGCACGAAATGGAGAACGTCGAGCAGTTCCTGGAATTTGCCAGTCCGTGGCTTGATGATGATGACGGAGAGAATCATCGTGAAGCTCCCCTCTCCGGACCGAGTGAAACATATGCCTATACCCGCGGAACCCGGGTCTGCACACGCTGTGCCGCACCGCTGCGCACTCCTGCCCTTCCGAATCGAGCCGTTCCAATTCAGCAGGTTAATGCAGCGATCCGCTCCTTCCACCGCAAGGGAGAGGCGGCCAGAGAAGGTCGCCATACCGTCCCCGGGTCGGATCCACGGCTCCTCACGCCGTCTGAAGCCGCCGGCAGGTCGCGTCAGCTCGCTCCCGGGGGTGTCTCAAAAAGCGTTCCTTTTCGGTTCCTTGCCCAAGGCTCTTCGCCGCCTGAACGATTTGGCACAAAATTGGCTAGCGAGAATCTTCGACAGTCACAGATCTCCCGGATAAACGCGCCTGCTGGATTCGCGGCACCCTATTGAAAGGAGAGGAACCATGACACTGATGCAACCCAGGCGGACAAGGTCCGCAATGGCATTCCTGGCAGCCTTCTTCCTGTTTGCGCTCGTGCTTTCGTCCTGCGCCATGACGCGCCAGCCCAGACAGGCTCCCGTGCAATCGGGTTTCCTCGGAGATTACTCGCAGCTCCAGGAAGGAAAGGGGGATCAGGCCGCTCTCGTGTACATCGACCCGGCGGCGGACTTCTCGAAGTATGACGCCGTCATCATCGATTCGGTCAGCTTCTGGACGCAGGAAAGCGGGGGGAGCAAAGCAGTCTCTGCAGAGGAACAGCAGGCACTGACCGATTACACCTATGAGGCCCTGAACCGAGAGCTCGGCAAGGTATTGAAGATCGCGACCACTCCGGGGCCCGGCGTCATGAGACTGCGCGTGGCCCTTACCGAGGTCAAGGGAGCGAGGGTGGCCTCGAAGACCGTGACGACGGTGGTCCCGCAGCTCAGGGTCATCACGACCATAGGGGGCATGGCCGCAGATACGGCGGTGACCGTGGGGAATGCGTGCATGGAGATGGACGTTACGGACTCCGTGACCAACCAACGGTTGGCAGCAGCGGTGGATGAGCGCTGGGGAACCAAGACGCTCCGCGGCATCAGCTTCAACAAGTGGAAGGATGCGGAGAGAGCGATCGACTACTGGGCCGAAAGAATGAGGACCCGGATCGAGGAGCTGCGTGGCGGCGCCGAGACGGTAAGCTGAGCCGGGCGAACAGACGAACCCCTCATTTCGCGCGAGGTGCGGCTTGCGAAAGAGGTCAATTCCGATCATGGAGACACGGGGCCCCGAAATCTTCGTTCAGCGCCGGGAGGACCAAAAGCTGGTGCTGAGGCTGGCCGGCTCCTGGTGCATGAAGGCAGGCATGCCTTCGACCGCCTCCATTGCCGAGGAGTTCTCCCACGGCCCCGCACGCGCCCTCACCTTTGACACAACCGCCCTGTCTGCATGGGACACCGGGCTGCTCACCTTCCTCACCCGCGTCACGAGCCTTTGCAGGGAAAGAGAGATTCCGACCGAGCGGGAAGGGCTGCCGAGCGGAGTCCGGCGCCTTCTGGAGCTCGCGGAGGCGGTCCCGGAAAAGAGCGGCGCCCGCCGCCAGGAGATCGAGTCTTCCGTCCTGGAGAGAATCGGCAGGGCCACCCTCTCGCAACGGGAAGCGGTCAAGGAGATGCTGGCTTTTCTGGGCGAGGTCGTCCTGGCCGTTACCAAGTTCCTGCGGCGCAGGGCCCGCTACCGATTCCAGGATCTGCTGGTCCTGATCCAGCAGGCCGGAATGGAGGCGCTCCCGATCGTGACGCTGATCAGCTTCCTTCTGGGGCTGATCCTCGCCTTCGTCGGCGCGGTCCAGCTCCAGCAGTTCGGCGCCTCCATTTACGTCGCCAACCTGGTCTGCATCGCCATGGTGCGGGAGATGGGGGCCGTGATGACCGCCATCGTGATGGCAGGCCGGACCGGCGCGTCCTATGCGGCCCAGCTGGGCAGCATGAAGGTGACACAGGAGATCGATGCGCTCACCACCATGGGGATATCCCCCATGGAGTTTCTGGTGCTTCCCCGCGTGATGGCGCTCTCTCTCATGATTCCGCTTCTGTCCCTGTATGCGGACTTCATGGGGATCATGGGCGGAGCCGCCGTCGGCATCGGCATGCTCGACCTTTCGGTCACCACCTACTTCCGTCAGACCGCGGAGTCGCTCCGGCTGCAGGATCTCCTCGGGGGGGTCTTCAAGGCATCGGTCTACGGAACGCTGATCGCGATCTCGGGGTGTCTTCGTGGGATGCAGTCGGGGAACAGTTCCTCGGCCGTGGGGGAGGCAACCACGGCCGCGGTCGTCACGAGCATCGTCTTGATCATCAGCGCCTGCGGGATCTTTGCGGTGCTCTTTTACATCCTGGGCATTTGAGGCCGCCGGGCGCCGGAAGAGGGCAGGTGTGATGCCTGACGGGACGATTTCACCATCCGCGATCGAGTCTGGCCTCGATGCCCCGCATGATGCGTCTGCGCAGATCACCGTTCGAAACGTCACCATGGCTTACGGCAGCTTCGTCCTGATGCGGGACCTCACGTTTACCGTGAGACGTGGAGACGTGTTCATCATCATGGGAGGCAGCGGTTGCGGCAAGAGCACGCTCCTTCGCCATCTGATCGGCCTGAAGGAGCCCGCCACAGGCGAGATCTGGTACGGGCCCGAGAGTTTCACTCGCGCCGCCCCGGAAAAGCGGGAGCAAATGCTCCGCCGGTTCGGAGTGCTGTACCAGAGCGGAGCCTTGTGGAGCTCCATGACCCTGGCCGAGAACATCGGTCTTCCCCTGGGAGAGTTCACGGATCTGAGTCCCGGCGAGATTCGGGAAGTCGCCTCGCTCAAGCTGGCCCTGGTCGGGCTCAAGGGGTTCGAGGACTACTACCCTTCTCAGATCAGCGGCGGGATGCAGAAGCGCGCAGGCCTTGCCCGAGCCATGGCCCTCGACCCGGAGGTGCTGTTCTTCGACGAGCCCTCGGCCGGGCTCGACCCGATCAGCTCGCACCTCCTGGATCGGCTCATTCTCGAGCTGCGGGACAGCCTGGGGGCCACGGTGGTCGTGGTGACCCACGAGCTGGCAAGCATTTTCACGATCGGCAACAACAGCGTGTTCCTCGACCCCGAGGCAAAGACCATGACCGCCGGCGGGGATCCCAAGCAATTGCTTGCGCACTGCGACGATCCCAAGGTCCACACCTTTCTGACAAGAGGGAATGGCACGTAAGGAGAAGCCCCATGAGCAAGAAGGCAAGCCCCGCCATGATCGGCGCCTTCGTGGTGGGCGCGGTTGCGATCGCCGTGCTGGCCGTGATCATCCTCGGGGTGGGGCAGATGTTCAGCAAGACGTACCCGTTCATCCTCTACTTCGGCGGCGATCTGAATGGCTTGAAGGCGGGTGCGCCGGTCAAGTTCAGAGGGGTCGAGATCGGCGCGGTGACCGACATGCGGTTGCGCATGGGCGAGGCTGGATTCGCCGCGCACAAGCTGCCCGTGGTGATCGAAATCGACGAACAACGGATTCAAGAGAGCGGAGGCCGAGCCAACCTGAAGGACCCGAACTTCATAAAGTCGTGGATCGACCAGGGCATGCGCGGGCAACTGGCCGTGGAGAGCCTCGTTACAGGTGTGCGCTACGTGAGGCTTGACCTGTTTCCGCAAAGCCCGGTCGAGTACCACCCGGACCCGGAGGTGAAATATACGGAAATCCCGACCGTACCCACGCCGATGGAGGAATTGCAGAGCGAAGTTTCAGCCTTGATCGAGAAGCTGGACAAGATCGACTTGGCCGGTCTGGTGAAGTCCTTTACGAACGTCGCAAACAGCGTGAATGAGCTCCTCAGCACTCCTGAGCTCAAGACCGCCCTGAAGTCCCTCAACCCGGTCATCGAGAACACGAATCGTGCCGTCATCGCCATCCGCGCCATGACGGAATCGATGGACGGAAACGTCGATTCTCTCAGCCAGAAGCTTCTCGCCACGGCGGAAAGTGCCGATGCCGCACTCCAACAGGCGAATGTCGCACTCCAGCAGGCCAAGACCACTTTTGCCGCCTTCGACAGCACCCTGCAGGCTGATTCGCCGTTCATGAACGAATTGGGCACCTCTCTGGCGCGGTTGTCCGGGGCCGCGCGCTCCCTTCGTTCGCTGGCCGACTATCTGGAACGCAACCCTGACGCCCTGCTGCGGGGCAAACCCGAGCGGGTGGAGGCGGAGGCGCCATGAGCACTCGAGTGATCACCCTGGTTTGTCTGGTCCTGGTCGCCGCATCTTTCCTGCAGGCGGCATGTTCCTCGGTGATGCGGGCGAAGCCGGATTCCACACAGTATTACCTCCTCGACCCCATGTCTGAGGCTTCCGCAAAGGATGCCGAGGCGCTCGGACCCTCCTGCCGGGAGGTCTCCCTGCTGCTGGGGGCGGTTCGCTTCCCGGCCTACCTGGATCGCGACCAGATGGTGACTCGGGTCTCTCCGAACCGCGTGGAGCTCGCGGCATTCGACCGCTGGGCAGAGCCGCTGGAGGAGAACTTCCGCCGCATCCTTGCAGACAATCTCGCCATGCTGCTGGAGACCAAGCGGATCGCACGGTATCCCACCAGCCTTTCCGGGATCGACTACGAGATTCAGATTGACGTGTTGCAGTTCGAGTCGACCGTCGATCGTGCCGCAAATCTCTGCGCACGGTGGTTCCTGCGGGACGGCCGGACCCGGGATGTCCTGCTCTCTCGCAGCGCCGCTTTGCAGCGGCAGGCTCACGGGCAGGACGCGGCCAGCGCAGCGGCCGCATTGAGCGAGGCTCTGGGAGAGCTCAGCACCAAGATCGCCGAGTCGATCTGCCAGGCGAGCTCGCAACGTGCCGCCGCGATGTCCGTCCGGTGAAGGGTCTCGGCCGCCTTCCCGATGAGAAAGGGGCATTTCCCGGGGCGGGTTGCGCCAACCATCTTGTTCCCGCAGGCATTCTCGGCCTTCTCGTCCCCATGGTCGTGGCAAAAACTCTGGTCCGCGCTGGGTTTGGGATCCGGCAGACACCAGCGTGGCAAACCACCCAGTGAAAGGGGATATGCAAGAGCAGGGGGAAAGATCATGACCCATCACTGCGCGGCGATCGTCACCTGCATGGATTACCGTTTGCACCAGAGAGCAGACGGCCGGAACTGCCTGGCAGAATTCGTCAAGGGTTTGCACGTCGACTGCGACTTCATTGCCCGGGCCGGCGGTATCCTGGATCTTGTCAGGCCCGAAAGCGAAGGCTTCTCCGGAACGCTCTTGCGCGACGCCGAAGTGGCTGCCAAGCTCCACGCGGCCGATCCCATCATTCTGATCAACCATGAGGACTGCGGCGCATACCGGGCCCGGATGCATTTCCGCTCCCGAGAAGAGCAGATCGCCCAGCATCACCACGATCTCGAGCAGGCCATGCAGATCCTGGCAGGCAGGTTTCCGGGGAAAACGGTCCGCGTGTTTCTAGCCGAGCTCAAGGCCGGGACCGAGGACGAGTTCCTCATCCGGCCATCGCTCCAGCCACCATCCGTGTGCCCAACAACATGAGCCTGGCGTCCGATTCTTGCGGGCCGGCGAGGCGACGTGACGGCTGACCCCTTCCTCCCCTGATCCGAAGCGGTCCGTACATGTAGGCGTGAGTGCGCTGGCGTATTCCTTGAGGACCGGTCTGGTCGGCAGCCACATGGCGATCCGCGGCAACCCTCGGAGATTGCGAGGACCGAAGGTCCGTGGCAACCCCCCTGGTTACATTGAGGTCGCCACGCTCCGCTCGCGATGTCCGGCCCGGGGTCGCCACGCCGGGGTCAGGTCCCTTCCATGGAAAGCACCACGCGGCCCGAGACTTTCCCGGCGCGCAACCGCTCGAACACGCTGTTCACCTGGGCAAAGGGCGCCACCTCGATGGAAGCGACGACTTTTCCTTCTGCGGCGAACTGCAGCGCTTCGCGAAGATCCTTGCGGGTCCCGACAATGGACCCCCGGACGGTAAGCCGTTTGAGAACGACCTCCACGATCGGCATCGAGAACTCCCCCGGAGGGAGCCCCACCAGGCTGCAGGTGCCGCCCGAACGAAGCATGTTGATGCCCTGGCTGAAAGCTTTGGGTGAAACAGCGGTAATGAGGGCGCCGTGCGCCCCGCCGATCTGGCGTTGAACTTCAGCCACTGGGTCGGTTGTGGCGGGGTTTACGACCAGCTCAGCACCCAGATCCGAAGCGAGCTTCAGTTGCGCCGCGCCGATGTCAACGGCAACGACTCTGAGGCCCATGGCCTTGGCGTATTGCACGGCAACGTGCCCCAATCCTCCGATACCGGAGATCACCACCCACTGTCCCGGACGAACCTCGGACTCCTTGAGCCCCTTGTAGGTGGTAACCCCGGCGCACAGGATGGGTGCGGCCTGGACGAATCCCAGACTGTCCGGCAATGGGGCCGCAAATGCAGCCGGTGCAAGCACATACTGGGCAAACCCGCCATTGACGGAATATCCGGTGTTCTTCTGGTCGGGGCACAGGGTTTCCCATCCCGAAATGCAGTAGTCGCATACACCGCAGGCACGATACAGCCAGGGCACACCCGCGCGGTCTCCTTCCTTCCATCCGCTGACCCCCTTCCCCACGGCAGCCACATGCCCTGCCGCCTCGTGCCCCGGGATAAAGGGCAAGGAAGGTTTCACAGGCCAGTCGCCCTCGGCGGCATGCAGATCCGTATGGCACACTCCGCAGGCCGCCACGCGAATCAGCACCTCACCGGGCCCGGGATCAGGCCTTCGAACTTCTTCGATTTTCAGAGGCGCCTTGAACTTGCGGACAACTGCAGCCTTCATCATCTCTGCCATCTGTATCTCCTTATGGGCGGAGCGCGACGAACCTCGCGACTCACGCCGATTCTCGTCCCTCAGGTTACGCTCGCCCTGGTCGAGGTCTGCTGCGTGCGTGCCGGATCCCCAGAGTCAGCGAGCGGGAGACCCTCGGGTATCCGGGACCCTCTTGGCTCGAACGCACCCGGCAAACCCTGCAGCTTCTCGAACTCGAGCAGCAGGGGACGTTTGATTCCGTGTTGCTCGAACGCTTCCGTGGCTCTCAGGAAGACGTCATTGATGAAAGGCAATTCGAAACGAACATCCAGCACGTAAGCTCTGGCCTTCAGTTGCAGGGCGAGACGCTGCGCAACGGCCACTTCCGTGACCGTGATCGTGACCGGCTTCTTGAGATAGACGTAACGGCTCGTCACCAGGGTTTCATACAGAAGATCTCGAGCCAGGCGGACGTCCGCGTCGATGGCAACGTGGAAGGACATGACGACCATCATGTCCAGGGCCCCTGAGTTCGCCGAGGAGACCGCCTCCGTCAGGAACCGGCTGTTGGGAATGGTCACCGTGCTGTCATCCAGGGTTACCAGCCTCACCGCCCGCAGGCCGATGCTCTTGATCTCGCCGTACACGCTTTCGAACTGAACCCGGTCACCCACCTGGAACGGCCGGTCGAAAAGGAGGATCAAGCCCGCGACCACCGACGCGACCAGATCCTTGAGAGACAGGCCGATGGCCACGGCCGCGCTCCCCAGGACCGCCAGCACGACTTCCCTGGGGGGACGGATGACGGCGTAGACCAGGAAGGTCACGCCAAAGATGTAGATAAAGAAGCTGGAGGCTGCCACTGCCTGGGAGACCAGGAGACGCCTGGACGGGCTCTTCCGGTAGAGGCCTTCGGTCACCTTGCGGATGGCCCGCGTCACCAGGACGAGGAGAACGATTCCGCCGATCATCAGGATGAGACGCTCGAACTGGAACAGCTTGAGCATCTCGGCCACCTGGGTCTGACCCGCTTCATTCATAGAGGAAGTTCCTCGTCGCGAGGATCCGGGTGAGGACGGGCTGCGCCACGGGGGTTACCCGATAGCGCCGGTCCTGCCCCGCAGAGAGGACGGATTTTTCCATGCCGATCGAGATGGCATGGCGGACGGTCGCTTCCGGCAGATTCGTTGCGGCAATCGCCTCCTCCGTCGTCAGGTTTTCATGGATCACGACGGACGCGTACACGAACATGAGATCGTCGCTGGCGGACTCCAGGTCTCTCGCCTGGAACGGTTTCGGCACCCGGACCCGCAGCGCGTGGCCGCCGAGCGGGGTCAACGAGGACACCCACAGCGCCATGGCCGTACGGGGGTTTCCCCGGGACTGGCCCCACAGAAGCCGTGAAAACTGGACCTCGATCGACTCGGGGATTTCCGCATCGCCCTGTCCCTGGGTCGCCCGGATGACCGACTCGTAAGAGAGCCTGTAGGAGGTCCGGCGGTGCCGGCTCATGATGAGATCCCGGATTTCCTCGTCGGACCAGGGAGGCACGGCAAAGCTGCTCCGGAAACCAAGGTCCTGCCCCAGAGCGCCCTGCAGGTAGATCCAGGGATGTCGGTTGAAGGCAGCACACCAGAACAGATTCCGCGTCCTCGTGCCGGTCAACTCTTGAAAAGTACGATACCCCTCGAACCCCCCGAGTTGGGCCAAAAAGAGGTTGTGCGCATCGTCGAGCAGAATGACGGTCTTGGGCCGCTCGGCGTCGCCCCGCAGAATGTCTCGGCCGCCATTGGCCAGATCCGTGCCCAGTTTCTCTTCGAAGAAGCGCAGCACCTGCTCTCTGGAACAAAGCTTCGGCGGAAGACTCAGAGACAGCACCTGCAGGTCCGTGAGCTCCCTTCCCAGCCTGCCCAGAAGCGTTGATTTGCCGATCCCTTTTTCCCCGTACAGGGCCAGGGAGCGTTCGTCCGTCCTTCCCTCTGCCCAGTCTCGGACCAGCACGGCGACGGCTCTCAGGATCCGGGATTTTCCCGTGATGCAACTGGACTCCTCAGGAGGCAAATACAGGTCGAACCAGCGCAGATATTCCTCCGGCACCCGCCCGTCGAGGTCATGGTCACGCGCAGCTTCCTTGAGTTCTTTTCCGCCCGTCTCGAGGCGTCTGCGGAACAGCTCTGCCTGCACCCGCTTGAACAGGTCGAAACGGACAGAGAAAGCGGCCAACCGTGCCGCGACCGAGACCAGAACCAGCAGCACCAGCGTGAGCAGACTCCAGACCACGGACAGACGTCCCGAACAGAGCCTCGCGATCCTGAGTCCGAGACTCCGGGGCAGCACCTGCTCGGCGCGCCCCTTGATCTTGTCCCGCCGCTGCCGTACGGCCACGGCCGCCACGCAAGCCGCTCCCAGGATCAAGGCAGTCCGGATCAACCTGTACACCAGGGCCTTTCCGACTGCGATCTCGACCGCGTGCAGAAAGGCAAGCGCGAGGAAAAAAGAAATGCCGAGCCGCCTCACGGTGCGCCGAACCTTATCGCTCTCCAGAGCCTGGGCATGTGCGTCACCCGAGAACGCGCGCACCGTGAAAGTGGAGGTGAGAAAGATCCGGAACATCCTGTACCCGACGTAATAATTGGCGTAGGGCAGCAGGTGGAGGAGCCCTTTCAGGCCCGCACCCTCCGCCAGCCTTCCTGCGGTCCAGATGCCGCAGAGGGCCACGATCCAGGACACATAGGGACGGAGCAGCTGGAGCGCGACGGCGAGCCTGTCGGCAAGGAGCAGCCGGTATCGAGCAGACATCAGGGCGTCCTGGCTCCAGGCCAGGACCCTGTGCACGGGCGCGGCGAGGGAGCGGAACAGGAAGGGAACCGCTGCGACGGCGATGAACAGGAGAAAGCCTGCGACGAGATCCAGGATGCCCTTCACCCCCAGGGTGATCTTTTCCTGGAGAGAGAAGAGCCCCATCGAAGCGGTCGCCACCCACATGTACGGCACGATCCGGAGCTCCCTCAGAAGGTCCGAAAAGTACTCGGCCGGCTGCCTGAGGATCGGGTAATCCCCTTGGCGCACAGCCGCTCTCACGAAAGAGGAGCGAAGGTCCGCTGACTGCAGAAGGAGCCGATAGAGACTCTCCCTCAGCGCGTTCATGTACTGAATGCGGAGACCTGAAAGGGCCTCTCTGTTCTTGATCAGATCCTGGTAGGCAAGCCGGTAGGAGGAGGCCTGAGGGATCCCCTCCAAACGCTTCAGCAGTTGCTCCGGGTATGCAGGGAGGTCGGGAATTCTCGGCATCCGCGTGAATTCGGCAGCCTGAGCAAAAGTCCTGCTGACGAGGGTCCGCCAGATTCGGCTCGCCTCGATGTAGCCATTTGAGGTCGGCTCCTGCGTTTCGGAAGATCCCGGCCCTGCTGCCAGCACGGACAGCCTGCCCGCAATCTCCTGATAGAACCGATTGCGATCCTCGTATCCGGCGCTCCATCGGATCTTGAGGTCGGCAAGCTCCAGCTGAACACTCTCGACGAGCATCTGCCGGGACGCGAGCTCCCGGATGTTGGGATCCGGAGAGAGCTGGGCCAGCCTTTGAGCCGCATCGAGCGCGACGGCCGCCTCATCACGCTGGGTCTGCCCGGAAGTTCGCTCCACCGCAAGCGTTTTGCCCAGCTCCGACTGCTCCCGGCCGGTCCTCTGCGCCCGCAGCAGCGCCTCCCGCCGGTCCCGAGGGAGAGAGAGAAACTTGAGCCGAAGCCCGCTGATCTCCCGATCGAGCGCCGACAGCTCCTCCACCTTCATCGCCACCCCCGGGTCGGAAGCGGCGCTCTGTGCCAGCAGGGCGGCTTTCTCGGCGGATCCTCTGTCGGGATCTCTCTGGAGGCGCTTGAGATCGCTCACACGCAGCTGCACGGCGTCCTCGTCCGCAAGGTCCAGGATGAAAAGGGCTTCAACCGGCACGTCGATCAGCTCCCCTCGGACGAACGTCGCCAGAAGATCCCGGACCCTCGTGACTTGTTGCAGCCGATCATCCAGCTGGCGGGAGATGTCCTCAAGCGTCGGGGCCGCGGCTTCCTCTTGGATCGCCGGATCGACACCCTGCGCAAGCCCGCCCCAGAAAACGCCCAGCAAGACGGCAACCAACAGCTTCTTCGCTGCCGATAAGGAATCCGGAGCTCTGGAGACGGGGAGGAGCACGACGTCCCTGACAGACCCGGCGGTATGACCCCGGCCTGGGCGTCGATTCATGTCGCCGATCGATTGGTTTCGCACCGACAGGAACGTTTCCGCGGCTCTCTTGAAACCCCTGCGGCTCTTGCGCCAAGGCATACGCACCTCTGCCTTCAGGCCAAGCCGCCATGGCCAAGCCCATCGGCTCTCGCTATGCAGAATTGCAGGAACAGACACCCGCGCGCCCGAATGGACCGCAGCGGTTCAGTTCGCCGCAAGGCCCTCCGCCTCCACCACCCAGCCGCCGCCCATCGACTTGTAACAATTCACCAGGGACTGGAAGAGAATGCCTTTCGTTTGAATGCGGGCGAGATCGGTCTCAAAGAGGCTGCGCTCGGCGTCGAGCACCTCGATGAAGCTCGTATATCCGTTGTCGAACCGCACCCGGGCGAAATGAACGGTCTGGGCCAGGGCTTCCACCTCCCGGGTTTGTGCTTCGAGCTGTTCCCGGCTGCGTCTCTGGTCGACAAGCGCATCCTCGACCTCGCGGAAGGCGGCCTGGATGACCTGCTGATACCCCACCAGGGCCTCCTGCTGGATCGCCACGGCCGCTTTGACCTGTCCTGAAATGGCGCCTGCCGTGAAGACCGGTTGCGCGATGGGAACGGCCCAGCTCCAGGTCTTGGCCGGTCCGGTGAAGAGATCCGACAGCTCTCTGCTGGACCAGCCGAAAAGCCCGGTCAGGGAGATGGCGGGGAAGTAGGCGGCCCGCGCCACGCCGATCTGGGCGTTCGCGGCAACGAGAAACTCTTCCGCCTGGCGGAGGTCCGGCCGCCGCTCCAGCAGCTCCGACGGCAGACCGGCAGGGACGGCAGGCAGGGTCAGCTCATCGATCGTCTTGCCGCGCGGAACCGGGCCCGGGTTCCGTCCCAGCAAGACGCTCAAGGCGTTCTCCTGCTGTGCAATCAGCTTCTGCAAGGGAGGGATGCTGGCAAGCGCCTGCTCGTAAAGAGACTTGACCTGGCTGAGCTCCAGCTCCGAAATGGTTCCGCCCTCGAAGCGCCGCTTGAAGAGATCGTAGGACCCCTCGCGAGCCTTGGCGGTCTTCTCGGCGATCTCGAGCTGCCGGTCCAGGCTGCGCAGGTTCACGTAGGAGCCGGCCACAGACGACACCAGGGTGAGAATCACGGTCCTGCGTCCCTCCTCGGTGGCGAGAAGACTGGCTTTGGCCGCCTCGGTCGCCCTCCGCAGACGCCCCCACACGTCGATTTCCCAGCTCCCGCTCAGGAACAGCTCCCAGAACGACCCCGGATTGTGGACCCCGGGGGCGACGGGCACCGCCCCTTGCTCGGAGAGCCGCTCCCTCCCGCCGGTGGCGCCCGCACCGATCTGGGGAAACATGGCGGCCCGTGTGACGACATACCGTCCGTAAAACTCCTCGATGCGGGCCGCCGCGATCTTGAGGTCCTTGTTTTCTTTGAGCGCGGTCTGAATCAGCTCATTCAGGACCGGATCGCCGAACTGCTCCCACCATGCGGTGTTTGCCAGCTCCCTGGCTTCCGGCTCTTCCACGCGCCAGGACGGCGGCGTGTCGACGGCAGGGCGCTCGTAGTCCGGACCGATTGCACAGCCCGACAGAGCCGTGAGCAAAGCTGCCCAGAGACAGACTCTCCTCATCTCAGTTGCCCCCTCCTTTCTGCGGAGCCCCATCCGCTGCGCCGTGATGGACAAGGGCCGGCTGAGTGATGAAAGCGTCGCTTTCCGTCCGAGGAGCCCTTTCCGGTGCGCCGCGGTGTGCGAGCTTCTCAACGACAAAGAACGTGACCGGGATCAGAAAGATCGCGATGAAGCTTGCGGCCAGCATACCGCCGATGACCGCGATCCCCATCACCCGCCGGGCGACGGCTCCGGAGCCTGTAGCCAGGGCAAGGGGCACGCATCCCAATATGAAGGCGAAGCTCGTCATCAGGATCGGCCGCAGACGGAGCCGGGCGCCCTCGAGGGCCGCGTCCACGATCGATCTGCCCTTTTCAAACTCGACTTTCGCGAACTCGACGATGAGAATCGCGTTCTTGGCCGCCAGTCCGATGAGCATGATCAGGCCGATCTGGGCATAGAGATTGAATTCCAGGCCGCTGAGGTAGATGGCGGCAAAGGCCCCGAGCACGGCGACAGGCGTGCCGAGAAGAACGCTGAACGGCAGCGACCAGCTCTCGTACTGAGCTGCCAGGATCAGGAAGACGAAGAGCATCGACAGCCCGAAGATCGCCGACACCGGCACCCCTTCCTGGGCCTTCTTCTCCTGGAAACTCATGCCGAGGTAGTCATAGCCCATCCCCACCGGCATGCTCTGTGCGAACACCTCCTCCAGCGCCTTCATGGCCTGCATGCTGCTGTACCCGGGGCTGGCCACCGCGTTGATCTGCGCGGAACGGTACAGGTTGTAACGCATGGTGAACTCGGGTCCGGTCCGCGACTCGATCGACGTCACCGCGGACAACGGAACCGTTCCTCCGGCAGCGTTCCGGATGTAGAACTGGCCGAGTTGTTGCGCCTGGGTGCGGTAATCCCCCTCGGCCTGCACGTACACCTGCCACTGCCTCCCGAACCGGTTGAAGTAGTTGACGAAGTAGCCTCCCATGAAGGTCTGCAGGGTCCGGTACACCTGCCCCAAGTCCACCCCTTGTTTGAGCACCTTGTCGCGGTCGACGTCGACGAACAGCTGCGGAACCGTGGGCAGGAACGTGGTGGTGACCCGGGCAATCTCCGGCCGCTTGCGCGCCTCCTCCATGAGCTTCCGGGTGTTGTCCCACAGAAAAGAGATGTCCTTTCCAGAGCGGTCTTCCAACACGAATGTCACGCCTCCGGAAGTGCCGATCCCCTGGATGGCCGGCGGTGAAAACGCAAAGGCCACCCCCTGGGGCAGCTGGGTCAATCGCCTGTTGATATTGGCCATGATCGCCCCGTACTGCTCCTCGGGCGCGTGGCGTTCGTGCCATGGCTTCAAGGTGATGAAGAAGAAAGCACTGTAGGTGTTGGTCACGCCCGAAAGCAGGCTGTACCCCACGACCGTGGTGCAATACTCGACCCCGGGCGTTTCCATCACGGCCTTTTCGACCCCCTGGGCGGCACGGTCCGTTCGCTGCAGGGAGGCGGCATCCGGAAGCTGGATGCCGGCGTAGAGATACCCCTGGTCCTCCTCCGGCAGAAACCCTCCGGGGACCCTCTTTCCGATCACGCCGATTCCGGCGCTCATGACGGCAAGCAGCATGAGGCTCACCACGAACTTGCGGATGGCGAACCCGCAGACCTTGACGTAGCCGTTGGTGGCTCTCCCGAAGAGGTTGTTGAAGCCGCGGTAGAAAGCGCCAAGCGGACCGCGCGCCTTCTTCCTGGGCCTGAGGATCAGAGCCGACAGGGCCGGGCTGAGCGTGAGGGCGTTGAACGCCGAGATGATCACCGAAATGGCGATGGTTACCGCGAACTGCTGGTACATTTTCCCGGTGATTCCCGGTATGAAGACCGTGGGCACGAAAACGGCGGAGAGGACCAGGGCGATGGCGACGACCGGCCCGGAAACTTCCTCCATGGCCTTCAAGGTCGCCTCCTTGGGGCTGAGGCCGTGCTCGATGTGGTGCTCCACCGCCTCCACCACCACGATGGCGTCATCCACCACGAGCCCGATCGCCAGCACCAGTCCCATCAAAGCGATCGTGTTGATGGAAAACCCGAGCAGGGGGAACAAGGCGAAGGTGCCCACCAGGGAGACCGGCACGGCCAGAGCGGGTATCAGCGTGGCCCGCCACCCTTGCAGAAACACGAACACGACGATGATCACCAGGATCAGCGCCTCCTCCAGCGTCTTGACGATCTCCTTGATCCCCTCGCGCACGGACTCGGTCGTGTCCAGGGCGATCGTGTAATCCAGGTCCGGCGGAAACGAGGTTGCTTTCACCTCCTCCATGAGTTTCTTCACGCCGTCCACCGCAGCAATCGCGTTGGTTCCCGGAAGCTGGTACAACCCTAGCACCGCCGCCGGCTTCCCGTTCAGCCGGCCCACCATGCTGTAATTTTGGGATCCCAGCTCGATCCGGCCCACATCCCTGAGCCGCACGAGGGACCCGTCCGGGTTGGCACGTACGACGATCTCTGCGAACTCCTCCGGGCTCTCCAGCCGTCCCTGTGCCCGGATGGCATAGGTGAACTCGACCCCCGGAGGGGAGGGCTCGGCGCCGACCTGCCCCGCAGGGTTGACCGTGCTCTGCTTCTTGATCGCATCCACGATCTCGGGCACGGTGATGTTGAGCTTGGCCAGCTGGTCCGGTTTCACCCACAATCGCATGGCGTACTGCCCCGCGCCGAAAACGGTCACGCTCGCGATACCCGGCACCCGCGTGAGCTGGTCGTTCAGGTTGATGTAGGCGTAGTTGGCCAGAAAGGTGGCGTCATAGGTGCCGTGGGGGGAGGAGAGGTTGATCACCAGGAGGGGGGCGGATGTGGACTTCTTGACCGTGACGCCATAGTCGCGCACCTCGGCTGGCAGCTTCGAGTCCGCCTGGCTCTTGCGCATCTGGGCCAGCACCTGGTCGATGTTGGGGTCTGTCTTGACGTCGAAGTTCACATAGGACCGCAACTCGCCGTTGTTGGCGTTCAGCGAGTACATGTAGTTCATGTTGTCGACGCCGCTCATCTCCTGCTCGATGGGAGTGCTCACGGACTGCTCGACCGTCTGAGCGTCGGCACCGACATAGAAGGTATTGATGAAGATCTCCGGCGGAACGATGTTGGGGTACTGGGCGATGGGCAGCCCCAGCGTGGCTACGATGCCCACGATGACGAAGATGATGGATATGACGATGGCGACGATCGGCCGGTTGATGAAGAATTTTGCCATCGCCTGCTAACTCCTCTCGGCTTCCGCGGCCTCGGTGTTGCCCGCCGGCTCCTCCGGTGAAGGAGCTGCTGTTTCCGATCCTTCGGCAAAGGACTTCGGGCTCACGGTCATCCCTTCCTTGACTTTCTGAATGCCTTCGGCAACCACGCGCTGTCCCGGCTTCACCCCCTCCTCGACGATCCGGAGGCTGCCGACCTGTTCGCCCGCCTTGACGGGCCGGATCGTGACCTTGTTGTCCTCGCCCACCACCCCGACGAGATACCTCCCCTGCATTTCGGTCAAGGCCCTCTGCGGCACGAGCAGGGCATCCTTCTTCACCGCGATTTCCGCCTTGACCTTGCCGTACTGGCCGGGTCGAAGGACATTCCCCGGGTTCGAAAAGAGAGCCGCGATCCGGATCGTTCCGGTGGTCAGGTCGACCTGGCGATCTGCGATCGAGAAGGCCCCGGGATAGGGGTAGACACTCCCGTCGGCCAGGATCAGCTGAAGCGGAATCTGCCGGGCCCTGGCCTGCCGTTCCTCGAGAGCACCGCTGCTCTTCAGGTATTGCTGTTCACTGAGGTGGATGTAGATCTTGATGGGATCCACGGTGGAAACCGTGCTCAGCTCCTCCTTCTGTCCCGGACCGACCAGGTTTCCGATCTGTGCCGTGGCAATGCCTGCGATCCCGTCGATGGGCGAGGTGATCTTGGTGAAACCAAGCTCCAGCTTGGCCTTGTCCAAGGCGGCCTTCGCCGCCAGCACGGAAGCGCGGGTCGACTGCTCGATCCCGACGGCGTCGTCCAGGTCCTTCTTGCTGACCGCATTCTGCTCAGCAAGCGGCCGGATCCTTGCCAGGTTCGCCGTCGCTGTGGCATGACGCGCCTCCGCCTGGGCGAGCTCGGCCTTCGCCATTTCCACAGCCGCCTGGAAAGTCCGCGGATCGATCTCGAACAGAAGCGTTCCCTTCTTGACGAAGTCGCCATCCGTATAATTCTGCCGGATCAGGTACCCCGCGACCTGCGCCCGGATCGTGGCGTTGACATAGCCGTCGGCCGTGCCGATCCACTCCATGTAGATCGGCACGTCCTTCTGGATCGCCTCGGCAACCTCCACCTCCGGCGCCGGCGGGGCCGCCGCCTGCTCGGCCTCCTTGCCACACCCCGTGAAGCCGGCTAGGACCAGGATCCCCAGGAACCAGACGACAACTCCCCTGTTGAACTTCCGTGACCCGATCTTCACGGCACCCTCCGGTGTGAAGTTTCGTGACTTGCCGAATTTGCTGACAGATGAGCCAGGCTCCAGGCCCGCCGCATGCCCGGACGATCTGTCATCGAACTTCAACCCTGCGAAGGCCACGCGGACGTCGCTAGACCTCCCAATGGATGCACTGGGTGGGACAGGCGTCCATGGCCTCTTGGATCTTATCTTCAGGACCACCTGTAGGCATGATCACTTCCGCGGCCTCCGCGCCTTCTTCCAAGCGGAAGACATCCGGGCAGAGCTCCACACAGGTTCCGCACGCGACACATTCGGGCGCATCGATGTATACCCTTCTAGCCATCGACTCTTCCTCCTTCTTGCTGTTTGGCCGCGGGCATTCGCTTGAAGATCCCCATCTCCTTCCCTCTGACAGGGGGGAAATACCAATTCATAGTCGAGAGACACTTCACAGGACACACCTCGACACAGAGATTGCACATGCAGCACTTGAGACGGTCGATCACCCACTCCTTGTTGGGATTCTTGCTGACCGTGAGAGCGTAGGTGGGACATCGTCTGGCACAAATGCCGCAGAATATGCATGTATCGATATCGTTTTCTATGCTTCCTCTGGTGATCTCGGTGAAAACCCTCTTCCTCTTGGGATACATGAGCGTCGCGGGCCCGCCGAGCAGGTTCTTGGTCACGGTCTTGGTCATCGTAAACAGTCTCATGCTCTCAGCCCTCTACCTTTCCGTGCAGCTGATGCACGGATCCAGGGTGACCACGATATTGGGAATATCCGCCAGCTCCGAGCCCTTCATGATCTTGATCATGGCGGGAATGTTGCTGAAGGTAGGCACCCTGACCCGGAACCTGTGGAGAAACTTCGACCCGTTCCCTTTCACATAATGGATCACTTCACCCCGCGGCTGCTCGACGCGCGAGAAATATTCCCCGTTCGGAGTGCCCTTGACCTTGACATCCACCGGCCCATCCGGGATCTTTCCGGTCGCCTGGCGGATCAGGTCGATGGACTGGAAGATCTCGCGAATCCTCACCAGGCACCGCGCGTAACAGTCCCCTGCAGCTTCCACCATCGGCTCCACATCCAGCTCCCCATACGCAGCATACCCCAGGGCCCGCAGGTCCATGGCGAGCCCGCTCGCTCGCGCCATGGGCCCGACGCATCCGAGACGGTGAGCGTCTTCCTTCGAAAGGGTGCCGACGCCTACCAAGCGGTGCCGGATGGAGTAGTCATTGATGAAGACCGAGGTGAGCTCCTGCAGGTCCGCCTTGAGATCCCTCAATCTCCCCACGATACCCCGCAACACCTCGGCACCGATATCCCTTCTCACCCCGCCCACCTTGCAGGCCCCGAAGATCACCCTGCCCCCGGTGGTCTCCTCGATGACGTCGAGGACCAGCTCGCGGAGCCTCAGGGACTGCATGAAGACGCTTTCGTACCCGAACGCATCGGCCGCGACACCGAGCCAGAAGATGTGACTGTGAATCCTGCCGAGCTCGGCCCATATCGTCCGAAGATACAGGGCCCGCGCCGGGACCTCGATCCCCATGACCGCCTCTACCGCCTGACAATAGCCCATGGCGTGCATGAAGCTGCAGAGCCCGCAGATCCGGTCGGCGATTTGAACGAAATCGACGAAATCCCTCTTTTCCACCAGCCGCTCCAGCCCCCGGTGCACGTAGCTGATCGACGGCACCACATCCACCACCTTTTCGTCCTCCGTCACCAGCTGCAGATGCAGAGGCTCGAGGAGCACGGGGTGTTGCGGTCCGAAGGGGATGACATTTCTCTCGCCCATGGCTAGGGAGCTCCTCTCTTCCGGCTATTCTGCAGGTGTTCCCTGCTGCGGTTCGGGCATTTCCGCCTCGCCCTTTTCCTGCGCAGCCTCCGCCTTGGGTTTGGGCGGCACCGGCACCGGACAGTTCCCAATGCTGAACGGCGTTGGCATCCTCGTTCGGTACAGCGTGCCGCGGTAATCGACCGCGATATTGCGAATGGCAAGGCCGAACAGGTCATGGATCTCGTTTTCGTACAGGAACGCACCGGGATAGATGATGCTGATACTCGGAACCGGCTCCTCCGGCGCCACCGTCAGACGCAGGTTCTCCAGACGATAGCCCTTGTCGAAGGAGTAACTGAGCTCGTAGGCGCTCTGGAGCGTGGTGCAGCTGATCTGTACCAGCCGTTCCCCCTCCGCGTACCGCCGGGCGACCTCCCCTACCAGCATGCCCACTTCGATCGGAACGATTGCTTGCTGCTCTCTCATCGTCCATGCCTCATATCATGATGTTCGGACCTTCCGAGACCCTGCCCGGTCAGCTTTCCGTTGCGCGTATTTCTCTTCCAGGACGCCGCACGCCTGCAACACCCCGTCGATGATCGACTCCGGCCGCGCGGCACACCCCGGAACATACACATCGACCGGCAAGACCTTGTCCACTCCCCCGAGCACGTTGTAACAGTCCTGGAACACGCACCCCGAGATCGCGCACAGCCCGATGGCTACGACCACCTTCGGGTTCGGCATTTGCTCGTAGATGTTCCGCACGACCTGGGTGCTCTTCTCGTTGACCGAGCCGGTAACCGCGAGGATGTCGGCGTGCTTCGGGTTCCCGGTGTTGATGATCCCGAACCGCTCCAGGTCGTACAAAGGCGTCAGACTGGCAAACACCTCGATGTCGCAGCCATTGCAGCTGGTCGCGTTGTAGTGAATCACCCAGGGCGATCGTTTGAACCAAGCCATTCTCTTTTCTCCGCTGACTTATCTCAGGCTAGAGAGGACGAGGATATTCGGCACGGCGGCGACGCCGGTGACCAGCCATGAGCTCCACAGCGTCAGCTGCCACTTGAACCGGGCATAGTTCATGTCGATGAAGATCTCCAGGAGGTATACCAGCAGGGCCAGTGCAACCGCGAGCCAGGGATTGGATCCCAGGAAGAGGTAGACCAGCCCCAGCAGCAGAGCGTTCTCGTACCAGTGCGCCATTTCAATGAACGCGAGCGCCGGGCCGGAGAATTCCGTTGTCAGCCCGCGCACGATCTCCTGATGGGCGTGGTGGGACATGGAAAGGTCGAACGGAGACTTCCTGAATTTGATGGTCAGAATGAACAGGAAACCGGCGAACACGCCCGGGAGCTGAAACAATAGCGGCGTCTGGTGCTGTGCGATGTCTGCGACTTTGAAGCTCCCGGTCACCTGGTACATGCCGACCGCGACCAGGATGACCATCGGTTCATAGGCCATCATCTGAATCACTTCGCGTTCGGCGCCAAGGTGACTGAAGGGCGACCCGACACAGAAGGCACCGAGAACGAAGAACGTTCCCGCCACGGCCAGGCAGAAGACCGTCAACAGAAGATCGGCCCCGGCAAAGAACAGGGCGCCGGAAGCCACCGTGAACAGAAGGAACAGGACGATCGAGAAATTCTGCGCCCGGTTGACGACGACTCTCTCTTTTTGCAGAAGCTTGAGGACATCGAAGAACGGCTGCCGCAGCGGCGGGCCGTAGCGGCCTTGCAGCCTGGCGCTCAGTTTTCGATCGATTCCCGCCAGCAGGCCGCCCAGCAGCGGTGCGAGAAGGACGAACGCGGCCATCCTTTCGACCAGACTCAGTGACGCATAGATCTCTTGAATCGTGTTCATATCGCGGCCACTCCGAACAGGATGAAGACGAAGGTCAGCGCGGCGTACACCCCGACGGGGAAGAGCACGTCTTCCCCGAAATACCTGGCCATGTAGTAACTCTTGAGCTCGATCTCCCCGACCGTTCCCATGGCGCCCTCGTAACTGACGTCGCCGATGTTCCCGCCTCCCAGGTAGGTCGCGACCCTCCGCAACCCCTTGCCCCAGACGGTGTAGTACAGGAGACCGAGCGGAAACACGATCCAGAGAGAGAACATCAGGACCAGGATGACGTACACGTTGAACCTGTCCACAACCGGTGCCTGGCCGAAAGCCTCCCGCAGGTACGGGTCGATGACCTTGAAGGCGATGAACGGAAACGCCACACACACCGCCACCGTGGCACTTGCCAGGATCCCCAGCGTCGTCCACTCCCAGCGGCTGACGCGGTCTTCCGCCACATCGAGAGTCGCTCCTCCTTTGATGGACAGCACCTTGCCCATCCACTTGACCCAGAAGAACAGCGTGGCTGCGCTCCCGTATGCCAGAATGACCGCCATGACCGGACTGGCGCTGACAAAGGCCTTCAGGGTGGCGAACTTGGCGATCACCATGCCGAAAGGAGCGATGTACATGCCGGCCATTCCGATCAGCATGCAGGCGGCGAGCTTCGGCATGCGCATGATGAGATAGTCCATGTCCTCTATATCCCTGCTTCCCAGCTTGTACTCGACGATCCCGACGCAAAGAAAGAGGAGCGACTTTGCCACGGCGTGGAACAGGATCAGGAGCAGCGCCGACCAGACGGCGGCATCCGTTCCCACCCCTGCGCAGGCGACGATCAGTCCGAGGTTGGAGATGGTCGAATAGGCCAGAACCTTCTTCGCGTTCCTCTGGGAGATGGCGATGAGCGCGGTGATGAGGAAGCTCACGCCTCCGATCAGTGTCAGCACCTTGGCGGCGCTGGTGTTCTGCAGAACCGGGGCGACCCTCAGGATGATGTACACCCCTGCCTTGACCATGGTGCTCGAATGCAACAGGGCCGAAACCGGGGTCGGAGCCACCATCGCTCCGGTCAGCCAGGACGAGAACGGGAACTGGGCGGATTTCGCCAGCCCCGCAAAGGCAATGCACACGGCGGGGAGCAGGACCAGCGCCTGCTCGCTCCGCAACACCTTGTCCAACTCCATCACGTGAGACCCGTTGTGCAGGTAGACCAGTCCGATCGCAAACGCCACGCCGCCGATCAGGTTCATGTTCAGCGCCTTGAAGGCGCTGTCCTGGGAGGGTTGATCCCCTTTGTACCCGATCAGCAGGAACGAACAGAGGGTCGTGACCTCCCAGAAGAAGTAGATCCAGATCAGGTTGTTGGAGAACACGATGCCGAACATGGCGGCGAGAAAGAGGTACATCAGGAATGCGAACAAGCTGCGCCTGTCCGGAACTTCCCTGTGGTGGTGGTGGAATTCCGGCATGTAGCCAAGCGCGTAGAGACAGATCGCCCCCCCGATGCAGCCGACGATGAGGGCCATGAGGATCGACACCTGATCTACGAAGAGGTTGTTCTCCACCCGAACCATGTCCCCGCCGCCGAGCTCCAGAGCCAGGATGACGACCGACTGAACCGTCACCAGAAGAACGGGCAGGTACCTCCCGGACTTCACGGACACGTAGATGATGTACGCCGCAATCACCACTTCCATCACGAGCATAGCCGCGTCGACGAGATGACTCTCCGCCCGGAAATAGGCGGCTCCCTCGCCCATCCGGGAGGCCAGAAGATAGACCGGCACCGCGCACAACACGGCATTGGCGAGGACCCCGATGGCCCTCTTGACGGGGAGTCCGCGCGGGATGGCGAGCGCCAGAAACGCTATCAGAAGAGGGAACACCACAAGGAAAATCAACGAATACACGTCATCCTCCTCACGGTCTTACGGTTTCACATACGGCAAAGAAAACGGGCGGCGGGCCCTCGACGGGGGGGGTCGCGGGGGACCGCCGCCCCGCAGCCGAACCCGGGTCCTTCCCCCGCATCCTGTCTGCCACTCTCTTGCCCCTCAGCGATAACATGATGGCTTCCTCTCTCGATGCCGTTCCGTTGCGGCTGCCTCTCGCACCCTGCCCTGTTATTCACTCGCCCGCACTTCGGCTGGAGGCCACGGTTCTCCCCACGATTTCCCGTATGATCGTCAGGCTCTCGTCAGCCGCCTCCTTCGGCGGGAGTGCCGTATCGGCAATGTTGCATACCAGTCGGGTGATGTCGTGATCGATCTTTTTCGCCGCCCATAAGTCACCCTTGGCAGCCGTGATGTAGACCGAATACGAGTGATGCATGGTCCCGGGGCGCTCGCCGATCACATGCAGGATCCCCTTGTATCTCTTCGGATCGCTGTTGGCGTATAGCAGCGATCCGATCTCGTATCCGGCCCTGACCCGCCCGCTCGTCACGACGATATTCTTCTCACCTACGACCGCGCCGGCTTCGGTCAAGAGCCTCCGGATCTCGTCCAGATAGGGCAGAAGGTGATTTTGGTCCATGATCGCCTTCGCGTTGAGGCCGTCCGAGATGACGATCTGGACATTCGGGCTCTTTTCTCCCCACGAGTCTCTCAATCTTTCGACCGTGGCGACCGATTCGGGGCTCAATTTTTCGCCGCTCGCAGGATGCGCGATGTAGTCCTCGCGGTCCTTTGACAGGGTCTTCACCTGCACCGCATTGGGAATCGTCTTGACGAACTCCGGGGAAAGCTCCGCCCAGAGCGATTCCTTCGCGTCGTTGTAAAGCGTGACGAGCTTCTTGGAGAGTTGAGGATTGAGGTCCCAGGGGTTCTGGCCATGACCGACGGCAAGGTCGACGCCCCTGGCATCCACCTGGGCCATCTGTTTCTTTCCTTCCGCATAGATCTCTTCCTTGGATCGCTTGTCGCCCTTCGCGAGCCTGTACTGGTAGTACACCCACACCGGATCTCCGAAGTGCTCCGTGTACTTGCCGTCATTGCCCACGATCCCGATGCGCTTGTAGAACTCCCACATCTTGTCGTTCACCTTGAGCCCGAACTTCTCCCGCAGCCGCACGTGATCCTGAAACGAAGTCGTGAGATAGCTCAGCATGGGGTCGTTTCGCGTGGGAAGGCTCATCAGGTAGGCAGGGGCGGCCGGCAGGATCTGGTCCTGGCACCAGGCCAGATCATCCAGGCTGACGGCCATGTGCAGGGTCGAACAGATGTCCAGACCGATGACCAGGCCGTGGAGCTTGCCCATGGCGATGTCTTCCAGACAGCACCGCACGAGCTGCTCCCGGGTCTTGAAGACTTCGGGGCCGATGAACCCGGCCACGTCGTTGACGTGCAGCCACGCTCCCCTGGGCTGCACCTTGGCCAGCTCCATCTGCGCGGCCCGGCTGAAGCCGTACTTGCGCGACTCCAGCACCATCATGTCCACACCATGTGCCACGCCGTTGGTGAACTCGGAGCCCTGCCCGGTTTCGAAGTAGAGGCCGTACCTTTCACCTTTCTTCGATTTGGCATAGTTCATGATCTTCGAAATCGTAACATCGAAGGTCTTGTTGCAGTCATCGGTTCCGGCAAGACTCTGGAACATCGTCGCAACCGACTGCGGATACTGCTTCGCGACTTCCGCCTGGACGTCGATATGGGCGAGCACGCACCAAGGAATGACGTCTTCGATCTTGAACGTCACGACCACGTCCTTCAGCCCCTTCTCGACCGCGGCCACGCTCTTGACCTGGCTGTCTACCGGGTTGGTGCCGATGACGATGTCTCCGGTGGCGAATGAGAATCCGTTGAAGACCTGCCAGACGATGTCCTCTGGACTGTCCGTGGGTGAGTTGGGCTGGATACGAGCGCTCAGGTACCCTTTGGCCCCGATCCGGGTCCCGGGCAGGGTGTTGTAGACCTTTCGATCGAATGCGATGAGCTCTTCATTGCTCATGAGCTTCGGAACACACCCGATCGTTTCGCTCGTCAGGCCGTGCATGATGCCCTTGATCTCCGCCTCGGACTTGGTGAGAAGAAACTCTTTCAGCTGTCCCATGGTCCAGCCTTTGATCTTCCCGTACTGGGCCTGGTCCGTGGTCTGCCAGATCAGCTTCTGCAGTTCGTCGGCGAGCAGGGGGTGGTCGTACAGGTCCTCGATCTTGGTGTTGGCCAGGAGCGCCCGGGCATGCTCCCTGGTGTTCTCGTCATCCGCCGCGACTCCGATCGTCTGGTCACCCTCCTTGAAGGCGTTGGACGCGCCGATGACCTGCTGGTACAGGGTCTGATCGAAGCTCCCTTTCACCCTCTGGATATAACCGAACACGTCCTCACCAGGTTTCACGTCGGCGATCGTGATCGCGCTGCAATCCGAGCCCGCGTACAGCCAGGCGATCAAGATCAAACCCGCCATGATGAAGAGCGACGCCTTGCGGTTCATGACCTACCTCCATTCCGTACGGATTTGAACCCTGACTCCCGGCCAGACCGATCTCGTTCAAAGGGGCGACGGTGAACAGGAATCCGCGCGACTCAGAAATTCCAGAACGAGTCCATCTCCTCGTCGGTGAAATCCCAGACCGCATTGTGCGGCGGAATGGGCTCCTCGAAGAATTCCGGAAGCCGGTCGTCTTTGCTGGTAAAGCCGGCCCTCACGTTGAAGTCATGTTCCGTAAAGAGCGTCTTGCGCCCCACCGCCAGCCACTCGTCCTGGGTGAGATTCAGGCCGTACTTGGCGTTGAGCATTTCCGGAAGCATCGCAGAGAAGGCCTCGCGCGCGTCGAGCGCGGGGAATCCGACGAACACGCACAGGCCCAAGCTGTCCAGGAACGCGGTGCTCATCTGCAATCTTCTGGACAGGTCGATCTGCCCGTCCTTCTTCAACGGGTCGATGAGGCCTCCGACACCCAAGATGTTCACGGGAATGCAGTAGCCCGCGGTGTGGTCACTGCCCATGGTCGAGGTCGCATAGGTGATGCCCATGCCTTTGACCGACCTGGGATCATAGGCGGACAAGCCCTGGTCTTTGACCACAGGCACCCGAGTGACGCCGTAAGTCTTGCCCACTCCGGCCGCCCCGGAGCCGATGATTCGGCCCATGGGGGTGCCCGCGCCCACTTCCCTCAGCAGTCGCAGGACGCCTTGCCCATCTCCGAACGGGATGACCCCGGCCTCCATCGCCACACCCATCGCCACCCCGGTTTCGATCGAGTCAATGCCGACGTCATCCATGATGTGGTCGGCCTGGGCAATGATGTCCAGGTCGTCGATCTCGCAGTTCGCCCCGAAGCCCCAGATGGTCTCATACTCGAATCCCGACGTTACGTAATTGCCGTTCGCATCGTTGTAGACCTGGGAGCACTTGATGACACATCCCTTGTGACACACGTGCCAGGGATGGCCCTTTCGCTCAATGATGACGTCGTGCAGTGTCTCGCCGCTGATCTGGTTGTGCTGGGGGAACTGGCCGTAGCGGAAATTCCTGACAGGCAGGGCCCCTGCCTCGTGCATGATGTTGACGAGGACGTTGGTGCCATACAGCTTCAGAGATTCGCCGCTCACGGGATGCTTCACGATCGCCTTGGTAAAGGAAACCGTGGCCTTCTTGAACTTTTCCTCGTCGACGATGCTGATGCCGGGGCCGTCGCTGGGGTCGATCACGATATACTTGATCCTCTTGGACCCCATGACCGCGCCCAACCCGCCGCGGCCATGGCTGCGTATGTTTCCATCCGGATCCTGCACGGAAATATTCGCAGCCGCCATGCGCATCTCCCCGGCCGGTCCGATGGACAAGATGCCCACCTTGGAGCCGTTTCTTTGGGACACGGTCTTCATGAGCTCGTAATTGCCCTTGCCGAGCAGTTCCCTCTCTTCCTGGATCGTGACCCCCTGCCTGTCGACACGGAGGGCGTAGAAGGAGTCCTGCCGGGGCACGCCCTCGATGATGAGAGCCCGTATTCCCAGGCGCGCCAGGCACTGGGCGCAGGTGCCTCCGGCATTGCTTTCCTTGATCGTCCCCGTCAGGGGGCTTTTCGCCCCGGCCGAGAGCCTGCCGGAGTTCGCACATGCGGTCCCTGTGAGCAGGCCCGGAGCAAAGATCAGCTTGTTGTACTTGCCCAGCGGGTGGCAGGTGGGCTTGACCTCCTCGGCCACGATCGCCGACGTCAACCCCCTTCCGCCAAGGAGCCTCCACTTCTCCGGCAGCTCCTCCGATGAAGCGCTCAGTGTCGACATGTCGACGCGATGGATCTCTTCTCTCATGCCTCTTCTCCTCGTTTGGCATAGTGCCCACTCGCGCTCGAGCACTTGGCCTTAGCCAATTCCATGCCATCGCTCCCGTGGTCGCGCGGGCCTGTCGGCCAATCCTCGAAAATCGTATGTCTTTCACCGTTCTCTCGAGCCACTCAGCGCGCACCGGCGATCAAGCTTTCCAGGCAGCCCGGAAGCCGAAGACCCGACCCAGAGACGACATGGCGACCCCGACAGCCCGGCTCCATGCCGCTGCTGACGAGCGGATTTCCCTCGGCCCGACCGACCCCGCGAGCGCCACTGTCAGCGATGGAAGCGCCTGCTGCGCAGCACCGATTGTTTCTCTCTTGCCGGGTCTCTGCGTCCGCGCTGACGGGAACTGGCCTTGGCGCATTCCATCGACCTTAGGCTTCGCGCAGAAATAACTTCCCATTTCGCATCCCATCTTCGGGCCATCTTCGACCGCTCCTCAATCGCAAGATCCTCGACATAGCCGTGCTATGCCTGCGGTCTCGCTCAATCGTCGCGGCCGAATCT